>NZ_FOII01000005.1:0-442766 GCF_900111625.1 Variovorax sp. OV084 | reverse complement strand
GCCAACCCGGGCGTCGACCTCGGCTTCGGCACCTTCGGCCAGACGACCTACTCGCCGAACAAGGCGCGCTTCATCCTCACGCTGACGAAGACGCTCTGATCCTCAAGGCGACAGGCGGGCCGCGGCCCGCCTTCGTGCACACCATGCCTCCAGGAGAAACGCTCTGGTCCCGCGCTGCAGCGTGGGTTCGGGCTGCTCGCGCTTTGCCTGACATGAGCCTGCATTGGTCCTGCTGCGGCACGCCCATGCTCGATCCCGCGCAGGAGAGCCTGGAAAGCCAGGACGGCGCCGAAGTTCTCCTGGCTTCCTGCGGTCATTGCGGAGCGCGCTGGTTGAGCGTTGTTCCGCAAGACGGCTGCCCGGGTTGCTGGGAAATCTCTTGCTCGTCCACGGCCAGCTCCAGATCGGGCCAGCGCTGAAGCCAGCATATTTACGCGGCATTTCCACCGCAGGGTGCATTGTTTACACCGTTTTCACACGCGCCTGCCGATACTGATGCCGTGTTCTTTTCCATTGCAGGAGTTTCATGGCTTACGCCGCTTATCGGGAATACGCAGGCACTGTGCGTGCCAAGAGCGAGACGGTTTTCAAGGTGCTCGACGTCACGGTGCCGTCGGTCGACGCGTGCCGCGTGCGGCGCGGCATCGCCGCATGCAAGGGTGCCGGCGTGCTGCGCTGCGAGCCCCTGGTGCGTGTGAATGCAACGTGCGCAAATGGCGCTCCGCGCGCCCGTCTCATGATTCGTCTGCCCCTGGAGAGCTATGCCTCCGTGGTGCACTGTCTGCTCGAATGCGCACCCGATGGCGAGATCGGCCACCTCACAAGCTGGCGCGAGCATCTCCAGCGTTGTGGTCTGGCCAATGGCGGCTGACCTGGAGAGCGTGGTCGCCGATGCGACGGTCGATTCCGGCAAGACCTTCGTCCACGATTGCCTGAGTCGGCCAGCGCCCTTGCGGCTCCCGCCGGAGATCCTGCTCGGCCAGGACATCGACGTGCTCGAACGCATTCTGGAACCGGGCATCGACCTGGCGCTGTGGCGGCGCGAACCGCAGGCTCCGATTGCTGCATGGCTGGATGCCTTGCCTCCGGCCAGGCATCCCACGGCGCAACTGCAATTGCGCGCGGCCGATGTGGCGGCTGCGCTGCAGGCGGCATGCAAGACCTCCCGCACGCCGCGTGGGCCCGGGCGAGACGCTCTGCTGGCAGACATCGACATGCTCGCCACACGCTTCGCGCTGATCACTGGC
Organism: Variovorax sp. OV084; assembly: GCF_900111625.1. NCBI lineage: Bacteria > Pseudomonadati > Pseudomonadota > Betaproteobacteria > Burkholderiales > Comamonadaceae > Variovorax > Variovorax sp. OV084. The sequence continues at coordinate 441,519 of NZ_FOII01000005.1, read as the reverse complement.
AGCCCCCGGATGACCCTTACGCTGCAGGTTCGCGGCTGTGACATCGATGAAAACTGGCACCTTGACCATGCCGGGCTGCATCTGCTGTGCAGCTACAGCGGCCTGGGCACCGAGTGGGTGGCATCTCCGCACGCAGACACGGCACTGCGGATGCCGAAGTGCTTCGCAGGACCTTTCGAGCGCATGCCGCTCCAGGCGGTTGCGCTCCTTCAGGGGCGTGGCGTGGATGCGCAAGGCGGTGATCGAGGGCTTGTGCACCGTTCGCCGCAACTGCGCAACCTCGGATCGCACCGCTACGTGTTGCGTCTGGACGAACTGCGGTAGATGCGCTCCAACCGGGCGCATTTTCATGAAATTCGAGGAGACGATTCGATGACACACGACATCGCGCAGATTGCCGCCTGGCTGCAACCGCAGGACATCCTGTTCGACGCCGATGTCCGGGATCGAACGCACGCGCTCGAGCTTGTTGCGGCGACGATCTGCGGTGCTCGCGGCCTCGACCCGGCACCGGTTTTTCGCGCGTTGTGTCGACGTGAACAGGCTGGATCGACCGCCCTCGGCAACGGATTCGCGATTCCACACGCACGCATCGACGGCATCGAGCGGCCGATCACCCTGTTCATTCGCACCAGGCGGCCGATTGCCTTCGATGCCCTGGACGGCAAGCCGGTCTCCCAAATGCTGGCCATCATGGTGCCGGAGGACGGCACCAAGGACGATCATCTGCAGTTGCTCGCGCTGATGGCCCGCCTGTTCTCCGAACATCGTTTCCGGGCGCAGCTCGATGGCGCGCCGGACGCGGCGGCGGTCGAGGACGCGTTTCGGGCGGGAACTGCGCGCGTGGCTTCTGCTTCCTCGTAGCGAGGGGTTCTCTATCTCGCTAACTGCCGCCGTGACTCAGTACGCCCCGCGCGATTCAGGCGGCACGGGAGTAGAAACCGGCGCACCGAGGAAGTCGGCCGCCAACTTGCGCGCGGCGCCCGCGTACAGCAGCACGTCGACGCCGACGGCGACGAAGGTGCAGCCGAGTTCGAGGTAGCGGCGCGCCAGCTTCGGATCGGAGGTCAGCGTGCCGGCGGCTTTGCCTGAGGCCACGATAGTCCGCATCGCACCTTCGATGGCTGCCTGCACCTCGGGGTGGCCGGGCCGGCCGCGATGGCCCATCGAGGCCGCGAGGTCGGCCGGGCCGATGAACACGCCGTGCACGCCGTCGACCTCGCAGATCGACGCGAGGTTGTCCAGCGCCTGCACCGTCTCGGCCTGCACCAGCAGGCAGACTTCGTCGTCGGCTGCGTCGAGGTAGTCGGTGCGCGCGCTCCACTGCGACGCGCGTCCGACTGCGCTACCCACGCCGCGAATGCCGCGCGGTGGATAGCGTGTGGCAGACACCAGCGCACGCGCCTGCCCGGCGGTGTCGACCATCGGCACCAGCAGGTTCTTCGCGCCGATGTCGAGCAGCTGCTTGATGAGCGCGGTGTCGCCCTGCACGGCGCGCACCACCGGCTGGGCCCGATGCGGCGCCACCGCCTGCAGCGCGGCCAGCGTCGAGCGCAAGTCGTTGGGGGCGTGTTCGCCGTCGATCAGCAGCCAGTCGAAGCCGGCGGTTGCGCTGACCTCGGCCATGTACGGATCGGCCATCGAGAGCCAGAGGCCGACCTGCGGCTGGTTTGCGGCCAGGGCCGCCTTGAAGGGGTTGTGAGCGGGCATGTGGGATCTGTCGAAGAGTGGTGATGGATGGGCGCCGGCCGTCAGTCCAGCTGCCCCTGGCACACGTACTTGGTGTGCAGGTAGTCGTCAAGCCCGTGGACCGAGCCTTCGCGGCCGTAGCCCGAGTCCTTCACGCCGCCGAAGGGCGCGGCCTCGGCTGCCAGCGCGCCTTCGTTGATGCCGACGATGCCGGTCTCCAGCGCATCGGCCACGCGCCAGATGCGGCGCACGTCGCGTGAATAGAAATACGCGGCCAGGCCGAAGGGCGTGTCGTTTGCTTGCGCGATCACCTCGGCCTCGTTCGAGAAGCGCGTCAGCGGCGCGACCGGGCCGAAGGTCTCTTCGCAGGCGCAGGCCATGGTGGCGTCTGTATCGGCGAGCACGGTCGGTGCGAAGTAGTTCGAGCCGAGCTCGGGCAGCCGTGTGCCGCCGGTGAGCACGCGCGCGCCGCGCGCCACTGCATCCTGCACGTGCCGCTCGATCTTCTCGACTGCGCGTGCATTGATCATCGGCCCGATCTGCGAGGCCGCATCGCCGGCAGGTCCGACGCGCAATGCCGCCACGCGTGCAACCAGCAGTTCGGAAAAACGTTCGTGCACTGCCTCATGCACGAAGACGCGGTTCGGGCACACGCAGGTCTGGCCGCCGTTGCGGAACTTGGCGGCCATCAGGCCTTCCACCGCGGCCTCGATGTCTGCATCTTCGAACACGATGAACGGCGCATTGCCGCCGAGTTCGAGCGACAGCTTCTTGAGCGTGTCGGCCGAACGGCGCGCGAGGTGCTTGCCGACGGGCGTGGAGCCGGTGAAAGTGATCTTGCGCACGCGCACATCGTCGAGCCAGGCATCGACCACTTCGGGCGTGCGCTCGCGCGATGCGGTGACGATGTTCAGCACGCCCGGCGGTACGCCGGCTTCCGCGGCAAGGGCCACAAGCGCGAGCGAAGTCAGCGGCGTGTCCTCGGCCGGCTTGCACACTACAGTGCAGCCCGCGGCAAGCGCCGGCGCGATCTTGCGCGCGATCATCGCGGCCGGAAAATTCCACGGCGTGATCGCAGCGACCACGCCGACCGGTTCGCGCAGCGCGAACATGCGCCGGCCCGGCACGGGCGCCGGAATGACGTCGCCGTTGGCGCGCGTGGCTTCCTCGGCAAACCATTCGATGTAGCTGGCCGCATAGGCAACCTCGCCGCGGCCTTCGGCCAGCGGCTTGCCTTGCTCACGCGAGATGAGCCGCCCCAGGTCTTCCTGGTGCGCCATCACGAGATCGTTCCAGCGCTTGAGGATCTGCGCGCGCTGCTTGGTGGGCGTCTTGCGCCAGGCGGGAAAGGCGGTATGCGCGGCATCGACGGCTGCGTGCGCGTCGATTGCGCTGGAGTCGGGTACCTGCGCGATGAGGGCGCCGGTGGCCGGATCGGTCACATCGAGCGTGCGGCCGGAAGCGGAGCGCAACCATTCGCCGGCGATGAAGTTGGCCGTGCGTTGCAGGTCGGGGCGCGAAAGGGTCAGGGGCATGGAGAGAAGGAGAAAGGAGAAAAGAAGGCGGTCAGCTCACGATGCCCAGGTGCCAGGGCACGAACTCGTGGTCGCCCAGTCCGAGCGTCTCGCTCTTGGTCGGCTCGCCCGAAGCGTGGCGCAGGATCTGCTCGAAGATCTGCTGGCCCAGTTCGGGCACGGAGAGTTCGCCGTCGATCACCACGCCGCAGTTGATGTCCATGTCTTCCTCCAGGCGGCGAAACATCGGCGTGTTGCTCGCGAGCTTGATCGTCGGCGCGGGCTTGCTGCCGAACATCGAGCCGCGTCCGGTGGTGAAGCAGATCAACTGCGCGCCGCTGGCGATCTGCCCCGTTGCGGCCACCGGGTCATAGCCCGGCGAGTCCATGAAGACGAAGCCAGGCTCGTCGATGGGTTCGGCGTATTCGTACACCGCGCGAAGCGGCGTGGTGCCGCCCTTCATCGCAGAGCCCAGCGATTTCTCGAAGATGTTGGCCAGTCCGCCGACCTGGTTGCCGTGGCCCACCACGCCGTTGAACTGCGCGTTCTGGCCGGCCGCGTAGCGCTCCCACCAAGCCAGCCGGTCGAGCAGCTTCTGCCCGACCTCGGGTGTTACGGCGCGGCGCGTGAGCATGAATTCCACGCCGTGGATCTCGGGCGTTTCCGACAGGATGGCCGTGCCGCCGTGGCGCACCAGCACGTCCATCGCCGCGCCGAGCGCGGGGTTGGCGGTGATGGCCGAGAAGCCGTCGGAGCCGCCGCATTCGAGCCCTATCTTCAGATGGTGCGCGCCGACGCGCGTGCGCCGTGCGGCATTGGCCTCGGGCAGCATTTCTTCGATTGCGCGGATGCCGGCCTCGATGGTCTGGCGCGTGCCGCCCACCTCCTGCATCACCAGCGTGCGCATCAGGCGGCCCGCTTCGAGCCCTTGCGAATCGACCAGCGCATCGACCTGGTTGCGTTCGCAGCCCAGGCCGACGATCAGCACGCCGGCCAGATTCGGATGGCGCGCATAGCCCGCCAGTGTGCGGCGCAGCACGTCGAAATGTTCGCTCGGCGATGACATGCCGCAGCCGCTGGTCTGCGCGAAGGCGGCCACGCCATCCACGTTGGGAAAGGCGGCCATGCGCTCGGGCGTGAAGTGCGCGGCGATGCGCTTGATGACCGTGGCCGAGCAGTTCACCGACGACAGGATGCCGATGAAGTTGCGCGTGCCGACGCCGCCGCCGGGCCGCTCGAAGCCCATGAAGGTCGCGCGTTCGGCAACCGGCACGAAGTCCACCGGGCGCACGTCCTGGCAGAAGGCCGGGTCGCGGTAGCTGTCGACCAGCGTGAGGTTGTGGCTGTGCACATAGTCGCCGGCCTGCAGGTCGCGCGAGGCCACGCCGATCACCGTGTCGTACTTCTTCACTTCCTCGCCGGCCGCGATGGCGCGCGACGCGATCTTGTGGCCGGCGGGAATCTGGGCCCTGGCGCGCACGCCGAACTCGGCGATTGTTTCGCCCAGGGCAATGGCGCTCTTGGCGACCAGCACGTTGTCGTTCGAGTGCAGGCGAAGCAGGGGGCTGTCGTTCATGGCGTGGCTTGGGGTTGCTTCGAGCAGGTTCGGATACCGGTGGGCGAGGGCTTCATCAGCCCTTTTCCATCAGTTCCTTGAGGTTGAGCTTGCGGATCAGGTCGGTCTCTTGCCGGTACACGGTCTGCACGTACTTCTGGTATTCGGGGCCGTCCTGGTACATGACCGGCGCATCGATGCTTTCCGCCACCTTGCGGAACTCTTCGCTGTTGACGGCCGTGCGGAACGCATCGCGCAGCCGCTTCTCGACTGCGGCAGGCAGGCCCTTGGGTGCACCGATGCCGTTGGGCGCTTCCACCACCACGTCGAAGCCGAGCTCCTTGAGCGTGGGCGTGTCCTTGAAGCGCGGCGTGCGCGCTTCGCCCCAGGTGGCGAGCAGGCGCAGCTTGCCGCTTTCGACGTGCGGCGCCCACGAACTGCTGTCGGCCAGCATGTCGACCTGTTCGCCCAGCACGTCCTGCAGCGCGGCCGAGCCGCCCTTGTAGGCGATGGCGTTGAACTTCACGCCGGCGGCCTGCGCGAACTGCTCCATGCCCACGTGCGTTGCGCCGCCGATACCGGCGTGTGCGTAGGTGACGGTGCCGGGATGGGCCTTGGCCTGCGCCACGGCGTCGCGCAGCGACTTGAACGGCGAGCGTGCCGGCACCGCGATGCCGAAGGTCTGGCCCGAAGTGCGCGCAAGGTAGGTGAGGTCTTTCAGTGGATCGAGCTGCACCGTGCCGATCTGGGAGAAGCGCGTGACCGAAATCGGTATCTGGCCGATCGTGTAGCCGTCGGGCCGAGCCGAGGCCAGCGCCTTGGTGCCGATCATTCCCGAGGCACCTGCGCGGTTCTCCAGCGCAATGGGCTGCCCGAGTTCGCGTGCGGCGATCTGGCAGATGATGCGCATCGACCGGTCGGCCGTGCCGCCCGCGGGCCACGGGCAGATGAACGTGAGGGGGCGTTCGGGGTAGTCGGCGGCCAGCGCGCGAGCGGGGGCGGTGGCGAGAGCTGCGGCGCCGAGGCCGCCCAGCACGAGCTGGCGCCGCGCCATGTTGCGAGGGGTTTTCATCGTTGTCTCCAGAAATCGTTGTTCGGCAAGCACAGCGGATTCTTCCGGAGACAATCATTGCCATCCAATGAAATAGCGGACTCTCTTCATGAGCTCCAGGTTATGAAGAAGAAAGCCCGCTCAAAGCGCCATGAGCCAGATCGACCGCGTTCTTCGTTCCAACCTCAAGCTGCGTCATCTGCAACTGCTGGTGGCGCTGGACGAGTTTCGCCACCTCGGGCGGGTCTCGGAGTTTCTTTCGATCACGCAGCCGGCCGTTTCGAAGATGCTGGCAGAGATCGAGCGCATGTTCGATCTGAAACTGTTCACGCGCTCCACGCGCGGCACCGAGCCCACGCCCTTCGGCGTCACGGTGGTGCGCTTTGCGCGCTCGGTGCTGGCCGACTACCAGCGCACGCGCGACGAGATCGATGCCGTGGCCAGCGGCGGCGCAGGCCGCACCAGCGTGGGCGCGATGGTGGTGGCCACGCCGAGCCTGCTCGTCAAGGCCATCCAGCAGCTCAAGAAGCAGTCGGCACTGACCACCGTGATGGTGGAAGAGGGCGATCTCACGCGGCTGCTGCCTCGTCTGCGCGTGGGCGAACTCGACCTGATCGTCGGCCGGCTGGAGCCCGGCTATGCCTCGCCGGACCTGGAGACCGAAGCCCTCTACACGGAGCAGATGTGCATCGTGGTGAGCCCCGGCCACCCGTTGGCGGAGGCTGCCAGGCCAAGCTGGAAGATGCTCGCCGAGCTGCCCTGGGTGGTGCCCCCGCCGTGGGCTTCATCGCGCTCGAAGCTGGCCCAGATGTTCTACAAGCACCGCCTCGTGCCGCCGGCGGACATCGTCGAGACAGCGTCGTTTCTTGTCACGCTGTCCGTCATGCATGAGCGGCCGGCCGTGGGGTTCCTCGCGCGAAGCGTCGCACGGCACTTCGCGAAGCAGGGGCAGCTGTGCATCCTGAAGATCAACGTGCCGATCGAGCTTCCGCCGGTGGGCATCATCACGCTGCGGGGGCGTTCGCAGACGCCCGCCAGTCAGCTACTTATGGAATGCCTGCGAAAGGTCGCGCCGCCGCGTTAGCGCAGCACCAGCACCGGAATGTGCGAGTGCGTCAGCACATGCAGCGTCTCGCTGCCCATCAGCAGGCGCGCCAGGCTGCGCCGTCCGTGCGAGGCCATCACGATCAGGTCGCACTGCTGGTTCTTCGCGGTCGTGATGATGGCCTCGGCCACCTGGTTCGACTTCATGACGATGGCCTGCGGATTGCGGACGCCCTTGGCGACCGCAGTGGCCACGACCTTGTCGACCAGTTGCTGCGCGGCGCGGTCCGTATGCTCCTGGGAGGCCTGGATGTCCCGCTGGCTCAGCATCATCGAGCCTTCGAAGTAGCCGACCGGCTCGATGTGCGCGACGGTGACGCTCACCAGTTCCGCGTTGGTCAACAGGGCCAGGTCGATGGCGGCGTTGACTGCTTGCTCCGACAGCGCGGAGCCGTCGGTTGCGACAAGAACACGCTTGTACATGGCAGGCTCCTTGGCCCCCGGCACCGCGGGTGCCCTCATGTTCAGTCTAGTTCGCGATCGCGGTCATGCAAGGCCCTTCAGTTTTCGCCTCGGTTGCCGATAACCCTCCTGAGGACACAACAGGGGACCCAGATGCTGAATGCCATCAGTGCGACCGGCAGCGCCAGAAGCGGAGGCGACGTCAACGCCGAAATCGCGAAGATCCAGCGCCAGATCACGACGACTCAGAAGCAGATCGCGGAAACGCAGGGCCAGCTGCTCGGCACGCCCGAGGGCGATGCACGCGATGCGATCCGGCTGCAGCTCGAAGCGCTGGCGGCCCGGCTTGCCATGCTGCAGCAGCAGATGAACGCGCTGCGCACGGCCAGCGTTCAAAAGAGCGCGATGGCTTCAATGGAAGAGAGCAGCAGCAGCGGCAGCAGCACATCGCAGCGCGCCAACGCTGGTAGCACTTCGATCGGCAGCATGCTGGACGTGAAGGCCTGACTCAACCTCCGCGTTCCGGCCACCGGTGCCGCGTGCCCCCCGAGCGCCGGTCCGCCTTCTCCATGACAACGCCCTGCACGAGCAACTGCTCTCCGCGTTGTTCCAGGTGCTGCAGGCAGCGAAGAAAGACATCGAGATCCGCAGGCTCGATGCCTTCGAGCAATTCGGTGTTCAGCCCCGCGATCCGGGGAAACAGCCTGCCGAACAACTGCTGGCCCGAAGCACTCAGCCGCACGTGCACTTCGCGGCGGTCCTGAGCGTCCTGCCGCCGCACCACCAGCTTCTTCTCGACCAGGCTGCGCAGTCCGCGCGAGGTGCGCACGCGGTCCAGGTGCAGGTGCGTGGCCAGCGTCGACGCAGTCATCTCGCCCTCCTGCGCCAGCGTGGCGATCATTCCCCACTCGCGGCGCGTGATGCCGAAGCCTCCTTCGACCAGGCGGGTCGCCATGCCGTTGCCCGAGCGCATGGCTCGTGCCAGGCGGTACAGCAGCAGGTCGTTCAGGGAACGGGGCGCGCGCAACGCTGCTGCATCGGGAAAAGCTTGTTGCATACGTATGAAAAATGGGATGGGGAGTGTGGTTCGCCCGCCTCGGAGCACTGGTAGTTGATTAGATCAACTGTTTGCCCATACGTATAAACCGGTAACAAATTTGAACGAACGGAAACAGTCTTGGCGCGCGATTTTCGCCGTGAAAACTCGCGCGCCCCCGTTCACGACAACCGCTCGCAGGAGATCCGATGCCCGCATTCCTTTCCAGGCGCAAGCTCATCATGGCGTGGGGCATTGCCCTGGCCGCTTGCGCTCCCATGGTCCACGCCCAGGCGCTGGACGGCGGGCCGCTCACCCTCGTGGTCGGCTATGCGCCGGGCGGCAGCACCGACCGCATCGCGCGCCTGATCGCCGAGCGGCTGACGCCCAAGCTCGGCGTTCAGGTGAGCGTGGAAAATCGTCCGGGCGAGGGCGGCCGGCTCGCGGCCAAGGAAGTAAAGCGCGCCCCCGCGGGGCAGAACGTGCTGATGCTCGGCAACCCCGCCGTGATGGTGGTCGCGCCGCTGGTCTTCAAGGACGCGGGCTATGACCCCGACAAGGACTTCGTGCCCGTGTCGCAAGTCAGCAGCTACGACTTTGCGCTGGCGGTCGGCAACAAGCTCCAGCTCGACCGCGCGATGTTTCTCGTAAGCCGGCTGTGGGCACATCCGGAAGAGGCGATTTTCGGCGTGCCCGCCACTGGCAGCCTGCCTCACTTCTTCGGCCTGATGGTGGGCGATGCGCTGAGCGTGCAGCCGCAGATCAAGGGCTACGGCGGCTCGGCGCCGCTGGCGGCCGACCTGAGCGGCGGCAGCCTGCCCATTGCCATCGACACGCTCGATTCGCTCTATCCCCAGCACGTGGCCGGCAAGATCCGCATCCTGGCCACCTCGGGCAAGAAGCGCGCGAGCTTCGCGCCCAACATTCCCATCTTCCGCGAGGCCGGCATGAAGATCGATGCCGACGGCTGGAACACCTTCTTCGCGCCCAGCACCATGCCGAACGCCAAGGTGCAACTGCTGGCCAACGCGATCCGCGACGTCATGAAAGACCCGGGCCTGCAGAAGGCGGCCGACGCGCTATACATCACGCCCGTGATCAGCAATGCGGCCGAGACCGCGCAGATGCTGAAGGCCTTTCGCGCGCAGTGGGAGCCAGTGGTTCGGCGCTCCGGCTTCCAGCCCTGAGACTTTCTTTCGTCAGCTCGCAAGCGCCCGCATCTCCGCAATGAGATCGGCCTTGCCCTCGAAGCCGATGCCCGGCAGCGGCGGCAGCGTGACGTAGCCGTTGTCCACCTTCACGCCATCGGGGAAGCCGCCGTAGGGCTGGAACAGGTCGGGGTAGCTCTCGTTGCCGCCGAGCCCGAGGCCGGCCGCAATCGCCAGCGACATCTGGTGGCCGCCGTGCGGAATGCAGCGCGAGGGCGACCAGCCGTGCGCCTTCAGCATGTCGAGCGTGCGCAGGTACTCCACCAGCCCGTAGCTCAGCGCGCAGTCGAACTGCAGCCAGTCGCGGTCCGGCCGCATGCCGCCATGGCGGATGAGGTTGCGCGCGTCCTGCATCGAGAACAGGTTCTCGCCCGTGGCCATGGGGCCGGCGTACACCTCGCCGAGCTTCGCCTGCAGCTCGTAGTCGAGCGGATCGCCGGCTTCCTCGTACCAGAACAGCGGGTACTGCGACAGTGCGCGGCCGTAGTCGACGGCGGTCTTCAGGTCGAAGCGGCCATTGGCATCCACCGCCAGTTGCTGGCCGGGGCCGAGGATCTTCAGCACAGATTCGATGCGCTCGCAGTCTTCAGCGAGCGTGGCGCCGCCGATCTTCATCTTCACCACCGAGTAGCCGCGCTCAAGGTAGCTGGTCATCTCGCGCTGCAGGCCTTCCACGCCCTTGCCGGGGTAGTAGTAGCCGCCCGCCGCGTAGACGAACACGCGCGGGTTCGGCGTGCCGTTGCCGTAGCGCTCGGCCAGCAGCTGGTAGAGCGGCTTGCCCGCGATCTTGGCGGTGGCGTCCCACACCGCCATGTCGATGGTGCCCACGGCCACCGAGCGCTCGCCGTGGCCGCCGGGCTTCTCGTTGATCATCATGCGGGCCCAGATCTTGTGCGGATCGAGGTTGTCGCCGGTTTCGTCGAGCAGCGACGCGGGCTCGGCTTCGAGCAGGCGCGGCAGGAAGCGCTCGCGGATCAGCCCGCCCTGGCCGTAGCGGCCGTTGGAGTTGAAGCCATAGCCGATGACGGGCTTGCCGTCGCGGATCACGTCGGTGACCACGGCCACGAGGCTCAGGGTCATCTTCGAGAAGTCGATGTAGGCGTTGCGGATGTCCGACTTGATGGGCCGGGTGGATTCGAGGATGTTGACGATTTTCATGGTCGGGTTCGGGGGATGGAGAAAGCGAAAGACGTTCAGCGGTGCAGCGACGAGCCGCCGCAGATGGCGACGTCCTGCCCCGTGATGGCCGCCGCCGGCGGCGACAGAAGAAAGCCCACGAGCGCAGCGATTTCCTCGGGCTGTATCAGCCGGCCGATGGGCGGCATGCGCGGCGCGCTGCCCGCGCGGGCCGGGTCCTGCAGCATCGAGGTCTGCGTGGCGCCGGGCGACACCACGTTGACGGTCACGCCCTGGGCCGCGACCTCCGCCGCCCAGCTGCGCGCGAGCGCGATCAGCGCTGCTTTGGTCGCGGCGTACTGGCCGCGACCGGGCAGGCCTTGCGCGACGCGGCTGCCGACGAACACGACGCGGCCGTGGCCGCGCGCGGCCATCGCGGGCACGAGCGCATCGGCCAGCCGCGTGGCGGCGTCGACGTGCAGGCGCCACATCAGCTCGCCGCCCGCGTGGTCGAGCGAGCCCAGCGGGCCGACGCGCAGCACGCCGGCTGCATGCACCAGCGCATCGACGTTCTGGAGCGCGGAGGCCGTGCGCGCGATGGCGTCGGCATCGCACAGGTCGACGGCTACATGCACGAAGCCCGCGTGAGACAACGTGGGCGCGGCCAGATCGAGCCCGCTCACGCGCCAGCCCGCTTCCAGCAGGTGCAACGCGATGGCGCGGCCGATGCCGCCGCTGCTGCCCGTCACCACCGCATGCGGGGCAGCCTCATTCGACATGGATGTTGCCCTCCACGATGATCTTCTTCGAGCGCGCCATGTCCTCGGCCTGGAACTTCACGAAGTCTTCGACGCTGCCCGGTGTCAGCAGCAGGCCCTGCGCACCCAGCGTCTCGCGCATGTCGGTGCCCAGTGCTTTGTTGACCTCGGCGTTCAGCCGCTGCGTGACGGCGGCCGGCAGCTTCGCGGGCCCCCACAGGCCATACCAGCTGTAGAACTCGTAGCCCGGGATGCTCTCGCCCACGGTAGGCACGTTTGGCAGGCTCGCGGCGCGCGTGGCCGAGGTCACGGCAATCACCTTCACCATGCCGCTCTTGTGGTACTGCAGCGAGCCGAGGATGGGGTCGATGAAACCGTCGATCTGCCCGCCGATCAGGTCCTGGAACGCGGGCGCCGTGCCCTTGTACGGCACGATCAGGTAGTCGAGCCCGCCGCCCGCGCGCTTGAGCAGTTCGGTCGACAGGTGGCCGGCCGATCCGATGGAGCCCACTGCGAAGGTCATCTTGCCCGGGTGCGCCTTGGCGTACGCGATGAGCGACTTCACGTCCGTCACCGGCAGGTTCTTGTTGACGGCCACCGACAGCGGCGCCTTGGCCACCAGCGCCACCGGAGTGAAGTCTTTCACCACCTCGTACGGCACGGCCTTCATGGTCATCGGCGCCGTCGTGAAGGTCGAGGCGTTGAACAGCAGCGTGTAGCCGTCGGCCGGCGCCTTCGACACCACGTCGGCGCCGATGACGCCGTTGCCGCCCGCGCGGTTCTCCACGATGAAGCTCTGGCCCGTCTGCTCGCCGAGCTTCTGCGCCAGCAGGCGGCCGATGGTGTCGAGCGTGCCGCCCGGCGGAAACGGAATCACCATGCGCACCGGGCGGCTTGGCCAGGTCTGGGCGAAGCCGGCGGTGGATGCCGCGGCCAGTGCAAGGGCGGCCAGCGTGGCCCGCAGGAAATGGTTGCGTTGCATGTCTCTTGTCTCCTTGTGGTTTTTCATCGGGGCATCGCGGGTGTCGCGGCCCCGTGGGCTCAGCGCTTCGACAGGCCGGCCTGCTGCACGGCGGCGTGCAATGCATCCATCTCGCGCGCATTCGGCGCTTCCGTCGGCGGGCGCACGGTGGCGTTGTCGAGCACGCCGGCCAGGAACATGCCGCCCTTCATGCGCGCGTGCGCCTCGCCGGTCGGCTCGCCGCCGCCGTACACCGCATCTTTCAGCGGCGTGATGAGCGCCTGCACCGCCATCGCCTTCTTCAGATCGCCGGCCTTCACCGCATTCCACAGGTCGATGATCAATTGCGGAATGAAGGTCGCGAAGCCGACCAGCGCGCCGTCCACGCCCTGCACCATCGAGGCCAGCAGGTACTCGTCGTGGCAGGTCAGGATGGCCTTCGATGCATCGGCCTCGCGGATCGCCTGGATGTCGCGGGCGTACTTGTTCATGTCGCGCTGGCCTACCTTGAAGGCCTGCAGGTAGGGCAGGCGCGCCAGCTCGGCCAGCAGCTGCGACGAGTAAGAGGCGCGCGTCCAGGCCGGATACACGTGGCAGACCAGGTCCAGCTCCGGCGCGGCGCGGTGGATGGCCTCGAAGTACTGCAGCGCATGGCCGGGCGTGAAACCGAAGCGCAGCCAGTGGTGCGGCGGCATCACGTCGAGCGCCACCGCGCCGGCAGCCTGCGCGGCGCGTGCATGCTCGGCGGCCTCGGCCAGGCCTTCGCACACGATCGACGAGATCACCGGCGTGCGGCCGCGCAGTTCGTCGGCCACGATGCGCGTCACCTCGGCGCGCTCCGAGGGCGTCAGCGAAAACACTTCGCCGGTGTGGCCATTGGTCATGATCGCCACCACGCCGTCATGGCCGGCCAGCCACGAGGCCAGCTTGCGCAGCGCCGGCTCGTCGATGCGGTGGTCGGCCGTGAAGGGGCAGGAAATGGCGGGGATGATCCCGCGATAATTCGCGATGGAAGGCATGCTGTGTCTCCGTTGTGGTTCAAGGTGCAGGAATGGGTGCATCTTTTGCCGGCGGGGCGCGAGCCGTCCAATACTCGAATCGCATACAACTATTCAACTGCGCTGCGCATGGGCCCCGGCAACCGACCCCTCGACCTCGAATGGCTGGAAGATTTCCTGGCCCTGGCCGAGTCCGGCAATTTCTCGCGTGCCGCGCAGGCGCGCTCCATTGCGCAGCCCGCCTTCAGCCGCCACATCCGCTCGCTGGAGGAGTGGGTGGGCGTCGACCTGTTCGACCGCAGCGGGCACCCGACCGCGCTCACGGCGGCGGGCAAGCGCTTTCAGCCCCTGCTGCAGGAAGTGCTCGCGGGCCTCGAAGCCGCCCGCATCAAGGCCCGCGCCGCGCACGACCTGGATGCCGCCAGCCTGAGCTTCGCCGCCACGCACGTGCTGTCGCTCACCTTCTTCCCGCGATGGCTGGGCAGCGTGGAGTCGCGCCTGAGCATGGGCCCGATCCAGACCGTTTCCGACAGCTCGTACGCCTGCGAAGACCTGATGCTGCAGCGCCGCGTGCAGTTCGTGCTGTGCCACGGACACGCAGGCGCGCCGGGGCGGCTCGACGACACCGGCTACCCCGTTCAGCGATTGAGCGAAGACGTGCTGGTGCCCGTGAGCGCGCCCGATGCAAACGGCGCTCCGCTGCATGTGCTGGGCGCAGGCCAGTCGCCTTCCGTGCTGGCCTACAGCGATGCCTCGGGACTGGGCCGGATCATGCGGGCCATGCAGGACAGCGAATTCGGCAAGGACTTCGCTGCGTCGCTGTCGATCGTTTTCACGGCCCACCATGCCGCGCTGCTGCGCACCATGGCACTCGAAGGCCGTGGCCTCGCATGGCTGCCGATGAGCCTGGTGGCCGAAGACCTGCGCAGCGGCACGCTGGTCGACGCCGGCGCGGGCGGCTGGCGCGTGCCGGTGGACATCCGGCTGTACCGCCAGCAGGCGCACATGGCGCCGGTGGCGGAAGCGCTGTGGGCGCTGGTCAGCGGCGGCGCCTCAGGCGCCTGACCGCTTCAATTGGCGCAGCGTGCCTCGAGAGCATCGAGGAACGAGCGGTCCCAGCGTCCTTCCTTCATCGCCTGGATCGTGCGCGCTTCCGTTTCCAGGTGCGCGCGGGCCTTCTCGATCAACAACTCGGCCTCGTCGGGCGAGAAGGCCAGCAGCCCGTCCTGGTCGCCCACCACGATGTCGCCCGGGTTCACGATCATGCCGCCGACCGACACCGGCACGTTGATCTCGCCGGGGCCGTCCTTGTACGGGCCGCGATGGTTCACGCCGCGCGCGTACACCGGGTAGTCGCGCTCGCGGATCTCGGCCACGTCGCGGATGGCGCCGTCGAGCACCAGGCCCGCGGTGCCGATGGTCGCGGTATAGAACGACAGGATGCCGCCGATCACGGCGTTGGTGATGTCGCCGCCCGCATCGATCACCAGCACGTCGCCGGGCCGGCAGAACTCGAAGGCGCGCATCGGCGTGAGGTTGTCGCCGCCGCGCGTCTTCACGGTGACTGCCGTGCCCGCCATGGTCTTGTGCCCGGGGCGGTGGTAGGGCTGCAGGCCGACGCTGCCGATGTTGCGGTGCAGGTTGTCGCTGAGCGCGGTCACCGGAATGTCCTGCAGCGCGGCGATGATGGCCGGCGCCACTTGCGGGGCCGACGGGTTCTTGCGGATGGCTTTGTAGGGCATGACTGGTCCTTGTGAGTTCTTCGGCGCGCGTCAGCGCAGTGCGGCCACTGCACGGGCGATGCGCGTGCAGCCTTCTTCCAGCGTCTCGATCGACGTGGCAATGGAAAGACGGAAGTAGGGCGACAGGCCGTACGCGGTGCCCGCGACCACGGCAACGCCTTCGCTTTCGAGCAGGTACATCACCACGTCGCCGTCCTCGTTCAGGCGCTTGCCTTCGGGCGTGGTCTTGCCGATGAGGCCGCCGCAGTTGATGTACAGGTAGAAGGCACCGGGCGGCGTGGCGCAGCTGAGGCCGGGAATGTCGTTGATGAGCGCCAGCGTGCGATCGCGCCGCTGCTTGTACACGGCCACGCTCTCGGCCACGAAGCCCTGGTCGCCATTCAATGCAGCAGCCGCGGCCGCCTGGCTCACCGAGCAGCAGTTGCCGGTGGACTGCGACAGCAGCGTGTCCAGCGCCTTGATCAGGTCCACCGGGCCGGCCGCATAGCCGATGCGCCAGCCGGTCATCGCATAGGTCTTGGAGACGCCGTTCACTATCAGCGTGCGATCGCGCAGCGCGGGCGCCTCCACAAGCAGGTGCGGCGTCGCCTCGCCGTCGAAGCGGATGTGCTCGTAGATCTCGTCGGTCATCACCATCACGTGCGGATGGCGTTCCAGCACTTCGGCCAGCGCGCGGTATTCTGCGGCCGTGTAGCTCGCACCGGTCGGGTTGCTCGGCGAATTGATCAGCAGCCAGCGCGTGCGCGGCGTGATGGCTGCCTCGAGCTGCGCGGGCGCGAGCTTGAAGCCCTGGGATTCGGGGCAGGCCACGGTAACGGGCGTGCCTTCGCAGGCGAGCACCATGTCGGGGTACGACACCCAGTAGGGTGCGGGAATGATCACCTCGTCGCCCGGCTCCAGCGTGATCGCAAAGGCGTTGTAGATCGCGCTCTTCGCGCCGCTGGTGGCGATGATCTCGTTCATCGCGTAGCGCAGGCCGTTCTCGCGTTCGAGCTTGGCGACGATGGCTTCGCGCAGCTCCACCGTGCCCGCCATCAGCGTGTAGCGCGTGGCGCCGCGCTCGATGGCGGCGGCCGCGGCCTGGCGGATGTGGGGCGGTGTGTCGAAGTCGGGCTCGCCCACCACGAGATTCACGATCGACTTGCCCTGCCTGCGCAGTTCGTTGGCGCGGTCGGCGGCCGAGGTGCTGGGCGAGGGCTTGATGCGCCGCACGCGGGCGGCAATGCGGGACGTGGTCACATGACTTCCTGTTCTTGCTGTGCAGAGGCTTGCATGGACCGAACGGTACGCACATCGAACAGCCGAGGCCAAGACGACTTTTCACTGGTTGTATAGGCGCAGCTTATGGTGAGCCCTGATACCGGCTGTGCAGGGCCGGTGCTAGGCTTGGCTTTTGCTTGGGGACAAGGCGTGAACCTGCGACGCCTCAAATATTTCGTGAAGATCGTGGACATCGGCAGCCTGACCCAGGCCGCCGAGGTCCTTTTCATCGCCCAGCCCGCGCTGAGCCAGCAACTGGCCACGCTCGAGGGCGAAGTGCGCCAGCAACTGCTGGTGCGCACCAAGCGCGGCGTGACGCCCACCGAAGCCGGCAAGGTGCTGTACCGCCATGCGCAGATCATCCTGCGCCAGTGCGAGCAGGCCCGCGTCGACATGGAGGCGGCCGGCGAAGGGCTCTCGGGCCAGGTGTCGGTGGGGCTCGCGCCCGGCACGGCCGCATCGGCGCTGTCGTTGCCGCTGCTGCGCACCGTGCGCGCGCGCCACCCGGGCATCCTGCTCTACCTGAACGAGAACTACGGCACTACGCTGAGCGAGCTCATCATGAACGGCCGCATGGACCTCGCCGTGCTCTACGGAGACAAGGCCATCCACGGGCTCACGTTCTTGCCGCTGCTCAAGGAGCCGCTGTTCCTGGTCGGCCCCGCATCAATGCCGGCGCCCTCGCAGCCGGTGAAGCTGGCCGACCTGCGCGACATCGAACTCTTTTTGCCGCGCCCGTACAACGTGGTGCGCAAGTTGGTGGACGCGGCCTTCGTGCGTGCGGGCATGGTGCCGCGCGTGGTGGCGGAGATCGAATCGGCCTTTACCCTCACTGCGGCCATTGCCGACGGGCTGGGCGCCACCATCCTGCCGGCGTCGATGGCGCGCGAGGTGGTCGCGAGCTGCGGGGCCTGGCAATTCCCCATCGTCGACCCGGTCATCGAGGCGCCGCTGGCGCTGTGCCAGTCCGACCACCTGCCGCTGTCCGAGCCCGCGCAGGCAGTGAAAGACATCCTGCTCGAACTCGTGGTCGACCTGGCCCGCACTGTCGCATCGACGCCTGAACCCGAGCTCGCCGCCTTGTCTTGAGCTGATGGGCCGTCCGTCATAAGGCGCCCTTATCCCGGCACAGCCAATCCGTCTTTGGCTTCGGGCCCGCGGCCCGTTACCTTTCATGCATGCCGTCACGCGTTCGCGGAATGCGTCGGCCATCACAGCCATCGGCATGAAGCAGGAACAGATCAAGACGCTCATCGACGCTTTGGCCGCATCGGACCTGGCGGAACTGGAGTACAGCGAGAACGGCAGCACGCTGCGGCTGGTGAAACTGTCGGCGCTGGGCGTCGCAACTGCCGTGCGAAGCCCGTCCGCTGCACGGAAGGCTCCGCGACAGGCTTTGGAAGAAACAACCGCGGTGGCCAACGCCGAATGCCTTGCACCGCTGTTCGGCGTGGTGCACCTGCAGCCCGCGCCCGGCGAGCCGCCCTTTGTGCAACCGGGGCAGGCTGTGGAAGCCGGCCAGCTGCTTTGCGTGATCGAGGCGATGAAGATGTTCAACGAAGTCCGCTCCGATCGTGCAGGCACCGTGCAGCAGGTGCTCGTGCATTCGGGCCAGGAAGTGGAAGCAGGGCAGCCCCTGTTCCGCTTCGGATGAGGAGGCACGCGCGATGTTCGACACCGTGCTCATTGCCAACCGGGGCGAAATCGCCTTGCGCATCCAGCGCGCCTGCCGGGGCCTCGGCCTGCGAACGGTGGTCGTGCACTCCGAGGCCGACCGCGACGCGATGTACGTCGCGCAGGCCGACCAGGCGCTGTGCATCGGGCCGGCAGCGCCGAGGCTGAGCTACCTCAACCAGTCCGCCATCCTGTTCGCCGCCGAGGTGAGCGGCGCACAGGCCATTCATCCCGGCTACGGCTTTCTCTCGGAGAACGCGGGCTTCGCCGCGCGTGTCGAACAGGCCGGCCTCGTGTTCGTCGGCCCCAGCGCTGCCTGCATTCGCACCATGGGCGACAAGGTCTCGGCCAAGCGCGCGATGCGCAAGGCCGGCGTGCCCTGCGTGCCCGGTCCCGACGAGGCGCTGCCGGACGACCCGGCCGCGGTGCTGGCCCTGGCGCGCGACGTCGGCTATCCGGTGATCGTGAAGGCCGCGGGCGGGGGCGGCGGGCGCGGCATGCGCGTGGTGCACGAAGAGGCCGCGCTGCTCGACGCCATGGCGCTCACGCGCGAAGAAGCGCGCCAGGCCTTCGGCAACCCCGAGGTCTACATCGAGAAGTTCCTGCTGCATCCGCGGCATGTCGAGATCCAGGTGCTGGCCGACAGCCACGGCAACGCCGTGTGGCTGGGCAGTCGCGACTGTTCGCTGCAGCGCCGCCACCAGAAGGTGATCGAGGAGGCGCCCGCGCCCGGCATCGACGACGCGCTGATGGCCGAGGTGGGCGAGCGCTGCGCGGCCGCGTGCCGGCAGATCGGCTACTGCGGCGTAGGCACCTTCGAGTTTCTCTACGAGAAGGGTGCGTTCTATTTCATCGAGATGAACACGCGCCTGCAGGTGGAGCACCCGGTGACCGAGATGACCACCGGCATCGACATCGTGCAGCAGCAACTGCGCATGGCGCTCGGCGAGCGCCTGTCGCTGGCGCAGGCCGACGTGCGCTGCCAGGGCCATGCCATCGAGTGCCGCATCAATGCCGAGAACCCCGACACCTTCGCGCCCGCGCCTGGCCGCATCACCGGCTGGCAGGTCCCTGGCGGCTTCGGCGTGCGCGTCGATTCGCACGCGGGCACCGGCTACCGCGTGCCGCCGTACTACGACTCGATGATCGCCAAGCTCATCGTGCACGGCGACACCCGCGCCGATGCGCTCGACCGCATGCACCTGGCGCTGGCCGAGACGCATGTGGAAGGCATTGCCACCAACGTGCCGCTGCACCGCGCGCTGCTGCGCGACGACGGCTTTGCCGCCGGCGGCGTCGACATCCATCACCTCGAACGCTGGCTGCAGCAAAGGAGCGCGGCGTGAGCGCACAGGCATCCCGTACCGAACCGTCCATCAGTCTTCTGGGCACCACGGCGTTGCTGTTCGAAGCGCCCGGCGACATGAACCTGCCGTCTCAGCAGCGCATCTGGGCCCTTGCGCACGAAGCCGAGAGCTGGCCCGAAGTGCGCGAGGCCGTGCCGGGCATGAACAACCTGATGCTCACCTTCACGCGCGCGCCGCGCCATCTCGATGCGCTGTGCGAGCGCCTGTGCGACGCCTGGAGCGCTGCCACCGCCGTGCCGCGCGAAGGCCGCGTGGTCGAGCTTCCCGTGGTCTACGGCGGCGAGGGCGGCCCGCACATGGCCGACGTGATGGCGCACACGGGCCTGAGCGTCGAGGCCATCGTCGAGCTGCACAGCGCGCCGCTCTATCCGGTGTATGCACTCGGCAGCCATCCCGGCTACTGCTACCTGGGCGGCATGGACCCGCGCATTGCCACGCCGCGGCGCAAGACGCCGGTGCTGAGCATCCCGGGCGGCGCGGTGTCGATCGGCGGCGCGCAGACGGGCGTGTCGGCATCGGCCGGCCCCAGCGGCTGGAACACCATCGGCAGCACCTCGATGGTGTTCTTCGACCCCGCGCAAGACCCTCCCGCCATGCTGCAGCCGGGCGACATGATCCGTTTTCGCGTGGAGGGCATCGTCCGATGATCGAAATCCTTTCGTCCGCCGCGCTCGCCACCGTGCAGGACCTGGGCCGCACCGGCAGCCTGCGCTGGGGCGTCGGCACCTCGGGCGCCATGGACAACCTCGCGCTGGCCGCCGGCAACCTGCTGCTGGGCAACGCGCTTGGCGCGGCTGCCATCGAGGTGCCGGTGTTTCCGTTCAAGGTGCGCTTCGACGAAGACTGCGCCTTCGCACTGACCGGCGCCGACTGCGCAGCCAAGCTCGACGAGCAACCCCTGCTGCCCTGGTGGGTGCACCAGGCACGTGCCGGCCAGGTGCTCACGCTGGGCCTGCCGCAAGGCGGTGCGCAGCGCGGCAGCCGCGCCGTGCTGTGCGTGTCCGGCGGCATCGACGTGCCCGAGGTGCTGGGCTCGCGCAGCACCCAGCTGCGCGGTGCCTTCGGCGGGCATGAAGGGCGCGCACTGCGCCGGGGTGACGTGCTCCGCGCAGCCGACGCAGGCAACGCGTGCCGCACCGGTTTCGGCCTGGTGCCGCCCGCGCTCGCACTGCCGCTGAAGCGCGATGGCGTTGCCGCCGTACGTGTGCTGCCCGCTGCCGAGTACCTGGCCTTCGAGCCGGCCTCGCGCGAAGCCTTCTGGGTCGGCGAATGGAAAATCACCTCCCAGAGCGACCGCTACGGCTACCGTCTCGACGGCGAGGCGCTGCGGCCCATTGCACCGATGGAACTGCGCTCCCACGGCATCGTGCCCGGCGTGATCCAGGTGCCGCACAACGGGCAGCCCATCATCCAGATGCGCGACGCCCAGCCTTCGGGCGGCTACCCCAAGTTCGGCACCGTGATCGAGGCCGACATGTGGCGCCTCGGCCAGGCACCCATCGGCAGCCGCATGCGCTTCATCGAAACCACCTGGGACGAAGCCCTGACCGCGCTCGACGAAGTGCGCGCGTGGCTCGACAAGGTGGCGCGCGTGGTGGAACTGCATCGGGGGGCGCCTCGTGTTTGAGCGTTGTTGTCGTTCGGGGCGCGATCACGCCGACGGGGTACCTTGCTCCGCGAATGTCCCCCGGCCTGCGGCCTCCTCCTTTATTTCGCCGCGCAAGGCACCCCATCGACGTGATCGTTGGACTGAGCGCAGGTTGATCCGCCGAACGCCAGCAGCGTGCCTCGTGCACAGGGCGTCGGGTGCTCCCCGCAGCGAAATAAAGGAGGAGGGCGAAGCCCGGGGGACATTCGCGGAGGGGAGTACCCGGCGGCCTGTGCACCACCCCGAACAAGAGCACCAAAAAGCGAAGGCCTGAAAAATGCAGGACACAGCACTGCGCGCCCCCCAACTAGCCGCCTGGCTGGCCAACACGGACATCGGCCTGCTCGAACTGCGCACGCCAAACGGAACCCTGCGCCTGGGCAGACAGGGCGACAACATCATCGAACTGCCGGATGAAGAAGCCGAGCCCGAAATCCTGTCGATCCGCGCCCCTTCGCTCGGCGTATTCCTGCAAAGCCATCCACTGGCTGCTGTACCGCTGGTCCGCATCGGCCAGCGCGTTGAAGCCGGCCAGACCATCGGCCTGTTGAAGATCGGCCCGCTGCTGCTACCCGTGACCGCACCGCAAGCCGGCATCGTCGACAGCATCCACGCGGCCGATGGCCTCGCAGTCGGCTACGGCGCCCAACTGTTCGACCTGCACCCCTCTGACGAACGAGACAAGGATTCACGATGGACATCGATCTGAATGCAGACCTCGGCGAAGGCTTCGGCCCCTGGCGCATGGGCGAGGATGAAGCCCTGCTCGACATCGTCTCCTCCGCCAACGTGGCCTGCGGCTTCCACGCGGGCGACCCGGTCATCATGGACCGCACCGTGCGCATGGCGCGCCAGCGCGGCGTCGACGTCGGCGCGCACGTGGGCTTTCCCGACCTCATGGGGTTCGGGCGCCGGCCGATGCAGATAGAGACGAAGGAACTGGTGGCATACGTGCTCTACCAGCTGAGCGCGCTGGAGGGCATGGCCCGCACCGCCGGCCACCGCATGACGCACATGAGCTTCCACGGAGCGCTCGGCAACATGGCCGCGGCCGACGCCGCGCTGGCCGAGCCGCTGGTGCGCGCCGTGGCCGATTTCGATCCCTCGCTCACCGTCAGCACCTCCGCCAGCCGCGCCATCGAAGGTGCGGCCGAGCGCTGCGGCCTGCGCGTGCGCACCACCTTCCTGGCCGATCGCGCCTGTGGCGACGACGGCCTGCTCGTGCCGCGCAAGCTGCCCGGCGCGGTCATCCACGAGCGCGACGCGGTGCTGGCGCGCGTGCGCCAGCTTCTCGAAGAAGGCACCGTCACCAGCAGCACCGGCAAGAAGATTCCGATGCGCGTGCATTCGATCCTGCTGCACGGCGACACGCCCGGCGCCGTCGACCTGGCTCGCGCCGTGCGTGGCGTGGTCGAGCAGGCGGGGCGCGTGGTGCCCATCTCAAAACAATCGACCTGATGCATCGGGGCAAGAACATGGTGCTTACCCTTACTCATATGCACAGATGCCGGGCGACATAAGGGGGGCTTATCGCTCCACAGTCAATCCGTCTTGGCGCCGCCCGCAGGCGCTGGCTACAGTGAAATCCAGGCAGTCATCTGCCCCTTAACGAAAGAACCCGATATGCCGTTTTCCGACTACAAGACCGCGCTGGTGACCGGAGCCTCTTCAGGCATCGGCGCCGCCGTCGTCGAACGCCTGAGCAAGGAAGGCCTCAAGGTCCACGCGCTTGCGCGCAGCGCCGACAAGCTGGCCGACCTGGCCGCGCGCACCGGCTGCATTCCGCACGCCATCGACGTGAGCGACCTCGCCGCAGTCACGCGCCTCGCGAAGGAAGTCGAGTTCGACGTGCTGGTCAACAACGCTGGCGTGGACCGCCCCGGCTCCATCCTCAAGGCCGACGCCGAAGGCATCGACCTGCTGGTGGATGTCAACCTGCGCGCCGTGCTGCACCTGTGCCGGCTCGTGGTGCCCGGCATGGCGGCGCGCGACCGCGGTCATGTGGTGAACATCAGCTCCATTGCCGCGGCATACAACTTCGGCGGCAACAGCACCTACCACGCGACCAAGGCGGCCGTGAGCATGCTGTCGCGCCAGCTGCGCATCGACTGCTTCGGCAAGCGCGTGCGCGTCACCGAAATCTGCCCGGGCCGCGTGGCCACCGACATCTTCGCGCACGTGCACGGCGACTCCGAAGACACCTACAAGCGCTTCGTCGAAGGCTATGAACTGCCGCAGGCCGAAGACATCGCCAACGCCATCGCCTTCGCCATTGCCGCGCCCATCGCGGTGAACGTGGGCCACATGGAAATCACGCCCACGCTGCAGGTGCCCGGCGGCCTCTCGACCACGCGGCCGGAAACGCCGCGCGACTGAGCCCCAGCTCCATGCACGCCACGCAAAGGAACAGCGCATGAAGGACTTCGACCTGCTGGCGATCCTGCTGAAGCCGGAGTTCGGCGACATGCTGCTGCATGGCCTGCTGGAGACGCTGAAGATCGCGGCCGGCTCCTGGCTGCTGGCGATGACCATGGCCGTCGTGCTGCTGGTGGTGCGGCTCACGCCGAACCGCATTGCCGAGCGCATCGTGGCCGGCTATGTCTCCTATCACCGTAACGTGCCCACGCTGGTGCAGCTCATGTTCTGGTACTTCGGCATCTTCAGCCTGCTGCCCGATGCGCTGCAGGGCTGGCTGTCGGTGCACAACGCAGAGAGGTTGCTGTCGATCGTCGCGCTGGGCCTGTGCCAGGCCGCCTACTTCAGCGAAGACATGCGCTCGGGCCTGCGCGCCATTCCGTCGGGGCAGGCCGAGGCCGCGCGTGCGCTGGGCCACGGCTACATCGGCTCGATGCGCCACGTGATGCTGCCGCAGGCCATCCGAAACGCGGTGCCGGCGCTGGTGAACCACAGCGTGTCGCTCTTCAAGAACAGCAGCCTGGCCATGGCCATCGGCGTGGCCGAGCTGACGCACGCGGTGAAGGAAATCGAGAGCCAGAGCTTTCGCACCTTCGAGGCCTACAGCGTGGCCACCGTGCTGTACCTGGTGTGCTCGCTGCTCATCATGGCGGTGGGCGGCTGGCTGTCGCGGCGCTATCGCATCGTCGGTGCACGTTAAGCAGGAGCCACGATGTTCAGCGTCTACGAAATCCTCCGCGACAACTGGCTGCTGCTGCTGGTCGGCCAGTACCCCACCGGTCCGCTCGGCGGCATCGTCGCCACCCTGATCCTGTCGGTGCTCGGCATCGTGCTGGCCTTTCCGCTGTCGGTGCTGCTTGCGCTGGCACGGCTCTCGCCATGGCGCCTGTTGCGCTGGCCCGCCACCGTGCTGGTGTACGTGGTGCGCGGCGTACCGCTGCTGATGGTGATCCTGTGGGTCTACTTTCTGGTGCCCATCCTCATCGGGCGCGAGGTGTCGGGCTTCACCACCATGCTGTGCACGCTGGTGATCTACGAAGGAGCCTACCTCTCGGAGGTGGTGCGCGCCGGCATCCAGTCGCTGCCCAAGGGCCAGAGCGAGGCGGCGCGTGCGCTCGGCCACAGCCACCTGGGCACCATGTGGTTCGTGATCCTGCCGCAGGCGCTCTACAACATGCTGCCGAGCATGCTGAGCCAGTTCATCTCCACCATCAAGGAGACCACGCTGGGCTACGTGATCAATGTGCAGGAACTCACCTTCGCGGCCAACCAGATCAACAACCAGCTGCTGACCAAGCCCTTCCAGGTGTTCTTCATCCTGGCGATGACGTACTACGTGGTCTGCTTCAGCCTGACGCAACTGGCGCAATGGCTGGAGCGGCGCATCGCGCACAAGCGGCTCGGCGCCGCGCCGGTGAAGGCCGCCGAAGACGGCGTGCCGCTTCCAACCCCTGTGGTGACCCAGCCATGACAACGCCCGCTCCACACCCCGCAGGGCGGCCCGCTGCCGCCAAGGACGACACCATGATCCTGTTCTCGAACATCAACAAGTGGTACGGCGACTACCAGGCGCTGGCCGACATCAATGCCGAGGTGAAGAAGGGCGAGGTCGTCGTGGTCTGCGGGCCTTCGGGCTCCGGCAAGTCCACGCTGATCCGCACCGTGAACCGGCTGGAAGAAGTGAAGTCGGGGCAGCTGCTGTTCGACGGCCACGACATCCATGCGCCCATGGGCAGCGCGGCGCTGAACAAGCTGCGCAGCCGCATCGGCTTCGTGTTCCAGAGCTTCAACCTGTTTCCGCACCTGTCGGTGCTGGAGAACATCATGCTGTCGCCGATGCGCGTGCTCGGCGTGAAGCGTGCCGACGCGAAGGCCAAGGCCGGGCAACTGCTCGAACGCGTCGGGCTGTCGAACAAGGCGGGTGCGTACCCGGCGCAGCTCTCGGGCGGCCAGCAGCAGCGCGTGGCGATTGCCCGAGCGCTGGCGATGGAGCCGCCCGCCATGTTGTTCGACGAGCCCACCAGCGCGCTCGACCCGGAGATGGTGGGCGAGGTGCTGTCGGTGATGCGCGGGCTTGCCAACGACGGCATGACCATGATGTGCGTCACCCACGAAATGAACTTCGCCCGCGAGGTGGCCGACCGCGTCTGGTTCATGGACGCGGGCCGCATCCTGGAGAAGGCCGACCCCGAGACCTTCTTCGGCAGTCCGCAGCATCCGCGCGCGCAGCGCTTCCTGTCGGACCTGCGCGCGCATTGAGTCCAGTCCCCGTCGTTCACTTTTTCGCAATCTCCCAGGAGCTCACCATGTTGAACAAGACCGTCTTCCGCCTCGCCATTCTTGGCACCTGTCTCAGCGCGGCCTCGCTGCTCGCGCACGCCGACCAGTGGAGCGACATCAGCCAGCGCAAGGAGCTCAAGTGCGGCACCTTCGCCGACGTGCCCCCCTTTGCGGCACCCGACCCGAAGACGCGCGAGATGGTGGGCCACGACGTCGACCTGTGCAATGCGCTCGCCAAGGAACTCGGCCTCACCGCCAAGGTCACGCCGCTGTCGGTGGAAGCGCGCGTGCCCGAAGTGAAGCTCGGCCGCGTCGACGTGACCATCGCCAACCTGGCCTACACCAAGAGCCGCGGCGAGCAGATCCAGTTCAGCGACCCGTACTACGTGGCCAAGGAAATGCTGGCCGTCAAGGCCTCCGACCCCGGCACGGCCAAGGCCGACTTCAAGGGCAAGCGCCTGAGCTCGACCAAGGGCTCCACCTCCGAGATGTCGATCAAGATGAACGGCTCGGAACCGGTCACGTTCCAGGACACGGGCTCGGCCTTCATGGCGGTGCAGCAGAACAAGTCGGTCGGCATGGTCGCCAACACCATGACCATCACCAAGCTGGTCAACCAGTCGAAGACCGAAGGCGTCGCGCTGAAGATGATCAAGGACCCGATGGTGCTCCAGCCCATCGGCATCGGCATGAAGAAGGACGAGCCCGTGCTGCTGTCCAAGGTGAACGCTGCCCTCTACGCGCTGGAGAAGTCGGGCGAGCTCGACCGCCTCTGGGCCAAGTGGCTGGGCCCGAACACCGAATACAAGATGGTGCGCGAAGAGAAGGTCACGCCGCTGGCCGACCTGAAGTTCGAACTGCTGCCCTGAACCGACCTGAAGCCCCTCAGTCGTAGTTCGTGAACCGGCTCGGCTCCTGCGTAGGGGCATTCAACGGCTGATAACCCTGAATGTTCTGCAGCAGCGTGCTCGTCGGGTTCGAGCCGACGTTGCCGAAGCCGTTGAACTGGATCTGGAACATCAGCCGTGTGTCGGGCGTCGTGCGGCCCGACACGAGGCGCTCGAGCACGACGCGGCCCACCCAGCAGCAGGCGTTGTACTCCGCGCCGATCAGGCTGTCGGACATCGCGTGGTCGTGCAGGCTGTAGCTCAGCCGCCCCACCGCATACCAGCGCCCCGGGTCCGTGGGCGACTTGTTGCCGAAGAGGCCTCTCGTCAGCTCGCTCAGCGGCCACTGCCAGTTGAAGTCCACCGTCTTCGTGCCGTCGTCCGCGGTCGAGCTGCTGTCTGCTTGGTAGCGGAAGGCCGCGGTGAGCGTGTGGTACGGCGCAGGCGTGTAGCGCAGGGTGAGCGCGTCGCGCGAGCTCTTGCCGGTATCCATGTTGTATTGCGCGATGCCGTCCACGCTCCACTTCGGATTCCAGTGCACCAGCCCGCCGACGATGAAGTCGCCCGTACGGTCGGTCACGGCGGTGCCGCTGGGCAGCGTGACGTTCTGGTCGCTGAAGCGAAAGCGCTGCGCGATGCCGAAGCGCGCCGACTCGGCGCCGGTGGTCGGGTCGATCAGGCGCGTGCTCACGCCTGTGGTCAGCGTGTTGGTGTCCGAGACGCGGTCGTTGCCAGAGAACGCGTTCTCTGTATAGAGCGTGGCAAAGCTGATGTCATTGGCGGCCGTGTCGTACACGGGCAGCTGGCTCTGGTCGCGATAGGGCGTGTGCACGTAGAAGGCGCGCGGCTCCAGCGTCTGCCGCCATGCGCGCCCGAAGAGGTTGGTGTCGCGCTCGAACACCAGGCCGCTGTCGAGGCTCACGGTCGGCACCACGCTGGTGATGGAGGTCGCGCCGCTGGCCAGCGCCGAATCGAGCTGGTAGGCGGCGGTGTGCAGCAGCAGCTTCGGAATCACGTAGCCGCCCGGTGTGACCCACGGCCGGCTGATCTGCAGGTTTCCGACCATTCGCTCGCCGTTGGGCTGCTTGATGCCGTTGAGCGTGGGCGAGTAGGCCGAATCGATTTCGAAGCGTGTGTAGTCCAGCGTGCCCGACACGTCGAAGCCGTGCCAGTCGTACTTGTTGTAGTTGGCCGTGATCTGCGGCACGCGGTTGTACGACGGCGTGATGGGCGAGGCCGCGTACTGCAGCGTCTGGTAGGCGAGGGTGCGCGCCTGGCCGCTCCAGTCGCCCTTGGTCCAGTTGAGGTCGAACTCGTTGGTGAGCGTGCGCGAGGTCAGCGTGGGTGTGTGCGAGAAGTCGCGCCAGTAATCGTCGTCGCTCACGCGGTTGATGTTGAACGAGGTGCTGAGCGAATCGAGCCCGAAGGGCTTGGGATCCAACTGCTGGTTGTGCTGAGCCCAGAGGCCCCATCGGTTGATGCCGCGCAGGCTGTCGCTGGGCATCTCGTCCACGCGGATCTGGCCGCTGTAGGTTTTCTCGAGGTAGCGGAACTCGGTGCCCAGGTTCACGCCGCGGCTGGTCATGATCTCGGGGTACAGCGTGAGATCGCGGTTGGGAGCGATGTTCCAGTAGTAGGGCTGCAGGTACTCGAAGCCGTTGGTGGTGTCGTAGCCGATCACCGGCGGCAGCAGGCCGCTCTGGCGTGCGTTGCTGAGCGGAAAGCTCACCGACGGTATCGAGGGCGTGGTCACGCCGAGGAAGCTGATCTGCGCATCGGTGGCAGTCGCGAGGTTGGTGTCGGTGTCGGTGGTCATCGTGACGGCCGTGAGCATCCACGCAGGCACCCAGCTCGAGTAGTTCTCGCGCAGGCAGGTGGTGTAGGTGGCGTGCCGCGCGATCGACACCTTCGGGTCGACGAAGTCGATGCGGTCGGCCTCGCCATGCCCACCATTTGCCAGCAGCGTGTAGCGCACGTGGTTGAAGAAGCCCTCGAAGCTCTCGACCTTCAGGTGCAGCTCGGGGCCTTCGTACACGTTGCCGGCCTGGTTCAGGTGCACGTTGCCTGTGGCCGTGGCCAGGTCGCCCGGCGGCTGGTATTCGAGCCGGTCAGCCGTGATGCGCGTGTCGCCGCGCCGCAATGAGGCATTGCCCTCGACCACCACTTCGAGGTCGGGCCGACCGCTGAGCTTGTCGCCGTCGACCAGGCTCGGGCGCGTGCTGCGCTCGGTCGGTGCGATGGTCTCCGCGAGCTCTGGCGTGCGGCGCAGCGTCATCGGCGCCTCGGTCCATGTTTCCTGTGCCGGGGCCGTTTGCGCGCGCAGCAGAAGCAGCGACAGCAACACCATCGGCGGCCGCGGAAAACCGCGCCAGCGTAATTTCATGTGAGAGGATTTCCAGGAAGCAAGCCGGCGTCGGGTCAGGCGTCTTGCCTGGCCTGCGATTCCCATGCAAAGCCGACGCCATAGACCGAGCGGATCCAGTCGTGCTCGGTCGAGACGGTGGCGAGCTTCTTTCTGAGGTTCTTGATGTGGGTGTCGACCACGCGTTCGTTGACGTCGAGCGCTTCCGGGAACGCGGCTTCGAGCAGCTTCGAGCGCGTCAGCACCCGCCCGGGCTCCTGCGAAAGCGCGCGCAGCAGCAGCGACTCGCGGCGCGTCAGCGGCAGGTAGTGCCCGTCGAGGATCGCGCAGCCACGCACGGCCCCGAAGGTGATCGGCACCGAAGGGCGCGCGACGATGCGGCGCTGCGCATAGCGCCGCAGCACCGTGTGGATGCGCACCACGACTTCCCTCGGAGAAAAGGGCTTGCACACGTAGTCGTCCGCGCCGAGCTCGAAGCCGCGCAGCCTGTCGGCTTCGTGCGCGAGCGCCGTCAGCATGATGATCGGGTGGTCGCTGCGCGCGCGGATCTTCTCCAGGATCTGCAGGCCGTTGACGTGCGGCAGCTGAACGTCGAGCAGCGTGAGCGCGGGCGGCGAGGTCAGGATGCGATGCAGCGCGACCGCGCCGTCGTCGATGTGGTCGACCTCGTGCCCGGCGCGATGCAATTCGTCCAGCAGCACCGACGCGGCGTCGCGCCCTTCCTCCACCAACAGGATCCGGCTCATCGCGTCATTGCAGCTTCAGGACGCCCGGATGCGCCGGCCTGACCGGGGCCTGCGCGCTCTTTTCGCGACTGTTCCTCATGTGGTCGTCGACCGTCAGGTTGCCCTGGAGGCCGGTCAGCAGCCGCAGCGTGCGGTCGATGGCGTTGTCGTCGAGCATCGGATAGCCCTGCTCGGTGCGCCCGTTGTTGCGCGCCACGCGCGCGATGTAGGGCAGGTCCTGCGGCGTGATGACGACGGACGGCATCACGCCCTGCAGTTCCACGCCCTCGAACGGCAGCAGCACGAAGTACTGCACCCGCAGGTCGGGCGGCAGCAGGCTGCGCAGGTGCGTGGTCTTGCGGCCGCACTGCCAGGCCGGGTCTTTCACCTCGCGCGCCAGCGAATGCCCGTTCTGGCGCAGGAACCAGCGCGGCAGCGCCTGGGCTGCGGTCTTGCGATACACCACCGCGTTGCGCCAGCCCTTCACCTCGAACAGGTACACGCCGGCCTCGCACACCAGTGCCACGTCGAAGCGGGCCGTAGGCACGGCGCTGCCTTCGTACATGGGGATGACGAGATCCCGAAGCACATGCATCCGATCGAATGCGGGCTGGAACGCACTGACGAGTTGCTGGATGGCCAGCGTGGTCGCCGTGGTGTTGTTCGCTTGCTCGCCCTCCGCCGGGCACGCGCGGCGCACGGGTGCGGCAGTGTCGGGCTTCGGGTGTCCGTGGCCGGCCAGCTTCAGCACGGGGCGGGTGGGGACTTTATGCAAGGCAGTGGTCATGTAAGGCTCCTTCGAACTTCAAGGATTGCGCAACTTTCGGGAGACTTTGTGCAGAAACGGCAATTGATCCGTTTGTTCGGCCTGCGCGGATTGCGGGCCCGCGATCGAGTCGATCGACGGGCTGTTTCCGATGCTTCCCATGAAGACGACCCACGCAAGCGCCAGCTCGCCGTTGGCTGCGGCCAGCACGTGCAGGTCGAGCAGCAGGCCCTGGAAGTCTTCCATCAGCTGCACTTCGGAGATTTCGCCGCGGTCGCGGCGCTGCTTCGACGATTCGAACTCTGCCCTTGCATTCGCGACGCGCGCGTACGCGGTGTTCGCGATGTCGCTCTGCGCCTGCAGGCGGCGCAGTGCCTCTGAAACCTGCTCTCGTGCCTGCGCAACCGCGTGCACGTAGAAGGGATTGCCGGGCACGTCGATGTTCTGTTGCCCTTCGTTCGTTGCCTCGTTCGTCGCCTCGTTCGCCGCTTCGATCACGCCGTCGGGCATCGCGCTCGCGTCGGCGCCGTAGAGTGCGGCGGCCAGGTTGACGTCGTTCCTGTTGGCAAGCACCGCCATCGGGAGCTCGCGCGGCACCTCGGCTGCGAAGCGGGGCAGCGACTTGTCCTGCAATGCGTCGGCGAGCATTTCGTTCAATGCAGCTTCCGACATGTGGCACTGCTTTGCCAGATAGGAGATGTAGCTCGCACGCTGCGCCTGCAGCTTGCCGATGGTCGTTTCCGCGCTGGCGTGCCGCGCCGCGAGCTGCTTGGCAAAGTCGTCGTACGGTTGCGTGGTGCCCTGGATGAGCATGGTTTGCCGCATGACGGCGGAACGCGTGTTCTCCAGATAGAGCAGCTCGAGCGTTTTTACCTTGAGCGCGATGTAGGTCGCGGCCACGCCCGATTCGTTGGCGCCGCCCGATGCGGCCATCAGCCGGTTCATTGCCGTGTCCTCGAAGCTGGCCCACCAGTGTTGCTGCTGCGTGTTTGCCGACGCCTGCGTGCGCACCTTGTGGTCGACGAACATGCTCGCCGCAAGCACGGAGGTGGAGTGAACCATCGCGATGCTCGTACTGGCGCATGCGATGGCCAAGGCGCCGCAAATCGCCGCTATCAGGATTCGTGAGCGCTTCACCTGTGAGTCTCCAGCTTGGTCATGCGTGGATCTTTTCAGGCGATCTGGGAGAAATTTGAAGGACGCTGCAATGGCCCTGCCGCATGAGGCCTGCGCGTGTGTGATGTACGCGCACAACACTCGAAGCCGCAGAAAACGGAACCACCAAATTCCTCCTGATTTGGGCGAAACCATGCGTACAGCCGGTCGATACCGAACGGCCGCATCAGACCTGAAACTGGAGAACCCTGAATGAAGAAAACCCTCACGGCATTCGCTGCCCTGGCCGTCTGCGGCCTGGCTTCTGCCCAATCGTCCGTCACGTTGTTCGGCGTCGTGGACGCTGGCCTGACCTACCAGTCGAGCACCTCGCGCGACACGACCACCGGCGCGTCGGTCAAGCAAAGCAAGACGAGCCTGGGCAACTCGGCCTACAACTCCAGCCGCATCGGCTTCCGCGGCACCGAAGACCTCGGCGGCGGGCTGGCAGCGAGCTTCTGGCTCGAAGCACCCATCACCAACGACGACGGCGCCACCGGCATCTCCACCTTCGCGCGCCGCTCCACCGTGAGCCTGTCGGGTGGCTTCGGCGAGCTGCGCCTGGGCCGCGACTACACCGCCACCTTCTGGAACGACACCGTGTTCGACCCGTTCGGCACCAACGGCTCGGGCACCAACGTCATCAGCACCGTCAGCGGCAACACCACCATCAACAACGCCAACTACGTGCGTGCCAGCAACTCGATCGGCTACTTCCTGCCGCCGAACCTGGGCGGCTTCTACGGCCAGGTGCAGTACAGCCTGCACGAGAACGCCAGCACCGACGCCACCAGCACCACGGCAGCTTCCAGCAGCACGGCTGGGCGCTACGTCGGTGGCCGCTTCGGCTACGCCAACGGTCCCCTGGACGTGGCACTGGCCGTGGGCCAGAGCACCGTCGTGGACACCACCGCGCTGGAGCGCAGGGTGCAGACCATCAACCTGGGCGCTTCGTACGACTTCGGTCCTGTGAAGCTGTTCGGCGAGCTGTCGAACGTGAAGAACAAGTTCGACTACGCGGCAGCGGCTGACACGCACGACACCTACAACGGCTACCTGATCGGCGCGACCGTGCCGGTGGGTGCGGGCCTGATCCGCGTGGCGTACTCGCAAGTGCGCTACAACGAAGGCACGGCCGGCATCACGGGCGAAGACCCGATGGCACGCAAGTTCGCAGTTGGCTACGTGCACAACCTGTCCAAGCGCACGGCGCTGTATGCGACGGTGGCGCGCGTGAACAACCGCAACGACGTGAACTACACGGGCAGCCTGGTGTCGGCCAGCACCACGGGCTACGGCAGCACGGGCACCAGCTACACGGGCCTGCCGCGCTCTTCCACCGGCTACGACTTCGGTATCCGCCACGCGTTCTGATGACGTGAGGACGTGAAGGGGGCAGCGCGGCCAGCAAGCGGCCGCGCTGCTCGCCCCCGCTGCGCAGCATGGACTGCGCGGCACCGGGGCATCGCTGCGCTCGGGAGGGACCTCAGGGCAGCGAGGAGATGGAGCCGCAGTTTCAAGGCAGGTGAAATGAAAAAACAGTCATTCGTGCTCGCGCGCTGGTTGCGCGCGTCCGTCTTCTTGCTCGTTGCCTTCGGGTCGCTCGCAGCGGCGCAGGCACAGAACAGAATCGAATCAGTCACGGGCTCCGTGCAGGCAGGCAGCGAAGTGCTGCGTGTCGATTTTTCCGAACCGTTGGCCGCAGCGCCCAACGGCTTCGCCATCCAGTCGCCGGCGCGCATCGCGCTCGACTTTCCTGGCATGACCAGCCGCCTGGGCCGGGAAGCCATCGATATCAGCCAGGGCAACCTGCGCTCCGTCAACGTGGTGCAGGCGGGCGAGCGCTCGCGCCTCGTGCTCAACCTGAAGCAGGCGACCGCCTATACGACCGAGCTGCGTGGCAAGTCGCTGCTGGTGGTGCTGCAACCCGCGGCGGGCCCCGCGCTGGTGGCTTCCACGCCCTTCGAGTTTGCCGAGAACCGCAACCGCGACGTGCTGCCATTGCGCGACGTCGATTTCCGCCTGGGCACCGAGGGTGCCGGCCGCGTGATCGTGTCGCTGCCCAACGACCAGGTGGGCGTGGACATCCGCCAGCAGGGCAAGGGCCTCGTGGTCGAGTTCACCAAGTCGTCGCTGCCCGAGGGGCTGAACCGCCGGCTCGACGTGTCCGACTTCGGCACGCCGGTCCAGTCGGTGAGCATGCAGCAGTCCGGCGACCGCGTGCGCATGGTGATCGACCCGCGCGGCGAATGGGAGCACAGCGCCTACCAGAGCAACAGCCAGTTCGTGGTGGAAGTGCGTCCGCGCAAGGAAAACCCCAACAAGCTCGCGCAAGGCACGGGCTACAGCGGCGAGAAGCTGTCGCTGAACTTCCAGAACATCGAGATCCGCTCGCTGCTGCAGGTGATTGCGGACTTCACCAACTTCAACATCGTCACTTCGGACTCCGTCAGCGGCACGCTCACGCTGCGCCTCAAGGACGTGCCCTGGGACCAGGCGCTCGAGATCATCCTGGAGGCGAAGAACCTCGGCATGCGCAAGAGCGGCAGCGTGCTGCGCATCGCGCCGGAAGACGAGCTCAATGCCAAGGAAAAGATCAAGTACGAGGCGCAGGCCACGCTGCAGGGACTGGAGCAGCTGCGCACGCAGTCCTTCCAGCTCAACTATGCGAAGGCCGCCACGGTGGCGCAGGGCCTTACCGGCACCGGAAGCAGTGGAGGCGGCGGTGGCAGCTCGGGCTCGACCACCCGCATCCTGAGTTCGCGCGGCAGCGTGCTGGCCGAGGTTCGCACCAACCAGCTCTTCGTGACCGACATTCCCTCGCGGCTGTCGCAGGTGGCTGACCTCCTGCAGAAGCTCGACGTGCCGGTGCGCCAGGTGCTGATCGAGGCGCGCTTCGTCGAGGCGACCGACACCTTCAGCAAGTCGCTGGGTGTCAAGCTCGGCGGCGGCTCCGTCAATTCGAACTCGTCGGTGGGCGTGACGCCTTCCGTCAGCTCGACCA
This sequence comes from Variovorax sp. OV084, assembly GCF_900111625.1. NCBI lineage: Bacteria > Pseudomonadati > Pseudomonadota > Betaproteobacteria > Burkholderiales > Comamonadaceae > Variovorax > Variovorax sp. OV084. Next base: position 406,842 of record NZ_FOII01000005.1, on the reverse strand, counting down.
CGACCGGCGGCGTGACCACCACCACCAGCACCAACACTTACTCGAGCACCAGCTTCGTCAACCTGCCGGCTACCAGCACGACCGGCGATGCGGTCGGCACTTTCGCTCTGTCGCTGTTCAATTCGAGCCTGACGAAGATGCTCAACCTCGAAATCTCCGCGCTGGAGGCGGACGGCAAGGGCAAGGTGGTTTCGAGCCCGCGCGTGGTGACGGCCGACCAGACCAAGGCGCTGATCGAGCAGGGCACCGAGCTGCCCTACCAGGTAGCGACATCGAGCGGCGCCACGTCCATCGCGTTCCGCAAGGCCAACCTCAAGCTCGAGGTAACGCCGCAGATCACGCCCGAGGGCAACATCATCCTGGCGCTCGACGTCAACAAGGACACCGTGGGCCAATCGACCACAGCGGGCTACGCCATCAACACCAAGCACATCCAGACCGAAGTGCTGGTGGAGAACGGCGGCACCGTCGTCATCGGCGGCGTCTTCGAGCTGACGGACACCAACTCGGAATCGCGCGTGCCGGTGCTGGGCGAACTGCCGATGGTCGGCGCGCTGTTCCGCACCCGCAGCCGGGTCAACAACAAGACCGAGATGCTGATCTTCATCAGCCCGAAGATGATTTCGGATCGGAACGCGGCGCGTTGAGGCGGATCGCTACAGGCGCATCTACAGGCGCATCAGGGATCGCTTCTGGCTCTCGGCCTTCTTCGCGGCCTGCAGTCTCAGGCCCAACGCTGTCGCCTGTGCTGCAATCTGGTCTCTCAGGGCCCTCACCCGGTCCCTGAGCGCGACGAGATTCGCCGTGATGGTGGCTCGGCGCACGGTGTCGGCTCCATCGATCAGGCGGCACACGTTTTCTATGCCCGACAAGAGGCCTTCCAGCTGGGTGATGAGGAACAGGCATTCCTTGCGCAGCAAAGTGAGCTTCTTCACCAGCGCCTTGAGGGTCTCCAGGTTCCCCGTCAACCTGACCGCGAGCTGTTGTGTGATCTCTGCCGCATGTGGCTGCCACTGCGTCTGGAATCTGAAGAGCATGTTGGTGAAGATCGGTACGGTCGCCAGATGCATGTCGGACCCCAGGGCCAGCTGGGTCAGGTGGTGCGTCCGATTGCTCGTTCGGTGCAGCGCACCCAGTACCGGCACCAGCCCGGGCCCGATGTTGGTCAGGATCAGGTGGAGTATTTCCACGGGCATCGACAGCAGGCCGACCGGCATGGGCTGGTGTGCGATGGGAACTATCGTGATGGTGTTGGAGGCAGACTGAACGGCCACTGAGCCGCCTGGGGGCGGTGGCAGATCGGGAGGCGGGTGAGGAGAGTCAGGCGCCAAGTCCTCCGGCAGAGTGCCTTCGTCAACAAAGGGGCCGCACCTTGGGCGCTGGGTGCAATAGACCGGGGGAGTGTGCGGGTCCCAGCATTTCAGACCGCAGCTGCAAACATAGGGTGGCATCGCTGTTCTCCTCGAAGTGCGATGGAGGCCGTCGTCCCGCTCGCGATTCTCGAAGAGTGCCGTCCGGCTGCAATCACCCGATCATGTGATCCGCCCCTGGCGCCTGCCGGATGGCCGTCCTGTCCGGCGCCGCCTCGGCTTCTTCCTGCTCCATCCAGTGCGTCCCGGCGCCATGTGCCTTGTTGCCGGCCTCCACGGCCGCCTGGAATGCGGCGCGCACCGACGGCGTGTCAGGCTCCCACAGCCAGTGGCCCTCGACGGGGTGCCCGAACAGGCCCACGCACGGCAATCGCCAGCGCAGGCGGATCCATGGGCGCGAAGCTGCGGGAGTGCACATGCCGGCGAGTCTGCTCGGCGATGTGGGAGACATCTTGAGGGGAGCGCCTTGTGTGCAGCCGGCGTTGTCTTCCAACGCCGACTGTCAGGTTGGCAATGCCCTTGTGCCCTTCCTCACTGCCCATCGGTCAGCCGCCGCCAGGAGATGCGGCGTGTGCTGCTCGAGGAGGAAACCGGAATGGTGGTCGTCGTCACGGTACCGGTGGAGTCCTTGGTGGTGGCGACGGTCTTGCCGCTGCTGGTCACCGCGAGCGCAGCCGAACTCGACAAGCCCGAGCTCGACAGCAGCACGCCCGTATTGCTGGCGCCCGACACCGCCAGGCCGGTGGCGTAGTTGACGTAGTTGATGTAGCTGGAGCCGCCGGTGCTGCAGGCGCCCGAGGTGCTGGGCGTGTTGGAGACGTAGACCAGCGTGCCGGAAGAAAGCACCGGGTCCTCGTCGACGCGTTCGCCCGACTCGGGCATGTCCACGAACCAGCCGTACATGGTGCTGAAATTGGTGGTGTAGCTCACTGAACTGGCAGCCGTGCGCACCCCGGAGGTGTCGGTGAGCGTCAGCTTGACGAAGCAGTTGGTCACCGTTCCCGTGCTGCACGCATTGCTGCGCGGGTTGCTGTAGATGGCGCTGGTGGTGGAGCTGCCGCTCAGCGAATCCTTGATGGCGTACATGGACTGCACCTGTGTCGTCGTGATGTCGGTCACGCCCAGGTATGAGCCGGTGCCGACGAAGACCACGTGCTGGCTGCTCACCAGCCCCAGTTCCGGCGCGGTGGTGATGGGCTGGCGGTTGCCCGAGCTGTCCGACAGCGTGGCCAGAAGCTGCACCGTGGCGCTGCCGCTGCTGGAGGCCAGGGCGCTGATGTCGAAGCGCCAGAGATTGCCGAACAGGTCGCCGCCGTAAAGCTGTGTGGTCGTGTTGTCTGTGGAGCTGTTGGTCCAGCCGCTGATCTTCGCGAGGCCGCTGGGGCAAGGCGCGACGGAACAGCCGGTCACCGTGCCACCGCTGGAGGTGGTGCCCATGCCGTTGTCTACCTTCTTGATCAGCGCGCCGGTCATGGCGTTTCTCACCCACAGATGGCCTTCGCCGTCGCCGTCGGAGACGTTGTTGTAGCCGGAGCTGAGGATGACCGCCCAGGTCCCGTCCGACAGCTTGGTGATCACCGGGGCGCCATAGGTGTAGCCCAGGTCCACGTCGTACAGATTGGGCGTGAGCGTGCTGCTCGAACTGAATTCCCACAGCACCGTCGGGGAGGCCGGGTCTGTCACGTCCAGTGCGAAGTACGCGCGGCCGCCATCGCCCAGGCCGCCCACGATGATGGTGTGCCAGGCACTGTTGTAGTAGACGTCGGCCTGCGTGATCTGGCCGTCCACGAAGTAGACGTGGTTGGACGCATAGTTCTTGTCCGCCAGCTTGTACAGGTTGGGCAGCAGAACCGAGGGGATGTACGCCCAGGTCTCGGCGCCCGTGTCGGCATTGAAGGCATGCAGCATGCCGTCGTTGGAGCCCACATAGACCATGCCCTGGCGCGAGGCGTAAGTGGACTTGAAAGTGGCATAACCCGAGTCGCTGTAGCTGCGCGAAGGGGCCTTGATGTACACCGGCGTGGAGTTGACGACGTCGCCCAGGACGTGGGTGCGCGAACGGTAGTACTTGGTGTTGGTGGAGCCTTCGTTGCTGCGGTCGCCACGCAGGTAGTTCACCAGGTTCACTGCGCCCGCACCGGTGGTGGTGCCGGCGGTGGAACTGTTCACCTGGGATGCCGTCGCCAGACAGGCGCTGCCCGAACTGCACAGCTGGGAGAGCGAGCTGATCGACGCGATCTTGAAGTAGCCCTGCATCGTTGTCGTGAGCGCATCCCAGGAAAAACTGAGCTTCGTCGCGGTGCTGGGGTCGTAGGTGAAGATGGTGCGCGAGGCGTAGCCGACGTTGTCCAGCAGTGCCGTGGTGGTGAGGCTGCCCGAAGTGCTCGAGCAGTCGGAGCCCGCGCCCGACTCGGCCCAATCGGCGGTGGTGGAGGTGACCCCGGTGCTGGAATTGACCGCGTAGCGCGCCAATTCACCAAACCACTTGCCGGAACAATAGGTGGTCGAGAAGGTGTAGCCGGCCGTGGTGGAGGTCAGCACGGGCGCGCTTTGTGCAACAGCTGCGGAGCTGCTGGTCGTGGCGTCCACGGTATTGAGGAAGTTGGTCAGGCCGGTCTTGATATCGGCCGCGTTGGACGCGCTGTAGTAGCTGCCCCGGCCGTTGACGGCGGCATGCCACAGGTCGTCGATGGCGGTTTGCGTGTCGCTGACCGGCGTGGGCCAGTTGCAACTGCCGGAGCTCTGCCAGCCGCACACTCCGGAAGTCTGCGTCGTGCTGCTGGTGGTGGTTCCGTTGGCGACGTCGTAGTAGTCGCCGCTCGTGGCATTTGCATAGTCCGCATCGAACAGCATGTAGCCCGAGGCACCCAGGCCGATGGTGGATGTCACCATGTTCTGGCGCTTGTTGGAATAGCTGTTGCTGGAGACATCCGTGCCGCTCGAATTCGTCGTGTTGCTCAGGGAGGATGAGCGCAGGTCGGTGACGTAGTAGTACTCCGCCACGTCGGCCAGCGTGTTGGACACTTTGTTGCCATCGAGATAGGGGCGGGACTCGCTGCTGTCCTGGTCGCCGATTGCGGTGGAGCCGTCGGCCTTGTAGGGTGTCGCGGTCTCGTTCCAGTAACCGTCGGTCGACAGCAGTGTGTAGTTGCGCTGGCAGGCGTACTGCATCGGATCGGTGGTTGTGACTCCATTGATGGAGGAAACCTTGGCGGCGAAGTAGCGCCCGGCATTCGACAGTGCAGTGCGAAGCGGCGTGGTGCTGCTGGCCTGGGCGGCCACGAGCTTGCCGTACCACAGCGACTTCTGCCCGCCGCTGGTGGTGGTGTTGTCGGCGATGTTCAGGAAATCCATCGAACTGCTGACTTTATTGATGGTCATGTAGCCCAGCCGGTAGCTGGAGGTCAGCCCGCTGAAGGCGAGCGTCGTGGCGCTCTTCATCGTTTGCATGCGGGTGTGGTAGTAAGCCCACCAGTTGGCGAAGTTGGTCATCTCCTCCGCATAGGTGCAGGTGGTGCTGTTGGTGGTGCAGTCGGTGCGCGTCGTGGAGCGGGCGCTCGTGCCGGGGTAGGCATAGGTCGACGTGCTGCTGCTGATGGTGGTCTGCACCCAACTGCCCGGCGTGCCGCCGCTGAAGGCGGTGACGGTGGCCGTCATGCTGCCGGATTGCGTGACCACGGGCGAATTGCCATAGGCATCGGTGCCCTTGGGCGAGGTGATGGTCACCGTGCTGCCGCTGCGGCTGGCGCTGTAGCCGGCAATGCCGCAGTTGCCGGTCTTGCTGCTGGTGCAGTTGTTGATGGCCGTGACGATGTTGGTGGCCACCGTGGTGGACGACGTGCTGGCCGTGGTCGTGGCCGAGAGAATCTGCACGCCGTTGACAGTGATGCCGCTGATGCTCGTGCTGCTCGATCCGCTGATGACGATCGTTGCGGTGGAGCTTATGCCCGGATACCGCGGGTACTTGTAGGTGGCCGGCGCGGAGGTGCTGTCGATGTATGCGGCCTGGCAGGTGCTCAGTGCGGACGTGGTGCACCAGCGCAGGTAGGCCGGGTAGGCATAGGCAGTGGTGGCCGCACTCTGCTTGTTGCAAGTGCGCAGGTTGGCCGAGGAGCAGTACTCGCCCGGAATGAAGGTGTAGTACGTGGCGGGGGTGGTTGTTCCCGTGAGGTCGGTCGTGCCCGTGGAGATGATGCCGAAGCCGTCGGTTGGCACCTTGGCCCATGCCGACGTGTTGGCCGAAGTCATGCTGGTGTAGCTGGTGCCGGCGTAGTTGACAGGCGGCGAATAGGTGACCGACGGGTCGTAGTAGATGCCGTTGAAGCGGCTGTTGCGGTAGAGGTACGGATAGCTGCTGGCGCTGTAGTCGTCTGCCCAGTCCGGCAGGTAGGCAGACGCCATGCTGCCGGAGTTGTCCAGGATGAACATGATGTTGGGCTTGACCAGCGTGGCCGAAGATGTTTCCAGCGGGGCCGTGGCCAGGTCGGTGAGAGCACCGAAGGCGGGTGCTCCGAGGATCAGCGCCAGGGCGCCCATGCAGGCACGCCAGCGGCCGGCGATCGACCTGCGGCCGGGAAGGAACATATTCATAGGGCGACCATGGCTTGCGTGAAGGAGACGGTATTGCGCGGCCCGCTCACCTTGACGGTGATGCGGTAATAGACCTGGGTGCTGGACGTTTGGGTGCTGCCGGACTTCTTGCTTCCACCGGTGTTCACGGTCAGGGGTGAACTGCCACAACCGTTGGTGGATGACGCATCGCCTGTGCTGGCGCACATGCGCTGGATCAGATAGGCAGCGGTATTGCCCGAGCTGTCCTGGCTCAGCTGGATGGCGGTGTAACCCGCACTGGCCAATTGGGTCCACAGCTGCGACCAGGACTGCGTGCTGCCGGGGTCGGTGCGCGTGGCGGCGTAGCCATGGCTCGCCTGGTCGCAGGCCAGCACGGAGGTTCCTGTCGAACAAGTGCTGGCGGTGCTGGAGCTGGTCTGTCCGCTGTTGTTCTCCAGCCAGGTCACCGCCGTCTCCACCGCCTGGTCGGCAGAGGTGGCAGCCGCCTGTTCGAAGGCCAGGTTGCCGGCGATGCTCGCCGAGCTGGAGACGGTGCGCATGAGGCCGATAGCGGCCATGCTCATGATCGCCAGCGCAATCAGGACGATGATCATGACGAAGCCACTCTGCCTGCGCTGCGGGCTCAGCATGCGACGTCTCCGCTCTGGTAGGTGACCTGGTTGCCGTTCCAGATGATGTCGCGCAGCGGCACCGTGGTCTCGATGGTCTTGTAGCGGTAGTGCTTCCAATCCGAGTTGGTGCTGAGGTCGATCGCCAGAGCGGTGGGCGTCACGGTGGTCAGCGTGCTGGTGGTGCTGGTGTTGGCACTGCTGCCGGACCAGGTGGGTGCGGTGGTGGTGACCGAGTCCTTGTCGTATTGCTGGCTGCGCGCGACCACCGCGAGCCGCAGGCCAACCACCCGCAGCCAGCCACAGTAGCTGGACAGGCCCGAGGTGTCGCTCGTGCTGCCGGGGGTGGTCTGGTCGTAGCTGTCGACCACGCCGTCCATCTTCGGCGTGCTCAGGTCGCTGGTGTCGCGGCCGTACTGGGCCCGCAGGCTGGCGACGTGGCTGGCCACCGGAACCCAGACGTCGCTGTTGAGCGTGGTGGTGTAGCTGGTGTTGCCGCAGTTGTAGGCCGCGTAGTCGCACACGGTGAGGTTGCCGTTGCGGATCGCATAGGCATGGATGACAGGGGCAGCCCCCAGGTTGTAGACGGCGGCCTCCGCTGACGCCAGGCCTGCGGTGCCGCTGGACACAGTCAGCACATAGCTTGCAATGGCAGTCACCTTGCCCAGAGTCATGGCGCATGAAGAGGTGCTGTCGCGCGTGGTCGAGGCGGCCATCACCCAGTCACCCGTGGCGAAGGACGACGGGGTGGTCACGGTGTAGCTGGTTGCGGTGCTGGTGCCCGCGAGAGCGTCCCCCTCGGTGGGGCTGGCTGAACTGCCGCTGACGACCAGCAGCGTGTCGGTGCCGGTGTCGCCCGCGGGCACGAGCGAAGTGCCGGGATTGACCGTGACCGGGGCCAGCGACGACAGCGTGACGCTCTTGCTGTCGGAGGTCGTGGTGTACGTGAGACTGCAGCCCAGCAGCGTGTAGGCACTGATGCCCAGGCCGGCCTGGCTCAGTTCACGCGCCAGGATGTGGGTGGCCGTGGCGGCGTTGATTTCAGCGTCGCCGCTGGTACTGGTCAGCCGCTGCTGTGTGCTCGTGGAGTACAGCAACTGCACAACGATCAGCACCGCCAGCATGCCGACCAGCAGGCCGACCATGAGTTCGATGATGCTGAAGCCGTGCTGGCTGCGAATGGGGCGTGGGACGGGCATGAAGGTTCTCACGGCTTCATCTGGGCCATGGCCACGTACTGGTGGGCGCTGCTGTCGCCTGGGCCTTTCCAGTAGATGGTGATGGTGGCCAGACTGCTGCTGACGGCCGAGCTGCCGCCGCCGGCTACCGTGCTGAAAGTGACGGTCGGCGGCAGGCTGCTGATGCCCGGCAGGTTCGATTTGTCGACGGTGGCCTTCCAGCTCGTGTAGCCCGTGCCGGCAGCCGTGCTCCCGTAGTTGGCCTGGAGGGTGGCCGCCGTGCGGTCGCTCATCCACATGCGGCTGATCAGGTCGCTGGCGAGCATGGCGGCGGTCGTACGGAATTCGGCACCGGTAGCGGTGCGCGCTGCGCTGGCATAGAGGCCGGTGATGCCCAGCAGGCCGATCGCGAAGATGAGCAGCGCGGCCATCACCTCGATGAGGGTGAAGCCGCCCATGGCGGATGAAGGTGTTTGGCGGCGCGGCATGTTCAGCAGGTCATGGGGTCGGTGCTCCCGCTGCGCGCGGGGTCGCAGATGCGGGCATCACCGCCCGGCGAGACGATCACGTTCAGGCACCGCACCGAACCACCAGAGGCGGCGCAGGTGCTGCTTGCGCTGGTCAGCTGCACCGTCAGCGTGGCGATCGACGTGGTCGGGTTGCTCGTGGCCGACTGGCGGCCCAATGCATCGAAGCCCACGGTGCTGCGCGTTGCGGTGAGCACCAGATCCGAGCTCTTGCTGGATTCGATCGGGCTCTTGCTGATCAGGTAGGGCGTGCTGGTGGCGCTCGGGGCATTGCCGCAGGCGCCGGCCGGTGTCTGGGAGATGCCGGCGTTCACCACCCAGATCGCCACGCTGGTACTCAACGCGCAACTGGCGTCCAGTGAGCTGACGAACTGCAATCGCGTGCCGGTGTTGCGGCGGATGGCTTCCGCCCTGGCCGTCTGCAGATCGGAGCGCAGCGACTCGGCCGTGCTGCGCAGGCGGTTGTTGCGTGTCCAGTCACTGAACCCGGGTGCGGCCAGCAAAGTCAGGATCGCCAAGAGCGTGATAGCCACCATCAACTCGATCAAGCTGAACCCCGCCGACGAAGGCTGCCGCGTGCGCATCAGCAACTCCCGCCCCTGGTTGTGATCCAGCAGCTCGACGAGGTTGCGGTCCATCCGGACACGCCGGTGATGGTGGTAGTCCGCGTGCCGTCCTGGTCGATGGTGTAGACGAAGCCGGCCATGGTGGACGTGCCGGTGGCAGTGATGGTGTAGCTCGTGGACGAACTGGGCGAGCAGGTGAGCGTGAAGTACTTCAGGTTGGTATTCGAGATGCTCACGCCGCATGCACTGGTGGACCCGGTGGCGTAGTAGCTCTTGGCATCCTGGAACCACTGCTCCATCTTTGCGTTGCTGGCAGAGAGATTGGAGGTCGCCTCCGGGATGCGGCCGCGCCGGACGTAGTCCGTGTAGGAGGGCAGGGCGAGGGACGCCAGGATCGCCACGATCGCCACGGTGACCATCACCTCGATCAAGGTGAAGCCGGGCGCTCGCGCACGGAGCTCTGGAGGCTTCTTCTGCAGCCGCGTCATGGTGGTTCTTCTCCTCGTGTACCGGAAGCAATCAGAAACTTCCTGGACGCCGAGTCGAACATGCAATTTGGGAGAAAGCTGGCTGATGCGTTGGGGTTTGTGTGCGCGTGGGTGCAGTGAATCCGACGTTTCTCCGACTTTGTTGCCCAGCATCACTGCTGTATCGGATCGACCGATGTTCAGGAGAAGTGATCGATGAAAAAGAAGATGTTGCTGTCCCTTGGGATGGCGTGTCTGGTGGGATGTTCGGCCGCGGCTTGGGCTGCGTCGACGACCACGGAAAGCAGCAGTGCAAGCACCGGCAGCACTGGCGGCAATTCAGCTGTTGATGCTGCGTTGAAGACCTGCGCGGCCAGCGTGGCCAAGGATTCGAGCGGCGGCCCCGACGAGACCGCGATGACCGCGTGCATGACCAAGGCAGGCTTCACCAAGCCCGCGCAGGACGGCGGCAGGCCACCACCCCCTGGCAGTGCATCCCGGAAATGACGGTACGGCAGCGGCTGCCTCGCAGCAGCCGACGCCGGAAGGCGACTGAGAGCGAGACGTTGCCGCATGTGCACGACGGCCTCGAGCCCGAGGGCGGCCCGGAGCTGAGGTCGGACGCCATTAGCCTCGAGGCCGCCATCGCGATGACCGGCATCAGCAAGCGCACGCTGTGGCGTCGCGTGTCCGACGGCACCATCGCCAAGCACAAGGAAGACGCACGGGGACGGGCGATGCTCGCCTTCGCGCAAATCGTTGGTCTGATCAAGCTCGAGCTGTCTGACGAAGACCTGCACATGATCGTGAAGGCCGATAGCGGTGATGCGAATGCGCAGGCTGATGTCGGCGGCATGTTCTTCGTCGCGGGCCACTTCGATGCGGCGGTCTACTGGTTCGACCTGGCGGCTGCGCAAGGCAATGCCGATGCTATGCAGTGGCTAGGCAACTGCCATGCATCGGGCCTGGGCGTACCGAAGGACGACAGCCTCGCCATCATGTGGATTGCCAAGGCGGCGTCGTTGGGGCATCCGGTGGCTTGCCAGCAGATTCAGGGCATGAGGGCGGGATGCGGCGAACCGTAGGCATGCGGTTGGCTGCGTGGATTGTTTGCCCTGCACTCGTGCTCACAGCACTGGCAGCTTGCGGAGGCTCACGTAGGCCTGGTGATGAGCCGGCCGATTTCGGTGCGGATGTCACGGTGCGCAGCATGATCGTCGCGCAGCAGAAATGCAATGCGGCGGGAGTGCCGGATCTCTACGAGTGTGCTGAAGCGCCGCCTTCGTCAACAGGTGAGCGACTGGCGGCTCGCGCGGCGCTCGATATGTATCAGCTCTTTCAGCGAGGCTGTCTCGATACCACGGGTGCGGGGCAGTGCGAGGCACTGGTGGAGGCCGCATACCGCAAGGCCAGCGCGCAACAGATCTCGTCGCCCTGACGGAGACGCAAAAAAGCCGCCAGAAGGCGGCTTGCGTTAAGCGATGCGGCTGAATCAGGTGCCGTTAGGGCAGCCCGCCGGTGCGTACTTCGAGTCAGCCGTAGTCTTGCAGCTCCAGCTGCCTTCGGCGGTACGAGTCCAGGTGATCGTGAAGGGGGTCGTTTTCAGGATTGCAGCCGCTTGGCCGGCGAAGCTGCCTGCAATGGTGCCGGTGGTAGTCAGAGCGACAGTATTTGTGGTGGATGTGCCGAGTGACGTGCCAGCCGTCGAAACCAGGGGCGAGGTCAAGCTCAAGATGCCGGAGCTGGTGGCGCCAAGGTCGCAGGCAGCCACAGCAGTCATTCCATTGTTCAGGCAATCTTCATACGCCGTCTTCAGGGCGCCGGTTTCCCCCATGGCGCGGGCTACTTGTGATTTCGCGACGTAGGTCTGGTACTGCGGAATCGCAATAGCAGCCAGAATGCCGATGATCGCCACGACGATCATCAACTCGATGAGGGTGAAACCCTTTTGCACGTTGCGTGCGAAGGAACGATGGTTCATTGTGAAACTCCTGCTGTTGAGAAAAGTGCGCCCGGAAAAACTCACCGGGACGAGCTTCTTTCTGCAGTCCGCATGCCACCCGTCCTGCGGTGGTTCATGCGTGTTTCGACAGGTGTTTCAGGAGGTAAAGGCGCGGACCCGTTCGTGCCGCTTCGCTATGACGCGCGGCGGCGCGTGCCATGGCATCTGAAGGGTGGTGTCATCGCGCGTATGCGCCGGCGTTGCTCAGTGCGCCGCAGACGCCAGCCGTTGCGCCTCGAGCGCCAGCGGCACGCGAACCTGCGCAACAAGCCCGTGCGAGCCGGATCTCAGCACGACATCGCCGCCATGCGCGCGCGCGATGGAGCGGCATACCGCCAGACCAAGGCCGCTGCCCGCAGCACGCGAGGACCGCGCCTGCGCAGTGCGATAGAACGGCTTGAACACCTGCTCGATTTCGTTTGCGGGCAGCCCCGGCCCACGATCGCCTATCTCGACCACGGCGTCGTGCCCATCGGTGAACAGCCGCACGCGTGCCAGGTGCCCGTACTTGACGGCGTTCTCGATCAGGTTGTCGAGCACGCGGCGCATGCCGATCGGGTCGACCTCCACCTGCGCGCTCTCGACGCGTCGCAGCTGCACGTTCTTGCCGACGAAGATGGCTTGCTCGACCACGTCCTCGACAAGGCTCGAGAGGTCCATGCGCTCTCGCGCGCTCACCACCGAGGCATCGCGGATGAAGCTGAGCACGGAGCCGATCATCAGCTCCATCTCCTGGACGTCTTCGAGCATGCCGGCGCGCACGTCGTCGGGCACGTCCTCGATGCGAAAGCGCAGCCGCGTGAGGGGCGTGCGCAGGTCGTGGCTGATGGCGCCGATCATCACCGTGCGGTCGTCGACGAAGCTGCGCAGCCGTGCCTGCATGCGGTTGAAGGCCTGTGCTGCGCGGCCGATTTCGGCGGGGCCCTCCAGTGCCAGCACCGGCGCCGCAGGGTCGCGCCCCAGCTGGTCGGCCGCGCGCGCGAAGCCGGCAATCGGCCGCACCAGCCGGCGCGAGAACAGCCAGCCCGCGGGGGCGACGATTGCCGCGGCGATCAGGAACCACAGCAGCACGCGGCGCTGCCATGCGTTCGGAAAAGACTCGGGCACCGGCTGCACGACCACCCAACTGCCTTCGGGCGTGTAGACCGCGGCGATGAAGTCGCCTTCGACGAACGGCGCGGGAGCGAGCCCGAAGAGGCCGCGCGCGGCGGGGCGTTCGTTGTCGGTGGTCGCAATGGGCGTCGTGATCGTCGTGTCGGTGTCTCTGGACGCACGGGGCGGTTCGGCGGGGGGGACGACGCGTGGCGGTGCAGCCGCAGTCGCCGGTGGCGTGCTGGCCGAAGACGGGCGCGTAGCGGGTTCGGCGCGCGGCGACTGCGCGATAGGGGGCGCAACTGGTGCTTCAGCCCTGGCAGGGGCTTCGCGGCGCGGGGGGCTTTCGATGACCGGCGGCAAGGCTCGCATGGAGGGGCCCGACTGAATGGAAGGGGCTCCGGGCTGGCCTTGGGCGGGGCCCGATGGCGGCGCCGTGGGCGAGAGGCCCGGTGGAGGGGCGGCACCGGGCGCGCCCGGCGCGGTCGTTGAGCCTGGTGCAGTCGCCGAGCCCGGCGTGGTCGCCGTGTTCGGTGCCGCCGACCCGGGCGATGGCGGTGTGCCGACGGGGCCTGCGCCGCTACCAGGGGGCGCCGCTACCGTGCTGCCTGGAGGGTTTCCGGCCGCGGGCGTGGGGGCGGATGTACCGGCTGGTGCATCCGGTGCGGTGGCTGGCGCATTGCCCGGCGCGGGATTCGTTGTCGTGCCGCCAGGCGGCGGCGGTGGAGTGCCTGTGGTGTTTCCTCTCGGGCCCCTGTCAGTGCCGAAGCCGCCGCCCGAGGGGCCCATCCCACCCGGAAACGCCATGCCTCCAGGTCCACCGGGACCTCCCGGTCCGCCACCGCCACCCCCCGGCCCACCCCTCGCCTGGACCCGCAGAAAGCCGGCTCCGGCGAAGGTATCGGCGATGCGGCGCGGCACCGGCTGCGCTGCGTCATGCCCGTTCTCCGTCGCCGCGACAGGCCCTGTGGTGCCCGCGAACGGCAGCGGCGTGAAGAAGTACAGCCGCACCTCGGCTTCGTCGCGCGTCAGCAGTTGCGCGAGGTCGCGCCGCGAGCGTTCGGATGTCAGCCAGCCTTGTCCCTTGGGTTGGGGCGCATTCGCCTGCAGCGTGCGCTGCAGCAGGTTCGCGTTGCGGCCTTCGGCGCTCCGGCCAGACAGCACGCGCGCGATGTCGCCCATCTCCCATTGGCGCTGGGGTTGCGGCGGGAGAAGCACGGTCAGCGCCAGTGTCACGACTTGCGCCACCACCAGCCCGCCCAGCAGCAGGCCCATGATTTGCCACGCGAGCGGCGGGCCCGACCAGCGGCGCGCGGTACCTTGGGAGTTCATGGGTTGATGCTGGCACGGACGGGAAGCGATGTCACGCCGGCATGGCTCGATCTTTGCGTTCCCATCTTTTTTCTCCCAGCTGTCAGCGCGCATGCGCGAGGCGGGGGGGCATGCGCAAACGTTCGAGCGCACGAGTCTGTGAAGCGGATGTTGCAGCCGGATTTCAGCGCATTGCAAATTATTTCAAGGCTCGCGGGGCTTCGGGCGGAGGCCGCGCCCGGCCTATGATCCGCTACCCGATCCGCCGTAACGTGAACCTGTCTACCCGAATCCTCATCGTCGACGACGACGCCGGCATCCGCAGCCTGGTGGCGTCCTTCCTGGAGAAGCACGGCTTCCATGTCGATGCGGCCGGCCATCCCGCGGAGATGCGCGAGCGGCTCGCGCAGGCCGACTACGCGCTGATCGTGCTCGACGTGATGATGCCCGGCGAAGACGGCCTGAGCGCGCTGCGCGAGCTGCAGCGCATCGGCGGGCCGCCCGTCATCATGCTGTCGGCCGTGGGCACGGACATCGACCGCATCGTGGGCCTGGAGATCGGCGCGGAAGACTACCTGGCCAAGCCTTGCAATCCGCGCGAACTGCTGGCGCGCATCCGCACCGTGCTGCGCCGCACTGCGCATGCGGCCGCTGTCGGATTGCCGGCGCAACAATCCGTGCCGCCGCCTTCTGGCACGCCTGCGGCGCAAGAAGCGCAGCAGCCGGAGGTGCTGTACTTCGCAGGCTGGCGCATGGACCTCGAAACCCGGCTGCTGCATGACCCGCAAGACCGCCCGGTGGACCTCTCCGACGGCGAGTTCCGCCTGCTGCGCGCGCTGGTGCAGCACCCGCGGCGGGTGCTGACGCGCGACCAGCTGGTGCAGTACGCGCTCGGCGCCGAGAGCGATTCGTACGACCGCGCCATCGACGTGCAGATCAGCCGTCTGCGACGCAAGCTGGCTTCCGGCGAGACGCGCGCCGACCTGATCCGCACCGTGCGCAACGAGGGCTACATGTTCGTGCCCGCCGTAACGCGCACGCGCGAAGCCTGAACCGCGATCACCGTAACACGGTGAAATTCGCAGGCAATGCGAAGACCTCAATCTCGGGGCTTCGCATTCATCACCTCTACCGACTCATGACTTCGTTCGACTGGCTGTGGGACTGGCGCACCCTGATCGCGCTGGCCGTGTGCGACGTCGCGTTGCTGGCGATGTTCCTGGCCTGGGATGCCCGGCGGCTGGCGTTCCTCCTTGCCCGGCGTTGCATCGTCGAGCACGAGCTGCCGCGCGAGAGGAAGCGCCTTCGTGTCGGTGTCAGCCTGGAAGACCGGGGCGTGTTCCCTCGGGAATCGCCGGGGTCAGGGATCTGAGCTCGAGCTTGCGGAAGGCGCCGTCCGCGTGGAAGTCGCCGGCGCGGATTGGCTCCGCCAGCGTCTCGGCGAACATGGCCACCACGTGGCGCGCCACGCGCGGGTCCAGCACGGCGCCGCCGTTCGCCAGGGCACGCAACGCGTAGGCGATCTCGGCGTCTTCCGCCTCGCTCAGCAGGTAGCCCGTCGCCCCGGAGGCGAATGCGGACAGGGCCAGATCCCGGTCGTCCGTGTCCGACAGGGCAATGATCCGGGCGCGTGGCTGCATCGCACGCACGTCGGCGATCAGCGATGCGCCGTCGCCGATCGGATAGAGCTGCATGTCGACGAACACCAGGTCGAAGGACAGCGTGTCCAGCATCGCATCGGCCTCTTCGCGTGTGGGCACAAGCACCACGCACCGTCCCGGCGCGAGGACCCCCAGGACGCTATTCAGGCGGCTCGCCACGGCGGGATCGCTTTCCACTACAAGCGCACTGAAGAAAGGCTGTGGCCGGAACACCCGCAAGGCGCCACCGGGCAGCTTGGTATCGAACACGGATGTGCTTTCTTCTGAAGTGGGCTGTCGCAAGTGGGCGTGTTAGAGCATCGTCTTCGGATGCTCTAGGCGGCCGGGCTCCTGCTTGCGCTTGCAACTGCCGCCGGCCGATGTGATCGGTGCGAGCGTCGATTGGCTGTAGTTACCCGAAGCGCCGGCTTCACGCGCTGCGCAGCCGGTGTCGCTCGCGGCCACGAGGACGCCGAACGCCAGCGCGCCGAAGGCCAACAGGCCCGCGAGAAGCGACAGCCAGAAGGACTTCTTCAGCCGCGGCGCAGCGACGAGGGCGGGCTGTGTTCTGCTCCAGCGTGCTTGCATGGTGAGTTCCGGGGAGTGGCGATCCGCATGCGCCAACGCCGGCAGGCCGGTGAAGCGCAGCGCGAGCGATGCGCCGTGCGGGTTGCGATGCGGGATGGTGTTCATGACCCGTATCGTGAACTTCAAAGGGGGAGAAAAATTGGATGACGGCTCCCCCGACGGCCATCGGCCGCTGCAGAAATCCAAAAGCCGGCGCGCCGTCGAAGACGGCGGCCGGCCAAGGAAGCAGAGACTGCGAGAAGGCCTAGAAGTCGAGCTTGGCGCTCAAGCTGAAGGTGCGCGGGTCGCCGGGCTTGATGTAGTTGTCGTACTGGTATTCCCAGTACTTCCGGTTCGCCACGTTGTTGATGGCCGCGCGGAAGGTCGTGTTGCGCCCGCCGATGCGCGTCGTGTAGCTCGCGCCGATGTTGGCGATGGTGTAGCCAGGCACGGTCAGCTGGTTCGCCGCGTTCAGCATGGTGTTGCCCGTGTACTTCATGTCGGCCGACAGCTTGAGGCCCGGCACCTGAGCCACTGCGTACGACACCTGCGCCGTTGCCACCAGCTTCGGCGCACCCGCCACGCGGTTGCCGACGTAGCTGCTGCCGCGCTCGTAGGAGCTGTCGAGCAGCATCAGGTTGCCGCCGATCTGCCACTGCGAGCCCAGCCGCGTGGAAGCGCCGAGCTCCAGGCCCTGGTAGATCGACTGGCCGTCCTGCACCAGCACGTTGGAGCTGTTGGCGTATTCGGCGCCGCGCTCGATGCGGAACAGCGCGGCCGTGGCGCTCCAGCGTTCACGTTCGGTCTTCACGCCCAGTTCGTACTGGCGGCTCTTCAGCGGGTTGAGCAGCGCGCCGTCGTTGGCGTAGAGGTTGCTCACCGTGCTGCCGGGCTCCAGCGATTCGACATAGCTGGTGTACAGCGTGGTGTCGGGCGCGGGCTTGTACATCAGCGCCAGCGTGGGCGTGATCACGCCGCTCTTTTGGTAGGTGGAGTTCTGCAGGCCGGTGGTGTCGTAGCCGACCTGTTCGTAGGTGGTGCTGCGCAGGCCGGCCAGCACCGACCACTTTTCGGACAGCTTCATCGTGTCGCTCGCGAACACGGCGCGCTGCGTGATGTCGCTGTTGCGGTAGGGCGTGAGGTTCGTCACGCTGTTGTAGCTGTTGATGTTCTGTCCGAAGATGCTGCCGGTGCCCACCAGCTGGTAGACAGCGTTGCTGCTGTAGTAGTTGACCTGCTTCTGCCACGACGCGCCCAGCGTCACCTGGTGCTCGAAGTCGCCGGTGCGCAGCTTGCCCGTGGCCATGGCCTGCCACTGGTTGAAGCGGTGGCCTTCTTCGCTGTCGGAGCGGTAGTCGTCGTAGCTGCCGCTGGCGTCCTGCAGGTAGGAGATGCCTTCGTTGCGGCTTCGCGTGGCGCTGCTGTGGCTGTAGCTGGTGCTGAGTGTCCAGTCGGGCGACAGCTGGTACTGAAGGCCGGTGGAATAGAGACTGAAGTCGGTGGCAAGGTGCTGGCCCGGGCCCACCAGGCTTGCGTTGTTGGCGCTGATCGTGGACGGCAGGCTCGTGCCCGTGTAGCTGCCCAGGTAGATCGATGGCGTCTGGCCGGTGGAGGTGCGCTTCTGGTAGAGCGAGTCGAAGGTCCAGGTGAGCTTGTCGGTGAGCTTCGCGTCGAGCCCGAGCGACACCGAGTCGCGGCGGATGTTGCCGTCGTTGTAGGTCTTGCCTTCCTCGTGCGTGGCGTTGAGCCGGTAGCCGAAACGGTTGTCGGTGCCAAAGCGCCCGCCCAGGTCGACGTGCTCGCTCCAGATGCCGGCGGTCTTGTAGCCGACCTCGATGCTGCGCACCGGCGTGTCGGTTGGCTTCTTCGTCACGTAGTTGACGATGCCGCCCGGCGAGCCGAAGCCGTACATGAAGCCCGACGAGCCCTTGAGCAATTCGATCTGCTCGAAGTGCTCGTAGGGCATGGTGATGGCATAGCTGAGGAAGGGCTGGCCGTTGATGCGGTAGGCGTTCTGCCAGTCCAGCGGCAGGCCGCGCACCGTGATGTAGCTGGCCCAGCTGCTGTAGGCGCCGCTGTTGTCGGACACCGACGCGTCGAGTGCGAACACGTCGCCGAGCTTCGACACCTGGCGCTCGGCCATGTCCTCGCTGGTCACGACGGTGGTGGAGAAGGGCGTTTCAAGCTGCGAGCGCGCACCGAGCGCGCCGCTGCTCACCTTGGCGCCGAGGTGCTGCTGCGAGTCGTCCTGCGATTCGGCTGTGACAGTCACGGTCGGCAGCGAGGAGGTTTCTTTGTTTTGCACCTCCTGTGCATGCGCGCGGCCGATCTGGGCGGCCGCCCACAGCACCAGCAGCGTGGCGCGCGCGGGCGGGCCGAATGCGCTGCGCCTGAATGAAGTCGGGGAGGGGGCCGTGACGGTGCCGGCGGTGTTCTGGCGTCCAGGATTCAACGTTGACTCACTTCACAAATAAGAATGCTTCTCATTTTAAAGTTGAATCTCGGAGAAATCTTGGAGGCCACCCGCCGCCGGGTGCTGCTTGCCCTCGTCAGTGCCCGTTGCCAGGCGCCGGCGCCAGCCCGCGCTGCTTCAGGAAGTCATAGAGGCTGACCGCGAGCACCTGTGCAATGGGTATCGGCAGCGTCACGCGCAGCACGGCGGCCCGATGGACCGGGCACCGGTCGGAGCTGTGGTCGACGCGGCTGGCATCGAAGGTGATGTGCACACAGCCCGCGTTGACCCAGTATCCCGAGACTTCGTCCGCGAACACCTGCGGGGCGTGCAGGTCGTCGATGTAGGTGGCTTGCGGAGGCTGGGACATGGTGGCTCTGGAGATGCAGGAGCCCCGATGATCGGCACCAATCTGGTAGGAAAAATGGTGCGACGGCCTCCGCGCCCTCAGACGATCCGCACCGACAGCTCCGGCAGCCGGTCGATGTGGATCTCGATCAGGTCGCCGCGCACCACGGGCCCGACGTTCTCCGGCGTGCCCGAGTAGATGATGTCGCCCGGCTTCAGCTCGAAGGCCTGCGACAGCCGGCTGATCTGCTCGGCCACCGACCAGATCATGTGCTTGAGCGTGGCGCTCTGCTTCGTCTGCCCGTTCACCTTGAGCCAGATCGCACCGTCGGTGAAGTGCCCGACCTTCGCCACTGGGTGGATCGGTCCGATGGGCGCCGAATGGTCGAAGCTCTTGCCGATTTCCCACGGTTTCTTCTGGTCGCCCATCTCGCGCTGCAGGTCGCGGCGCGTCATGTCGAGACCGAGCGAATAGCCGTACACGTAGTCGAGCGCCGAGCTCGCCGGGATGTTGCGCCCGCCCTTGGCCAGCGCCACCACGAGCTCCACTTCGTAGTGGTAGTTCTTCGTGAGCGTGGGATAGGGATGGTCGGCCACCACGCCGGGTGTCACGACCTGGATCGCGTCGGCCGGCTTCTGGAAGAAGAAGGGCGGCTCGCGGCTCGGGTCCGAGCCCATCTCGCGCGCATGGGCCTCGTAGTTGCGGCCGATGCAGTAGATGCGGCGCACCGGATAGACCTGCTCGCTGCCCACGATCGGGATGGTCGATGCGGCGACATCGAAAGGCGTTGCCTGCGTGCGGCTGGCGCCTGCGGGCAATGCACAGCCGGCAATGGCGCCCGTGGCCATGGCGGCGGAACCGGCCAGCAGGCCGCGACGGGAAGTGATCATGAGGGTCTCCTTGTTCTATGAAGAAATGCGCGTGCCGTACCCCGCACGGCCGGTTCATTCTGGGACGGTGAACTGCTGCCCAACCGCACGCATCTACGCAAAAACAGGACAGAACCCACCTGGCGCCCGCCAGGCCTCGTGCGCGAGGCGGAAGAGAAGAAAACTTCAGCCGAGCGCGCGTTCCACCAGCCGTGCAATGGCCAGCAGGTGGTCGTCGTCGTACCAGCGGCCCGCCAGCTGCAACCCGACGGGCAGGCCGATCGCGCTCTTGCCGCAGGGCATCGAGAGCGCGGGATGGCCCGTCAGGTTCATCGGGTAGGTGTACGGATACCAGGCGCCGCGGATGGTGCCGGCGGGCCTGCCGCCGATCTCCACTTCGCCGCTCACGTCCATGTCGATGGGCAGCGGCGGCGCCGAGACGGTGGGCGACACCAGCACGTCGAAGCGTTTGAAGAGCGTCTGCAATTCAGTGAAACAGCGGGTCTTGGCGAAGGTGGCGTCGTGCAGGTCCACAGCGCTGTGGCGGCGGCCCTTTTGCACGGCGTCGATCAGCGTGGGGTCGAGCCGGTCGCCGAAGCGATCGAGGTTGGCGCCCACGCGTGCGGCCAGCATCGACTGCAGCACCACGAGGAAGTGGCGTTCGAGCGCCACGAAGTTCAGCTGCACGGTTTCGACGATGGCACCTTCGCGTTCCATCGCCTGCACGGCGGCCGTCGTCACGGCCTCGACTTCGGGGTCGATCGGGTTGCCCGCCGTGGGCAACCACGCCACGCGCAGGCCGCGCAGCGACATGGGCATCGCACGCTGCGGCACCGGCCCGCCCAACCCATAGGGATCGCGCGCGTCGAAGCCCTTGATGACATCGAACAGCAACTGCGTGTCGGCCACGTCGCGCGCCATCGGACCGGTGAAGGAATTCGCCGAGAACAGGTCGGGCGCCTGCAGGTTCGGCACCACGCCCAGCGTGGCCTTCAGCCCGACGATGCCGCAGCACGAAGCCGGAATGCGGATGGAACCACCGCCATCGGTGCCGAGCGCGAGCGAGCCGAGGCCCGCCGCTACCGCCACCGCCGCTCCGCTGCTCGACGCACCAGGTGTGTAGCGCGCATCGATCGGGTTCAGCGTGCGGCCGAAGATCGGTGCGGTCGCCACCTGCTTGTGGCCGAACTCGGGCGTTGTCGTCTTGCCGATGAGGATGGCGCCTGCGGCCTTGGCGCGCGCCACCGCCACGGCGTCTTCCTTCGGCACGAAGTCTTCGTAGATGGCCGAGCCCATGGTGGTGCGCACGCCGGCCGTGAGCGTCAGGTCCTTCACCGAATACGGTACGCCGTGCAACGGACCGAGCGTCTCGCCGGCCATCACGGCGGCTTCGGCGCGTCGCGCGGCATCGAGCGCCTGCTCGCCCGTCACGGTGATGAAGGCATTGAGCTCGCGGCGCGCCTCGATGCGCGAGAGCGCGTCGCGCACCGCCTCCACGGGCGAGGCTTCCTTGGTGCGGATCAGTGCGGCGAGCTCGCGTGCGCTGTGGTCCATCAGGTCCATGGTCGTGTCCTTCAAAAGAGGTCAGAGCATCCAGCGGCCGCCGTCGATCAGCAGCGTCTGGCCGGTGATGAAGCGCGCTTCGTCGCTCGCGAGGAAACGCACCGTGGCGGCCACGTCCTCGGGCGAGCCGACGAAGCCGGCGGGCGTGTCGGCTACGATCTTCGCGAGCACCTCGGGGCGCAGCCTGTCGTGCGCGCGCGTGCGAATTGCGCCGGGGCACACCGCATTCACGGTCACGCCGTGCGGCGCGAGTTCGCGCGCCAGCGAGCGCGTGAAGCCCACCACGCCCATCTTGGCGGCGGCGTAATCGGCCAGGCCCACGTCGCCGGCAAAGGCTGCGTCGGTGCTCATATTGACGATGCGCCCGAAGCCGCGCGCCTTCATGCCGGGCGCGATGCGGCGCGCGGCGCGCATGGTGGTGAGCAGCGACACCTCGATGACGAAGCGCCACACGGCCTCGTCCGATTCGGTGAACAGGCCACCGCGTTCGCGCGCGCTCTGGCCCACGTTGTTGAACAGGATGTCGACCGGGCCCAGTTCCTTTTCGACCCGGTCGAAGAAGGCCGAGACCACGGCGGCATCGGTGCAGTCGCCCGACACGCGCAGGCAATGCGCGGCGGCTTCGGGCCTGGTTGCGAGTTGCTGCGCGAGCGGGGTGCAGTCGAGGTCCAGCACGGCAACGCGCGCACCCTGGTCCAGAAAGTCGAGCACCGTGGCGGCGCCTATGCCCTGGCCGCCTCCGGTGACGACGGCGATGCGATGGTCGAAGCTCATGGCATCTGATCTTTCAGTGGAAGGTGCGCCCGCCGTCGACGGCCAGCGCGGTGCCCGTGATGTAGCTGGCACCCGGGCCGCTCAGGTAGAGCACGGCCTCGGCCACTTCCTCGGGCGCGGCGACACGGCCCAGTGCATAGCGCTGGCGGATCTCGTCGAGCGTGCGCGCCGGGTCGTCGCTGTGCTCGTAGCTGGTGCGAAACAGAGGCGTGTCGATGGCGCCGGGGCACACGGCGTTGACGCGGATGCCGTCCGCCGCCGCTTCAATGGACAGTGCCTTGCCGAACATGATGACGGCCGCCTTGGTGGCGCAGTAGGCGGTGCGATTCGGCAGCGGCCGCAGGCCTGCGCCCGACGCGATGTTGACGATGCTGCCGCCGCCCGCCGCGCGCAGGTGCGGCATGGTGGCGCGGCACATCAGCATCGGCCCCGTGAGGTTGACGGCCAGCGTGTGGGCCCACTCGGCGTCGTCGGTCTGCTCCAGCGGTTTCAGCGAATCGACACCGGCCGAGTTGACCAGCGCGTCGATGCCGCCTAGCCACTGGGCGGCATGGTTTACCGCGGCCTTCACGGCCGGTGCGTCGGTCACGTCGCACACCAGCGGCAGCGCCGCATCGCCCAATGCCGCGACACATGCCTGCAGCCGTGGCGCATCAAGGTCGAGCAGTACGACGCGTGCGCCACGTTCCACCGCGAGCCGCGCCACCGCGAAGCCGATACCGCTCGCGCCGCCGCTCACCACGAAACGCAAGGCGGTGGTCATGCCTTGACCGCCGCCTTCAGGCGCGGGCGCATGTCGTCGGAGATGCGGTCGCAGCGGTCGATCCACACACCCGAGTGCGCCAGCGCATGCTCGATGAGCCCTTCGAGCACCTTGAGCCGCGATGGCTGGCCGATGATCTGCGGGTGCATGCCGACCATCATCATCCGGTCTTCGGCGTACAGCATGTCGAACTCGCTCGTCCACGCCTCGAGCACGGCAGAGGGCGCCTGCAGCGTGCGGCCCGGCAGGGTGATCGAGTACTGGAAGAAGGGCGCGTCGTCGAGCACCCAGCGAAAGGGCAGCTCCACGATGTCGGTGCGCTGCCCGCCGATTTCCAGCAGGTAGGGCGAGTCGTCGTCGAAGAAGTTCGACGAGTAGTCGAAGTCGTACTCCTTGATCAGGTCGAGCGTGATGCTGCTGAACTCCGCCGCCGGCGAACGCCAGCCGCGTGGGCGAGTGCCAGCCAGGCGGGTGAGCGTCTCCATGCCGCGCTCCATCTCCTCGCGTTCTTCCGCGGGGCTCAGGTTGACGATCCAGCGGTGGCTGTAGCTGTGGTGCGCCACCTCGTGGCCCTTGTCGACCACCTCGCGAACCAGGTCCGGGTGCTTGTCGGCCACTTCGCCGGGAATGAAGAAGGTGGCGCTGATGTCATAGCGCGCCAGCAGCGCGAGGATGCGCGGCATGCCGACCTTCCAGCCGTAGGCGCCCTGCGACATGAGGATGGGGCGCTGCGCATTGGCGGGGTCGCGGCCGGTCCACATGGTCTCCGCGTCGAGGTCGAAGGTCAGCATGAGCGGGAAGCCTTTGCTCGTGGTCGGCATCAAGAAACTCCTTGGCGAATGAGGTGGAAAGGGGGCTCAGACGTGCTTGTGGAAGCCCGTCCATCGCTCGGCCAGCAGCAGCACGACGCCGGTGGTCACGATCAGAAGGGTGGAGACGGCGGCCACGCTCGGGTCCACGCCCTGCTCGACCGAGGTGAAGATCTTCACGGGCAGCGTCGTTTGGCTCGCGGAGAGCAGGAACACCGAGACCGGCACGTTGTCGAGCGAAGTGATGAAGGCGAAGAGGCCGCCAGCGACGAGGCCGGGCTTCACCAGCGGCAACGTGACCAGGCGAAAGCTCGTGAAGCCGTCGGCGCCCAGCACGCGCGCCGCGTCCTCGAGCGACTCGTCGACCGCCGACAGGCTGCCCAGGCTCGCGCGCACCACGTAGGGCACGGTAATGACCACGTGTGCGAGCCACAGGCCCAGCGAGTTGCCGCGCAGGCCGGTCATCGTGTAGTACTGCAGCAGCGCCACGCCGAGCACCACCGAAGGCAGGATCAGCGGCGCCATGAAGAGCGAGGTGAGCGCACCCGCGCCGGGCACCATGCGGCGGTGAATGGCGTAGGCGGCAATGAGGCCCAGCACCAGCGCGGCGGCGGTCGATGCGGCAGCGAGCCACAGGCTGGTCCAGGCGGCGCTGAGGTACTCGGGGTCGCGCAGCACCACCTCGAACCAGTGGAAGGTCAGGCCCTTCGGCGGGATCGTGAGGTAGGCCGTCTTGCTGAAGGCCGCGAGCATCACCACCAGCACGGGAATCTGCAGGAACACGACCACCGCGATGGCCGTGGCCGCGAGGAACGGCGCCTTCTTGCCTTCGATGCTCATGCGTTGCCTCCCCAGCGCCTGAGCACGCGGCTCGACAGGCCGATGACCACCAGCGTGAGCGCGGTGAGCGCGAAGGACATCGCGGCGCCTGCGGGCCAGTCGAGCGTCTGCAGGAAGTCGTCGTAGATCAGCGTGGCCATCACCTTGTAGGTGGGCCCGCCCAGCATGCGCGGCGTGACCAGTGCGCTGATGGTCAGCACGAACACCAGGATCGAGCCCGACAGGATGCCCGGCGCGCTCATCGGCAGCGTGATCGACCAGAACACGCGCAGCCGGCTCGCGGCCAGCGTGTACGCGGCCGCCTGCACGTCCTTGGAGATTGCCTGGATCGCCGGCACCAGCATCAGCACCATGAACGGCAGGAAGATGTGCGACATGCCGACCAGCAGGCCGAACAGGTTGAACATCATCTTGATCGGCCGCTCGATCAGGCCGATGTCGATGAGCAGGTTGTTCACCAGCCCGCGGTTGGCGAGCAACGCGATCCAGCCGAAGGAGCGCACCACCAGGTTCAGCAGCATCGGGAAGATGACGAGCATGGTGAGCGTGAGGCGCATCTTCGGGCCCGCATTCGCGATGTAGTAGGCCAGTGGGTAGCCCAGCAGCAGGCAGATGGCGGTGACGCCGAAGCCCAGTACCAGCGTGCGCACGACCACCTCGCGGTAGTACTCGTCGCTGAGGATGCTGCTGTAGTTCTCGAGCGTCCAGCCGGCGGCGATGCCGGTGCCGGGCACGTAGGGGTGCAGGCTCAGCGGCACCATCAGCAGCACCGGCGCGACGAATGCCAGCAGCAGGAGCAGCAGCAGCGGCGACGCCAGCAGAGTGCCGGTGATCTTGCGCGGCGTCATGCGGTGGCCTGGCTTGCCGTGGGTGTCACGTACACGTGCTGCGGCTCGACGCTCACCCGCACCGGTGCGTCGACCGCCAGGCCAGCGTGCGGGCCATTGGTGAGCGCCTCGGCGATGAGCTCGGTGCTACCGAAGGCCAGCAGGTACTGCACGCGCGAGCCGACAAAGGAGCGCATGGCCACACGGCCCGAGAGCGTCGGGCCGTTCGACGCCGCCGCGTCGGCGAAGCGGATGTCCTCCTGGCGGACCACCACGTCGACCGCCGTGCCCTGTGCCATGCCATCGGCAGCCGTGGCCGCAAGCACCGGGCCATCGTTCAACTGCACTGCAGCCGCGCCTTCGGGCGAGCGCACCACGCGGCCCGCGAGACGGTTGGGGCGGCCGATGAAGCTCGCGACGAAGCCGGTGGCGGGGCGGTGGTAGATGGCCTCGGGCGTGTCGAACTGCTGCACCACGCCGTGCGCGAGCACGCACACGCGGTCGGACATTGACATCGCCTCGCCCTGGTCGTGCGTGACGAACAGCGTGGTGATGCCCACTTCGCGCTGCAGGCGCTTGAGCTCGATCTGCATCTCGTCGCGCAGCGAGGCGTCGAGGTTCGACAGCGGTTCGTCGAAAAGAAGGATGCTGGGGCGCGGCGCAATTGAACGCGCCACTGCCACGCGCTGCTGCTGGCCGCCGGAGAGCTGGCGCGGCAGGCGATCGCCGAGCGCGGAGAGCCGCACGCTGGCCAGCGCCTGGTCGACGCGCTGCTTCAATTCGCTGCCCTGCAGGCCTTGGCGGCGCAGGCCGAACGCGACGTTCTCGAACACGCTCATGTGCGGGAAAAGTGCGTACGACTGGAAGACCAGGCCGATGTTGCGCTTGTTGGTGGGCAGCGCCGTGACGTCGCGGCCATCGACGAGGATGCGCCCACCCGTCGGCTCGATCAGGCCGGCCACCATGCGCAGCACGGTGGTCTTGCCACAGCCCGAAGGGCCGAGCAGTGAGATGAACTCGCCGTCGTGCACCGACAGCGACACGGACTGTGCGGCAATGTGGCCCGGGTAGCGTTTCTCGAGGCGGTCGAGCGTGAGTGCCGGCATGTCGTTCGGTCCTGGAGGTTGCGGCGGCTCAGCGAGCCACTTCGCGCTGCCAGCGCTTGGTCCAGTCGGGCAGCGACTTGGCCACGGCCTCGGGGTCGGGCAGCCAGAGGTTGTCGAAAGTCTCCTTGTAGGGAACGATCTTCGCGGCCTTGTCGCTGAGCTTGACCTGCGTGTTGACCGGGCCCGCGTACTTGCGTTCTGCGAAGCAGGTCTGGCCTTCCTTGGACAGCACCTCGTCGATGTACTTGAGCGCGAGCGCAGGCGACTTCGCGCCCTTCGGGATCACCAGCGCGGGCAGGATGCCCACTGCGCCTTCCTTCGGATAGACGATGGCCAGCGGCAGGCCCTTGTCGATGGCCGAGCCGGCGCGGTCGGGGTACCACACGGCGGCGGCGATCTCCTGGCGTTCGAAGAGCGACACGATCTGGTCGGCCTGCGTGTAGAGCGTGACCGACGATTTCGCGATCGGCTTGATGGCCGTGAACCCCGCGTCCATGTTCGCGAGCGTGCCACCCTTCATGCGGTTGAGCGCCATCAGGAACTGCGAGCCCGAGGTGCCGCTGATGTCGCCGATGGCGAGCTTGCCGTCGTACTCGGGCTTTGCAAGGTCGGACCAGGAGGTGGGTGGTGTCTTGATCTGCTTGGTGTCGTAGACGATGACGGTCGCACCGGTCATGAACACGACGTACTGGCCGTCCTTGTCGAGTGCGCGCGGCGACACTTCGGCGGCGTTCGTGAGCTTGCTCTTGTCGATGGTCTCGAGCAGCTTCTCGTTCTTGAGCTGCGCAGCGAGCGAGTTGTCGATGTAGACCACGTCGAAGTCCGACTTGCCGCCGGTCGCGCGGATCGCGGCCGCGAACTGCGAGGAACTGCCCAGCTTGAGCGCGACCTTGGCCCCTGTTTTCTTCTCGAACGACGCGATATGGCAGGTTTTGGAGTCGTCGGCGAAGGAGCCGCCGAAGATGCCGACCACCAGCTCCTCGGCCTGTGCAGCGCCTGCGAAAAGAGCGGCCACCAAGCCGGAAACGAGACAGCGAGAGAACATGGTTTTCATGAAGAGCTCCTGTGGGCAAAACCCGGAACGAAGGGCCGGATGGCCGCGTTGGAATTCACTTTATCTTTCGCAAAAGATAAATGCAAGGCATTTAAGATAGGGACCAACCCGCGCCATCGCGCCGCACCACAATGGCAGCGCATGGGGCATCAACCTGGATGGAAAGCACGTCATGCCGCACAAAAAAGAAGCGTCGAATCGACGTCCGCCCCAAGGCGATGCAAGGCATCGCGACGATGCTGCTGAGGCCGCTGAGGCCGCTGAGGCCGCCAAGCCCGTTGCACCGGCCGATGAAGCGCCGATGGAAGGCGGTGCCGACCTGGTCGAGCGCGGCATCCAGCAATGGAAGCGCGAGCGGCCTGACATCGACAGCAGCGGCAAGTCCGTGGTCGGCCGGCTGCTGCGGCTCGAAGAGGTGGTGCTGCGCACGCTGAACCAGGTGCTGGAGCCCTTCGGCATGAAGTACCAGGAGTACGCGGTGCTCGCTACCTTGCGCGTGGCGGGCGCGCCCTACAGGCTGTCGCCGTCGCGCCTGCAGAGCACGCTGCTCTTCACTTCGGGTGGCTTGTCGAACCTGCTGAAGCGGCTTGAGAAGGAGGGCTGGATCAAGCGCTCGATCGATCCGAACGATGGCCGCGGCGTGCTGGTCAAGCTAACCGCCAAGGGCATTCGCCTGGCCGATGAAGCGATGCCGCGCCACGCGGCAGCCGAATTGCATTTGCTGCGCATGTTCGATGCGCCGCAGCGCGACGTGCTCTCGAGCCTGCTGAGCCAGATGATGACGGGCAATGCGCCCGAGACTGGCCCCGAGCCCGGCCAGGCGCTGCGCACGAAGAGCGACTGACCGAGAGCTATACCGCGGCCTGAACGCCGAGCGCAATCAGCGGCACGCCCGCATAGGCCAGGCTGAACATCCGCAGAATCAGCGCCGCGTAAAGGCCCGTCAGGAGCCAGACTGCCGCACGGCCCCATGGCATGAGCGACACGCTGATGAGTGCGCCCGCCAGCGGCAGCAGCTGCTGTGCGTGCACGCCGAGGAAGTGCGGCACCCGCAGATCGCCGCCGGTGGCTGACCAGCCGAACAGGGGGAGCGTTGTGCCGCCTGCGATGGCGCCGATGGTCGATCCTCCGTGCTGGCTGATCGCGATGCCCGCGCCCGCTCCGGCTATGAAGGTCAGGACCAGCCCCAGCACCACGGCCAGCCGGTAAGGCGCCGCCAGCGCGTCGCCGTGGCGCGCGAATAGCCACGCGAGCGGCAATGCCGTGGCGTTGAGCGACAGCGCACCCACACCCATCAGGCTGTACATGACGATGTGGAAGGTCGAGTCTTCATTGAAATGCGAGGCCTGCCCGAGGGCACCTTGCAGCGTGATGTAGCCGACCTCGAAGACGCCCGTGGCGATCACCACCGCGACGATGGCACGTTCGATGCGGCTGCCGCGTCGCTCGCGCGGCAGGTCGCCGAGCAGCCATGCAGTGGTCAATGCATACAGGCTGACCGAAGCCATGAACTTCAGCGGCTTGACCCATACGCCTACGCCGTTCAGCGTGCGCGGATCGAGCCAAGCAGCCACGAGGGCAGGCACCATCACCGCGAGCAGCAGGCCGCCGAACCACGCCAGCTGCGGTTGCCGCCGATGCACTTCGCGCGCCAGCGCCATGCATGCGGGCGCGACCCGCAGCGCCAGGAAGGCCAATAGGCCGACTGGCCCGAACAGGAAGGTGAGAGCGAAGCAAGGAATGAGCAGCACCGGCGCGATGCCCGCGCGCTCTCCCTCGCGTGCGATCCACGTGCCCACGAACAGGTCGAAGGCGAGGTAGTGGAACCATCCTGCGGTGAGCAGGCCCGGATGCTGGAACAGCGCATGCACCGCCGACAGCGAGCTGTAGCCGCCACCGGCCGCGGACCAGTACGTCGCCATCAGCCACCAGTACGCCAGCCCCAGGCCAACGGGAATGACGATGCCCGTCGTTGCCCATATCACCGGCTTGGCACGCCCGAGCCACGGGGCTGCACCGAGCGCGGCCCAGGCAGGAAGGGCGACGGTGCTGCCTGCGCTGAAAAGTGAGTCGAACATGGAAGAGCCTCGCGTGCAAAAAAGGCATGCCGGGATTGGCATGGCATAATCTTTACACTGTTTAGATAAAAACGCCAGCAGATTCTTTAGAAGGTAGAGTCGCCCCTTTGAAGACCGAAAGCAGCAACCAGCCATGGCGGCAAAGAAAACAGAGGAAGCCCCAGCGCCCTATCACCACGGCGATCTGCACGCGGCGTTGATCGGGGCGACCGAAGCCCTGCTCGCCGAGCGCGGCATCGAGGGCTTCACCCTGCGCGAAGCGGCGCGGCGCGCCGGCGTGTCGGCGGCCGCGCCCATGCATCATTTCGGCAGCGCAGCCGGGTTGTTGACCGAGGTGGCGATCCTGGGCTTCGAGGAACTCACACGCTGCCTGCGTGCCGGCACGGAAACGGGTGGTACCGACCCCGCGCGTCGCTTGCGTGGGCAGGGCATGGGTTATGTGCGATTCGCGCTGGCCTACCCGGCGCGCTTTCAGCTCATGTTCCGCAAGGACCGGCTGACGCAAGACCTCCGGCTGCAGGCGGCCGGCGATGCGGCATTCGCCGAACTGGAGCAGGCAGTGCGCGACTACAACGGCTGGAGCAGCAAGAAGCCGCCGAACCGCGCGATGCAGGCCGCCGCGCTCGGCGCCTGGTCCGTCGTGCACGGCTTTGCGCATCTTGCGCTGGACGAGAAGTTCGGCGAGCAGGCCGGCAGCGCTTGCACGAACGATTTTGTCGAGAGCATGCTGCCGGAAATACTGAAGCAGTTCTGGCCCTGACCTTCACTGAGCCGGAAAGGGCGGTAGCCGCCTGCGGATCGTCTGCGCCTTCACGATGGAGGTGTTGGTCTCGGCCTTGCTCGCGATGCGGTCGAGAATGCCGTCGAGCTGTTCGAGCGATTGCAGGAACAGCCGCGCGACGAAGCAGTCTTCGCCTGTGACCTTGTCGCACTCGCAGAACTCGGGCGTGGCCTCGATCAGCTTCTGCACCGCCTGCAGTTGCCCCGGCAATGGGCGGATGCGCACGATGGCCTGGAACTGGTAGCCCAGCGCCTTCGGGTTCACGTCCAGCGTGTAGCCGCGGATCACGTCGCGCTCTTCAAGTCGTCGCAGCCGCTCCGACACGCTGGGCGACGACAGCCCCACGTGGTGGGCCAGTTCTTTCAGGGACATCCGCGCGTTGCCGGCCAATGCCTGCACGATGGTTTCGTCGATTGCGTCGAGCATGTTGCCGATCTCCGGTGAATGGGCCGCGATGGCTTGTTTTGAAAGGTCATCAGCGGTAATTGCCTTATTCAAAGCATATCCAATCCGCGCCGGACGTGGCACGCTTGCTCCTTCCTTTCTGCCATTCGAGACAGACATGCAGACACAGCTTCGCGGTGCGCTGGAAATGAGCGCGGCCATGGTGATTTCCGGAACCATCGGATGGTTCGTCGTGCGATCCGGACAGCCGCTGCCCGACCTGCTGTTCTGGCGCTGCGTGTTCGGCGCGGCCACGCTGCTCATCGTGTGCCTCGCTCTGGGCCTGCTGCGGCGTGGCCTGACGCTGCGCAGCTTTGCGCTGGCCGCGTTGGGCGGCGTGGCGCTGGTCGTCAACTGGGTGCTGATCTTCGCTTCCTTCTCGCGCGCGTCGATCTCGATTGCCACGGCGGTCTACAACACGCAGCCCTTCATGCTGGTCGCGCTCGGCGCGCTGCTGCTGTCGGAGCGGCTGACCGCGATGAAGGCCGTGTGGCTGTGCATCGCGTTCGCCGGCGTGGTGCTGGTGGCGCAGGCCAAGCCTGGTGGCGGGGCCGATGGTTCGGCCTATTTCGTCGGCGTGCTGATGGCATTGGGCGCGGCCTTCTGCTACGCGGTGGCCGCGATCATTGCGAAGAAGCTCGACGGCATCGCCCCGCATCTCATCGCGCTGATCCAGGTCTGCGTGGGCATCGTGATGCTCGCGCCGTTCGCGCATCTGAAGACGCTGCCCAGCGATGCGGCCACGTGGGGCGTGCACCTGGCCATGGGCGTGGTCTACACGGGGCTGGTGTTCGTGCTCCTGTACGGGGCGCTGCAGAAGCTGTCGACGCCCGTGGCCGGCGCGCTGTCGTTCATCTATCCGCTGGTGGCCATCGGCGTCGACTATGTCGCCTTCGGCCAGCGGCTGGGCGCATTGCAGGTGGTGGGCGCAGCGGCCATCCTGATCGCCGCGGCGGGCATGACGTTCGGATGGACCCTGCCCGGCGTGCCGAGGCGCTCGCCCGCCACTGAAGAGCGCTGAGTCAGGACGTCGTCGCGTGCGGCCGCGCCGGGCGACCGCATGGTCCCTGATGGCGTTGACCGGCTGAGGCTAGCTGGCGCTCTGCTGACGCCGTCCCAGTGCGAACACCGAGTTGGGCGCGTCGACCACAAAAGGCTTGCGCGTGGCCGGCTGACCGGTCGGCGTACGCCGGGTTTCGGTCCGTACTGCGGCTTGCACGCCCTTGGCCTTTTGTTCGTCGACCAGGCTTTGCAGCGAGATCGACTTGAGGAACTCGACCGCCCGCAGGTTCACGGTGGCCCAGAGTTCGTCGATTTCGCAGCGGCCGGTCTCGCCCGGGGCGTCGGCGTCGCGCCGGCGGGTGGATTCGGCATCGTGTTCCTCGATCGAGAGGACGATGTCGGCCACCGAAATCTCCGCCGCCTTGCGGCTGAGCGAATAGCCGCCGCCGGGGCCGCGGGTCGATTCGACCAGGCTGGCGCGCCGCAGCTTGCCGAAGAGCAGCTCCAGGTACGACAGCGACACGCGCTGGCGCAGGCTGATCGAGGCCAGCGTGACGGGGCCCGACCGGCCGTGCAGGGCGATGTCGATCATCGCGGTGACCGCGAAGCGGCCCTTGGTGGTGAGACGCATGGGATGTTCCTTTCCTTCCTTCGTGGGGAATTACTCGTCCCGGCCGCCCGCGATGCCCAGCAGGGCCAGCAGCGACTGGAAGACGTTGTAGATGCTGAGATACACACCCAGCGTGGCGGAGATGTAGTTGGTCTCCAGGCCGTCCTTCACGCGCTTGAGGTCGTGCAGGATGAAGGCCGAGAAGATGCCGATGGCCGCGACCGACAGCGTCATCATCAGCGCGCTCGACTGGATGAAGAAGTTGGCGATGCCAGCCACCAGCAGCAGGATGGCGCCGATGAAGAGCCACTTGCCCATGGCCGACAGGTCGCGCTTGATGACCGACGACAGCGTGGCCATGCCGAAGAAGATCGCGCCGGTGCCGGCGAACGCCGTCATCACCAGACTGGCTCCGTTGGCCAGGCCGAGCACGGAGCCCACCAGGCGCGAGAGCATCAGGCCCATGAAGAAGGTGAAGGCCAGCAGCACCGGCACGCCGGCGGCCGATTCCTTGGTTTTCTCGATGGCGTACATGAAGCCGAAGGCGCCGCCGAGGAACACCATCAGGCCGATGCCCGGCGACATGGCGCGCGAGAAGCCGGTGGAAACGCCGATCCAGGCGCCCAGAACGGTGGGCACCATCGACAGCGCGAGCAGCCAGTAGGTGTTGCGCAGCACGCGGTTGCGCTCCTGCGGCGAGGCGAGCGGGAGGTCGAAGCCGTCGTGATAGGTGGAGGGACTGTTGTTCATTGTGTTGATTCCTTGAAACTGGACCAGTGCCGGCTGCACGCAATGGCGCGCAAGGGGCACAGGGCCGGAAATGAGAGATGTCGTTGCTGCGATGCGGGGCCGCCGGATGGCGGGGGCCCGCATCGAAAGGGCGGGAGCCATGGCGGCTCCCGGTCGCGCAAGGCCTTGAGGGGCCTAGGCGACGAAGGACGCGGCGCGGGGTGGCCGCTTGGGTCGCGCGAGGAACGGCGCGACGGAGGTGGTCAGACCGAGCTTCGGCGGCTGTTCCGTAAAGCGCAGCAGCGCGGGGGCGCCGTTGCGTGCGTCGACCAGTTCGGCATGCTCGGAGCCGGCTTCGTCGACGGAAAGGGAATCGTCCGACGCCTTGTCGGCATCGCTTGCCGGCGTTACTGCATCGGAGAAGTCAGCACTGACAACCAGCGCGGACTCCTGCTGTTCGCCGTGCGAATGGCCGCTACCGATCACGCTGTGGGCAAGCACGGCAAAGCCGTAGCAGGACAGCATGATGGACAGGACAGTGGCGACAAACCAGCGGGACATGTAGGGGTAATCTTACCTGCCGCGCTACGAGGTGTTCACGGCGGGTGCTTTCAACCGACCGGATCGCATGGATGTTCGCTCAGGCTGGCGCGGTCGTGGTTTCGCTGCCTTCGGACTGCAGCCATTCGCGTGCATGGGTGCGCAACGCGTCTATCTGCAGCCAGATCAGACCGAGTTCGGTATGAAAAGTTCGCGCCTGCGGGTCGCCGCCGTCCCCGTTCTCGCCGCTGGCGGCAACGGCCTGCGCCAGTGCGGCGCGCGCGGTTGATTCCGCAACTGCATCGCCCGGCGCCTCGATCACGCCCTTTTCCAGCCCGGCCGCCAGCCCTTCCAGCGCCGCGATCGCACCTTCGGCCGCCGTGCGCAGCACCGCCATCTGCGCCGAGTCCGGCAGCGCCGCACGGTGGGCGCCCAGGGCCGAGAGGTAACTCAGCAGCGTGTGCGAGCGGATCAGGAAGCGCAGCGCCACCCCCGCGCGCGGGCGCACGTAGCCCGGCTCGCGGAACATGTCCGACACGGCCGTGGACAGCGCCGCATCCGCGTTGTGGTCGTTGCGCCGCGCCAGCCGGTAGTCGAGGTGGTCGCGCGCGCCGGTGCGGTACTGCCCGACGATCTGCCGCAGGTAGCCGGCATGGCCGCGCATGGCGGCCGCCGCTAGCTCGTTGATGCGCCGCGCCTGCCAATGCGGCAGCACCAGCAGCACCGCCAGCCCGGCGATCGCGCTGCCGATGGCGGTGTCGACCAGCCGCGGCACCAGCAGCACGCCGCTGTCGCCGACCTGGTTGAAGCACATCAGCACCAGCAGCGTCATCGAGGCTGTGGCCAGCAGGTAGCGCGTGGTGCGGGTCGCGAAGAACAGCACGCCCGCCACCACCGCGATCACCGACTGCACCAGCGGCTGCGGAAACAGCTGCAGCAGCGCCCAACCGGCCACTACGCCGAGCGCGGTGCCGGCAATGCGCTGCCCCATGCGCGAAATGGTGTCGCCATACGTCTGCTGGCAGACGAACAGCGTGGTCAGCAAGATCCAGTAGCCCTGCGCCGGGTGAATGGCGTGCATCACGCCGTAGCCCACCACCAGCGCGACCGAAAGCCGCAGCGCATGGCGAAACAGCGGCGAGCGCGTGGTGAGCTGCCGCCGCACGCGCTCGACCGCATCGCGCCACGAGCGCGGCGAGCGGTCGAACAGGCCCATCTCCGTACGGCCCGCGCGCGCCGACGGCTGGCTGGCCCCGGCGAGCTGCCCGTCGAGCAGCGCGAGGTTGCGCGCCAGCGCCTCGACGGACGCCAGCAGCGCCAGCCGCCCGGGCGTATCGGCCCGCGCGCGCTCATGCTCGATGGCGCTGCGCAGGTCGGCCAGCGCCTGCACCGTCTCCGTTCCCACCTCGAAGGGCTCGCGCCGAGCGATCGAATCGGCCAGCCGCTGGCAGGCCAGGCCCTGCAGGCCCAGCAGGCGCTGACAGCGGTAGAGCAGATCGCTATGGAAGAAGGCGTCGGCCAGCGCGTTGTAGTCGTCGTGCGAGGAGCTGGCGCGCTCGTGTACGTCCTGCGCGATCAGGTAGAGCCCGCGGTAGCGCGAGAGGCGCCCGGTCGGCGCGCGCGCGCCGATGCGCAGGAAGATGCTTTCCTTCGCGGCGTTGAGCTCCGCCACCACTTCGGCATTGAGCTGCGCCAGTGCGAGCCGCTTGCGCTCGATGTCGATGCCGCGCAGCGGCTCGAACAGCGAGGCCTTGAAGCGCACGAAATTGCCCAGCACCGCGAACAGCGTCACGAGCCGCGCCTGCACAGGCTGCGCCGGAAAGGCCGCGCACCACAGCACCGAGAACACGCCGTACCACGCAGCGCCCGCCAGCAGCAGCAGCGGTTCGCGCCCGCGATGAGCCACACCGTGCGCGCCCATGTTCTCGATGCCGAGCGTGGCGTACATCGCGAGGATCAGCGTCGCATAGGCAATCGCCTTGTAGCGCGCCCCCACCGCCCCGAGCATCGTGAGGCAGAAGGCCGCGAGCGCAAGCCCGGTGATGAACAGCAGCGGCAGGCCGAACGCCGCCTCCACCGCGAATGCGATGGCCGCGAAGCAGCCCAGCGTGACCACCTGCGCGCGCAGCCGGCCGCGCCAGCTGTCGTCGGTCTCGGCGAGCGCGCTGGCGATGGCGCCGAGGAACAGGGGAATCACCGCATCAGGATGGCCGGTCCAGGCGCAGGCCGCCATGAGGCTGCCGAGAGTGAGAAGAATGCGAACGGGTTGCGCGCGGGAAGCGAAAGACCGCAGCCGCTGGCGCAGCGCGTCGGGAGACAGGGGAAGCATGGGCTGATCTTGCACGATGCATGCCACGGCCGTGTGGCGCCTTGTGGCTAGGGCGCAGGCCGGCTGCGCAGGAAGCCGTGGCGCGGGGCTATCCACCGGGCTCGGGCGTCGTCGGCTGCGGGGGCAACCCCTGTGAGCAGCATCTCGTCCTCGACCTGCAGGAACTGACGGGATTGCGCCCCGTCCGTACCCGACAGCACGCGCAGCGTGGCGCCGCCCAGGTCGATCCGTTCGCCCGGCGTGGGCAGCACCGTGGAGGCATCGGGCCAGATGTCGAGCAGGCCGGCGAGGGCGCCCATGGCTTCTTCCGACCACGCCTGCGTAGACAGGATCCATCGCACGCGCCCGGGTGCCGCTGCAACGAGGGCCGCGATGTGCCCGGGGCTAGCGGGCAACGCATCGATCAACGCGCAATCGCCGCCCTCAGCTCCCACGAAGTAGCTGTGCGCCAGTTCGCCCGTAACCCGCAGAACCCGCG
The DNA here is from genome assembly GCF_900111625.1 of Variovorax sp. OV084. NCBI lineage: Bacteria > Pseudomonadati > Pseudomonadota > Betaproteobacteria > Burkholderiales > Comamonadaceae > Variovorax > Variovorax sp. OV084. The sequence goes on along the minus strand of NZ_FOII01000005.1, from coordinate 370,545 downwards.
CCGACAGCCGCGTCACCAGCCCGGCCTCGTGCGCATAGCGGCCACCGCCCTTGCCGTCCGGGTCGAGATGCGCGACTTCTTCGTATGCCGGCTCGTCCATGTTCACCGGCCGTCGTCCCGCGGGCCCGTCCGCCAGCCGGGGCATGACGCGCGGAATGTGCTGCAGGCCGCGCGCATGGTCCATGAGCTCGGCCGTGCTTGCGAACTGCGCGAGTTGCTCGAGGATGCGGCGCGTCACGTTCATCAGCTTGAGCCCGCGCGCCGGGTCCACGGCCTCGGCGGGGCGCAGCCACATGTGCTCGACCGTCTCGCGGCCATCGGGCTGCACGCGCTGCGCCTCGGGCATCGGCGCGATGAAGAAGCGGGTGTCGAAGCGGCGCGGCATGCCCGGCGGTGTGAGCCAGTAAGCGAAATAAGCGAGTCGGTCGGCCGCGAGCCGCCAGCCGTGCCGCTCGCACAGCGAGGGCAGCGCATCGGTGCCTTGCTCCGCCGCATGGCGCATGGCGGCGAGCTGGTCGGGCGGCAGGCTGTCCAGCGACACCAGCCGTTCGGTGCCGCCGTCGGTCGCAAACAGCACGCCGGCTTCCTCGAAGCATTCGCGGATCGCGGCTGCGTAGTAGTCGAGCCCGCCATCAGGCACCGCGAGGCGTTCGCTCGCGGCCCTGTCGTCAATGCCGCCGCAGTGCACGTGCAGGCCGCGGTCGTACGCATCGATCACGCCGCCCGGAAACACGCTGGCGCCGCTGTTCTGGTCGTTGGCCTTCTCGGCCCGCCGCAGCATCAGCACTTCAAGGCCGCGGCTTGCGTCGCGCAGAACGATGAGGGTGGCTGCCGAGCGCACGGGGCGCGGCGGCGAAGCGGGTTGTGGCGTGGCATCCGGAGTGCTGGCTGTCATGCACGCATTGTCGCGCCGGTGGCTGCTGCGAAGGCGACAGCAGGGGCCTCGGGCTGTCGCGCGGAAGACCGTCCGGAATGCGGTGTGCGACGTACCTTCAAGGCACATCGACTGTTGCTGAAGGACGCACCATGCATTTCGAATTCACACCCAGGGTGACCGCGCTGCGCGAGGAACTGCTCAAGTTCATGGACGAGTTCGTCTACCCGAACGAAAAGCGCCATGAAGAAGAACTGGCCGCCAACGCCCGCGCGGGCCGCCCCTACGCCGAGCTGCCGATGATGGCCGGTCTCAAGGCCAAGGCGCGCGAACGCGGGCTGTGGAACCTGTTCCTGCCGGAGTCGGAGCACGGCCCGGGCCTCAGCAACGTCGAGTACGCCCCGCTGTGCGAGATCATGGGCCGGCGCTACTGGTCCTCCGAAATCTTCAACTGCTCTGCGCCCGACACCGGCAACATGGAAGTGCTGGCGCGCTACGGTACCAAGGCCCAGCAGGAGCGCTGGCTCAAGCCGCTGCTGGCCGGCGAGATCCGCTCGTCCTTCGCGATGACTGAGCCCGAGGTGGCGTCGAGCGACGCCACCAACATCCGCTGCAGCATCCGCCGCGAAGGCAATGAGTACGTCATCAACGGGCGCAAGTGGTACATCACCGGCGCGATGAACGAGCGCTGCGAAATCTTCGTGCTGATGGGCAAGACCGACCCCGACAACGCAGATCGCCACAAGCAGCAGTCGATGATCCTCGTGCCGAAGAACACGCCCGGCGTGACCATCGTGCGCGACATGGCACTGCTCGGCGTGTACGACCCGCCGTTCGGCCACCCCGAGATCGTGTTCGACAACGTGCGCGTGCCGGTCGAGAACATCCTGCTCGGCGAAGGCCGCGGCTTCGAGATTGCACAGGGCCGCCTCGGGCCGGGGCGCATCCATCACTGCATGCGTGCCATCGGCATGGCCGAGGCCGCGCTGGAAATGATGTGCCAGCGCCTCGTGTCGCGCGTCGCGTTCCACAAGCCGCTGTCGGAGCAGGGCGTGTGGCGCGAGCGCATTGCCGAGTCGCGCATGCTCATCGAGCAGTCGCGCTGGATGGTGCTCAACGCCGCCTACCGCATGGACACGGTGGGCAACAAGGTCGCCGCGAAGGAGATCGCGATGATCAAGGTGCTCACGCCCAACAACTGCGTGAAGGTGATCGACTGGGCGATGCAGGCCTTTGGCGCCATGGGCCTGAGCCAGGACACGCTGCTCACGCATTTCTACGCCTACGAGAGGCACCTGCGCGTGGCCGACGGTCCCGACGAGGTGCACCGCAACGCGATTGCCAAGCAGGAGCTGGCGGCGTACCAGTAAGGCAGGACCGACCAGCCGCGCGTCGGCTACGCTGCTTCAGCGGAGATCTTCTGCCGCAGCGTCGCCGCCCACCCAGCAGCCTTCCTGTGTCATCGCCTCCGGGGGCAGTCCCACGTGGATGGCAGAGGGCGACCCCATGGCCTCGCCCTGGCGCACCGTCACCGACAGCGCACCGCGGCCGACCAGGCCCAGATGGCGTAGCCCCCACGCGAGCGCGGCCGCGGCGATGCCCGTGGCAGCGTCTTCCGGATAGCCCGAAGACTTCGGAAACTGCCGCGCGCTGACTGTGCCGGCTGCGTCCTGTGACATCGCGTAGGGATACAGCCCGGTGGACCCGAGCCGCTCGCACAGCGATTCGACGCGCGAGAAATCCACGCGCAAGCCATGCAGCTGCGCCGTGTCCGCCAGCCGCACCAGTGTCTTCACGCGGCTGGTGGCGGCATTGAGCACCGGCCCCGCGATCTGCGACGCGTCGATGCCCAGGCATTGCGCGATCTCTTCGACCAGCGCTCGCTGCGTCACCTCCTGCACCACCGCGCGCGGCTGGCTGATCTGCACCGTACCATCGACACGCCGTCCCGTCACGGTGCCGCTCAGCGTCTCGATGGCGACCGGTGCGCCGTTCCATTCATCGCGCTGGTGCAACAGCCACAGCGCGCCGACCGTGGCGTGGCCGCACATTTCCATTTCGTGGTTCGGTACGAAGTAGCGCATGCGCAGGGCATGAGCGGGCGTCACGGGCTTCAGCACGAAGACCGATTCATGCCCGCTGCGCCGCGTGTATTCCTGCATCTGCGCGCTGGAGAGGTCGTCGGCATCGAGCCAGACCGGCGCGGGGTTGCCGCCGACCTTCGGGTCGGGCCCCACGAAGACGCGGATGTTGTGAACGCTGGCCATCGTCAATCGGCCCTCGCGTTCACCGAGCGCGCGATGCCGCCCCAGAGCTTGATGTCGCCGCGGATCTGCGCCTGGAACCCGTCGGGCTGCACGTTCCACGGCGTCACGCCCTTGGCGAGCATGTCGGCGCGCAGGGCCGGGTCGTTCATTGCCGTGTCGAGCGCGGCGCGCAGGCGCTGCATCACCGGCTGCGGCGTGGCTGCCGGAGCCATCAGGCCGTACCAGAGCTGGGGCTTGAAGTCCTTGATGCCGGCCTGCTCGAAAGTGGGCACGCCGTCGAAGCCGGCCGAGGGCTCGCTGATCGCCAGCGCCCGCATGCGGCTGCCGCGCACCTGCGCCAGCAGCGCGGGCGGGTTGTCGAACAGCGCCTGGATCTGCCCCGCCATCAGGTCGGCCTGCGCGGGCGCTGCGCCGCGGTAGGGCACGTGCGTCATCTCGATGCCGGTGCGCTGCTTGAAAAGTTCACCTGTCAGATGGCTCAGGCTGCCGTTGCCGATGCTTCCGTAGTTGAGCGCCTGTGGATGCGCCTTGGCGTAGTCGATGAAGCCCTTCAGGTCGCGCGCCGCCAGCGAAGGCGTCACCACCAGCACGAAGGGCGTGGTGCCGATGGTGCCGACCGGCATCAGGTCCTTGATCGGGTCGTAGGGCAGCTTGGGGTACACCGCGTCGGCCGATGCGATGGTCGACGTGGTGGCGGCCACGAGCGTGTAGCCGTCGGGGTTCGCCTTCGCGCCGAAGCCCGTGCCCACGGTGCCGCCGGCGCCGGACCGGTTGTCGATGATCACCGACACGCCGAGCGCGGCCTGCAGCCGCTGCTGCACCGAGCGGAAGATCACGTCCGTGCCGCCGCCGGCGGGGAAGGGTACGATGATCGTGACCGGCTTGGTCGGGTAGTCCGGGGCCGCCCAGGAGGCTGCAGGGCCGTACAGAAGCCCGGCGGCTGCCAGACCGAGGAGCGCGCGGCGCAGAGGTTGGGGTTTCATGCTTCTTGCTTGCGGGAGTGGTGTTTCCCGATTCTGTTGAGCGTGCGCAAATGCGCGCGACCGATTGCGACATGCACGAATTCAAATGCGACAAGGAGCGGCCATGCAGCTGAACAACGCGCCCTCGACGCCCCGCCAGTCGCTGTTCGTCGAACGGCTCTCGCACCACGCCACCATGGTTGCGAGCACGCGCGACCGCTATGCCACCGACACCCACGTGCACGATTGCGACATGCTGTTCGTGCCCCTCGCGGGACGCTTCAGCGTCGGCGATGCGCAGGGCGAGGCGCAGCGCCTCGGTCCCGGGCACTTCGTCTGGTTTGCGGCGGGGAGCGCGCATTCGACGACCACGCTTACGTCAGGGCAGACGCACATCGCTGTCTATGTCGATCCCGCGCTGTGGGCCACCGCCTTGCAGGCGCAGGGTGTCTCGGGGCCGCCGCAGGGCATGCGCGCGGGCAGCACTGCGCTGCGAGCACTGTCGCAGCGGATGTTCGAGTCCGCGAAGACCGGCGCTGGCGAAAACTACGCGCTGTGCGGCGCGCTCGTCATGGAGGCGGCGCGGCTCAGCGGCAACCCCCTGTCGGACGGCGATCCGTCATCGGCCCTGCTGGTGGCCGAACTGCTGGCCGAAGCCATCGAAAGCGACCTGGCAGAGCCTCTGTCGCTGGAAGCCTTTGCCCAGCAGCACCGCCTCTCGCGCCGCCAGGTGGAGCGCATCTTCCGAGCGAAGTACGGCGTATCGCCGCTGGCCTGGCTGCAGCGCCGGCGCCTGGAGCGCGCGGCCTACCTGCTGGCGCACACGCGGGAGTCGGTGCTGTCCATCGCCCTGCAGGTGGGCTGGGAGTCGGGCTCGTACCTGTCGCGGATGCTGGAGAAGACCTGGGCGAAGACCGCGACGCAGATCCGCGCCTCGGGACCCGGCTCTAGCCTTTACAGCGTCATTCCCCCGTCCACATGAATCACCTGCCCTGTGATGAAGGCTGCCGCCGGACTCAGCAGGAAGGCAATCGGGGCCGCGATGTCGTCGGGGGTTGCGAGCCTGCCCATGGGCACCTGTCCCAGGGCCGCCTTCCATTGCTGCTCGTTGAGCGCGCCTGCCTTCGCACTGTCTTTCCGGACATAGCCCGGCGCCACTGCATTGACGGTCACGCCGCGCGGCGCCATTTCGGCGGCCGCGGCTTTCACCAGAGCTTCCACGCCGGCTTTGGCAGCCGCCGTCGCGGGAAATGTGGAGCTGCCCAGCCGGAAGCGGTGCGCGACGAACGAACTCACCGCAACGAAGCGGCCCTGCCCGCTCGCCTCCAGCAGAGGCAGGCTTCTGCGCAGGAGATATGCCAGCGAAACGACCATGACGTGCAGAGAACGCTCGACGCTGTCGTCGTCCAGTTCCGCGAGCGAGCGCCGGTCGGCAAAGCCGGCGTTGGCCACCACGCCGCGCAGGCCGCCCTGGGCTTGCGCGGCATCCAGCAGGGTGTCGATCGTCTCCGACGTGCCTACATCCCCAACCACGACGGTGCTTCGCACCGCGCCGCATTGCTGCGCCACCGCTTCGGCCGCCGCGCGGTTGCTGCCTGTGTGGATCACAAGGTCGATGCCTTGCGCTGAAAGGAGCCGGCAGGTCGCGGCGCCGATACCCGAGCCTGCACCGGTCACGATGACGGTGTTCATGCCAAAGCCGGCGCTTCAGGCCGAGAACGCGATGCGTTGCTTCTCGACGACCTTCCAGTCGATGTCGACACCGATACCCGGACCGCTCGGTACATGCACGTGCCCCGCTTCCGCTGGCGTCATGCGGACCAGGATGTCCTCCTGGAAAACATACTTCGGCATGTAGAACTCGCAGCCCAGAGAGACGTTGGCACTTGCCGCAATGAAGTGCGACGCGGCCGCCAGTGCAACGCCGCCCTCCCACAGCGTGCCGCCGTAGCAGGGAAGACCCGCCGCCTCGGCGATCGCGTTCACCTTCATGGCCTTGCCGATGCCACCGGCCTTCATGAGCTTGATGCTGATGATGTCGGCAGCGCGCTCCTGCACCGTGCGCAGCGCCTCGGCCGGGGAGAACACGCTTTCGTCGGCCATGATGGGTGTGTCGAGTGCCGCCGCAATCTGCGCCATGGCCGCAATGGCGTCGCGCGGCACCGGTTGTTCGATGAAGGTGGGCTTGAACTGCTCGACATCACGCAGCTGCTGCAGCGCGTTGTAGGGCTGCAGGCCCTGGTTGTAGTCGATGCGCAAATCGAACTCGAAGCCCAGGTGCTCCCTCAGCAGCGAGAGCCGGCGCATGTCTTCCGCATGCGAGGCAAAGCCCGTCTTCACCTTGAAGATGCGATGCCCGGCGGAGAGCATCTGCTTCGCGAGTTCGATGTCGGCGTCAATGTCGGGATTGGCGATGGAGAAAGAAAAGGGAATCCTGTCGCGCACCTTGCCGCCGATCAGCGAATACAGCGGCAGGTTGGCCGCCTTGCCGCACAGGTCGAACAGGGCCATCTCCACCGCGGCCTTGGCTTCGGGGCTGCCGACCAGCGCCCGGTCGCAATCGGCCATGCGCTGCGGAATGTCGCGCGGGTCTGTGCCCAGGAGCACGGGGCGCAAGTACTGCGCAATGCCATGGAACAGGTTCTCGTTGGTGCCCGAGAACACCTCCCAAGCCTGCCCCTCGCCGATGCCATCGATGCCCTGGTCGGTTCGCACGCGGACCACCACGCGCTTGATGGAGGCCTGGATGCTCCCCACGCCCTGCGACCGCTTCATCTTGATGGGCGATTCGAGCAGATGAACTTCGATGTTCTGGATCTTCATGATGATGGTGCCCGGGAGTGATCGTCAGACCTTGATTTGCGGCGGGATCTTGTCTTCGCTGACGCCCCCGACGGACTTGAGGTTCGAGATGAAGGTCTTGCGGATGTTTCCGCTTGCGCGTTCGCTGGCGAGCCATCCGTTGACGTGCTTGAGCCAGCGCGTGTCGGCCTCCTTGCGAACGCCGCCATTGGAGGTTGCGACTTCTTCAGGCGTCAGGATGACCACCTGGCCCACCGCGGGATTCTTGCTGGCCAGGCTCAGGGCCAGCGGCAGGACGAGGATCTGCGCGTCGGCGCGCCCGACCTGCAGCGCAAGCGTTGCATCGACGGCGCTGTCCAGCCGGGTGATCTCCGCGTTCTTGAGCAGGCGCGTGGCGAGCGTGTCGTGCGAAGAGCCCTTGTCGACCACGACGCGGATCGTGGGCTGGTCGAGCTCTGCCCAGGTCTTGGGCGCATAGCCCTTCTTACAGACCGCGGCAAAGGCGATGTTCAAAACCGGGTCAGTGAAGTCGATCACCTGCAGGCGCGCGGGCGTCGGGTTCAGGCCGAAGAAGATGTCGATCTTTTGCGACTGCAACTCGAGCACGGAATTGCCCCAGCTGGTGGGCGTGATGTCGAGCTTTGCGTCCAGGCTCTTGGCCAGGCCGCGATAGAAATCGGCCATACAGCCGAGCCACTCCCCGCTCACCATGTCCTTCTTGTAATAGGGCAGTCCGCCATCGACCGCGCCGACGCGCATGACCTTGGTGCGCGTTACGCGCTCCCATGTCGATTCGCTCGCCTGCGCCAACGCGGTCGCCCACGGAGCGGCACCCGCCGCCAACATTGAACCAGCAACAAAATCGCGACGCTTCATGATGAATACTCCGTTTTCAGGGCTCGGGGGGAAGGAAAAAAGCAAGGCATCGGCTTCGACTTGAAGCGATGACAGTCTTCGGTGGATGTGATCGTAGGTACGACAGGAGACCGAAGGTAGAGACCAGATCGTCGAAAGAACACTCGATCTCGTCGTTTCGACGACGGCGGATGCCGATATGCGATCCCTGGGGATGAGCAAGTCACAGGGGCGTCGAGCAAGAAGCTTGCCATTGCAACGATGGATTACTGGCTGGCTGGCAGTCAGGAAGCGCCGCCCCGCGCCCTTACATTCACACCAACACCGAAAGCGCCCAATGCCCCGCCCCGTTCTCGAAGAAGCCCGCATCCACCCCGCCATCCGCGCAAGGCTGGCCGACAGCCGCCAGACTTTCGTGCGCGAAGTCATGGCGGCAGTTGCCGAGCACGACGTGGTCGTGGTCGGCATGGGCATCAACCCGTTCCCCAAGAAAGCGCGCCAGGCCCTCGACCGGATCGGGCAGCCGTACAAGTACCTCGGGTACGGCAGCTACCTGAGCCGATGGCGCGACCGCAACGCGCTCAAGATGTGGACCGGGTGGCCGACCTTTCCGATGGTGTTCGTCAAGGGCATGCTGGTCGGCGGCGCCGCGGACTTGCAGAAGCTCATCGACAGCGGGGAGCTCAAGACTCTTCTCGCCAGCCGATAGCCACACCGGCTAGCCCGGCACTTCCCACGCAAAGCCGACGCCGTACACCGACCGTATCCAGTCGTGCTCGGGCGTGACCGAGCCGAGCTTGCGGCGCAGGTTCTTCACGTGGCTGTCGATGGCGCGTTCGGTCACGTCCACCGTGTCGTCGTAGGCCAGTTCGAGCAGGCGGGAGCGCGAGAAGATGCGCCCCGGGTGCCGCGACAGCACCTGCAGCAGCCCGAACTCGCGCCGTGTGAGGTTCAGCGGCGTGCCTTCGAGCGAGGCGCGCCAGTGCACGTCGTCGAGCACCAGCCCCGGCGCGTCGCTCTGCGAGGCCGAGCCCTGCGCCAGCCCCGGTGCGGTGCGACGCAGCACGGCGCGCACGCGCGCCACCAGCTCGCGCGGCGAGAAGGGCTTGCACACGTAGTCGTCGGCGCCCAGCTCCAGGCCCAGCAGCCGGTCGACCTCCTCGATGCGCGCGGTCAGCATGATGATCGGGTGCGCCGTGTGCTCGCGCGCGCGGCGCAGCACCTCGATGCCATCGAGCCGCGGCAGCATGATGTCGAGCAGCGTGAGGTCGGGCGGTGCGGCGACGATGCTTTCCAGCGCGCTTTGCCCGTCGGTGAAGTGCTCGGTTTCGTAGCCCGCGTGGCGCAGGTAGTCCTGCACCACCGAGGCGATGTCGGTTTCGTCTTCGACGATGACGATGCGTGTCATGAGGATGTCCCCAGTGGAAGGGTGATGGTCACGCGCAGCCCGCCCAGGGGCGAGGCTGACGCATCGATGGTGCCGCCGTGCGTCTCGATGGTCGCGCGGCAGATCGAAAGGCCGAGCCCGGAGCCACCGTGTTCGCGGCTGCGCGAGGCTTCGCCGCGGAACAGGCGGTCGAACAGGCGCGGCAGCTCGGCCTCGGGCACGCCCGGCGCGCTGTCGTCGAACAGCAGGGTGAGACAGTTGCCGGTCCATGCGCCCTCGACCGTGACGTCGATGCGCAGCTGTCCGCCCTGGTCGGTGTAGGCCAGCGTGTTCTCCAGCAGGTTCATGAAGACCTGGTGCAGCCGGTGCGCGTCGCCGTCGATGGTCGGCTGCGCGGCGGCGCCGATGAGGTCGATGGCGCGCCGGTCCACTGTGATGCCACGCGCGGCGAAGCGGTCGCGCGTGTGGTCGAGCGCTTCTTTCAGCAGCGACAGCGGAAACACCGTGGCCGTGAGCAGGTCGCTCTGCGGCTCGCGCATGCTGCTGCGCAGGTCGTCGACCAGCTGGCCGAGCCGTATCACCTGCCGGTGCAGCCGCAGCGCGGTGCGTTCGTCGAAAGTGCGTACGCCGTCCTGCAGCGCCTCGATTTCCGCACGCATGGCGGCCAGCGGCGTGCGCAGCTCGTGCGCCGCATCGGCCAGCCAGGCGCGGCGCGAGGCCTCGACCGTGTCCAGGCGCTGTGCCATGTCGTTGAAGGTGCGCCCGAGAAGCGCAAGCTCGTCCGAGCCCTGCACCGCGACGCGGGTGGAGAGCCGGCCGCGCGCCAGGTCTTGCGCGGCCTGCGTGAGTTCGTCGATGGGCTTGAACCAGCGGCGTGCCAGCAGCCACGACAGCACCAGTGCGAAGCCTAGGCCGCACAGGCCCGTGAGCACGATCACGCCCGACTGCCGCGCCACGAAAGCGCGGTCGGCCTCGCTTTCGAGGCCCTGCAGCGGCGTGAGCGCCAGATAGCCGATGACCGTGCGGTCGCGCCGGATCGGCGTGCGCGCGGCGTTCGCCAGGTCGACGTCGGCGCCCACCACGCGCGCGCCGTGCGCGTCGAGCACGGCCAGCCGCTGGAAGATGGAGTCGGGCGATTCCCGTGGATCGCGAAAGAACCACGGCGGCGGCATGGTCGGCAGCCGGCGCGGCATCAGGTCGAGCTGTGGCGACGACAGCGTCGTCTCCGACGGCGGCGGGGGTGGCGGGCTGCCGTCGGCACCGTTGTCGTGCTGTGGAGGGGCGGAAGGATTGCCGCCGCGCATGGCGCGGTAGTCGTACCAGGGCGGCAGCCGCCGCTCGTCGCCGGCGTTGCTGCCGTTGCTGGTGCTGTCGAGCAGGGCAGCCATCCGGCCCATCTGCAGGCGGCGCCAGGCGTCGTCGTTGTCGCGCAGGCTCTTCCAGTCGCCGTTGGCGACGTAGTGCTTCAGCAGCAGATCGGTGAGCCAGTCCATGCGCCGGATCTCGATCTCGGCCACGTAGGAGCCCAGGCCGCGTTGCAGCGCGATGATCGACAGGCCCGCGAAGCTGATCAACAGCACGATCAACAGGGCGGCCAGCGCCAGGAAGATCTTCCTGGAAAGTGTCAGGTGAGGCATGGACTGGGGGGAGGCATGGCCGCATTCTGCGGCATGCATGGCGGGCAGGCGAAGGGGTACTTCATGGGCAAGCGGCCGATCATTGCGGCCGAATGTGGAGGAAATTGGGAGGAAATTTCTCCACCATTTCTCCTGAATCGGCCCGCACGATGCAGGCCATGAACCCTCCTCACATGGGCCTGCCGCTGCAGCTGGCGATCACGGTGTTTTTCTGGCTGATCGCCCAGGCGTGGACGCTGTTCGTCTTCTGGGCGGAGGGATGCGCCACGCGGCCCGCCGCGTCCGGCACCGGACCGATCGACAAGGAAAAGACGCCATGACACCCCCCGATTCGCTGCTCCCCGGGCGCCGCGGCCTGCTGGCCGCCTTCGGCGCCGCGGGCCTGTCGGCATCGGCACGCCTGGCACTGGCCGCGTCGCGCCGCCTGCCGCTGACTGCGCAGGCCACCGAAGGGCCGTACTACCTCGACCTCGCACTGGAGCGCCGCGACATCACCGAAGGGCTCGACGGCGTGCCGCTGGACGTGCGCTTCACTGTGTGCGACGCGGCCGGCCGGCCGCTGCCCAGGCTGCGCGTGGACCTGTGGCACTGCGACGCGCAGGGGCGCTACTCGGGCTTCGGCGAGCAGGGCGACGACCGCGCCCAGTCGTTCGAAGGCAAGACCTTCCTGCGCGGCAGCCAGCACACCGACGGCGAGGGCGCCGTGTCCTTCGGCACCGTGTACCCGGGCTGGTATGCAGGGCGCACCACGCACATCCATTTCAAGGTGATCAAGGGCGCGCACGCCGTGCTCACCTCGCAGTTCTTCCTGCCCGATGCGCTGAGCGAATTTCTCTACACGCAGATGCCGCTCTATCAGCGCGCGCGGCTGCGCGACACGCTCAACAGCGTGGACGGCATCGCATTGAAGGCCGGCGCAACGGTGCTCGGCGCGGTGCGCGAGGAGCGGCAACGCTACGTTGCCACGCTCGCGCTGGTGGTGGACCCGGCGGCGAACCGGGAGACTGACCGGCCGCCGCGGCCGGGTGCTGGCTTTGGGGGTGCTGGTGGCCCGCCGCCCGGCGGGATGCCGCCCCCCGGTGGCGGTGGCATGCGTCCGGTGCGGCCCCGTGCGCTGGAAGGCACTGCGCGCGCCCGCGCGTTGGTGCCGCCGCGCGCCGAAGGCTAAGTGCCGCAAGCCACGCTTGCAGCGGGCGTGCGGGCTCAGGCCGGCCGCTCCGCGAAGCTGAAGCCTACGCCGTAGACCGAGCGGATCCAGTCGTGCGAGGGCACGGCGGCCGCGAGTTTCTTGCGCAGGTTCTTGATGTGCCCGTCGACCGCTCGTTCGTTGACGTCGAACGCCTCCGGAAACGCGGCTTCGAGCAGCTTGGAGCGCGTGAATACCCGGCCGGGGTCGCGCGACAGCGCCCGCAACAGCAGCAGCTCGCGGCGCGTCAGCCTCAGCGCGCGACCCTCCAGGCAGGCATTGCCGCGCGGATCGTCGAAGCGCACCGCTGTCGAGGGCCGGGCGGCCGTATCGCGCCACTGCGCATGCCGGCGCAGCACCGTGTGGATGCGCGCCACCACCTCGCGCGGCGAAAAGGGCTTGCAGACATAGTCGTCGGCGCCCAGGTCGAGCGCCAGCAGCCGGTCGGCTTCCTGCGCGCGCGCCGTCAGCATGATGATCGGGTGGTTGCCGTACGAGCGCACCGTCTCCAGCACCTGGATGCCGTCGATGCGCGGCAGCACGATGTCGAGCAGGGTGAGCGCTGGCGGCATGCTCAGGATGCGCTCCAGCGCTGCCGAGCCGTCTTCGACCTGCTCGACCTCGTGGCCTGCGCCTTGCAGGTGGCCGAGCAGCAGCGGGGCGCTGCTGTCGCGTCCGTCTTCCACCAGCAGGATGCGAGCCATGGCCAGGGTACTCCGCTCAGAAGGAGGTTCCGATCTGGAACTGGAAGCGCTGCGTGCGGTCGGCCGAGATGCCGTTGGCCGTGTCTTCCTTCTGGTAGATCAGCGGCACCGCGTAGGCCAGTCGCAGCGGGCCGAGCGGCGAGATCCAGCTGATGCCGATGCCGGTCGACGCGCGAATGCGGTTCTGCGCCTTCCATTGCGCGTCCGTCATGCTGGCGGTGCGGTCGGCGAACACGTTGCCCGCGTCGAAGAAGGTGTACAGGCGCAGCGTCTTGTCGTTGCCCGCACCCGGGAAGGGCGTGCTGAACTCCATGTTGAAGATCGCCTTGCGCGTGCCGCCGAGCGCACCGGCCGTGACCGAGTCGAGCGGGCCGAGCGAGTTCTGCTCGAAGCCGCGGATCGAGCCCAGGCCGCCGGCGTAGAAGTTCTTGAAGATCGGGTAGGTGCTGTCGCCCAGCGCCCGCGCATAGCCGAGCTGACCGTTGATGGCCAGCGTGTACTGCTTGGACAGCGGGAAGTACTGCTGGTACTGGTAGTTGGTCTTCAGGTAGCGCAGTTCGCTGCCCACGCCGATTTCGAGGTTGGCGCTCTGCAGCCGGCCGCGCGTGGGCACCAGTGCGCTGTCGCGGTCGTCGCGCGACCAGCCCAGCGTGGCCGGGATGCCCACCACGCTCGACTTCGCGCAGGTCACGTTCGGCACGGTGCCCGAGCACTTGAAGTAGTCGAGGTAGGCCTGCGGCGTGGCGGTGTACACGTACGAGCCGTCGACCAGCGTGTAGGTGCCGTTGGTGCCTGGCGTGAACGAATAGCGCTCCACGCCGATCCCCAGGTACACCGTGTCCTGCTCGCCCACCGGAAAGCCGAATCGGATGGAGCCGCCGTCGCTCGCGAGCTTGTAGTTGCCGTCGGCCTCGTAGTACGGCCGCGTGGTGGTATGGAACACGTTGATCGTGCGCGAGATGCCGTCCTTGGTGAAGTACGGGTCGGTCGCCGTGACCGAGATGGTGCGGTTGTACGAGCTCGTGTTCACGTTCAGCCCCAGGTAGTTGCCGCTGCCGAACACGTTCTCCTGCGTGATGCCGAAGCTCAGCGAGACCTTGTCGGTGGACGAGTAGCCCGCGCCCAGCTGCAGCGAGCCGGTCGGCTTCTCGGCCACGTTCACCACCAGGTCGACCTGGTCGGGCGAGCCGGGCACGTCGACGGTGTCGACGTTCACTTCGGTGAAGAAGCCCAGGCGGTCGACCCGGTCGCGCGAGGCGCGGATCTTGTTGCCGTCGTACCAGGCGCCTTCGTACTGGCGGAACTCGCGGCGGATCACCTCGTCGCGCGTGCGCGCGTTGCCACCGATGTTGATGCGCCGCACGTACGCACGGCGCGAGGACTCGGCCTTCAGCACCAGCGTGACGCGGTTGTTCTCGCGGTCGATCTCGGGCTCGGCCTTCACGCGTGCGAAGGCATAGCCGAAGGTGCCGAAGTAGTCGGTGAAGGCCTTGGTGGTGGCGGCCACGTCTTCGCCGTTGTAGGGCGCGCCGGGGCGGATGGTCACCAGCGTCTTGAATTCGTCCTCGTGGCCCACGTAGTCGCCCGCGAGCTTCACGCCGGCCACCACGAACTTCTGGCCTTCGATGATGTTGATGGTGAGGGTCAGCGTCTGCCGGTCCGGCGAAATGGCGACCTGCGTCGACTCGATGCGGAACTCCAGGTAGCCGCGCGTGATGTAGTAGGAGCGCAGCGTCTCCAGGTCGCCGTTGAACTTGGTGCGCGAGTACTGGTTGGACTTGGTGTACCAGTCGAGCCAGCCGCCGGTGTCCTGGTCGAACAGGTCGAGCAGTGTGCTTTCGCTGAAGGCCTTGTTGCCGACCACGTGCACTTCCTTGATGCGCGCGGACTCGCCTTCGGTCACGGTGAAGGTCAGGTTCACGCGGTTGTTCTCCAGCGGCGTGACGGTGGTGATGACCTGCGCGTTGTAAAGACTGCGGCTGATGTACTGCCGCTTGAGCTCCTGCTCGGCTCGGTCGGCCAGTGCCTTGTCGTAGGCCTGCCCTTCTGCGATGCCCACCTCGCGCAGCGCCTTCTGCAGCGCGGCCTTGTCGAACTCCTTGGTGCCCACGAAGTCGACGTCGGCGATGGAGGGGCGCTCTTCCACCACCACCACCAGCACGTTGCCGTTCACGTCGATGCGCACGTCCTTGAAGAGGCCGAGCTTGAACAGCTCGCGGATGGCGGCGCTGCCGCGCTCGTCGCTGTAGGTGTCGCCGGCGCGCAGGCCCATGGTGGCGAAGACGGTGCCGGGCTCGACGCGCTGGAGGCCCTCCAGCTTGATGTCCCTGACGGTGAACGGTTCGACGGCCCAGGCGGGAAGAGCGACGAGAGGGGCGACGAGAGAGGCAAGCAGCGCGCCGGCCGCTGCGAGGGACTTGGGAAAGTGCATCGACGGATGGTCTTTGCCAATGTCGGAGAAATTTGGGACTTTTCTCCGGCTGCCCCGGGCCGCTCGGGGTCTTTACCTTGGTCTTTACATTACTGCAACCCCATGGCGTTTGAGGCTGGCCATGCCGGCGCCGCCTGTTCGCCCGCGACGAACCCGGCTCTTTCGCGGCAGTTCTGCAGATGCTCTTCGAGCGACAGGGACCCTTGTATCTGCAGCAGGCGCTCCACCGTACGGTCGACGGCCTCTTCGTCGAGCAGCCGATAGGTGCGCGCGGTACGGCCGTTGTTGCGCACCAGGCGCGCGATGTAGGGCAGGTCCTGCTGGGTGATGACGGCTGCCGGCATCACGCCTTCGAGCTCGATGCCTTCGCACGGCAGCAGCACGAAGTATTGCAGCCGCAGGTCGTCGGGCAGCAGGCTGCGCAGCTGGGTGGTCTTGCGTCCGCCCTGCCATGCGGGGTCTTTCACCTCGCGCGCGCTCTTGCCGCCGTTCAGGCGCAGGAACCAGCGCGGCGGGGACTGGTCCGACTTCTTGCGATAGACAAAGGCGTTGCGCCAGGCCTTGATCTCGAACAGGTAGAGGCCGGTTTCGCACACCACCACGGCGTCGATGCGCGCGGTGCGCACCGCATGCCCCTCGGGCATCGGAATGATGAGGTTGCGAAGAATGCGCAGGTAGGAAAAGGCGGGGCTGAATGCGCTGGTCAGCTGCTGCACACCCAGCGAGGTGGCGACGGTGCTTGGCATGGCAATGGTCATGGATGACTCCTTCGGTCGCCGAGCATTGCGCTGCTTTTGGGAGACTTCTTGTGTGAGGTGTTTCCTCCGGTTGTGCGGGGCTTCTCCCGGCGCAGTGCACGCAAACAACAGTTCACGCAAAGCAGAGGCATTCACAAGATTCCTCCGAATTTGAACGAGACGATGCGTGCCTGCTGCTCGATGGAGAGCCGCTGAAACTGGAGAACCCTGAATGAAGAAAACCCTCACGGCATTCGCTGCCCTGGCCGTCTGCGGCCTGGCTTCTGCCCAATCGTCCGTCACGTTGTTCGGCGTCGTGGACGCTGGCCTGACCTACCAGTCGAGCACCTCGCGCGACACGACCACCGGCGCGTCGGTCAAGCAAAGCAAGACGAGCCTGGGCAACTCGGCCTACAACTCCAGCCGCATCGGCTTCCGCGGCACCGAAGACCTCGGCGGCGGGCTGGCAGCGAGCTTCTGGCTCGAAGCGCCCATCACCAACGACGACGGCGCCACCGGCATCTCCACCTTCGCGCGTCGCTCCACCGTGAGCCTGTCGGGTGGCTTCGGCGAGCTGCGCCTGGGCCGCGACTACACCGCCACCTTCTGGAACGACACCGTGTTCGACCCGTTCGGCACCAACGGTTCGGGCACCAACGTCATCAGCACCGTCAGCGGCAACACCACCATCAACAACGCCAACTACGTGCGTGCCAGCAACTCGATCGGCTACTTCCTGCCGCCGAACCTGGGCGGCTTCTACGGCCAGGTGCAGTACAGCCTGCACGAGAACGCCAGCACCGACGCCACCAGCACCACGGCAGCTTCCAGCAGCACGGCTGGGCGCTACGTCGGTGGCCGCTTCGGCTACGCCAACGGTCCCCTGGACGTGGCACTGGCCGTGGGCCAGAGCACCGTCGTGGACACCACCGCGCTGGAGCGCAGGGTGCAGACCATCAACCTGGGCGCTTCGTACGACTTCGGTCCTGTGAAGCTGTTCGGCGAGCTGTCGAACGTGAAGAACAAGTTCGACTACGCGGCAGCGGCTGACACGCACGACACCTACAACGGCTACCTGATCGGTGCGACCGTGCCGGTGGGCGCAGGCCTGATCCGCGTGGCGTACTCGCAAGTGCGCTACAACGAAGGCACGGCCGGCATCACGGGCGAAGACCCGATGGCACGCAAGTTCGCAGTTGGCTACGTGCACAACCTGTCCAAGCGCACGGCGCTGTATGCGACGGTGGCGCGCGTGAACAACCGCAACGACGTGAACTACACGGGCAGCCTGGTGTCGGCCAGCACCACGGGCTACGGCAGCACGGGCACCAGCTACACGGGCCTGCCGCGCTCTTCCACCGGCTACGACTTCGGTATCCGCCACGCGTTCTGATGCAGGACGCGCGCCGCGCGGGAGAAAGGGGCCTCAGTGCTCTTTTTCTCCCGCGCGGCTTTTTCGTTTCTACCCAGCAGTGAGCTTCTTCCAATGAACCGAATTGCACTCCTCGCGGGCGTGCTGGCTGCCACCGGCCTGACCGGCTGCATCATGCTGCCCCCGCCGCCCATGCCCTACCGTCCGCCACCGCCGGGCTTTCGCGGTGAAGGGCCGCCGCCGATGTTCTATGGCGCCCGCAGGCCGCCCCCTCCAGGATGGGACGCCTGCGATGGCGTACGGGACGGCTGCGCGCGCGGCATGCCGGGCGGACCCGAGATGCAACAAGCCCCGGGAGCACGCTGATGAGCGGGGGACAACTGCATTCCGGCAACCTCGGCGCCATCATCGCCGGCGTGATCCTTCTCGGCCTTGGTGGCGTGGTCTGCTTGATGGCCTCGCTGTTCATCGCCAACATGCGGAACGGCGCAAAGGCGCGCGAGCTCGCGGCACAGGCCCGCAGCGAGGCGCGGCAAAGAATGAGCGCGAGCCGCGTGCAAGACCTGCGACCGCTGCTCGATGCCGCCCCGGACTGCCAGGGCATCCGTCTCGACATCCAGCTGCCGGCTGAAGCCGTGCCCGTGCTGGCGATCGAGGCCGAGCTGCGCGAGCTGCTCGCCAAGGTGACGGACTACGCGGCCAGCGTGATGCGCGCGGGCGCCACGCTGCAGGTTCGCGCGCATGCGGAAGGCACACAGGCCGTGATTCACTGGCGCGACCTCGATGCCGTCGACGTGCGCCCTCCGCTCGCGCGGTTTTTCGACACCGCGCAGGCCGCGATTGCGGGGGCCAGTGCCAAGGCCTGCGAACGCATTGCCGGCCATCATGGTGGACGCATCTATTCAGCCCCGGATGCCGGCGGCGTGCTGGGACTGACACTGCGCCTGCCATTGCTGGCCGACGAGCGCGCTCACTGATCGACGCAAGGCCGGCAGGGACGGGCCTCGTGGAACTCCGCGTCATACTCGCGGTCCCACGGTGCCGCCGCTTTTCCCCGATGCCAGACGTGCGATCTCTTGCTTCCCTGACGACTTTTCTCCGTGCGCTCGCCGCGAGCGCGACCCTTCTCGCCGCCGGTGCGCTGCATGCGCAGGCCCTGCCGCCGGGCGTGCGGCTGGGCATGACGGCCGAAGAGCTGCAGGCCGCATTGCCCGCAGCCGAGCGCGTGCAGCGGCCGCAGCGCCTCGGCGGTGGCCTCGTCGGCAATTGGCGCGCGGCGCCCGTCGAGATCGCAGGACTGCTGTTCGAGCCGACCTTCTTCTTCGCCGCCTCGGAGCTGCGGCGCGTCGAATACGTCGCGGCGGCGCAGGCCACGCCCGACAACGGCGCCGCGGCCTTCGCGGCGCTGGTGCAATGGGGCCGCGGGGCGTTCGGCAACGAACTCGCATCGCGCGACCCGGGCAGCGCATACGCCGCCTGGGTGAGCAACGACACCGACGTCTACGTGCAGCAGGTCAGCGACCCGCGCCGTGCGAGCGTGCGGCTGGTCTACAAGGCGCGGCAGCTGCGCGACGGCAGCGAGCTCTGAACGGGGTGCCTCAGGCGGCGCCGCGCTGATCGAGCTTTTGCAGCGCCACCGCCAGTTCCTCTACATCGACCGGCTTCAGCAGGTGATGGTCGAAGCCGGCCTGCGCAATGCGCAGCCGGTCGTCGGGCTGGCCCCAGCCCGTGAGCGCGATCAGCCCGATGCCATGCAGCCGCGGATGCGTCCGCAGGCGGCGCGCCAGTTCGCAGCCGTCCATGCCGGGCATGCCGATGTCCAGGATGGCGACCGAAGGCTGGAAGTGCTCGGCCTTCGCCAGTGCATCCAGGCCGCTGAAAGCCACGGTCGCCTGCGCGCCGAGCAGGCCCAGCAGCGCCCCGAGTGACTCGGCCGCGTCGCGGTTGTCGTCCACCACCAGAATGCGGTGCTGCACCGCCATCGTGGCCTCCGAGGCTCCGGCCTTCGCGCCGGCCCGCAACCCGTGGTCGAGCAGCGGCAGGGACACGGTGAACTCGCTGCCCTGGTTCGCGCCGTCGCTCCTGGCGCTGACCGTGCCGCCGTGCAGCTCCACCATGCTCTTCACCAGCGTGAGGCCGATGCCCAGGCCGCCCTGCGCGGCGCGCGCGGTGCCGCTCACTTGCACGAACATGTCGAAGATCGCGCCCAGCATGGCGGATGGAATGCCCACGCCGCTGTCTTTCACGCGCACCACCGCATGGCCGTGGCCGTCGTGCTCGACGAACACGTCGATGCGTCCGCCCTCGGGCGTGTACTTGGCGGCGTTGTTCAGCAGGTTCGCGAACACCTGCGTGAGGCGCACGCCATCGCCCTTCAAGGCCAGCGAGGCATCGGCGACGTGCACCCCGAGCGTGTGGTGGCCGGCGTCCATCAGCGGGCGGCTGAGCTCCACCGCGCCGCGGATCACCTGGTCGAGCGCGAGCTCGTCCAGTTGCAGTTCGATCTTGCCGCGCGTGATGCGCGAGACCT
This sequence comes from Variovorax sp. OV084, assembly GCF_900111625.1. Classification (NCBI taxonomy): domain Bacteria; kingdom Pseudomonadati; phylum Pseudomonadota; class Betaproteobacteria; order Burkholderiales; family Comamonadaceae; genus Variovorax; species Variovorax sp. OV084. The sequence continues at coordinate 350,801 of NZ_FOII01000005.1, read as the reverse complement.
CCATCAGGTCGCTCACCAGCCGCACCATGTGGTCGAGCTGGCGGCCCATGAGGTCGTAGTAGGGCCGGGCGGCTTCCGACGTGAGCGGCTTGCGCTTGAGGATGGCCAGCGCGGTGCTCAGCGGCGCCATCGGGTTGCGCAGCTCGTGCGCCAGGGTGGCCAGGAATTCGGTCTTGCGCCGGTCGGCCTCGTTGAGGTCTTCCAGGATGCGGCGCAGCTCGTACTGCCGCCGCCGAGCGCGCAGCGCGCTGCGCAGTGCGCTCACCAGCGAGGCCACGCGGATCGGGCGCTCCAGCACGGTGACGTTGGCCATGCCTTCCATGGCGGTGGTGATGGCGCGCGAATCGGCGCCTTGCCGCGCGAGTATCAGCACCGGCAGGTCGGACCAGGGGGACTGGGTCGCCACGGCCGCGGCGAGTTCGGTGGCGCCGCTGCCCGTGAGCATTTCTTCGGATACCAGCAGCGCGCCGGCGCCGCGTTCGGTTTCGCGCAGCAGTTCGGGGAGGTCGGCGCACACCTGCGTCTCGATGCCCGCCTGCAGGAGCACGGCGGCGGCCATCACGGCGTCCTTCGCGGTGGCCGTTCTCATCAGCACGCGCAGCTGCGGGTCTCGCAGCTGCGGCAACTGGATCGTGGGGCCGTCGGTCACTGCGGGGGCGTGGCAATGCCGTCGATCGGCACGGGCACGCCAGTCAGGATGCCTCTGAAATGGCGCAGCGGCTCTCCTACGTTCAGGCCCCGCCGGTCCATCGAGAACGCACGGATGGAGCGCTCGTGCGCGCCGCCGCGCTTCTTGAGCACCGAGATGGCCTGGCGCACTTCGCCTTCGGCTTCGTAGTAGCGCAGCAGCACCACGGCGTCGGCAAGGTAGCTGGCGTCCACAGGTGTCTGCATCTGCATGCCGATGAGCCCGTGCTGCGCGCCGACCAGCAGCGTGGCCACACCGGACTGCCCGAGGTAGGTGAGCAGCTCGTGCAGTTGCACGATGAGAAAGCGCTCGTCGGGCATCGCGTTGAGATAGCCGTTCAGGCTGTCGATGACGATCACCTTCGCGCCGTGCTGCGTCACGGCCTGGCGGATCTCGTGCACCAGCTCGCCGGGGGAGAGTTCCGCCGGGTCGACCTGCTTGATGCGGATGCGGCCCGATTGCAGGTGGGGATCCAGCGCCATGCCCAGGCCGGCGCTGCGCGTGCGCAGGGTGTTGACGCTCTCGTCGAAGACGAAGAGCGCGGCCGTCTCGCCGCGCTCGGCCGCCGCAATGGCGAATCGCACCGCCACGGACGACTTGCCCGTGCCCGGCGCGCCGACGAACAGGGTGCTGGTGCCCTTCTCGAGGCCGCCGCCCAGCAGCGCGTCGAGCGCCTCGATGCCGCTGGGCAGCTTGCTCAGCGCGGTGTCGTTGACGTGCTCGGCCGCCACCAGGCGCGGGAACACCTGCAGGCCGCCGCGGTGAATCTTGTAGTCGTGGTAGCCGCCCCGGAACGACTGGCCCCGGTATTTCACGACCAGCAGCCGGCGGCGCGCGGAGCCGTAGTCGGAGTTCGACTGCTCCAGCCTCACCACTGCGTGCGCGATGCTCTGCACCTGCAGGTCGTGCTCGGTGGCGGTCATGTCGTCCAGCAGCAGCACCGTGCACTGGCGCCCCGCGAAGAACTGCTTGAGCGCCAGGATCTGCCGGCGGTAGCGCAGCGAGGTGCCCGAGAGCAGCCGCAACTCGGAGAGCGAATCGAACACGATGCGCGAGGGCTTGATGGCCTCCACGTCGCTCAGGATGCGCAGCGTGGTTTCGCTCAGCTCCACCTCGGAGGGGTGGAACATGGTGTATTGCTCCTCGGGCTGCAGGCTGTCCTGCGTGGGCAGCATCTCGCGCACGTGGACGCCGGAGATGTCCCAGCCGTGCGAGACGGCCACGCCGCGTAGCTCGTGCTCGGTTTCGGACAGCGTCACGTACAGCACCGACTCGCCGCGCGCCGCGCCTTCGAGCAGGAACTGCATCGCGATGGTCGTCTTGCCGGCGCCCGGCGTGCCTTCGAGCAGGTAGAGCCGGTTGGGCTCGAGGCCGCCGCCGAGCACGTCGTTCAGGCCCGGTACGCCCACGCTCAGCAGTCGCTGGTGATCAGGCTCCATGGTGGCTTCTCCATTCCATGAGTGAATGAGGTCAATGCCAAATTCAAACATCGAAGCCGTGGGGCCGCGTGCAGGACGGCGCCGCATGGCGCGCCACGGGGAGCGACTATGGGAAATGTCCTGCACGGGGCAGCGGAATCGTCCGGCTGGCCGGGTAGGGCGGATGGAGAAACTGCCTTACCGGCTCCCGCCGCCCTTCCTTCTTAATTTGGCTCTTCAGGAGAAGACGATGCGCGAAGACACAGAGATCCGCATTCCCCAGGACGATGAACGGATCGACGTCACGGACCTCAAGGAGGTCGACTACTGGACCCAGTGGTTCGGCGTGAGCGAAGAGCGCCTGCGCATCGCAGTGGCCTCGGCGGGCACCGGCAAGGACGACCTGCGGGTCTACTTCGGCCTGCCTTGATTCTTTCCGGAGGCCTCAGCCCGCGGCGAGCATGCCGCGCTCTTCGATGAATGCGACCACCTCGGCCACGCCCGTGAGCGTCTTGAGATTGGTCATCACGTAGGGGCGCTGGCGGCGCATGCGCTGCGTGTCCTGCTCCATCACGTCAAGGTTGGCGCCAACGTAGGGTGCAAGGTCGGTCTTGTTGATCACGAAGAGGTCGCTCTTGGTGATGCCGGGGCCGCCCTTTCTCGGAATCTTCTCGCCGGCGGCCACGTCGATCACGTAGATCGTGAGGTCCGACAGCTCGGGGCTGAAGGTGGCCGCGAGGTTGTCGCCGCCAGACTCGACGAACACGATGTCGGCGTTCGGAAAGTCTTCGAGCATGCGGTCGATGGCTTCGAGGTTGATCGAGGCGTCTTCGCGGATCGCGGTGTGCGGGCAGCCGCCCGTTTCCACGCCCATGATGCGTTCGGCCGGCAGCGCGCCGGCCACGGTCAGCAGGCGCTGGTCTTCCTTGGTGTAGATGTCGTTGGTGATGGCGATCAGGTCGTACTTGTCGCGCATCGCCTTGCAGAGCATTTCGAGCAGCGTGGTCTTGCCCGAGCCGACCGGGCCGCCGATGCCAACGCGCAGCGGGGGCAATTTCTTGGTGCGATGGGGGATGTGGTGCAGGGCGGAGGTCATGGAGGAAGTGTCCGGTTCAGCTTCGGAAGAGGCGGGAATATTGTGTTTCATGGCGGGCCGACAACACAGCCAGCAGGGGCGCGAAGGCCTGGCGTTCGTCGTCGCCAAGGGCTATGGCGCGTGTCACGGCCTCGGGAATTTCCTGCGCCAGCTGCCCGAGGATGCGCTGGCCCGCGCTCTGGCCCAGCGGCACGGCCTTGACGGCGGCGGCGACCATGTTCTCGGCCCAGCCGAAGGCGAAGGCCAGGCAGCAGTCGTGCACGCTGGCGTCGGTGCGGCTGGCCGCGAAGGCGAAGGCGATGGGGTAGCTGGCGGGCAGGTCGGCGAACACTTGAGCCGTGTCGGCGTGGTGCAGCTTGAGCCATTCGACGAAGGAGCGGCCCATCTGCTCGGTCTGCAGGAAGAATTCGGCGGATTCGCGGGTGGTCAGCACCCATTGGTTGAGCTCGCGGACACGTGGGGTGTCTTTGTTGCGCCAGGCTTCTACAGCCTGTGCGAAGACGGCGAGGTCGCCGCGCGCGAAGCTCAGGTGCAACTGGTCGGCGAGCCATTCGGCAGCGCGCGGCTCGGAGTCGATACCGGCCCATTCGACTGCGGCCTCGACGCCTTCGGAGTACGAGAAGCCGCCTACGGGCAGGGCTGGGGAGGCCAGCCAGATTAGCTGGAGAAGGCTTTGAGCGGCTGGGTCTGGCATGTCAGCTTTTCAGCGCGCGCTGTATTTGCGTGTCCGGGGTGCGTGCGAATGACACCGGGTGCTCCCCTCCGCGAATGTCCCCCGCCTTCGGCTCCTCCTTTATTTCGCTGCGGGGAGCACCCGGCGCCATTCGCACATGAGCGCAGTCGTTGTGCCGCGGGATCAACCGCTGCGCTGAATGACGGACAACGCATCGACGCAATTTCATCTCAGTGCGAGTGACCGTGATGACTGTGGTCGTGACCGTGCGAGTGGTCATGGTCGTCGAGCAACTCCGGCGCGAGCACGAGCGGCTTCGGGCCATTGCTGTGGGAATGGCCGTGGTCATGACTGTGACCACCGCCATGCGAATGCTCGTGCGATCCGTATGCACCGCCCTCTGGCTCGAAAGCCTCATCGACCGCCACGACGATCAGGTGCATCGAACGCAGCATGTCGGCCAGCACGTGGTCGGGCTCGATCTTGAGGTGGTCGGGCTTCAACTCGATCGGCACGTGCCGGTTGCCCAGGTGATAGGCCGCGCGCGTCAGGTCGAAGGGCGTGCCGTGGGCCGTGCAATGCGTGATGCGCAGCACCGGCTGCGGCGCAGCGATCACGCGGACCAGCGAACCGTCTTCCGCCACCAGCACATCGCCGCCCCGCACGGCGGTGCCGCGCGGCAGGAACACGCCGATCTGGCGGCCCTGCGAGTCGGTGGCGTCGAAACGGCTTTTCTGGCGGATGTCCCAGTCGAGCTCGATGGTGGAAGCGCGCTTGAGCAGCACGGGCGCAAGGCCGCGGCCCTGGGGCATGAGTTTGTTGGCGGTGAGCATGGTGCGAAGGGAGCGCCCCGGGGCGCTCGTTGGCTGAATGAATACCTTCGAGGATACGCAGCCTGTCAAGCAGGCGCATACCCCAGCTTCAAAACAGGAAATACCGCTGCGCCATTGGCAGCAGCTTCGCCGGCTCGCAGGTCAGCAGATGCCCGTCGGCGCGCACCGCGTAGGTCTGCGCGTCGATCTCCATCTTTGGCGCATAGCCGTTGTGAATCAGGTCCTTCTTGCGCACGTGGCGGATGTTCTTTACAGCGCTCAGGTGCTTGCTCAGGCCGTAGCGTTCCTTGATGCCCGATGCCAGCCCGGCCTGCGAGACGAAGGTCAGTGAGCTCTTCGCCAGCGAGCCGCCGTACGCACCGAACATCGGGCGGAAGTGCACCGGCTGCGGCGTGGGAATGGATGCGTTCGGGTCGCCCATCGCCGCCATTGCGATGGTGCCGCCCTTCAGGATGGTGAAGGGCTTCACGCCGAAGAAGGCCGGCTTCCAGATCACGATGTCGGCCCACTTGCCGACTTCGAGCGAACCCACTTCGTGTGCGATGCCGTGCGCAATGGCAGGGTTGATCGTGTACTTGGCGACGAAGCGCTTGGCTCGGAAGTTGTCGTTGCGCTCGTTGTCTTCGGGCAGTTTGCCGCGCTGCAGCTTCATCTTGTGCGCGGTCTGCCAGGTGCGGATGATGACTTCGCCGACGCGGCCCATGGCCTGGCTGTCGGAGCTGAACATGCTGATGGCGCCCAGGTCGTGCAGCACGTCTTCGGCGGCAATGGTTTCCTTGCGGATGCGCGACTCGGCGAAGGCCAGGTCTTCTGCGATGCCGGCGTCCAGGTGGTGGCACACCATGAGCATGTCGACGTGTTCGTCGAGCGTGTTCACGGTGTAGGGCATCGTGGGGTTGGTGGAGGAGGGCAGAAAGTTGGCCTCGCCCACCACGCGCAGGATGTCGGGCGCATGGCCGCCGCCCGCGCCTTCGGTATGAAAGGCGCAGATGGCGCGGCCGCCCACGGCGGCAATCGTGTTCTCGACGAAGCCCGATTCGTTGAGCGTGTCGCTGTGGATGGCCACCTGCGTGTCGGTGGCGTCGGCCACGTCCAGGCAGTTGCTGATGGCTGCGGGCGTGGTACCCCAGTCTTCGTGCAGCTTCAGGCCGATGACGCCGGCTTCGATCTGCTCGTGCAGCGCATGCGGCAGGCTGGCGTTGCCCTTGCCGAGAAAGCCCAGGTTCATCGGAAACGCATCGGCCGCCTGCAGCATGCGCTCGATGTGCCAGGGGCCGGGCGTTGCGGTGGTAGCGAAGGTGCCGGTGGCGGGGCCGGTGCCGCCGCCGAGCATGGTGGTCACGCCGGAAGAGAGAGCCTCTTCGATCTGCTGCGGGCAGATGAAATGGATGTGGCTGTCGATGCCGCCTGCGGTGACGATGTTGCCCTCGCAACTGATGATCTCGGTGCCCGGGCCGATGACGATGTCGACGCCCGGCTGCACGTCGGGATTGCCTGCCTTGCCGATGGCGGCGATGCGGCCGTCCTTCAGGCCGATGTCGGCCTTGACGATGCCCCAGTGGTCGAGGATGAGCGCGTTCGTCAGCACGGTGTCGACGGCGCCTTGCGCGCGGGTGCGCTGCGATTGCGCCATGCCGTCGCGGATGGTCTTGCCGCCGCCGAACTTCACCTCTTCGCCGTAGCCGCCGGCTCGCAGGGTGTAGTCGGCTTCAACCTCGATCAGCAGTTCGGTGTCCGCAAGACGGACGCGGTCGCCCACGGTGGGGCCGAAGATTTCTGCATAGGCGCGTCGCCCGATGGTGGCCATGTTTCAGAGCTTCCCTTGAACGAGGCCGCGAAAGCCGTAGACGATGCGATCGCCGGAAAAATCGACCAGTTCGACCGTGCGCTGCTGGCCCGGCTCGAAGCGCACTGCTGCGCCCGAGGCAATGTTCAGCCGCATGCCGCGCGCGGCCTCGCGGTCGAAGCCGAGTGCGCCATTGGTCTCGGCGAAGTGATAGTGCGAGCCGACCTGGATCGGCCGGTCGGCGGTGTTCTGTACCACCAGCGTGAGGGTGCGGCGACCGGGGTTGAGCGCGTGCTCGCCGTCGTCGGTGAAGAGTTCGCCGGGAATCATGGCCGGCCTCAGATGGCTTGGGCCAGCAGCGTCGCGCCCAGGCCGAGCACTGCGGCGCCGGCCACGCGCGGCACCCATGCGTTGGCGTGGCGCAGGGCCCAGCCCATTGCGATGCCGGCGGCGTGCAGCAGCAACGTGGCGCAGACCATGCCGGCCAGCGTGAGGGCCGCGCCTTGTTCGCTGGCCAGCTCGTAGCCGTGGGCCACGCCATGGAACACCGCGAACACGCCGACCACCGCCATGGCCACCACCGCCGGCAGATGCACGCGCGTGACGACCAGCAGGCCCAGCACCAGCAGCGAGGCCGCGATCATCGGCTCGACCGCCGGCAGCTGCACGCCGGCCAGGCCCATCAATGCGCCCACCAGCAGCATGCCGGCGAAGGCGAGAGGCGCCCAGAGCAGGTCGGGCCAGGCGCGGCGCGCGGCCAATGCGCTCCAGAAGCCGACCGCAACCATCGCGGCCAGGTGGTCGGCGCCGGTCAGCGGATGCAGGAAGCCGGTAGTGAAGCCGTGGTGCAGGCCGCCGTCGACGCCGGTGTGGGCGCTGGCTGCAAGAGGCAGCAGGAGGGCGAGCAGGGCGAGGGTTCTGGAGGCGTTGTGGCGCATGGAAAGTCCTTTTGTTCTTTGAATTTCAGACGATGGGCTGGTGCACGGTGACCAGCTTGGTGCCGTCAGGGAAGGTGGCTTCGATCTGGATGTCCGGAATCATCTCGGCGATGCCGTCCATCACGTCGGCACGGGTGAGCACGGCGCGCCCGTCGCTCATGAGTTCGGCGACGCTCTTGCCGTCGCGGGCGCCTTCCATCACGGCGGCCGAAATCAGGGCGATGGCTTCGGGGTAGTTGAGCTTCAGGCCGCGGGCCTTGCGGCGTTCGGCGAGCAGCGCCGCGGTGAAGATCAGCAGCTTGTCTTTTTCGCGCGGAGTCAGTTCCATGGGATCGGCATCGGGTGGCAGAGAGTGGCGGCCATTATGGGCAAGCCGGCTTCTTTGCAACAGTCGTGCCCTGTTCGCCAAAAGCCGTACGGATGGCACGAAAGATGCACCGAAACGGTGTGAACCCCGACGCCGTACCCACCACCCCCGACGACGCGCCGCAGCGCATCGTCAAGGTGCGGCGCGACTACAACAGCTGGGTGGCCAGCGAGACGCTGGAAGACTACGCGCTGCGCTACACGCCGCAGCGCTTTCGCAAGTGGTCCGAATGGCGGGTGGCCAACACGGCCTTCGGGGCGGCGTCGTTCCTGATCCTGGAGGCGGTGGGCGCCACGCTGCTGGTGCAGTACGGCTTTGCCAATGCCTTCTGGGCGATCCTGGCGACGGGGCTCATCATCTTCCTGGCGGGCGTGCCGATCAGCGTGTACGCGGCGCGCTACGGCGTCGACATGGACCTGCTCACGCGCGGCGCGGGCTTCGGCTACATCGGCTCCACGCTCACCTCGCTGATCTACGCGAGCTTCACTTTCATCTTCTTCGCGCTCGAGGCGGCTGTGATGGCCTACGCGCTGGAGCTGGCGCTGGGCATCCCGCCGGTCTGGGGCTACCTGGTGTGTGCGCTGGTGGTGATTCCGCTGGTCACGCACGGGGTGTCGGCCATCAGCCGGCTGCAGTTGTGGACGCAGCCGCTGTGGCTGCTGATGCTGGTGGTGCCTTTTGCCTACGTGCTGGTGCGCGATCCTGGTGCGTTTGTAGGCATTGTGCACTACAACGGGGTTCGATCCGGCACCAAGGGCTTCGATCTGCACCTGTTTGGCGCTGCCCTCACGGTCGGCATTGCGCTGATCACGCAGATGGGCGAGCAGGCCGACTACCTGCGCTTCATGCCCGCGCGTACGGCGACCACGGCGCGCCGCTGGTGGGCCGGGGTGCTGGCCGGCGGCCCGGGCTGGGTGGTGCTGGGGGTGCTCAAGATGCTGGGCGGGGCGTTGCTGGCCTACCTGGCGATCACGCACATGGTGCCGGCCGACCGCGCGGTCGATCCGAACCAGATGTACCTCGCTGCCTACGAGTACGTGTTTCCGAACTACGGCTGGGCGGTGGCGGCCACGGCGCTGTTCGTGGTGATCTCGCAGCTCAAGATCAACGTGACCAACGCTTATGCGGGCTCGCTGGCCTGGAGCAATTTCTTCTCGCGCGTGGCACACAGCCACCCGGGGCGCGTGGTGTGGGTGGTGTTCAACGCGCTCATCGCCTTCATGCTGATGGAGATGAACGTGTTCGAGGCGCTGGGCGACGTGCTCGGCCTGTTCGCCAACATCGCCATCGCCTGGATGATGGCCGTGGTGGCCGACCTCGTCATCAACAAGCCGCTGGGGCTGTCGCCGCCGGGCATCGAGTTCAAGCGCGCGCACCTGTGGGACATCAACCCGGTGGGCGTGGGCGCGATGGCGCTTGCGTCGGTGCTATCGATCACCGCGCACCTGGGCGTGTTCGGGCCGCTGGCGCAGGCCTTCTCGGCGCTGATCGCACTGGGCACGGCGCTCGTGGCATCGCCGCTGCTGGCCTGGGCGACGGGCGGCAAGTACTACCTGGCGCGCGGCACCGACGAGGCGCATGGCGCGGTGGCCTTCGCTCCTGCCGAGGGCCCGCGTGCGGTGCGCTGGGCGAAGGTCGAAACCGGCAGCTACCAGCGCCTGAAGGTGCAGCACTGCGTGATCTGCGAGCGCGAGTACGAGGGGCCGGACATGGCGCATTGCCCGGCGTACCAGGGCGCGATCTGCTCGCTGTGCTGCACGCTCGACGCGCGCTGTGGCGATTTGTGCAAGCCGCATGCGAGCCTGTCTTCGCAATGGTCGACGGTGCTGCGCTGGCTGCTGCCGCGCCGCAGCTGGCGCTACCTCGACACGGGGCTGGGGCACTTCCTGCTGCTGATGCTCGTCATCGTGCCGCTGCTGGCCGTGGTGTTCGGCGTGCTCTATCAGCAGGAGCTGCGTGCCTTCGGCGAAGGCGCACTGGAGCTGGCGTCGGAGGCCGACGTGGCCGCGGCGCTGGCCGGCGTGCAGAAGCTGTCGCTGCGCTCGGGCTTCCTCAAGGCGTACATGGCGTTGCTGGTCATCGCGGGCATCGTCGCGTGGTGGCTGGTGCTGGCGCACCAGAGCCGCAAGGTGGCGCAGGAAGAATCGAACCGCCAGACTCATCTGCTGGTGCGCGAAATAGAGCTGCACCGCGAGACCGACCGCGCCCTGCAGGCCGCCAAGCAGGCGGCCGACGAAGCCCGCGAGATCGCGGAGCAGGCCAAGCTCGCGGCCGAGCTGGCCAAGCAGGCGGCCGACCAGGCCAACCAGGCGAAGAGCCGCTACATCAGCGCCATCAGCCACGAGCTGCGCACGCCGCTCAACAGCATCCTGGGGTATGCACAGCTGATGGGCGAAGACCACTCGGTGCCGCCGCACCGCCAGCAGGCGGTGGCGGTCATCAAGCGCGGCGGGGAGCATCTGCTGTCGCTCATCGAAGGCACGCTGGCCATCGCGCACATCGAGGCCGGCAAGCTCACGCTGCATGCGCGGCCCATGCGCTTTGCCGACACGCTGCGCGAGCTGGCCGACATGTTCGAGCTGCAGGCCGCGGAGAAGGGGCTGCAGTTTCGCTTCGAGGCGGCGGGCCCGCTGCCCGAGGTGGTACGCGCGGATGAAAAGCGCGTGCTGCAGATCCTCATCAACCTGCTGGGCAATGCGATCAAGTTCACGGCGGCGGGGCAGGTCACACTGCGGCTGGCCTATGCGCGGGAGTTCGCGTCCATCGAGATCGAGGACACCGGCCCCGGCATGCCGGCCGAGGACATCGAGCGCATCTTCGAGCCCTTTGCGCGCGGCAATGCGGCGGGCATGTCGGCCGCACCGGGCGCGGGGTTGGGGCTCACCATCGCCAAGATGCTCACCGACCTGATGGGCGGCGAGATGAAGGTGCAGAGCACGCCGGGCGAGGGCTCGCTCTTCTGTGTGCGCCTGTTCCTGCCGCGCGTGCATGACACGGTGGCCGGCACCGGCCGCCCGATGCCGGTGCAGCGCGCGCGGCGCGGCTACGAAGGTCCGCGTCGCCGCCTGCTGGTGGTCGACAACGAGGAGGCCGACCGCGACCTGCTGGGCCATGTGCTCGCGCCGCTGGGCTTCGAGCTGCGCAGCGCGGCCAGCGGGCACGATGCGCTCGATCTCATCGCAGCCGGCTATAGGCCCGACGCGATGTTCGTCGACCTCGCGATGCCCGGCATCGACGGCTGGGAAACCATTCGCCGTGCGCGCAAGCTGGGGCTGACCGAGGCATCGGTGGCCATCGTATCGGCCAACGCTTTCGACAAGGGGCTGGACAACGACGTGGGCATTGCGCCGGAAGATTTCTTCGTCAAGCCCGTGCGCCACACCGAGCTGCTCGACTGGCTCGAACGCCGGCTCGGGCTGCAATGGACCGATGCCGCCGCGAAGCCGGTCGCCGCCGTGGCGCCGCGCGTGATGCAGGCGCCTTCGCTGGCCCGCCTGCGTGCGCTCGACGAGGCCGTGAGCCTGGGCTACTTTCGCGGCATCATGAACCAGCTCGACGACATCGACGCCGCGCAGCCCGAGTGCGCGTCGTGGACTGAAGCCCAGCGCGTGCTGGCCCGCCAGTTCCAGTTCGAGGCCATGAGCCGCGCGCTGGCCGAAGCCGTCGAAAGCGCCGCATGACTTCGACGACGCCACCTCCCGCCATGGAAACCTCACCACTCGCCAAGACCCTGCGCGAACAGCAGGGTGCCAACAGCGATCTCGTGCTGATCGTCGACGACGTGCCCGACAACCTCGCTGTGCTGCACGACGCGCTCGACGAATCGGGCTACACCGTGCTCATTGCCACCAACGGCGAGCAGGCGCTGCAGCGCGCCGCGCAGGCCCGGCCCGACATCGTGCTGCTCGACGCGATGATGCCGGGCATCGACGGCTTCGAGGTCGCGCGCCGGCTCAAGGCCGATGCGGCGACGGCGCACATTCCCATCGTGTTCATGACGGGGCTCACCGAGACCGAGCATCTTGTGGCCGCGCTCGAAGCCGGCGGGGTCGACTACGTCACCAAGCCCATCAAGCCGAAGGAAGTGCTGGCGCGCATGAACGTGCACCTGCAGGGCGCGCGCCGCGCACGGCAGGACGCGCGGCAGGCCGGTCAGGCGCGCAATGCGCTCGATGCCTTCGGCTACGCGAGCATCACCGTGCGCCTGCCCGAAGGCCGGCTGATCTGGCAGACCGCGCTGGCGCGCGACCTGCTGCAGCGCTACTGCGATACGCGTGCGCCCGAGACGCCGCCCGCCGTGCTCGAATGGCTGCGCAGCCACACGCCCGATGCGCGCCAGCGCGGCATCGAGCCGCCGGCGCTGTCCATCGTGCAGGGCGCGAGCAGCCTCACGCTGCGGCTGCACCAGCAGACCAGCAGTGACGACGACGGCGACGAGTGGATGATCATCATGCGCGAGGTGTCCGACACCGCCGTCATCGAAGCCATGAGCCTGAGCCTGAAACTCACGGCGCGCGAGGCCGAGGTGCTCTACTGGGTGGTCAAGGGCAAGACCAACAAGGACATCGGCGAGATCCTGGGCAGCAGCCCGGCCACCGCCAAGAAGCACCTGGAGCGGGTGTACGTGAAGCTCGGCGTGGAGACGCGCACGGCCGCGGCCGGCGTGGCCATCAAGCGCATCCGCGAGCTGCAGCCCCAGTTCGAGATCTGAAGAAGGCCGGCTATTGCGGCCGGCGCCGCCTGCGTCATGGCGACTACTTTCGGCGTCCCTAGAATGGTTCGAGGGCTCCGGGACGCGCACGATGAAGAACAACAGGCACGACAGAACGACAACCCGACCGCCAAGCAGCGGCTGGATGCTTGCTGCTTCCTGCCTGTTCGCGAACCTGGCCGCGAGCCCGGGCGCACACGCCGCAGGGCATTTCGACGTGGACGACGCGAGCACGCTCGACCCGGGCCAATGCCAGTACGAGACCTGGTGGGGCCGCACGGGTGTGGAGCCTGTCACGGGGTTTCACTTCGGGCCCGCCTGCCGCGTCGGGCCGGTCGAGCTGGGCCTGAACTTCGACCGCACCTCTGTGAGCGGCGTTCATTCGGTCACCGGCGGACCGCAGCTCAAGTGGAATTTCTACGGACAGGCGGCCGACGCGCCGTTCAGTGCCGCCGTGTCGATGGGCGCGGTGTTCGACCTGAAGCGCGGTGGCCGAGCGGGCGGGCAGTTCGTGGTGCCTTTGACGTGGCGGCCGCTCGAGAGCCTGCAGGTCCACGCCAACGCAGGCGCCGACTGGGCCAACGGAACCGGTGCGCGCACGCCGCGCGGCGGCATTGGCGTCGAATGGGCGCTGAACGACACCGTATCGCTCATCGCGGAGCGCAACCGGGCGGCGGGCCTGTGGACCTCGCGCATCGGCGGGCGCTTCAGCATCACGCCGCTGATCAGCGTGGACGTGAGCACATCGCGCACCGGGCCGCAGGGCGTGCGCGGCTTCGTGATCGGGCTGAACCACGAGTTCACCTGGAAGTGAACCGTGGGGGATCAGCGCAGGTAGCGCTGTATCCGCTTCTCGTCCTCGGCCAGCTGCTGGCGCATCAGCGAAATGAAGTCCCTCGCCGTGGCCGAGAGCACCTTGCCTGCCGGCAGCGCCAGCAGGCAGGTGAAGTACACGTCGACCGAAAACTTGCGCACCACCAGCCCGCGCTCCGCGTAGTCGAGCGCGGTGATCGGGTTGACTAGCCCCACGCCCAGGCCGCGCAGCGCCATCTCGCACACGCTGGCCGCATAGGGCGTCTGCACCAGCACCCGCAGCGCCACGCCGTGCGGGGCCAATGCGGCTTCGAGCCGCTGGTGCGAAGGGTCTTCGGGGTTGAGCGAGAGAAAGGGCGCCTCGGCCAGTTGCTCCGGCTTGATGGTCTTGAAGCGGGCCAGCGCGTGGCCTGCCGGCATCACCACCACGCCGGGAAAGCGCGAGAAGGTGGAGTGGTCGATGCCTTCGAGCGAGAGCTCGTCGGCCATCAGCCCGAAGTCGGAGATGCCCATGGCCACGCGGTCGCGCACGTCCTTGGAGCTCAGCACCTGCAGCGACACCTGCGGCCAGGGGCTCGCGCCGCGGTGCGCCTTCAGCCGTGCCAATGCGCGCGGCATGAAGCCCAGGCCGTAGGCGGGAAAGCTGCTCAGCTCCAGCTGGCTGACGCCGAAGTCGCGCAGGCTGCGCACGCGGTGCTCGATGGCGTCCATGCCGATGAACACCCGCTCCACCTCGACCCACAGCGCGCGTGCCTCGGGCGTGGGCACCAGCCGCCCGCCGGTGCGCTGGAACAGCAGCATCCCCGCTTGCGTCTCGAGGCGCTTGAGCGATTGGCTGATGGCGGGCTGCGTCACATGCAGCAATGCAGCGGCCTTGCGGGTGGAGCTGCCGCGCATGAGAGCCCGGAAGGTTTCGATCTCGCCGAATCGCATCGATAAGTCTTGTTATCGGTTGAGTATCTGAGGCTGCATAATTTTATTTCCGATTGCATAAGATTTGGTCACAACTTCTGACGCATGACCCGTGACGACATTGCCCGTTCTGGACTTCAAGTTCGCCGCTCCTCCCCCGGATCCCCTGGCTCATCCTCCGGGTAATCCCTTGGGGTTGGTGCGTGACCAGGCACCCAAGCCCGTGCGCAACCCGAACCTGCGCGGCCTGCAATGCCTGCGGTGCGATGCGCTCTACCCGGTCACGCTGGCGCACGACGGCTGCCCCGCATGCAAGCGCGCGGGCTTCCACGTGGCGCTGCGCGCCAGCTACCTGCCCGACAGCACCGAGGCGATGCCCATGCCCTACACCTCCGGCTTCGCGCTGGGGGAGGGGCAGACGCCGCTGGAGGACATGCCGGAGCTGGCGCAGCAGTTCGATGTGGCGCGCCTGGCCCTCAAGGACGAATCGCGCAACCCCACCGGCTCGCACAAGGACCGCATGACGGCGGTGGGCGTGGCGCAGGCGCTCGACTTCGACGCCCACACGCTGGTGCTTGCCTCCTCGGGCAACGCGGCCGTGTCGGCGGCGCACTACGCATGGGCCGCGGGCCTGGGCTGCGAGGTCGCAACCTACGAAGGCATGCCGGCCACCTACACGCGACAGCTCGATGCACTTGGCGCGCGGCGCTATGTGTTCGCCGACAACGCGGGCCGCTGGGCCTTCGTGCGTGAGCGTTCGCAGCACCCAGGCTACTTCGCGCTGACCAACTACCGCCTGCCCGCGCTGGGCAGCGCGCCGCTGGCCATCGAGGGCTACAAGCCGATCGCGCTCGAATGCGTGGCCGATGGCGGCCTGCCGGACCACATCGTGATTCCCACCGCGCGCGGCGATCTGGCCTGGGGCATCTACGCGGGCTTTCGCGACCTGATGGCCGCGGGGCGCATCGGGCGCCTGCCCAGGCTCTGGCTGGTGGAGCCGTTTCCGCGCCTGGCGCGCGTGCTCGCGGGCGGCGCCATCAACGGCAGCTACCCGGGCCACACCGCGCAGTTTTCCACCGCGGGGGCCACCGTCACCTACCTGCAGTGGCAGGCCGCGACCGCCACGGGCGGCGGCGCGGTGGTCGTGGGCGACGACGAAGCGCGCGCCGCGCGGCGGCTGCTCAGTTCGCTCGGCGTCAGCGCCGAGCTCTGCGCTGCCGGCGGCCTGGCCGCATTGCGCCAGCTGCGCGAGAGCAATGCCATTGCGGCCGATGCGCACGTGGTGCTGATGCTGACCGCCAATGCGGCCGGCGATCCGAGCTGGCCCGACCGCCCGATCTAACTTCCTTCAGGAATTCACCATGCCGACGATGCAACGCCGGGCCTTTCTGGCCGCCGGCTCTACGGCCCTGCTCGCTTCGTTTCGACCGGCGTGGGCGGCCTACCCCGACAAGCCCGTGAAGCTCGTCGTGCCGTGGGCGGCCGGCGGCAGCACCGACGCGATTGCTCGCGCCATGGCGCAGCGCATGAGCCAGACTATCGGCAGCCCGGTGATCGTGGACAACCGGCCAGGCGCCGCCGGCATGATCGGCACCGACGCGGCGGCCAAGGCCGCGCCTGACGGCTACACCATCGCCATCGTCGAGCTGCCGCATGCGATTGCGCCGGCCGTGACGGCGAAGCTGCCCTATGACCTGCTGCGCGACTTCACGCCTGTGACCATGATCGGCACCTCGCCGCTGGTGTTCTTCGCGGGCATGGACGACGACAGCAAAGACTTCAAGACCTTCCTGAAGACCGCGGCTGCGGCATCGGCGAAAGGTGCGCCGCCAGCCATCGCGCACAGCGGCGCGGGCACGGTGAGCCACCTTGCCGCCGAACTGCTGGCGAGCCGCACGAAGATCAGGTTCAACATGGTCCCGTACCGCGGCTCGGCGCCTGCGCTCACCGACGTGGCGGCGGGCACGGTGGCGGGGCACTTCGCGACGCTGGCCAGCGGCTCCAGCCTGCTGGGCGCCAACCGCATCCGTCCGCTGCTGGTGACGAGCACGCAGCGCGTGACGAACATTCCCGGCCTGCAGAACGTGCCCGCACTCGCGGAGAACGGGCTCAAGGGACTGGAGATCGATCAGTGGTGGGCCATGGTCGCGCCGGCCACCACGCCGCTCGACGTGATCGAGAAGCTGCGCCGCGAGGCCATCGCCGCGCTCGACCATCCGTCGGTGAGGGAGCGCCTGTCGGTGCTGGGCGTGCAGATGAAGGGCTCGACGCCGACGGAGTTGCGCGCCTTCCTGCGCTCGGAGGCCGAGCGCTGGCAGAAGGCCGCGCACGAGATCGGCCTGCAGCCGCAGTAAGCGGGCTGAACAGGTTGGGCCTTACTTCGCGTCGCTGTAGACCGTGGCGCGCGACACGCCCATGTGCGCGGCGGCAATCTCGGCGCCGCGGCGAACCTCCAGCAGGCCTGCCTTCTTCAGTTCCTGCACCAGCTGCTTGCGGTCGGCCGGCTTCAGCGAGCGCGAGGTGGTCGCGCGCGCGGCCGCGAAATCGTCGATGCGCGCGTGGATGCGGTCCGAGTGGTTGCCGCCGGCCTCGATGTGCTCGTGCACTTCCTTGTCGTCGATCTTCGTGAACTGTGAGATCGCGGCCTGGAAGCTCTGGAACAGCGTCAGGTCGACGTTCAGGCACAGCGCGGCCACGTACTCGCCGCTGTCGTCCTTGACGCCGATGGATGTGCTCTTGACCTTGCGCCCGTCGGGAAAGGTGTTGGCGTAGTTCGCTATCACCGCCGGAAACTCCGGGTCTTGGATGCGCGCGAGACCCAGCTCCGTGACTGACTGGCCGACCTCCCGGCCGCTGAGGCTGTTCTCGATGGCGTAGATCGCGTTCTTCGGATTGCTCAGGTCGTGCACCACGACTTCGCAGAAGGGCGCAAAGGTCTGGCCCAGGCCTTCGGCCATGTTGCGCAGCATCTCCAGGACCTGCTTGTTCGACTTTTTCTTCATGCCGGGGAATGTATCCAGCTCTGGACGAACAATCTAATTTGTACAAAAAGTACAATGTTAGATGTATTATCCAATTTTGACCAGGAGCCTCGAATGACCGCGAGAGAACGCGCACGCTATGTCGACCCACGCACCGGCAGGCACTACGACCTGTCCGAACGCCGATGGCGCTCGGACGACGGCCATCCGATGATGGTCACGCCGCTGCCCGGCATCTCGCGCGACGACATCGATTCGCGCACCCGCTCGCTCTGGCGCTACCGCGCGGCGCTGCCCGTGGCAATCGACAAGCCCGCAAGCATGGGCGAAGGCTGCACGCCGCTGGTGCAGAAGCGCTGGGGCAGCCTCGAGCCGTACTTCAAGCTCGAGTGGTTCAACCCGACCTGCAGCTTCAAGGACCGCGGCGCGGCGGTGATGATGTCCTTCCTGCGCCAGATCGGCGTCGACGCGGTGCTGGAAGACAGCTCGGGTAACGGCGGCGCAGCCATTGCCGCGGCAGGCGCGGCGGCTGGCATGCGCGTGAAGGTGCTCGCGCCGAGCTACACGCCCGCGCCGAAGGTGGCGCAGATCCGGGCCTTCGGCGCAGAGGTGCAGTTGGTGCCGGGGCCGCGCGAAGAGTCGGAGTACGAGGCGGTGCGCCAGTCGGAGTCGATCTTCTATGCGAGCCACAACTGGCATCCGTTCTTCCTGCAGGGCACGAAGACGCTGGCGTATGAGCTGTGGGAAGACCTGGGCTTTGTCGCGCCCGACAACGTCGTCATTCCGACTGGAGCGGGCAGTAACGTGCTCGGGTGCTGGATCGGCTTCAAGGAGCTGCTGGCGGCGGGGCAGATCAGCAAGCTGCCGCGCATTTTTGTCGCGCAGCCGCTGAACTGCTCGCCGATCGATGCGAGCTTCACCGCCGGAGTCGACACGCTGGTGGACCGTGTCGTGCAGCCGACCATTGCCGAAGGCACTGCGATCAAGCGGCCCGTGCGGCTCCAGGAAATCCTGCAGGCGCTGCGCGAGACGAAGGGCAAGACCGTTGCGCTGACCGAGGAGCAGATCGCGGCTGCGGTGCGCCGGCTGGCAGCAAGCGGGCTCTATGCGGAGCCGACCTCCGCTTCGGCCGCGGCGGCCATCGAGGTGCTGGCGCAGCGCGGCGACATCAAGGCCAGCGAGGTGACTGTGGCCTTGTTGACCGGCACCGGTCTGAAGTCGACGCAGTTCATGACCGAGCTGTTTGGCGGCGCTGCCGCCGTCGCTTAGCGAACTGCTGTCATCGACGCCAGGCACCGGCACCGCAGGCCGACTCAGTGGCTTGTTACTTCCACTTCCAGCCGATGCCGGCGTTGACGCCCCACTCCTTGCCCGTGGTCGACAGGCCCGCACCCCAGGACATCTTGCCGTCGTCGGACAGTGCCTTGAAGGTCAGCGCCACCGCGCTGTAGCCCTTGTAGTTGCCAAGGCCCACGCCCACTGTTTTCTCGCCGGGAGACAGCGTTGGCAAGTAAGTGCCGGACATCGCGAAGGCCATGGCCGTGCCCGAGTAGGCAATGCGGGCCACGTCGCCGACCTGGCTCTGCACCTGATTCAGCTGCTGCACGTTGACCGCGTCGCCCGGCAGGATGCCCGGCGCCACGTTGCCGATGCGCGTGCCGCCCGGCGCCTGGCCGTTGCCCAGCGTGACCTGGTTGTAGTTGACCGAGCCGTCCGGGTTGGTCGCGTACTGCACGCTGCTGGCCTTCACGGTGGCTGCAGATGCCTTGAGCTGTGCGACGTTGGCCGCATCGCTGTCGGCCGTACCCGCGGCCACGGCCGTGATCTGGCGGTACTGGCCGTTGGCCACGTCGCCCACCGACGCTGCGGCCTGCGTGCTGGTGGTCGCCTGGATGGCCACCCGGTGCTGCGCTGCTGCACCAGCCGGCACATAGCCGGCCACGCCCGCGGCGGTGGAGGCCACCGAGCCCGCGCCCAGTGCGACGCCGCCGCTTTGCTGCGCGATGGCGCCGAAGCCGATGACCGTGCCCTTGGAGATGTTCGGCGCCTGGCTCAGCGGCGTGCCGCCGGCGTCCGCGTTGTCACCCAGCGCCACGCCACCACCACCCGCTCGGGCATTGGCGCCGATGGCCTGCGAGCCCGTGGCCAGCGCCCCGGTGCCGATGGCGATTGCGTTCAGACCCGTGGCCTGCGCACCGCTGCCCGCTGCGAAGGAGTTGGTGCCGCTGGCCACGGACAGCGGGCCGATCGCCACCGCTTTCTGGCCGCTGGCCACCGAATCGCCAGCCGTCGAATTGGCGTGGAAGTACCGGGTGCCCTTGTCGTTGATCGTGTTGACCGTCGTGCTCAGGCTGCCGAGGTTGCCATTGGTTGTGTTCAGGCTCGTCGAGAGATTGCCCAAACCGGTCGAGAGGCTGCCGATGCTGCTGGTTGTGGTGCTCAGTCTTGTCGAAGTAGATGTAGACAAGCTGTCGATGCTGCTCGTGGCCGTGTTGAGGCCCGTCGACAGACTGCCAATATTGCTCGTCGCGGTATTCAGGCTGGTCAGGACGGACGTGGACAAGCTATCGACGCGGCTGGCAACGATGCCCAGCCCTGTGGAAGTCGATGTCGACAGGCTCGCAACGGAGTCGTTCGTTGCGGTCAAACTGGTGGACAGGCTGGCCACGTTGCTGTTCGTCGTGTTCAGGCTGGTGGACAACGAAGCAGTCGCCGTCGACAGCTGGCTGACATTGACGGCATCCGTCGGAGCGCCGCCTGCGGCGACGTTGGTGAGCCTGCGTTCGCTGCCGCTGGCCCCGACAGACACTTCACCAGCCGGCGTCGCAGCGGAGATCGCAGCACCCGGGGAAGGTGTGTAGCCGGCTACGCCTTGCAATGCGGCGAGCGAATCCGCCGTCTTGCTGGCCGCTCCGATGGCCACGCTGTTGTCGTATTTCGCGTCAGCCCCATTGCCAAGAGCCATGCTGCCTTGGCCGGCAGCGGTAGCGGCCCCGCCAATCGCGATGCTGTCCGAGGCGGTCGCTTGAGCCCCTCTGATCGAGTTGCTGCCGATGGCAATGGCCCCGGCGCCTGAAGCGGTCGTTGAATTGGCGGCCGATAGAGCCGTGCTTCCGTCGCCACCGGCTCCGCCGATTGCGACCGAGTTCAGGCTTTGAGCTTGTGCGCCAAAGCCAAGCGCGGTGCTTCCGGTGCCGGAAGCATTTGCCGAGAGGCCAAGCGCGCTGGCCCACTGGCCGGCTGTGCTGGAGAACCCGAAAACGGCCGCTCCATTTCCAACCCCTTGGGAGTAGGTTCCGAACACCGATACGGCATCCAGACCGTTGCCACTCGTATTGCAGCCAAGGATGTTGGACCATGGCCCGGTTCCATCGACCGGTTGAGCGTTTGTTCCGGTAACAGCCACTTGCCCGATGGTCGCCGTGGTTGTGGAGTTGCAGTTGGCCGGTGCGTAGGTGGATGCGCTGGCATCCGATGCCGTCATCTGCAGGCCGGCAGCCAGAATTGCGGCAACTACTGCCGACAGTCTGAAGCTGCCTTTGCCATGAGTCTTGGTGATTTCGGTGGCTGCTAGCCATGCGCCGGGCGACTCGCTCCAGATACCGCGATACAGATTATTCATAACAATTGATGAGGGAAAGGAAATCTAAAAACATGAGATCAAAGACGGATTTGCGTGCGCGCGAAATTGCGATGCGATTTGCGGCACGAATTCCGGAGAGCCCGCGCCTCGTGCTTCCAGGCGCAAGGCGTGTTGCCGTACTCCGCCAGGACCTCTCAGGCCGCGGAATGTATCGACTGACGCTCGAGTTGGACAATGACGTTTGCTGTCAATTAATGACCGCCGTCAATGGATTCAACGGCCCGCTGAGGGGCGAATTTTTATTTCGGACTGGGAAGAATTTCGCGCTTTCCAAACGGCATTCGCGTAAGGCCGTTGTGCGCGCTCTTGTTCGTTGCCGATTAATGACAAGAATTGGCAAAAAATGTCATTCGGCGGCGTTGAAAACGTTTTCTTCTTTGAATCGAAAAGTTCACGCTTTCAGCGCAGGAGCCCCGATGGCGTGGCGCTTCGGGAGCCGCGGTGGCTCCGAGCAAGCCGCCTCGGCACGTTCAAGGAGTTCGTGCCGGTTTCTCGCTACCAGGGCCAGGCGATGCGTGTGCCCATGCCCGCTTCAGCCGCACGCGCATGCAGCAGGCGTGCAACGGTCAGGTCCTGCAGCGCGAGGCCTGTCATGTCGAAGACGGTGATGTCGTCGGCGGCTCGTTCGACAGCCGTCTTGCCGCTCAGCAGGTCGCCCAGTTCGACGCATGGCGTGTCGGGCGACCACTGCGTTTCGCCGATCTGCTGCGCCTGCGTGCGATCGTCGACGAACAGCCGCACGCGTGGCAACAGGCCTTCGGGAAGCTCGCGCTTGCCGCGGGTGTCGGCGCCTACGCAGTTCAGGTGTGTGCCGGGCCGCACTGCTTCGAGGGCGAAGAGGGCGCCGCCGCCCGGCGTGGCGGTGATCACGATGTCGCTTTGGGCAACAGCGGTGTTGCGGTCGCTGGCCGGCGCGATGTCGCAGCGGCCGGTGAAGTGGGCCTCGAACGCCGCATTGCGCTGGCCGTTCGTACTTATATAAAGAACCTCGCGCAGCGATGGCACCAGGCGCAGCGCGAAGTCGAGCTGGATGCGCGCCTGCACGCCGGTGCCGAAGACGCACAGCCGCGTGCTGTCGGGCCGTGCAAGCTGCTGGAGGCCGAGCCCGCCTGCCGCGCCCGTGCGCACTGTCGTCACCGTGTTGCCGTCGATGACGCACAGCGGCCGGCCGGTCGCTGGGTCGATCAGCAGGATCGTCGCTTGATGGGGTTCGCCGCCGCGTTGCCGGTTGGCCGGCCAGAAGCCCGCGGCCTTGAAGCCGAGCAGGCCCTGGGCCTGCACGTCACCAGACTTGATGCCGAACACCCCGCCCGTGCGCAGCGGCTCTCGTACGACCGGGAAGACGCGGCCCTCGCGTTCGCTGTGCAGCACGAAGGCTTCTCGCACGGCCTGAAGAACGTCGTCGGGGGAGAGGAGGGCGTCGACCTGGTGCTTGTCGAGCAGCAGGAGTTGGGCGTCCGAAGGCGCGGGGGATGTTGTCATCTGGAAATATTATCTACTTTCAGACGAAAAATCAAAGCCAATGCAAACTTGCTGCTCAGCGGCCGGTATGCACCTTGATCCGGATCGTCGCTACGTCCCATCCCCGGTTCTTGAGCCGCGTCACCAGCATCGGCGACAGCTGGCGCAGCTTGGCGGCCGCGGCGCTGCCCTTGACCAGCAGGCACCACACGTCGCCTTCGGCCGGCCCGGCCTGCACGGCACCGCGCATGGCCGGCGGAATCAGCCCTTCCACGGCCTTGAGCCGCTCCGCGGTGTCGCGCGCGCGCGCCATCAGGCTGCCCAGGGTGGGCGCGCCTTCTGCAGCTTGCTGCAGCGAAATGGCGGGGGGAAGTCGGCGATACATGCGTAATCCAGGGGTTAGAAACAAGACAGCTAAAATGCCCGGTTTGCCGGCGTTCGCGCCGGAAAAAGGCTGCTTGCTTTCATTGAAAGCGCGCCCAACTGCTTTCACCATATCTTAGGGAATCCGGTCGAAGTGCCTGCCGTATCAGGTGCCCGCCCATCTCCACCCATGGCAACCAACTTCCTGACCCAGATTTTCGGCAGTCGCAACGACCGGCTCCTCAAGCAGTATCGCAAGACGGTGGAACGCATCAATGCGCTCGAACCCGAGTTCGAGAAGCTCAGCGACGATGCGCTGCGTGCCAAGACGCAGGAATTCAAAGAACGCGTCACCAAGGGAGAGTCGCTCGACGACCTGCTGCCGGAAGCCTTCGCCACGGTGCGCGAAGGCTCCAAGCGCGTCATGAAGATGCGCCACTTCGACGTCCAGCTGCTCGGCGGCATGGCGCTGCACAACGGCAAGATCTCCGAAATGCGCACCGGCGAAGGCAAGACGCTGACCGCCACGCTGCCGGTGTACCTGAATGCGCTGTCCGGCCAGGGCGTGCACGTGGTCACGGTGAACGACTACCTGGCCAATCGCGACGCGACCTGGATGGGCCGCCTCTACAACTTCCTCGGTCTCTCGGTGGGCATCAACCTGCCGCAGATGCCGCGCGAGGAAAAGCAGGCCGCCTACCGCAGCGACATCACGTACGGCACGAACAACGAGTACGGCTTCGACTACCTGCGCGACAACATGGTCTACGAGCCCGGCGACCGGGTGCAGCGCGGCCTGAACTACGCCATCGTCGACGAAGTGGACTCGATCCTGATCGACGAGGCCCGCACCCCGCTGATCATCAGCGGCCAGGCCGAAGACCACACCGACCTCTACCTTGCCATCAACAAGGTGGTGCCGCTGCTCAAGAAGCAGGAAGGCGAAGCCGACCCGCGCACGGGCGAGGGCGTCACGGTGCCCGGCGACTTCACGGTCGACGAGAAGACGCACCAGGTGTTCCTGACCGAAGACGGCCACGAGAACGCCGAGCGCATCCTGGGCGAGTTCAAGCTGCTGCCCGAGGGCGCCTCGCTCTACGACCCGGCCAACATCACGCTGATGCATCACCTGAATGCGGCGCTGCGTGCACGTCACCTGTACCACCGCGACCAGCACTACGTGGTGCAGCAGGGCGAAGTGGTGATCGTCGACGAATTCACCGGCCGCCTGATGACGGGCCGCCGCTGGAGCGACGGCCTGCACCAGGCCGTGGAGGCCAAGGAAGGCGTGGAGATCCAGGCCGAGAACCAGACGCTGGCCTCGATCACCTTCCAGAACTACTTCCGCCTGTACGGCAAGCTGGCCGGCATGACCGGCACGGCCGACACCGAGGCCTACGAGTTCCAGGAAATCTACGGTCTCGAGACTACGATCATTCCGCCCAACCGCATCAGCAAGCGCGAAGACCAGCTCGACCGCGTCTACAAGACGACGCGCGAGAAGTACGAGGCGGCCATCCAGGACATCCGCGAGTGCTACGAGCGCGGCCAGCCGGTGCTGGTGGGCACCTCGTCCATCGAGAACTCCGAAATCATCGACGGCCTGCTGACGCAGGCGGGCCTGCCGCACCAGGTGCTGAATGCCAAGCAGCACGCACGCGAAGCCGACATCGTGGCGCAGGCCGGCCGCACGAAGATGATCACCATCGCGACCAACATGGCCGGCCGCGGCACCGACATCGTGCTGGGCGGCAACATCGAGAAGATGATCGAGGCGATCGAGAACGACGAAGGTCGCGACGAAGCCACCAAGAAGGCCGACATCGAACACGTGCGCGCCGAATGGGCCAAGGACCACGAGTTCGTGAAGTCGCTCGGCGGCCTGCGCATCATCGCGACCGAACGCCATGAGTCGCGCCGCATCGACAACCAGCTGCGCGGCCGTTCGGGCCGCCAGGGCGATCCGGGTTCGTCGCGCTTCTACCTGAGCCTGGACGATCCGCTGATGCGCATCTTCGCGGGTGACCGCGTGAAGGCGATCATGGACCGCCTGAAGATGCCCGATGGCGAAGCCATCGAAGCCGGCATCGTCACGCGCAGCATCGAGAGCGCGCAGCGCAAGGTCGAGGCGCGCAACTTCGACATCCGCAAGCAGCTGCTCGAATACGACGACGTGTCGAACGACCAGCGCAAGGTGATCTACCAGCAGCGCAACGACATCCTCGATGCGGGCGACCTCACGGCGCAGATTGCTGCGCTGCGCGAAGGCTGCTTCACCGACCTCGTGCGCCAGTACATTCCAAGCGAATCGGTCGAAGAGCAATGGGACCTCGACGGCCTCGAGAAGAGCCTCTTCAACGAGTGGGGCATCGACATGCCGCTCAAGAAGGAAGTCGAGGCCTCGGACGCCATCGCCGACGAAGACATCGTCGAAAAGGTGCTGAAGAACGCCAACGAGACCTTTGACGCCAAGGTCGCGCTGATCGGCCAGGAAAACTTCACCCAGTTCGAGCGCATGGTGCTGCTGCAGAGCATCGACACCCACTGGCGCGAACACCTGGCCTCGCTCGACTACCTGCGCCAGGGCATCCACCTGCGCGGCTATGCGCAGAAGCAGCCCAAGCAGGAATACAAGCGCGAAGCCTTCGAACTCTTCGGCCAGTTGCTCGACTCAGTCAAGAACGAAGTCACGCGCCAGCTGATGACGGTGCGCGTGCAGTCGGGCGAGCAGCTCGAAGAGGCCGCCGAAGCGCTCGAAAGCCGTGGCGAGAACGTCGCCAACATCACCTACAGCGCGCCGACCGAAACCGGTGAAGTCGAGGTGCGTGTCGACGAGGAAAGCCAGCGCCGCCTGGCGGCCGCCGGTCTGGGCACGCTGAGCGCCGAAGCCCTGGCCTTCGCCCGCGTCGGCCGCAACGATCCGTGCCCTTGCGGCAGTGGCAAGAAGTACAAGCAGTGCCACGGCAAGCTCAGCTGAAGTCCGCAACACATTCACCGAGAGAAACTCCATGCCCGTGAACCTGTCTGCCCCTGATCCCGCCGCCTTGTTCGCGGTGCCCGGCGTTCGCATCGGCGTGGCCGAAGCGGGCGTGCGCAAGGCCAATCGCAAGGACCTGACCGTCGTGCTGATAGACGAAGGCTCGGCGGTCGGCGGGGTGTTCACCCAGAACCGTTTCTGCGCCGCGCCGGTGCAGGTCTGCCGCGACCACCTGGCCGCGAACTACGGCATCCGGGCGATGGTCATCAACACCGGCAACGCCAATGCCGGCACGGGCGAAGACGGGCTGATGCGCACGCGCTCCACCTGCATCGCGCTCGCGCGCAAGCTGGAGATCGCGCCTGAACAGATCCTGCCGTTCTCCACCGGCGTGATCATGGAGCCGCTGCCCGTGGACCGCATCGAAGCAGGTCTGCCGGCCGCGCTGGCCGATGCCGACGCGAACCACTGGGCACGCGCGGCCGAAGGCATCATGACCACCGACACGATTCCCAAGGCCTTCAGCCAGCAGGTTCAGATCGGCGGCGTCACCGTCACCATCACCGGCATCAGCAAGGGCGCCGGCATGATCCGCCCGAACATGGCGACCATGCTGGGCTTCATGGCCACCGACGCGAAGATCGATCCGTCGCTGATCCAGCCGCTGGCCAGGCTGCTGGCCGACGCCTCGTTCAACCGCGTGACCATCGACGGCGACACCTCGACCAACGACTCGTTCGTGGTCATCGCCACGCAGAAGGCGTCGCACGCGACCATCACTTCGCTCGATTCGGCCGACGGCAAGGCGCTTGTGGCCGCGATGCAGAACGTGGCCCGCCAACTGGCGCAGGCTATCGTGCGCGACGGCGAAGGCGCAACCAAGTTCATCACCATCCAGGTCGAAGGCGGCCGCGATGCCGCCGAGTGCAAGCAGGTGGCGTATGCCGTGGCGCATTCGCCGCTGGTCAAGACGGCCTTCTACGCCAGCGACCCGAATCTGGGCCGCATCCTGGCGGCCGTCGGCTATGCGGGCATCGCTGACCTCGACCAGACCGGCATCGACCTGTTCCTCGACGATGTGCACGTGGCCGTCAAGGGCGGACGCAACCCGTCGTACCGCGAAGAAGACGGCCAGCGCGTGATGAAGCAGAGCGAGATCACGGTGCGCATTGGCCTCGGCCGCGGCACGGCCAGCGAGACGGTGTGGACCTGCGACTTCAGCCACGAGTACGTGACCATCAACGCCGACTACAGATCGTGATGACCCCCACGCTCCGCACTTCGTGTCGTCGCTGCCCCCCGAGGGGGAGCTCAACGCCCTTCGGGCGGCCGGGCGGGCGTCGATGAACGAGCAGTTCCAGAAGCTGATCGAGCGCGCCGAGCAGCTCATTTCCCGCATCGAATCGATCCTTCCGCAGCCGCTGGCCGCGCCCGCCGACTGGAACGCATCCATCGCCTGGCGCTACCGCCGCCGCAACTCGGGTCACGGTGTGCTCGAGCCAGTGAAGCACGTGGCCGCGATGGCGCTCGATTCGCTGAAGGAAATCGACGTCCAGAAGGAAAAGATCGCGCGCAACACGCAGCAGTTCGTCGAAGGCAAGCCGGCCAACAACGTGCTGCTGACGGGCGCGCGTGGCACGGGCAAGTCGTCGTTGATCCGTGCCTGCCTGCAGGCCTATGCGCCGCAGGGCCTGCGCCTGATCGAAGTGGACAAGGCCGAACTCGTCGACCTGCCCGACATCGTCGAAGTTGTGTCGCAGCGTCCCGAGAAATTCATCGTGTTCAGCGACGACCTGAGCTTCGACGAAGGCGAGCCGGGCTACAAGGCGCTGAAGTCGATCCTCGACGGGTCGATCGCGGCCTCGACGCCCAACGTGCTGATTTACGCAACCAGCAACCGGCGCCACCTGCTGCCCGAGTACATGAAGGAAAACCTCACGTACACCCACACCGACGATGGCGAAGTCCATCCCGGCGAGGTGATCGAGGAAAAGATCTCGCTGTCGGAGCGCTTCGGCCTCTGGGTGAGCTTCTATCCCTTCAGCCAGAACGAATACCTGACGATCGTGGGCCAGTGGCTCTCGTCGTTCGGCGTGGACGAGGCCGCCATCGCGGCGGCGCGGCCCGAGGCGCTCGTGTGGGCGCTGGAGCGCGGTTCGCGCAGCGGCCGCGTGGCCTACCAGTTCGCGCGCGACTACGCGGGCCGGAGCGCCGCGTGACCGAGCCTCGCAAGCACACGGAAGTCGCGGTCGGCGTGCTGATTCGCCTGTCCGACGACGCGCTGCTGCTCTCGAGCCGGCCCGAAGGCAAGGCCTACGCGGGCTTCTGGGAGTTTCCCGGCGGCAAGATCGAGGCGGGCGAGACGGTCGAAGAGGCACTGCGGCGCGAGCTGCAGGAGGAACTCGGCATCACCATCGACGGCGCCGAAGTCTGGAAGATCACGGAGCATGACTACCCGCATGCGCTGGTGCGCCTGCACTGGTGCAAGGTGACGGCCTGGAGCGGCGAGTTCGAGATGCGCGAAGGCCAGCAGATGGCCTGGCAACAGCTGCCGCTGGACGTGACGCCGGTGCTCCCGGGCGCGTTTCCGGTGCTGCAATGGCTGTCGGAAGAGCGCGGCCTGCCGTTCGTGCCGCCTCCGGTCGTCGCGCCTGCCAATGCGCCGGCCAACTGACTGATTGATGCATCCCAAGTACCGTCCGGACATCGATGGGCTGCGCGCGATCGCGGTCGGGTCCGTGCTGGTGTATCACGCCTTCCCGACGGCGCTGATGGGCGGCTTCGTCGGGGTCGACATCTTCTTCGTGATCTCGGGCTTCCTGATCACGACCATCATTCTCCAGAGCCTCGCGGCGGGTGACTTCAGCTACCGCGACTTCTACGCACGGCGCATCCGGCGGATCTTTCCGGCGCTGATCGTGGTGCTGCTGGCGACGTTGTGCGCCGGCTGGTATCTGCTGCTGTCCGATGAGTTCGCCGAGCTCGGCAAGCAGACCGTGGGTGGTGCGGCGTTCGTCGCCAACCTGGTGTTCTGGGGCGAGTCGGGGTACTTCGACACCGCAGCCGAAACCAAGCCACTGCTGCACTTGTGGTCGCTGGGCATCGAGGAGCAGTTCTACATTTTCTGGCCGCTGCTGCTGGGGCTCGCATGGCGCAAGCGCTGGCCGATCGTGCGCGTGGTGCTGGTGGTCGCGGTGGTCTCGTTCCTGGTGAATGTGACGACGGTGCATCCGTTGCCGGCGGCGTCGTTCTACTCGCCGGCCTCCCGTTTCTGGGAGCTGATGGTGGGCGGCATCCTGGCCTGCATGCGGCTGAAGCCGCCGACGCCGAGCGCGTGGCGCAGCCACTTGCAGTCGGTGCTGGGCGTCGGGTTGATCGTGCTCGGGCTGGTGATGATCCGCAGCAACAAGGCGTTCCCGGGCTGGTGGGCGCTGCTGCCCACGCTGGGCGCGGTGAGCTGCATCGCCGCAGGGCCGAACGGCGTGCTGAACAAGTACCTGCTGTCGAACCGGGTGATGGTGTGGCTCGGGCTCATCAGCTATCCGCTGTACCTGTGGCACTGGCCGCTGCTTGCGTTCGTGCGCATCGTGGAGGCCGACCCGCTGCATCCGTCGCCGGTCTACCGCGCCGGCGCGATGGCGGCCAGCGTGTTGCTCGCGTGGGCCACGTACCGCTTTGTCGAGCGCTATGCGAGAAATCGCCCCGGCGCGGGCACGCTCAAGGCACTGGGCGCGGGGATGGTGCTGCTGGCCGCCGCAGGCACGGCGATCTTCTTCGGCGTGCCCGAGCCGCGCAACAACAGCGCCCAACTGCAGATCGTCGCCAACGCCGGGCTGGATGCCGACTATTACCAGGGCTTCAAGCTCGACATGATCGGCGACCAGCTGGTCTACAAGGTTGGCGGTGGGCCCAAGCGGGTGCTGTTCCTGGGCGACAGCCACGTGCAGCAGTACGCGCCGCGCGTGATGGAACTGGCCCGCACGCTGTCGATGGAAGACAAGTCGGCCTGGTTCGTGACCCAGGGCGCGTGTCCGGCGGTGCCGGGGGTCTTCGCGGACAAGAACATCGGATGCGCCGAGCGGCGCACTGCATTGCTGGCCTATGCACTGAGCCCCGAGGTCGATTCGGTGGTCATCGGCGGTTGCTGGAACTGCTACTTCGTCGGCCACGGCGCCCTGGAGTACTACTACCGCGGCGCGGACAACGTGGTCCACCCGTTCCAGGGCGGCGACGGCATCGAACGCTCGCTGGCCTCGCTGGAGGTCACGCTGCGCGAGCTGGCACGCCACAAGAAGGTCTTCCTGCTGCTCGACAACCCCGGTGGCCCGGAGTTCACGCCGAAGCGCCTGATCGAGGGCAGCCGCCTGACGCACATGGAGGCTTCGGTCTCGACGCCGACGACGCCGCTGCCGGCCGACCAGAAGCAGCTCAATGACCGGTTGCGCGCGATCGCGCAGGCGAGCGGAGCCGAGGCCATCGATGCGATGGCGGTGCTGTGCAAGGACGACCAGTGCATCCGTACGATGCCCGACGGTTCGCCCGCCTACAAGGACGCCGACCACCTGCGCCCGCGCTACACCCGGGAAGAGGCGAGCTACTTCGACCGCACGGTGCGCGCCGTGCAACAGCCGTCGCGCTGAGCGAGGCTGAGCGAACGATGCATCCCAAGTACCGCCCGGACATCGACGGCCTGCGCGCCATCGCGGTGGGCTCGGTGCTGGCGTACCACGCCTTTCCGAGCCTGCTGCCGGGCGGCTTCATCGGGGTCGACATCTTCTTCGTGATCTCGGGCTTCCTGATCACGACCATTCTTCTGCAGAGCCTGGCGGCGGGCGATTTCAGCTACCGCGACTTTTATGCGCGGCGCATCCGGCGCATTTTTCCGGCGCTGGTGCTCGTGCTGCTCGCTACGCTGGCCTTCGGCTGGTACGTGCTGCTGCCGGGCGAGTTCTCGCAGCTCGGCAAGCAGACCACGGGCGGGGCCGCCTTCTTTGCCAACCTCGTCTTCCTGGGCGAGGCCGGGTACTTCGACGCCACGGCCGAGACCAAGCCGCTGCTGCACCTGTGGTCGCTGGGGATCGAGGAGCAGTTCTACATCTTCTGGCCGCTGATGCTCGGGCTGGCCTGGCGCAAGCGCTGGCCCATCTTGCGCGTGACGCTGGCGGTGGCCGCGATCTCGTTCCTGGTCAATGTGCTGACGGTGCAGCCGCATCGTGCCGCGGCGTTCTATTCGCCGCTGTCTCGCGCCTGGGAACTGATGGCCGGCGGGTTGCTGGCGGCGATGCGGCTGCAGGCTGCCAGCGGTTCGGCCCAGCCGCGTGCGTGGACGAAGCATGTGCAGTCCGTCGTCGGCGTGGGCCTGCTCGTGCTCGGCCTCTTCATGACGCGCAGCACGAAGGCGTTTCCGGGCTGGTGGGCGCTGCTGCCGGTGCTGGGGGCGGTGAGCTGCATCGCGGCCGGGCCGAACGGCGTGCTCAACCGTTATCTGCTGTCGAACCGCGTCATGGTGTGGATCGGTTTGATCAGTTATCCGCTGTACCTCTGGCACTGGCCGCTGCTTTCGTATGCGCGCATCGTGGTGGGCGGGGAGCCGCCGCTGCAGGTGCGTATTGCGCTGGTGGTGGCGTCGGTCGTGCTGGCCTGGGCCACGTATCGTTTCCTGGAGCGCTTCGTCAAGCTTCATCTCTCGCAGACGATGCTGCGCGGGTTGGCGGGCAGCGGCGCTGCGCTGGCGCTGGCCGGGGTGCTGGTTTTCCTGGGCACGCCGCCGCCGCGCAACGACAGCCAGGCCCTGCAGGCGGTGGCGGATGCAACGCGCGAAGACAACTACTACAACGGCTTCGAAGAGGCTGCGCTGGGCGGGCAGTTCGTCTACCGCACCGGCAGCGGCAAGCACAACGTGCTGCTGATCGGCGACAGCCACGTCGAGCAGTACGCGCCGCGCGCACTCGAGCTGGTGCGCACGCAGCCTGGCAAGGCCCGCACGGTGTACTTCGCGACCAAGGGCTCATGTCCGCCTGTGCCGGGCCTGTTCAGCGGCGCCGATACGGCGTGCGAAGAGCGGCGTGCAGCGGTGCTCGACCTGGCGCTGAAGCCGGAGATCGATTCGGTGGTGCTCGGGGCATGCTGGAGCTGCTACTTCACGGGGGCCGGTCCCACGGTGAACTACTTTGTCGACGACAAGAAGGCCGTGCACCCGTTCCTCGGCGGGGACGGCGTCGACCTGTCGCTGAAGTCGCTGGGCGAGACGCTGAAGCGCCTGTCGGCGCACAAGACGGTCTACCTGGTACTCGGCAATCCGGTCGGCATGGATTTCGATCCGCTCAAGCAGATCCAGGGTAGCCGGCTGGGCGGCATGACGGCGGCCGCCGGGCAGCTCAAGGCGCCGATGCCGCAAGACCAGGCGCAGTTCAATGCGCGGCTGAAGCAGGTGGCCGAGGCCAATGGCGTGAAGGTCATCGAGCCGTTTGCCAGCCTGTGTGCCGATGGCCAGTGCATTCGCAGCATGCCGGACGACGGTTCGCCGGCCTACAAGGACATCGGGCACTTGCGGCCCCGGTATGCGCGCAGCTTCGCGACCTACATCGACCCTGCCTTGCTCGACGAAGACGCGGGCGGCAAGTAGCCAGCCCCGCGGCTGCCCGGCTGCTTACTGGATCTTGGGGTCGCCGAAAGGCTCGTCGTCAGGCGGCGCTTCGGCCGGCATGCGGAATTCTTCGCTGGCCCAGGCACCCAGGTCGACACCCTTGCAGCGCGCGCTGCAGAAGGGCCTGTAGGCGTTGCTCGGCGCGTAGATGCTGTCGCCGCCGCACGTGGGGCAGCGGACGATCCGTTCGCCCTTGCTGTTCAACCGCGTCGTCATGCGCAGAGGGTCAGCTCGAAAGGCGCGTCGTCCGAGCTTTGGTGGAGGCGGTCGTCCGCGTCGTGGCGCATCAGGCGCACCGAGACCATGAGGCGGTTGCCGCTGATTTCAGGAATCAAGCCGAGCTTGGGGTCGATGCGCAGGCGCAGCAGCTGGAAGCTGCGGCCCTGCGGCAGGTTCTGCTGGAACTGGCCGTTGGTGGCGATCACCTTGTAGGGCACGTCGGCATCCCGCAGCAGCTTGAGCAGCAGGTAGATCGACGAGGCCAGCGGCGAGAGGGTATTCGACCAGCGTTCGAGGTCAGCGCGGCGGCTGGCGGCGGGGCGGTGCTGCCAGGCGTAGTAGGCGGGCAGGTCGAACTCGCAGGTGCCGCCCGGAATGCCGGCGCGGCTGCGGATGCTCATGAGCCACTCGTTTTCCGTCAGCGCCTGCCCGGCCTTGCCGGCCACGCTGTTGAGGGTGGCGAAGTTGCCTTCGAGCTGGCCAACGACCTGGTCGAGCACGGCCTCGGCAATGGCCGGATTGCCCCGGTAGCTGTTGAAGACGTTCTTGTGCTTGTCCAGGTCGCGCAGCACGTCGGCCTTGAGGTCGGCGCGTGCGGCGACGTCCATGATCTCGAAGATCGTGACCAGGGCGTAGTGGTGGGACAGAGGCGATTCGGCGGGCACCAGTTCACCGAGGCGGCGAAACAGGTGCTCCAGCCGCAGGTACGTGCGGATGCGCTCGTTGAAGGGGTACTCGTAGAGGATCACGCGTATCGTTTTTTCACGTCGGGTTCGAGCTCATTGTGATTTGGCAACCGGGGTGGGCATCACCTGGCGCACAGCCTCCAGCATACGCTGCCCGAAAAGAATGTAACCCCGGGTCGAGACGTGGGTCTCGTTGGCGGGGAAAAGATCCATCATCTTGAAGCGGTTCTCTTCTGCCAGCGCGAACAGGTCCGGTCCGATATTTTGCGGGTTGAATTCGGCCCGGAACGCATCGGCATGGTTTTGTTGCAAATACACGGTGCTCTTGTTGGGGACCACCATCCACACCACCTTGTAAGGCGCAGCGGTGCTTTCGAAGCGCTTCATGAACTGCGCGGACTCGGCCGTCAGCGCCGCGTTGACGCGGTCTTCGGCGGTCATGAGCAGCTTGTCGCAGGCGCGGTGGCTGAACTGCTTGCAGCCGTCGGGCACTGCGCGAGCGTCGATCAGCGGGCCCCAGCGATCGGGCGTGTTGGTCCAGCTGTCGGACGCCATGATGGCCTTCGTGTTTTGGTATGTGAACCAGCCGCTGAGCAACTGGGCATCCCAGTTGAGCTGGAAGCCGGGGGCGGGCTTGGCCGGGTTCTCGAAGGGCGGCGGCGTGGGCTTGAAGGCGTGCTTCATCGTCTTGCAGCTCTCGGACTTCTCGATACGGTCCTGCAGCAGGCGCTCGATGCTCTCGACGATGACCACCTTGCCCTTGAAGCCGGATTTATCGAGCCAACCAGAGAAGTCGTCGCACAGGGTGCCGCCGAGGTTGTCCCAGTGCGTCGTGGTGACCTTGTAGCCGGCGCCCACGAGCGCTGATTGCCACGCGTAGCGCACCGAGAAGCTGTCGCCGATCACCAGGATGTCGGACTCCTGGATCGGCCACGTCTTGATGTCCGCATCGGGGATAGGTGGTGGCGGCACGTGCCAGCCGAACTCGCGTTCCGAGATGCGTCCGATGCGGGTCAGGTCGCCGTAGGGAATGGGGGTGAAGAGGCTGGCGACCAGCAGCGCGCAGCACACCAGATAGCCCGCTACAAAGATGCGTAGCCAGGTCCTGGCCGATTTCGTGTCTTCCATGTCAGAACTGGAAATAGAGGAACGGGCTGTAGTTGCCGAACTTCGACACGCACAGGCCAAAAAGATAGATGCAGCCCAGGCCCGTGACCCAGGTGGCCAGGCGCTGGAGGCGGGGGCGGCCGGCCAGCCCCGCGACGTTCGGGATCCAGCGGTCGAGCGTGATGGTGGGCGGCAGCGCCAGGCAGATCACCAGGCCGACGAGGATGGTCTGGAAGAACTCGGGCTTGCGGAACGGCACGCGGAACTCGCTGAAGGCCGACACGGGAGCGCCGTGCATGCCCAGCATGCCCTTGTAGATCTCGACGGCGGCCGTCATGCTGTCGGCCCGGAACACCACCCAGGCGATCATCACGCACAGGAAGGTGATGAACCAGCCGACCGCGCGGCCGTACCACGTGGTCCTGGTGTTGCCGCGGCGCACCTTGGCGTTCCAGAAGTGGTTGACCATCAGGTAGGCGCCATGCAGTGCGCCCCAGATGACGAAAGTCCAGGCGGCGCCGTGCCACAGGCCGCCCAGCAGCATCGTCAGGAAAAGGTTGATGTAGCGCCGGGCCGGCCCCTTGCGGTTGCCTCCGAGCGGCACGTAGAGGTAATCGCGCAGGAAAGTCGACAGCGAGATGTGCCAGCGGCGCCAGAACTCGATCATGTTGGTCGACTTGTAAGGCGACCTGAAATTGAGCGGCAGCTGCACGCCCACGCACAGAGACAGGCCGACCGCCATGTCCGAGTAGCCGGAGAAGTCGAAGTAGATCTGCAGCGTGTAGGCCAGCACCCCGAACCAGGCCGTGTACAGCGAGGGCAGCACGCCTTCGTGCACGCCCTTGAACATCATGTCGGCGTACTGCCCCAACGGGTCGGCGATCAGCATCTTCTTGGCCAGGCCGAAGACGAAGATGCCCAGTCCGAGCGCCATGTTGTTGGCGTTGAACCGGTAGGTGGCCGGGTTGTTGAACTGCGGCATCATCTGCGCGTGATGCAGCACCGGGCCCGCGATCAGGTGCGGGAAGTAGGTGACGAACAGCGCGTAGTGCACGAAGCTGCGCTCCCGCACTTTGCCCTGCCAGCAGTCGACCAGGAAGGCGATCTGCGTGAAGGTGTAGAACGAGATGCCGATCGGCAGCACGATGTGCACCAGATCGATCTGCGCGAAGCCCGCGGCGGCCAGGCCGGCATCGATGTTTTCCAGGAAGAAGTTGGCGTACTTGAAGACGGCCAGCACCCCGAGGTTGACCACCAGCGCGATGATCAGCAGGGCCTTGCGGTGCTTGTCTTCCCGGCCGGGCGAGGGCGTGAGCCGCAATCCGAACCAGTAGTTGATGCAGATCGACCCCAGCAGCAAGGGCAGTGCCTTGACGCTCCACCACCCGTAGAAGAAGAGCGAAGCCAGTGCCAGGAAACCCGCCGCCGACCGGGGACTGCGCGCACCGATCAGGAAGAAGCCGATCAGGACCAGCGGGAAGAAAACAAAGATGAAAGGGTACGAATTGAAAAGCATCGTGAGGGGCGCTGAGGCGTGCGCCGTTTGACGTGATCGTCGTGTAGCCGTCGCGGCGTCAACCCCAAATTATCGCGTGCCCGGCCGAACCCACCGTTCCCAGAGACCCCGTACCTGCTGAGCGAGTTCCTCGAGCGCCAGCGACTCGTTGAAAATGACGGCGTCGGCGGCGGCCCGGCGAGCCCGGCGCGTGGCCTGCTGGGCGATCACCGCCTTGACCGCTTCCGGCGCCCAACCAGAGCGTGCGACGACGCGCTTGAGCTGCGTTTCCTCGGTGGCGTCGACCACCAGCACCCGGTCGACGATGGCGCGCCAGCGGCCGGATTCGACGAGCAGGGGGACATCGAACACGACGACCGCATCCTCGCCCGCTGCTGCGGCCTGGCGCTGGGTTTCGGCGCCGATCAAGGGGTGGAGGATGGATTCGAGGCGCACCTTGGCTCCCGCATCCGCGAACACGATCTGTCGCATGGCGGCCCTGTCCAGGCCGCCGTCCGGGGCGATGACCCTGGGGCCGAAGGCTGCCTCGAGGGCCGGCATGGCGATGCCGCCTGGGAGTGCGATGGCGCGCGCGATGGCGTCGGTGTCCACCAGTACCGCCCCCTGGGCCACCAGCAGCCCGGCGACGGTGCTCTTGCCGCTGCCGATGCCGCCCGTCAGACCGATGCGCCGCACCATGCGGTGTGTCAATGGATCAGTGCGCCAAGGGGGAAGGCGAACGGAATCCATTGCCTCACGACTTCCGGGCCCGCCACCAGGCAGACGAGGCCCGCTCCGGCCAGGAAGGGGCCGAAGGCGATGGGAATGTCCTTGTGCGCCAGCTTGCCGGCGATGCGCAGCGTCACGCCGATCACCGCGCCCACCAGCGAGGAGACGAGGATGATCGCGATGAGGTAGTCGGCGCCGAGCCAGGCGCCCAGCGCAGCGAGCAGTTTGAAATCTCCATAGCCCATGCCTTCCTTGCCCGTGACCAGGCGAAAGCCATGGTACACAAGCCAGAGGCTCAGGTAGCCGAACACCGCGCCCCAGACCGCCGAGCTCAGCGGCACGCCGGTCCAGCCCATGGCCGCGCCGATCAGGCCGAGCCAGAGCAGGGGGTAGTTGAGCGAGTCAGGCAGGAACTGGGTGTCGAAATCGATCAGGAACTGGCAGATCAGCAGGGCGCCGAATGCGGCCCACAGCGCTCCGGCCGGCGTGATGCCAAAACGCCAGGCGCAGAGGGCGAACAGGGCGCCCGTGACCAGCTCGACCAGCGGGTAGCGCGGGCTGATCGGGGTCTTGCACGACGAGCAGCGCCCGCGCAGCACGACATAGCTCAGCACGGGGATGTTCTCGTACCAGCGGATCTTGTGCCCACAGGCTCCGCAGCGCGACGCGGGACGGGCCAGGTCGAAAGGAGGCTGCGCTTCGATGACTGCAGCCGCCTTGTCAGCAGCTGCTTCCAGCCCCGCGGGGGGCGCGACCTTCGGGCCGAAGGCCAGCGACCACAGCGAGGGTGCGTCCTTCGAGGACATGAGATTGGCGACGGCGTCGGCGAGCCAGTCGCGGTACATCATCACCGGCGTGCGGTAGATGACGACATTCATGAAGCTGCCGATCAATAGCCCCAGCACACCGGCGAAAACGGTGTCGAACTCCCGCGAAACGAGCATCAAACGACCTGGCCGAGCTTGAAGATAGGCAGGTACATCGACACCACGATGCCGCCGATGATGGTGCCGAGGAACACGATGATGATGGGTTCCATCAGGCTGGCGAGGCCTGCGACCATGTCGTCCACTTCGGATTCGTAGAAGTCGGCGGCCTTGCCCAGCATGTGGTCGATGGAGCCGGATTCTTCGCCAATGGCGGTCATCTGGATCACCATGGAAGGGAACAGGTTGGCGTTGGTCATGGCCGTGGTGAGGCTGGTGCCTGTGGAGACCTCCTGCTGGATCTTCGTCGTGGCGTCGCCGTAGACGGTGTTGCCCGAGGCGCCACCCACCGAATCGAGGGCTTCGACTAGTGGCACGCCGGCGGCGAACATGGTTGCAAGGGTGCGGGTCCAGCGGGCTACGCAGGATTTTTCGATCAGGACGCCGAAAATTGGTACCTTCAGCAGCGCCCGGTCCATGACTCTTTGAAAGCGCTCATTGCGCCTCCAGGCCTGCATGAAGAAGTAGAGTCCGCCGCCAATGCCGCCGAAGATCAGCCACCAGTAGGACACAAAGAATTCGCTGATGCTGATCACGATCAGCGTCGGCGCGGGCAGGTCAGCGCCGAACGACGTGAACACTTCCTTGAACGCCGGAATGACGAAGATCATGATGATGGCGATGACCACGAAGGCCACCACGATCACCGAGATCGGATACATCAATGCCGACTTGATCTTGGACTTGATCGCCTCGGTCTTTTCCATGTAGGTGGCCAACCGGTCCAGCAGTTCTTCGAGAATACCGGCTGCTTCGCCGGCCTCCACCAGGTTGCAGTAGAGGTTGTCGAAGTACTTCGGGAACTTGCGGAAGGCGGCCGACAGCGAGGTACCGGTTTCCACATCGCTGCGGATGTCGTTGAGCAGCTTGGCCACGCTCGCGTTCGCATTGCCGCGCCCGACGATGTCGAAGGACTGCATCAAGGGCACGCCGGCCTTCATCATGGTCGCCAGCTGGCGCGTGAAGATGGCGATGTCCTTGGGCTTGATCGCCTTGCCGGAGCGCATGCGGCGCTTCTTGATCTTGGACGCGAGCACGCCCTGGCGACGCAGGGCAGCCTGCACCTGGTTTTCACCGGCGGCGCGAAGTTCGCCGCGCACCATCTTGCCGTTGCGATCCTTGCCTTCCCATTCGAAGACAAACTCCTTGAGCCCATCACGTGAGCGGGTGGATGCCACTGTTGCCATTCGATCTCCGGTTTTCAGTGTGTTCGTTATTCGTTGGTGCAGGCCACGACTTCTTCCAGAGAAGTGAGACCTTGCATCACTTTGCGCAGACCCGACTGGCGCAGCGAGCGTACGCCCTCTGCCTCGGACTGCTGTGCGATGTCGAGCGCGCTGCCGTCCCGCAGGATGATTTCCTGGATGGCCTCGGTGATCGGCATCACCTGGTAGATGCCCACGCGGCCCTTGTAGCCGCCGCTGCAGGCGGAGCAGCCGACGGGGCGGTAGGGCTTCCAGGTGCCGTCCAGGTCTTCTTCCCTGAACCCCGCGTCGAGTAGCGCTTCGCGCGGGACGTCGGCCGGCACGCGGCAGACGGTGCACAGCCGCCGTGCAAGGCGCTGCGCCGTGATCAGGATCACGCTGGACGCGATGTTGAACGGCGCGATACCCATGTTGCGCATCCGCGTGAGCGTGGTCGGCGCGTCATTGGTGTGCAGCGTGGAGAGCACCAGGTGGCCCGTTTGCGCGGCCTTGATCGAGATGTCGGCGGTTTCGAGGTCGCGGATTTCGCCGACCATGATGATGTCGGGATCCTGGCGCAGGAAGGCGCGCAACGCGGTCGCGAAGGTCAGGCCGGCCCGTTCGTTGACGTTGACCTGGTTGACGCCGGGCAGGTTGATTTCCGACGGGTCTTCTGCCGTCGCGATATTGACGCCCGGCTGGTTCAGCAGGTTCAGGCAGGTGTAGAGCGACACCGTCTTGCCCGAGCCCGTGGGGCCGGTGACGAGCACCATCCCGTACGGGCGGCCGATGGCGTGCAGGAGCCGCGCCTTTTCATCCGCGTCGTAGCCCAGGGCATCGATGCCCAGACGCGCGCTGCTCGGGTCGAGAATACGAACGACGATCTTCTCGCCGAACAGCGTGGGCAGCGTGCTCACGCGAAAGTCGATCACGCGGTCGGGCCCGATCTTGAGCTTCATGCGGCCGTCCTGCGGCACGCGCTTCTCGGAGATGTCGAGCCGGGAAATGACCTTGATGCGCGATGCCAGCTTGTCCTTGATGACTGTGGGCGGGCTGGCGATCTCGCGCAGTTCGCCGTCGACCCGAAAGCGCACGCGGTAGTGGTGCTCGTAGGGCTCGAAGTGAATGTCCGAGGCCCGCATGCCGACGGCGTCGAGCAGCA
This sequence comes from Variovorax sp. OV084, assembly GCF_900111625.1. Classification (NCBI taxonomy): domain Bacteria; kingdom Pseudomonadati; phylum Pseudomonadota; class Betaproteobacteria; order Burkholderiales; family Comamonadaceae; genus Variovorax; species Variovorax sp. OV084. Next base: position 310,927 of record NZ_FOII01000005.1, on the reverse strand, counting down.
TCTTGTGAAGGAAGCGCACGACCGGTGCGTCTTCGACTTCCGCGATCGCCTGCTCGTTGCTGTCGCCCGAAGTGTCGGCTGAGACATCGTCGAACTCGAACTCGCTGCCGACGATGCTGTTGATGGTCTCCGCTGCCGTCACTGCGGCGGCTTCGATCATTCGGGACAGCTTGTCGTATTCCGCGATGACCCAGTCGACACCCATCTGGGAGGCGAACTTGATCTTCTCCGCCGCCTGCTGGTCCGAGGGGTCGGCTGTTGCAACAATCAGACGGTTGTTGCGTTTGCTGAGGACAACGATGCGGTACGCGTGGCACAGCTTCGCGTCGAGCAGATCCTTCGGCAGGCGCTGGGGATCGATGGCGTCGAGATCGAGCAGCGGCGCGCCAAAGGCGGTGGAAAGGGTGTGGGCGAGATCGGCGGCCGAGACGGCGCCAGAGCCAGTCAGCTCTGCAATGAAGCTGGTGCGGCCGCTCAGGGACTTCTGGTAGATGTCCTCGGCCGCCCTGGCAGGAAGCTTGCCGGCCGACACCAGGGCGCGCGCAAGCCCGGGGAGGGCAATCTGCGAGGGTTCTTTAACTGGAAGTTCGGCAGCGGCCATTCAGCGAATGAAAAAGATGTGAAAAAGTGCTTCACGATCATCGCTGAACAGCCCAGTGCTGTAAATCGCTACACAGCAACAGGCATGGCCATTTATTTATGCCAGCCAAAGGCTGGTCGGGGTGAGAGGATTCGAACCTCCGGCCTCTACGTCCCGAACGTAGCGCTCTACCAGGCTAAGCTACACCCCGATGGTTGCAAGAAAAAAGAAATCGTCCTAGATGCCAACTCAGGAGAGGTGTTCAGGCACGTCGCTCAAGCAACTGAGCCGCCAATTGTAGCAAACCTGAAGCGTGCGAATTGGACGGGAAGCCGTTCAGCGCATGAATTGCGCGTTGTGCTTCGGCGGCAGCCGCCGCGCGGGAAGCATCCAGGGCTCCAGTTTCGCGAACGATCTCGACGACCTTGCCCAACTGCGCAGTGTCGCCCGCCTCGATGGCGGCGCGCACCAGGTCGCTCTGAGCCGAGGTGCCGCGCTGCATGGCGAAGATGAGCGGGAGCGTGGTCTTGCCTTCGCGCAGGTCGTCGCCAACGTTCTTTCCTGTCTCGTTGGCATCGCCCGCGTAGTCCAGCACGTCGTCGATCACCTGGAAGGCGGTGCCGAGTGCCTGTCCATAGGTTGCGCATGCTTCTTCCACTTCGGGTGTGGCGCCTGCCAGCACGGCCGCGAGGCGGGTGCTGGCCTCGAAGAGCTTCGCGGTCTTCGAGCGGATCACGCGCAGATATGCAGCCTCGTCCAGCGATGCGTCGTGCATGTTCATCAGCTGGAGCACCTCGCCCTCGGCGATCACATTGGTGGCTTCGGCCAGGATCTGCATGACGCGCATGTTGTTGGCATCCAACATCATCTGGAATGCGCGCGAATAGAGAAAGTCGCCGACCAGCACGCTGGCCGGGTTGCCGAACGATTCGTTGGCGGTCGCCCGACCGCGCCGCAGGGTCGATTCGTCGACCACGTCGTCATGCAGCAGGGTGGCCGTATGGATGAATTCCACAACGGCGGCCAGATTGAAGCGTTGCTCGCCGGTGTAACCCAGCGCGCCCGACATCAGCAGCAGGAGTGCCGGCCGCAGGCGTTTGCCGCCAGCGGAAATGATGTACCTGGAAACCTGGCTGACCAGCGGCACGCCCGTGTCGAGGCGGCGGGCTATCACACGGTCGACTTCGACCATGTCGCCGGCAATCAGGTCCAGCACGGTGGCGGTGGGGGAGGTGTCGGCGGCGGGAACTGGCAAAGCGGAGGCGCGAGGCGCTGCTGAGGATGATGGCGGCCCAAGCTGGGGAAGGGCCGGAAGGCGCAAATTATAGGGAGCCGCGGCGGTTTGCCGGGATTGCGCTGGGCCGAAAGTGGTTAGCAACCACAAACCGCGCTATAATCTTGGGCTCTGCGGAATTCGCTGCGGAGACTCATTTCTAAGAGGTTTACATGTACGCGGTCATAAAAACCGGTGGCAAGCAGTATCGCGTTGCTTCCGGCGAGAAAATTAAAGTAGAACAGATTGCTGCGGACGTAGGCCAGGAAATCGTGATCGACCAGGTTCTGGCCGTCGGAAACGGCGCTGAAATCAAGGTTGGCACGCCCCTGGTGTCCGGCGCAACGGTGACAGTCACGGTACTGTCGCACGGCAAGCACGACAAGGTCCACATCTTCAAGATGCGCCGTCGCAAGCACTATCAGAAACGTCAAGGCCATCGCCAGCAGTTCACCGAACTGCAAATCGGCGCGATCGCCGGCTAAGGAGCAGATTCCATGGCACAGAAAAAAGGCGGCGGCTCAACGCGAAACGGGCGCGATTCCAAGCCCAAGATGCTCGGCGTGAAGGCTTTCGGCGGCGAGCTGATCAGCGCAGGCTCGATCATCGTGCGCCAGCGCGGCACCCAGTTCCACCCCGGCGTGAATGTCGGCGTGGGCAAGGACCACACGCTGTTTGCCCTGGTCGACGGCCACGTGTCGTTCGGTACCAAGGGTGCACTCAACAAGCACACGGTCAACGTGACCCCCGCGGCGTAAGCCTCGAGTCACTTCGACCTGCCCGAGGCCCCGCATTGCCGGGGCTTCTTCATTTGTAAACTGGACATCCCATGAAGTTCGTCGACGAAGCCTTCATCGACATCGCCGCCGGCGATGGCGGCAACGGCTGCGTGTCGTTCCGTCATGAGAAGTACAAGGAATTCGGCGGCCCCAACGGCGGCGACGGCGGCCGTGGCGGCCACGTGTTCGCGGTTGCCGACTCGAACCTCAATACGCTGGTCGATTTCCGCTACTCCCGCCGCCACGAGGCAAAGCGCGGCGAGCACGGCATGGGCTCCGACATGTTCGGCGCCGCGGGCGACGACATCACGCTCAAGATGCCGGTCGGCACGATCATCTCCGACGCCGAAACCGGCGAGGTGCTGTTCGAGCTGTTGAAAGAGGGCGAAGTCATCACCATTGCCAAGGGGGGCGACGGCGGCTTCGGCAACATGCGCTTCAAGAGCGCCATCAACCGCGCGCCGCGTCAGAAGACGCCCGGATGGCCCGGTGAAAAGCGCAGCGTCAAGCTGGAGCTGAAGGTGCTGGCCGATGTCGGCCTGCTCGGCATGCCGAATGCCGGCAAGTCGACCCTGATCAGCGCCATTTCGAATGCCCGCCCGCGCATCGCCGACTACCCCTTCACTACGTTGCACCCGAACCTCGGCGTGGTGCGCGTCGGCCCGGAGCAGAGCTTCGTGGTGGCCGACCTTCCCGGTCTGATCGAAGGCGCATCCGAAGGTGCGGGCCTCGGCCATCTCTTCCTGCGTCACCTGCAACGCACGCGCCTGCTGCTGCACGTGATCGACATGGCACCGTTCGACGACAACATCGACCCCGTCGCTCAGGCCAAGGCCATCGTCGGCGAGCTCAAGAAGTACGACGCCGCGCTCTACGAAAAGCCGCGCTGGCTCGTGCTCAACAAGCTCGACATGGTACCGACCGAAGAACGCGCGGCGCGCGTCAAGGACGTCGTGAAGCGCCTGCGTTTCAAGGGCCCCGTATTCGAAATCTCGGCACTCACCCGCGAAGGCTGCGAACACCTGGTGCAGGCTGTTTATCAGCAGGTCAAGGCGCAGCAGGTGGCCGAGCACGCGCCGGTCGTCGTCGATCCGCGCTTCACGCCGTTGCCTTCCGAGGGCGCCTGAGCGGCGTTGCCGCATCCCCCGCGGCCCTGCCAACAGATAGATAGACAGACAGCAACCCACGCAGCATTCAAGACCGTTACAACCCGAAAATGACCTCGAACTCCGGATCCACTGCCTTGCGGGATGCCCGCCGTATCGTCGTCAAGGTGGGTTCCAGCCTCGTGACCAACGAGGGGCGCGGTCTCGACGAGGCCGCCATCGGCGAGTGGTGCCGGCAACTGGCTGCGCTGGTGCGCGAAGGGCGTGAGGTCGTGATGGTGTCGAGCGGGGCCATCGCTGAAGGCATGAAGCGCCTCGGCTGGCGCACCCGGCCGCACGAAATCAACGAGCTTCAGGCGGCCGCGGCCGTCGGGCAGATGGGCCTGGCCCAGATGTACGAAACCAAGCTGCGCGAAAACGAAATCGGCAGTGCGCAGGTGCTGCTGACCCACGCCGACCTGGCCGATCGCGAGCGCTACCTCAATGCCCGCTCGACACTGGTCACGCTGCTCAAGCTGGGTGTGGTGCCGGTCATCAACGAGAACGACACGGTCGTCAACGACGAGATCAAGTTCGGCGACAACGACACGCTCGGCGCGCTCGTGGCCAACCTCGTCGAGGCCGATGCGCTGGTCATCCTCACGGACCAGAAGGGCCTGTACACGGCCGATCCGCGCAAGGACCCGGAAGCCAAGTTCGTGCACGAAGCCGCCGCGGGCGATCCGGCGCTCGAAGCGATGGCGGGTGGGGCGGGGTCGAGCATCGGCAAGGGCGGCATGATCACCAAGATCCTCGCGGCCAAGCGCGCCGCGGGCTCGGGCGCTTCTACCGTCATCGCCTGGGGTCGCGAGGCCGATGCCCTGCTGCGCCTGGCGCGGGGCGAGTCCATCGGCACGCTGCTGGTGGCGCAGACTGCCAAGCACCAGGCCCGCAAGCGCTGGATGGCCGACCACCTGCAATTGCGCGGCGCCGTCGTCGTCGATGCAGGCGCGGCCGCGAAGGTGCGAGCCGAGGGCAAGAGCCTGCTGCCGATCGGCATGACCAGCGTTTCAGGCGAGTTCTCGCGCGGCGACGTGATCGCGGTGCGCGACGTCGATGGCGTCGAGCTGGCCCGGGGCCTTGCCAACTATTCGAGCGTGGAGGCGCGCCTGCTGTGCCGCAAGCCCTCGAGCGAATTCGAGCGCCTGCTGGGCTATGTTGCGGAACCCGAGATGGTGCACCGCGACAACATGGTGCTGATGCCCAGTTGATGATCCAAATAACGACGGGGCGCAAGGCCCCGTTGTTGTTTGGACTACTGCACTTCCCGCACCGGGTTGCGCATGTTCTGCACCATTTCCCCGATCGAGGCGCGCGGCGCATTGCCGCGACACAGGGCCTGGGTCGACAGCGCCCGGGTGTAGCTGGAGTTCAGGTCGTTCAGGCGTTTCCACTCCGGCTTTGCGACGTCCTGCCAGGCGCCGTTGTTGTAGCGCGCATAGCTCTTCATTTCCGCCGTAGAGCAGCGCACGCCCTCGTAGAAGGCGTTGACGGCACCGCCGTTGCGGTTGTGTGCCACCACCACGTAACGCACGATCCCGTCGCCAGTGATTGCGATCGTGTTCGGGTCGACGCCGAATTTCAGGCTCATGTAAGGCGGCATCTCGATCGGCAGCAGACGGCTTTCGCTGAAGGCCGGCGGCGGCGGCGTTACCGTTTCTTCCCATTCCTTGTCCGTTTCGGACCGCTTCGGCGGCGGCGGGCTGCCGGCCTGCGCCCAGTCGGGGTTGTCGGTGTCGTGCTGGCCCGAGGCGCAGCCCGCGAGGACGCCGAAGCAGATCAGAAGAAGGGCGCGCTCAGCGTTGCGTCGGAAGGAACGGCGCTTTGTTGTTGTGGACAGGAGGTTCATCGCTCGCAGAAGGAATGTCGGGATGCGGATCGAAACTGCCGCCGGGCGGCAGGTCCAGTCCGGGAGGCGCCCCGGCGTCTGGCGAATGGCGCTCGAATTCTCGGGCGCGCACGTTGCTGCGCAGGAAGCGGTTGCGGAAATCCTGCCTTGGCAGGTAGCGAGCAAGCTCGGTGAGCGCCATCTCGTAGACGCCGCGCTTGAACTCGACGACCACGTCGAGCGGCACCCAGTAGTCGTGCCAGCGCCAAGCATCGAATTCGGGATGGTCGGTGGCACGAAGGTTGAGATCCCAGTCGTGGCCGACGAGTTGCAGCAGATACCAGATTTGTTTCTGGCCCTTGTAGTGGCCCCGTGCGTCACGGCGGATGAACCGATCCGGCACCTCGTAGCGCAACCAGTCGCGGGTACGGGCCACGATGCGCACGTGCTCCGGGTGGAGCCCCACTTCCTCGTGCAGTTCCCGGAACATGGCTTGCTCGGGACTTTCGCCGCGGTCGATGCCGCCTTGCGGAAACTGCCAGGAATGCGTGCGTATGCGTTTGCCCCAGAAAACCTGGTTTCTCTGGTTGAGCAGGATGATGCCGACGTTGGGCCTGAAGCCGTCCCGGTCGAGCATAATCAAACCCCAATTTTTGAACTGAGTCGATTATGCATGCCGGGTTGCCCTCGGCAAGCTGCCGATGCCAGGCTCTCAGGGTCTCTCCGGGGGAGCAGTCCCCCACTTCCCATTTTCGAATCCAGCGAATCCATCACACCGATCCCGATGAAAGCTTCCCGATTTTTTGTCTCCACTCTCAAGGAAGCGCCCGCTGACGCAGAGGTCGCGAGCCACCGGCTCATGATGCGGGCCGGCATGATCAAGAAGCTCGGCACGGGCATCTACACCTACATGCCCATGGGGCTGCGCGTGATCCGCAAGGTCGAGGCCATCGTGCGCGAGGAGATGAACCGCGCCGGCGCCGTCGAGATGACGATGCCCGTGGTGCAGCCGGCCGAGTTCTGGCAGGAGACCGGCCGCTTCGAGAAGATGGGCCCCGAGCTGCTGCGCATCAAGGACCGGCATGACCGCGACTACGTGATCCAGCCGACCAGCGAAGAGGTCGTGACCGACATCGCGCGCCAGGAGATCCGCAGCTACAAGCAGCTGCCGAAGAATTTCTACCAGATCCAGACCAAGTTTCGCGACGAGCGCCGTCCGCGCTTCGGCCTGATGCGCGGGCGCGAATTCATCATGAAGGACGCCTACAGCTTCGACCGCGACCTCGACGCGGCCAAGGCCAGCTACCAGACCATGGCGCAGGCATACCGCAACATCTTCGACCGCTTCGGCTTGCGCTATCGCGCCGTGGCGGCCGACAGCGGCGCCATCGGCGGCGACCTGAGCGAAGAGTTCCAGGTGATCGCCGCGACCGGCGAGGACGCCATCGTCTACTGCCCCGACAGCGACTACGCCGCCAACATGGAAAAGGCCGAGGCACTGGCACCGGCCGGCCCGCGCCCCGCGGCCGCCAAGGCGCTCCAGAAGACTCCGACCCCCGGCAAGAGCACCTGCGCCGACGTGGCCGAGCTGCTTGGCGTGCCGCTGTCGACCACCATCAAGTCCTTGGTGCTGGCCACCGATATCGTCGATGAGGCCGGCAATCCGAAGGGCTCGCAGGTATGGCTGCTGCTGCTGCGCGGCGACCATGACATGAACGAGATCAAGGTCAGCAAGCTGCCCGGCCTGAACCAGGGCTTCCGCTTTGCGACCCTCGCCGAGATCGAGGGCCACTTCGGCTGCAAGCCCGGCTACCTCGGTCCGCTGAACCTCAAGAAGCCCGTCAAGCTGGTGGCCGACCGCGAAGCTGCCGTCATGGCCGACTGGATCACCGGCGCCAACGAAGTCGACTTCCACATGACCGGCGTCAACTGGGGCCGCGACCTGCCCGAGCCTGACCTGATCGCCGACATCCGCAACGTGGTCGCGGGCGACACCTCGCCCGACGGCAAGGGCGTGCTGGCCATCGAGCGCGGCATCGAAGTCGGCCACGTGTTCGTGCTGGGCACCAAGTACAGCAAGGACATGAACGCAACTTACCTCGACGAAGGTGGCAAGCCGCAGTTCCTCGAAATGGGCTGCTACGGCATCGGCATCACCCGCCTGCCGGCCGCCGCCATCGAACAGAACCACGACGAGCGCGGCATCATCTGGCCCGACGCGCTGGCTCCGTTCACGGTGGTGGTCTGCCCCATCGGCATGGACCGCAGCCCCGAGGTCAAGGTCGCGGCCGAAGCGCTCTACGAAGAGCTGCTTGCCAAGGGCGTCGACGTGCTGCTCGACGATCGCGGCGAGCGCCCCGGCGCGATGTTCGCCGACTGGGAGCTGATCGGCGTGCCGCACCGCGTGGTCATCTCGGATCGCGGTCTCAAGGAAGGCCAGCTCGAATACCAGGGCCGGCGCGACACCGCGGCCACCAAGGTGCCTGCGGCCGGCATCGCCGACTTCATCACCGGCAAGCTCGCCAAATGAGCTTCGAGGGCGGCCTCTCGCGACGCCAGTGCCTGGGCGGCGCCGTGACGGCGGGCGCCCTCACCATGCTGTCGCTGCCGCAGACCGCCCTGGCCGGTGCGCAGATCGAGGAGCCGCTGATCGACTCGGTGCGCACCGCACTGAGCTCCGCCATCCACAACAAGGCGCCGCCGGTGCCCCAGTTCGCGAACACCGAGGCCCGCCTGGCCTACCTGCGCTGGCTCGGCGAGATGAGCGAACGCCTCAAGAAGAAGATCGCCGACGCGCCCTCGCGCATCGAATTCCTGCAGACCGCCTGGTACGAAGCCAAGCGCTCGGGGCTCGAGGTGAGCCTGGTGCTCGGGCTGGTGCAGGTCGAGAGCAATTTCCGCAAGTTCGCGGTGTCGAGCGCCGGCGCGCGCGGCTACATGCAGGTCATGCCGTTCTGGACGCGCGTGATCGGCGACAGCGATTCGGCCAAGCTCTTCCACATGCAGACCAACCTGCGCTTCGGCTGCGTGATCCTGCGCCACTACCTCGACCGCGAGAACGGTGACCTGTACATGACGCTGGGCCGCTACAACGGCAGCCGGGGCAAGTCGCCATACCCGAACGCGGTGTTCGCCAACCAGCGGCTCTGGGTGTTCAACGACAAGGAACGCGAGAAGGAAAAGGACAAGGACCGGTCGGCGGCCTGAGTCTGCAAGCCAGCCAGTCCAGTCAGTTCGCCGGCGCCTTGGCGGTGCCCGAGCCCTTCGTGACCATCACCTGGTCGATGCGGTAGCTGTCCACGTCCATCACCTCGAAGGTGTAGCCGCCCCAGGTCACGTTGTCGGTGCGCTTGGGCACGCGACGCAGCATCACCATCAGGAAGCCCGCGAGCGTTTCGTATTCCTCGGCGTGCGGCAGTTCGTCGATGTGCAGCGCGCGCTGCACGTCCTGAATGGGCGTGATGCCGTCTATGAGCCACGAGTTCTCGTCGCGCTGCACGATCTGCTCTTCGTCGGGCATCGACACAAGGTCGCCCATCACTGTGCTCATCACGTCGTTGAGGGTGATCACGCCCACCACCAGGCTGTATTCGTTGACGATGATTGCGAAGTCTTCATGCGCCTGCTGGAACTGCTCGAGCACCTCGGTCAGCGACAGCCGGTCGGGAATGACCAGCGCCTTGTGCAGCGGCAGGCCCTGGTCGAAGGCCAGCGGCTGGCCGCTGAGCACACGCTGGAACATGTCCTTGGCGTCCACATAGCCCAGCACGTGGTCAATGTCGCCGTCGCACACCGGATACGCCGAGAAGGGCTCGGCCACGATGCGCGCGCGCAGCACCGACTCGGGGTCGTCATGCAGGAACCAGGCGATGCTGTCGCGCGCGGTCATCACGCTGCTCACCAGGCGTGTTTCCAGCTCGAACACGTTGGCGATCACCTGCTGCTCGCGCACAGCGAGCACGCCGGCCCGGGCGCCGGCCTCGGTCATCGCGAGGATGTCGGCCGAGGTGATCTTGTCGTCGCGCACCATCGGCATGCCGAGCAGCTTGAACAGCAGGTCGGTGCAGCGCGTGAAGAACCACACCAGCGGCTTGAAGGTGGTGATCAGCAGTTGCATCGGCCCGACCATGCGTACCGCCAACTGCTCCGGGTTGCTCATGCCAAGCCGCTTGGGGAACAGGTCGGCGAACACCAGGAACACCGCGATGATGATGATGAACGAGCACAGGAAGGCCGCGCTGGCCGAAGCCTCGACGCTCAGCCACTTCTCGAAGAAGACTGCGAAGTAAGGGCTGAGCGAGCCTTCGCCCACGACGCCGCCAAGGATCGCCACCGCGTTGAGCCCGATCTGCACCACGGTGAAGTAATGGCCAGGCTGCTCCTGCACGCGCAGCACTTTCTCCGCCCGAGGGTCGCCTTCGTCGGCCATCTGGCGCAAACGCAGGCGGCGCGAGGCAGCCAAGGTGATTTCGGCAAGGGAGAAGAAGGCGCTCAGCGCAATCAGTAGCGCGATGATGAGCAGGCTTTGGGTCAGGGTCATGGTGGCACGTCGAAGACGGCCACCATGGTGCCATGACTCGGCACCGGAAAAACGCTCAGACCCCGCCGTGGGGGTGAGTCGGGTCGACCCAGAGCACCGATTCAGGTTTTTCCACAGGCTCGATGTCGAGGTTCACCGCCACGGCCTCGCCGTCGCTGCGGCACAGCACGCATTCGAGCGTCTCGGTCGCGCTGGCGTTGATTTCCTGGTGCGGCACGAAGGGCGGCACGTAGATGAAGTCGCCCGGCCCGGCCTCGGCAGTGAATTCCAGTTTTTCGCCCCAACGCATGCGGGCCCGGCCGCGCACGACGTAGATCACCGATTCGAGGTGTCCGTGGTGATGGGCGCCGGTCTTGGCATCGGCGTGGATGGTCACGGTGCCGGCCCAGAGCTTCTGCGCACCCACGCGGGCGAAGTTGATGGCGGCCGCCCGGTTCATGCCGGGCGTCTGCGCGGTGTTGACGTCGAGCTGGTTGGCCCCGATCACCCGCACGCCGTCGTGCTTCCAGGCCGGGGCGCCTTCGCCGTCATCGCCGTCATGCGAATGGCCGTGATCCGCATCGTGATCGTGGCTCATGACCGGCTTCGTTGGTTCAGGCGGCGGCGCCGTTCACCACTTGCTGCAGCTCGCCCGATTCGTACATCTCCATCATGATGTCCGAACCGCCGATGAACTCGCCCTTCACGTAGAGCTGAGGGATCGTGGGCCAGTTGCTGTATTCCTTGATGCCCTGGCGGATGCCGTCGTCTTCGAGCACGTTGACGGTCTTGAGCGTCTTCGTGTCGACGCCGACCGCCTTCAGGATCTGGATCGCGCGGCCAGAGAAGCCGCACATCGGAAAGCTTGCATTGCCCTTCATGAAGAGCACGAGGTCGTTGGTCTTGACGAGGTCGTCGATGCGTTGCTGGGCGTCGGACATGGGGACTCCTGAAAAAATAGGCTGGGGGGATTATTTCACCGTGCGCCAGATTCCGCCGGAGCAGCGCTGGATGCCGGCGAGGTCGTCGCGGCTTTGCACTTCGGCGAAACCGCGCGCGGCGAGCAGTTGGCGCACGGCCGCGGCCTGGTCATGGCCGTGTTCTAGCAACAGCCAGCCGCCTTCCGCGAGGTGGGTGGGGGCGTTCTGCACGATCTGGCGGATGTCGTCGAGCCCGTCGGCGCCCGCGACCAGCGCGGAAGAAGGCTCATGGCGCAGCGCGGACAGATGCGGGTCGCCGGCGGCGATGTACGGCGGGTTGCTGGCGATGACCGTGTAGCCGTTGCCGGCGCCGTCGAGCCAGTTCGCCTGGGCGAAGCGTACGGGCAGGCCGAGGCGCCGGGCGTTGGCCTGGGCGACCGTGAGCGCATCGGCGCTTGCATCGACCGCGTCGACCTGTGCATCGGGGCGGGCGTGTTGCAGGGCCAGCGCGATCGCGCCGCTGCCTGTGCCGAGGTCGAGCGCGCGCGGGGCGGCATGGCCTTCGAGGCACTGCAGGGCCCATTCGACCAGCGTTTCCGTGTCGGGGCGCGGCACCAGCACACGGGCATCGATCTGCAGGTTGAGGCCGTGGAATTCCTTCTCGCCCAGCAGGTAGGCCACCGGTTCGCCCGTCCGGCGCCGCGACAACTGCGCAGCCAGCGCGGACCACGCTGCATCGGGCATCGCATCGGTGTCGTGCGCCAGCAGCCAGGCCCGGTCGTGCGGCGCGCGGCCCAGCGCGTGCAGCAGCAGCAACTGGGCGTCGAGCCGGTCGATGCCCAGGGCGACAGCCGCGGTCAGCGCCTGCGCCACGGTCGACGGCAACGGGTTCTCGGTGGTGGTCATCACGCCGGCAGGCTCGATTCGAGCTCAGCCAGCTGCTCGGCCTCGCGTGCGGCGCGCAATGCGTCGAGCACGTCGCCGAGGTCGCCTTCCATGATGGCGAGCAGCTTGTAGAGCGTGAGGTTGATGCGGTGGTCGGTCAGGCGCCCCTGTGGAAAGTTGTAGGTGCGGATGCGGTCCGAGCGGTCGCCGCTGCCGATCAGCCCCTTGCGCATCGCCGCGTCCTTGGCGGCGCGTTCGCTGCGCTCCTTTTCCTGGATGCGCGCCGACAGCACCTGCAGCGCCTTGGCCTTGTTGCGGTGCTGGCTGCGGTCGTCCTGGCATTCGGCCACGATGCCGGTCGGGATGTGCGTGATGCGCACGGCCGAGTCGGTCTTGTTGATGTGCTGGCCGCCGGCGCCGCTAGCGCGGTAGGTGTCGATGCGCAGGTCGGCCGGGTTGATCTGCACGGCCACGGTCTCGTCGGGCTCGGCCAGCACGGCAACCGTGCAGGCGCTGGTGTGGATGCGGCCCTGCGTCTCGGTGGCGGGCACCCGCTGCACGCGATGGCCGCCCGATTCGAAGCGCAGGTGACCGAACACGTCGTCGCCGACGATGCGGATCACCACTTCCTTGTAGCCGCCGAGTTCGCTCTCGCTTTCGCTCACCACCTCGCAGCGCCAGCCGGCGCGCTCGCAGTAGCGCGTGTACATGCGCAGCAGGTCGCCCGCGAACAGCGCCGATTCGTCGCCGCCCGTGCCCGCGCGGATTTCGAGGAAGGCATTGCGCGCGTCGTCGGGGTCCTTGGGCAGCAGCAGGCGCTGCAGTTCTTCTTCGAGCTGCACCAGCTCGACCTCGGCGCCTGCGATTTCCTCCTTCGCCATCTCGGCCATGTCGGGGTCGTCGAGCATTTCCTTGGCACCGGCGATGTCGGCCTCGCGCTGGCGGTAGCGCTCGTAGCGGCCGGCGATCTGCGTGACCTCGGCATGCTCGCGCGAGATGGTGCGGTACTGCGCCATGTCGCTCATGATGTCTTCGCGCGAGAGCAGGAAGTCGAGCTCGCCCAGGCGCTGGGCGTAGCGTTCGAGTTGGTGGCGCAGAAAGGATTTCACGGGGGAAAGAGGCTCGAAAAAATGGGAGGGTGCTGCCGAGCGAGGGCAGGGCGCATGAAGAAGATCGCGGCCGGTCGGGCCAGGCGATGACGAGCGTCGCTAACGCTCTTTGCGCAGGAACAGGCGCGAGATCGTCTGAGCCGTCTGCTCGCGCGAGGCGGCATCGCCAGCGTGCAACTCGGCCATGGCGCCGTGCATCATCTTCTGCGTGAGTCCGCGCGACATCGCTTCGAGCACCGCATCGACCGATTCGCCCTTGGCCAGCAGCTTGCGCGCACGGGCCATTTCGGCGGCGCGCCACTCGTCGGCCTGCGCGTTGAGCTGCTGGATCAGCGGCACGGTGCCGCGCTGGCCCAGCCAGTGCATGAAGCTCTGCACGCCGGCGTCGATGATCACTTCGGCCTGTGCCACCGCGGCCTGGCGGTTGGCCTGGCCCTGTTGCACGACCTGGGCGAGGTCGTCGACGGTGTAGAGATAAATATCCTCGAGCGCCTTCACTTCGGGCTCGATGTCGCGCGGCACGGCCAGGTCGACCATGAACATCGGGCGGTGCTTGCGTGCCTTGAGCGCACGCTCGACGGCGCCCAGGCCGATGATCGGCAGCGTGCTCGCGGTGCAGCTCACCACGATGTCGAACTCGGCGAGCCGCGAGGGAAGGTCGGCCAGCCGCATCGCCTCGCCGCCGAAGCGCGAGGCCAGCTTTTCGCCGCGTTCGAGCGTGCGGTTGGCAATGGCGATCGACTTGGGCTCCTTGGCCGCGAAATGCGTGGCCGCAAGGTCGATCATTTCGCCCGCGCCGACGAACAGCACGCGCGTTTGATGCAAATCTTCGAAGAGCTGCCCGGCCAGCCGGACCGCCGCGGCGGCCATGCTGATGGAGTGCGCGCCGATCTCTGTGGCGGTGCGGACCTCCTTAGCGACGGCAAAGGAGCGCTGGAACAGCTGGTTCAGCGTACTGCCGAGCGCGCCGGCCGTCTCGGCTGCGCGCACCGCGTCCTTCATCTGGCCGAGGATCTGCGCTTCGCCGAGCACCATCGAATCGAGCCCGCTGGCCACGCGGAAGGCATGGCGCGCGGCTTCGTCGTCGTGCAGGGTGTAGGCGTGCGAGCGCAGCAGGGCAGGGGCCACGCCGCCGCTGGCTGCCAGCCAGCCGAAGGTGTGGTCGAGCGCGATGTGTTCCGAGGCGCAATAGATCTCGGTGCGATTGCAGGTGGAGATGATCGCGGCCTCGACCTGGGGGTGGCGGCCGGAGGCAAAGGAACTGCGCAGGCTCTGCAGCGTGGGGGCTATCTGGTCGAGCGCGAACGCGAAACGACCGCGCAGATCGAGCGGCGCGGTCGTGTGGTTCAAGCCGAGAGCCCAGACTGACATGGCCGTGATTATAAAATCAGCAGCCGCACGAGGCTTGCGGAAGGACAAATGGCTTTCCCTATGACAGCCATAACCTTCCGCGCATGTTCCGGCACGTGCGCAACCCCTCCCGATGGACCTGCTGGCCCTCTTGAATCACCTGCTTAATTTTGTAGCACCCGCGGCCTTCCTGGCCCTGGTGCTGGCCTTTGCCGGGCGGTTCCTGGGCGGCAACCGCGCCGGCGTCCCGCGCTGGTGGGTGCAGTGGGCGCTGACCTTTGCGGCCGGCGTGGGGGTATCGGTTGCCGGCCTCGCGGTGTTCGGGCGTGACGGAGCGATGGTGACCTACGCCGCGCTCGTGGTGGTTTGCGGCACTGTCCAGTGGCTGGCGATGCGCGGCTGGCGCCGCTGACAACCAGTCAGCCGAGCCGGCGGATCATGTAGGCCGACTCGCCGGGGTAGGTGGCGAGCCGGGCCTGCTGCCCGGTGCCGGCGGGCTGCGTGGCCGCATAGCCCTGGCGCAGCCAGAAACCCACCGAGGATTGCACCGACACCAGCGTCGAATGCCGCCAGCCGGCCTGTGCCGCGTGAGCCCAGGCATGGCGTAGCAGCAAGGGCCCCAGCCCCAGGCCCGAGGCGTCCGGGTGCACAGCCAGATCGTGCAGGTATAGCGAATCGGGCTGTTCGGCCACTTCGAACTCCCCGTGCAGCGGAGTGAGCTTGCCGACTACCGATGGATACCCGGCCAGATAGGCCCGCACACCGCCTTCATGCTCGGCCACCCAGCCCGTATGCGGCGCGGCAGCGAGCCGCCGGGCGATCAGTGTGCCGTCCTCCACGAACCCCGCGCCATAGCAGGCGAGCTGGATCGCGAGCACGGCGTCGAGGTCGTCGGCGCGCATGCCGCGCACGAAGGGGGCGTCCGACACCATCAGGCCAGCAGCAGCTTGTCGTCGTCCAGTTTTTCGCCGCGTGTCTGCTCGAACATGCGCAGCAGGTCGGGCACGTCGAGCCCCGAGCGCTCCGACCCGGCCACGTCGAGGATCACCTGGCCCTCGTGCAGCATCACCGTGCGCGAGCCGTAGTCCAGCGCCTGGCGCATGCTGTGCGTCACCATCATCGCGGTGAGCTGGCTGCCTTCGACGATCCTGGCGGTCAGCTCCAGCACGAAGGCGGCAGTCTTCGGGTCCAGCGCGGCCGTGTGCTCGTCCAGCAGCAGGATGCGCGAGGGCTTGAGCGAGGCCATCAGCAGGCTCACCGCCTGCCGCTGCCCGCCCGAGAGCAGGCCGATGCGGTCGGCCAGCCGGTTCTCCAGCCCCAGCTTCAGGATCGACAGCTTCTCGCGGAACAGCTCGCGCAGGTTGCGGTTGAGCGCAAAGCCGAAGGCCCGGCGCTCGCCGCGCTTCCAGGCGAGCGCCATGTTCTCCTCGATGGTCAGCGCCTCGCAGGTGCCGGCCATCGGGTCTTGGAACACGCGGGCCACCATGCCCGAGCGCTGCCAGGCGTTCAAGCGGGTCACGTCCTTGCCGTCGATCTCGATGCTGCCTTTGTCGACGATCAGGTCGCCGCTCACCGCATTCAGAAAGGTCGACTTGCCCGCGCCGTTCGAGCCGATCACGGTGACGAACTGGCCGGTCGGAATTTCCAGGCTGAGCCCGCGCAGCACGCGGTTCTCGATCGGCGTGCCCGGGTTGAAGGTCATCTCGAGTTGTTGGGCGCGCAGCATCAGTTCTTCCCCTTGAAAAGCCCGCCCAGCTTGCGCTTGTAGGCTGGCACCAGAAGCGCGAACGCCACCAGCACGGCAGTCACCAGGTTCAGGTCTTGCGCCTGCAGGCCCATGAAGTCGGTATTCAGCGCCATCGCGATGAAAAAGCGATACAGCAGCGCACCCAGCACGCACGCCAGGGTGGTGATGACCATGCTGCGCGCGGGCAGCAGCGTCTCGCCGATGATCACCGCGGCCAGGCCGATCACGATCGTGCCCACGCCCATCGAGATGTCGGCCGTGCCCTGGCTCTGCGCGAACAGCGCGCCGGCCAGCGCCACCAGCGCGTTCGACAGCGCCAGGCCTGCCATGGTGTGGAAGTCGGTCGAGATGCCCTGGGCCCGCGCCATGCGCGCGTTGCCGCCGGTGGCGCGCATCGCCAGGCCGGCTTCAGAAGCGAAGAACATGTCGACCAGGACCTTCGCGACGATCACGATCAGCAGCAGCAACAGCGGCTTGGCCCACTGCTCGGGCATGCCGCCGAAGTCGACCATGCTGAACACAGTCGGCTCGGTGATGAGCGCCACGTTGGGCTTGCCCATCACGCGCAGGTTGATGGAGTACAGCGCAATCATCACCAGGATGCTCGCGAGCAATTGCATGATCTTCAGCTTGACGTTGAGCCAGGCCGTGACCCAGCCCGAGACGGCGCCGGCCACGCAGGCCACCGCGGTGGCGGCCACCGGGTTCCAGCCCGCGACGATCAGCGTCGCGGCCACGGCGGCGCCCAGCGGAAAGCTGCCGTCCACCGTGAGGTCGGGAAAATTGATGATGCGAAACGACATGAAGACGCCCAGCGCGACCAGTCCGAATATCAGACCGATCTCGATGGCGCCCAGCGAAGCGATGAGCGACATGAGAGAAAAAGGCTCGCGTGCTTACTTCGTGCTCACGACCTTGGCGGTCTTCAGCAGCGATTCGGACAGCGTCACGCCCTGCAGCTTGGCTGCGCCGGGGTTCACCACCAGCTCGAAGTTGGTGCTGGTCTGCGAGGCGATGGTGCCGGGCTTCTCGCCCTTGAGGATGCGCACCACGATCTTGCCGGTCTGGCGGCCGATATCGCTGTAGTTCAGGCCCAGCGCCGCCACGGCGCCGCGCTCGACGGTGGCCGTGTCGGCTGCCACCACCGGCAGCTTGGCCTGCTGCGCCACCTTCACGATGCCTTCGAAGGCCGAGACCACGTTGTTGTCGGTGGGCGTGTAGATCACGTCGGCCTTGCCGACCAGGCTCTGGGCGGCGGTGGGCACGTCCACCGTGCGGGCGGCGGCGGCTTCGACCACGGTCATGCCAGCGTCGGCGGCGGCCTTCTTCAAAGAGGCGACGATGGCCACCGAGTTGGCTTCGCCGGGGCTGTAGATCACGCCGATGCGCTTGGCGTTCGGCACCACCTGCTTGATGAGGCCGACGTGCTTTTCGAGCGGCGACAGGTCCGACACGCCCGTCACGTTGGTGCCCGAGGGCTCCCAGTTCTTCACCAGCTTGGCGGCCACCGGGTCGGTGATTGCCGAATACACCACCGGAATCGTCTTGGTGGCGGCCACCACGGCCTGCGCCGACGGCGTGGCGATGGCGACGATCGCATCGGGCGCATCGCCCACGTATTTGCGGGCGATCTGGGCTGCGGTGCCCACGTTGCCCTGCGCGCTCTGGTAAGTGAACTTGAGGTTCTTGCCTTCTTCGTAGCCGGCCGCCTTCAGCTCGGCCTTCACGCCGTCGCGCACGGCGTCCAGCGCCGGGTGCTCGACGATGGCGGTCACGGCCACCGACTTGGTGTCGGCCGCGAACGAAAGCGCGGCGGCCAGCATGCCGAGGGCCAGGGCCACTGCGCTGAAGGGTGTGCGAAGCAAAGCGTTTTTCACGGGAAAGGGTCTCCGGGTGGGGGTGTGGATGCGTCTGAAGCCGCCGGCGGGCGCCGGTGGCGGGGAATTCAGCGGCCCTGGATCGCGGCATGCGTCCCGGGCGCCTCGGAGTCTAGATCGTACTTTGCACAATTAAGGTGCATGAACGGCTCGGGCTTACCCCGCTTTGCGCCATAAAATTGCATGAATTTGGTGCATTGGGAGAAGAAATTGCATGAGATCGAACTCGACCGGATCGACCGGAGGATTCTTGAGCACCTGCAGGTGCATGGCCGTGCATCCAACCTCGAACTGGCCGAGGTGGCCAATCTCTCGCCGGCGCAGTGCCTGCGGCGCCACCGGCGGCTGGAAGAACTGGGGCTCATCAACGGCTACGCGGCGCGGCTGAACGCGCGCCACATCGGGCTGGGCGTGATCGCCTTCATCCACGTGACCATGGCGCGCGGCCATGTCGACGAACTGCCCAAGTTCCAGGACCTGATCGCCGACCTGAAGCAGATCCTGGAGTGCTACTCGGTGACGGGCGACTTCGACTACGTGCTCAAGGTCGTCGCGCAAGACCTGGAGGCGCTCTCGCAGTTCCTGATGCACACGCTGATGCACATGCCCGGCGTGTCGGCGGTGCGTTCGAGCGTGTGCCTCAACGAAGTCAAATTCACCACGGCGCTGCCGCTGGAATGACTGCTGGAGTGATCAGCTCGGCATGCCGGGAATCGGCGAGGCGGGTGAAGAAGGCACGGAGGGTGTCGCTAGCGCTTCCGGCGCAGTAGCCGTCATCACCATCGTCGGCACGGCCAGCGGCAGCGAGGCCTTCTTCAGTTCGTCGAGGATCACGAACAGCAGATCGCTGCGCACGCCGCCCGCGAGCCGGGGGCTCGCCACATAGGCGATCGCCTGGAAGATCAGCAACCCGTTCTCGATGCCCTCGAGCGTGAGCGACGGCGCCGGGGTTTCCAGCACGCCTTCGTGCGCCTTGCAGGCCGCGAGGATCAGATCGCGCACGCGCTGAGCGTCGGTGGTCAATGGCATCGGCAGGCGGATCAGCACGCGTCCCTCGGCGTTGGCCAGCGTCATGTTGCGCACGGTCTTGGTGATGAACTCCGAGTTCGGCACGATCAGCGTCGAGCGGTCGCCCAGCTGGATCTCGGTGGCGCGCACGTTGATGCGCCGCACGTCGCCCTCGGCCGTACCCAGCACCACCCAGTCGCCCACCTTCACCGGCTGCTCGGCCAGCAGGATCAGCCCCGAGATGAAGTTCTGCACGATCGCCTGCAGGCCGAAGCCGATACCCACCGACAGCGCGCTCGCCACCCACGCGATGCGCTCGATGCCGATGCCCAGTGCGGAAAGCGCGAACGCCACAACCAGGATGCCGCCCACATAGCCCAGCAGCGTGGTGATGGAGCTCTGCATGCCCGGCTCGAACTTCGTGTTCGGCAGGTAGGCTCTTTCGAGCCAGCGCTTGAAGATCCGCAGCACCACGAAGCCCACCACCGCCACCGCGATCGCGCTCAGGATCGCTCCCGGCACCAGCTGGAACTCGCCCACCTTCACGCCGGTGCCGAACTTGCCGCTGCGCTGGAACACCTCGCCCGGCCCCGTGCCCAGCGGCGCGGCCAGCGCTATCAACATGTAGAAGAACAGCGCTACCCGGCTCAGCGCCGACAGCACCGTGGCGACCTGGTCCAGCGTCTGCGGCGCAAGGTTGAAGCTCTTCTGCAGCCGCTGGCCGAAGGCGGCGCGCGACGACACCGTGGCCATGAACACGTCGTCCGCGAACTTGAACAGCACGTAGAAGGCGGCAGCCACGATGCCGCTCCAGGTGAGCTGCGAGGCCAAAAAGCTCGCCAGCGCCACGTAGCCGACAGCCACCAGCACCCAGATCGCGATCATCAGCGCGCCGATCAGCGCCACCAGCAGGCCTACCCACATCGGCCGCTCGGGCAGGCCGGCCTCGGCCGCATCGGCGCGCAGCGGCTTCACGACATAGAGCACCGTGGCGACCAGCGCCGTCAGCACCAGCGCCGTGAGCACGTGCGTGGCCACTACGGCCGCGAAGCTCGCGTCGATCAGCGCGTTGACCTCCGCCGGGGTCCACGCCAGCGCGGCCACCAGCGCCACCAGCCAGGGCAGGGCGGCGAGCCGCGTGGCCATGGCGTCGGGAATCGGCGGCAGGCGCCACGAGGGCCGGCGCGTGGCCAGCAGCCCGCGGCCCAGCCCGATCACGAAGGCCATGAACACCAGCGCCTGGGCCGTCGAATTAAGTACCTTGCGCGCCTGCGGCTCCCAGGTGGCGAACTCTTTCAGCACCTCGACGAAGCCGTGCGCGGCCACGGCCACGAGCAGCACATGGCTCGCGACGATGCCGATCACCAGCACCGAACGCCGCAGCCGCCCCGCCGGCAGGACGCGCGCGGCCAGCCGGGCGAGCAGGACTTCGGCCGCCCAGTTGCCGAACACCGCGAGCAGCAGCGCCCCGATCAGGGCCGCGATCACCTGCAGGCGCGTTTCGGGTTGGGTAGCGGCCACCAGGCCGTCGTTCACCGAGGACACCATCGCCTTCAGCCGTGCCTGGTCGTCGGGCCAGGCCTCGCGCAGGTCGTTCCAGAACTCGGCGGTCAGCGGCGAGGCCGCGCGCTCGGTGAGCTGCGCCTCGAACAGCGCCCGGCGCTGCGTGACCAGCTCGGTGCCGCGCTGCCGTACATCGACCGACAGCAGGCGCGCAAGGCGGATGTCGGCGTCGAGTGCGTTGCGCTCCTTGGTCAGGCGCGCGCGCTGGCGGGTGATGTCGGGGTCTTCGGTGGCGCCCGCGGCGGGCGGGTTGCCGAGTTCGCCGAGCCGGGCGTTCAGATCGGCAAGCTCGCCGGTGCGCGCGGTGACGAACTTGTCGGCCTGGGTGCCGATGTCGTTGATCTGCGCGAGCAGCTTGCGCGCGTCCTCGTCGGTCTCGGCGGCAGTGCTGAGCTTGGTGAACTGCTCGCGCAGTTCGGCCACTGTGGGGGCGGGGGCTGCTGCGGCCGCGGCAGCACTGTTGGCGTTGCCGCCGAGGTCTGGCTGCGCCGAGGCGACGCCGCACATGCACAGGGCTGCGAAGCAGAAGCTCGCGAAGCGTAGGGTCCAACTCATGGCCGCATCATAGAAGCCGCCATTTCGTAAGGGCCGGTAAGAAGTAAGTGCGTAGGTGCGGCCTCAGCCGCGCAGCTTCAGCCGGCGGGGCTGAACAGGTCCACCCTGTCGGTGATGATGCCGTCGGTGCCCAGGTCGATCAGCCGCTGCGCAGCCCACTCGTCGTTCACCGTGTAGCTCAGTGCGCGCAGGCCTGCGCCGTGCACTTGTGCCACCACCGCCGCGTCCCACAGCGCGTGGTTGCAGACGATGGCCACGCAGTCCAGCTGCTGCGCGGCCTCGAGCCAGCCGTTCCACAGCGTGTCGAGCAGCAGGCCGCGCGGCAGCTCGGGCTGCACCGCCTGCGCGCCTTTGAGCGATTCGACCTGGAAGGACGTGAGCAGCGGCGGCACGGCCGCGCCCTGCCACAAGCGGGCCGCTTCGCGCGCAACCACTTCACCGGTTTCGCGCTCGACGCCGGGCGTCGGCTTGATCTCGATGTTGAGCAGGTGCCCGTTGGCCAGGCAGAAGCGCGCGATGTTCTCCAACGTGGGCAGCGGCTCGCCCGCGTAGGCGCGCGAGTGCCAGCCGCCCGCGTCGAGCTGCGCCAGCGCGCTCCAGGGCTGCGCGCCGCCGATGCCGTGGCCGCTGGTGGTGCGGCCGAGCGTGGCGTCGTGCATGAGGAAGACCACGCCGTCGGCGCTGAGCTTGGCGTCGCACTCGAACATGCGGTAGCCGTGCGAGGCGCCGAGCTTGAAGGCCGCAAGCGTGTTTTCGGGTGCCAGCTTGCCGGCGCCGCGATGCGCGACCCAGCGGGGATACGGCCAGGGTGTCGACAAGGCCATCGTTCAGTCTGCGCGCTTGCCCGAACCGGCGTCGAACCAGTGCAGCTTGTCTTCGCGCGCCGCGATCTTCACCGTGTCGCCCGCGACCGGTGGATGGTCGCTTTCGTCGGTACGCATGATGATCTGCTCGTCGCCGATGCGGCCGTACACCAGGCGCTCGGCGCCCAGCAGTTCGACCTGCTCGACCTGCACCGTCCAGCCGCTTTCGTCGAGCTT
The DNA here is from genome assembly GCF_900111625.1 of Variovorax sp. OV084. Classification (NCBI taxonomy): domain Bacteria; kingdom Pseudomonadati; phylum Pseudomonadota; class Betaproteobacteria; order Burkholderiales; family Comamonadaceae; genus Variovorax; species Variovorax sp. OV084. Next base: position 288,749 of record NZ_FOII01000005.1, on the reverse strand, counting down.
CAGGTGCTCGGGGCGAATGCCCAGGATCTGGCCCGGGCGCACGCCCGGCGCGTGCCGCAGCAGGTTCATCGGCGGTGAGCCGATGAAGCTGGCTACGAAGGTGGTGGCGGGGCGGTTGTACACCTCTTCGGGCGTGGCGAACTGGTCCATCACGCCGCCGTTCATCACGATGATGCGTTGCGCCAGCGTCATGGCCTCGACCTGGTCGTGCGTGACGAACAGCGAGGTGATGCCGAGCTCGCGGTGCAGCTTCTGGATTTCGAGGCGCGTCTGCGCGCGCAGCTTGGCGTCGAGGTTCGACAGCGGCTCGTCGAACAGGAACACCTGTGGCTGGCGCACGATGGCGCGGCCCATGGCCACGCGCTGGCGCTGGCCGCCGGAGAGTTCGCGCGGCTTGCGTTCCAGCAGGTGGCCGAGTTCGAGGATCTTCGCGGCCTTGTCGACTCGCACCTTGATCTCGTCGACCGGCACCTTGGCGATCTTCAGGCCGTAGGCCATGTTTGCGAACACGCTCATGTGCGGGTACAGCGCGTAGTTCTGGAACACCATGGCGATGTCGCGCTCGGAGGGTTCGAGCTGGTTCACCACCTTGTTGCCGATGGCGATCTCGCCGGCCGAGACTTCCTCCAGGCCGGCCACCATGCGCAGCAGCGTGGACTTGCCGCAGCCCGAGGGGCCGACGATGACGATGAATTCATGGTCGGCGATCTCGGCGCTCACGCCGTGGATGACCTGGTTGGCTTTCGGCCCGTGGCCGTAGCGCTTGATGACGTTGCGTAGGGAGAGAGCAGCCATAACTTATTTTTCAGTGTCCACGAGGCCCTTGACGAACCACTTTTGCATCAGCACCACCACCAGCGCGGGCGGCAGCATGGCTAGGATGGCGGTGGCCATCACGACGTTCCATTCGTTCTGGCCATCGCCGCCGGCAATCAGCCGCTTGATGCCGACGACGATGGGGTACATGTCTTCGTTGGTGACCGCCAGCAGCGGCCAGAGGTACTGGTTCCAGCCGTAGATGAACTGGATCACGAACAGCGCGGCGATCGAAGTCTTCGACAGCGGCAGCAGCACATCGAAGAAGAAGCGCATCGGACCGGCGCCATCCATGCGCGAGGCCTCGGTGAGCTCCTCGGGCACCGTCAGGAAGAACTGGCGGAACAGGAAGGTGGCCGTGGCCGACGCGATCAGCGGCACCGTGAGGCCCGCGTACGAGTTCAGCAGGCTCAGGTCCGACAGCACCTTGTAGGTGGGCAGGATGCGCACTTCCACCGGCAGCATCAGCGTCACGAAGATGGCCCAGAAGCAGATCTTCTTGAACGGAAAGCGGAAGTAGACGATGGCGAAGGCCGACAGCAGCGAGATCGAGATCTTGCCGATGGCAATGACCATGGCCGTCACCAGGCTCACCCACATCATGTGCGCAACAGGCGCGTTCGATCCGGCGCTGGTGGCGCGGCCGAAGAGCGCGGCCTTGTAGCTGTCCAGCATGTGGCTGCCGGGCAGCAGCGGCATGGGCCGCTGCACGATCTCCTGCGCGGTGTGGGTGGACGCCACGAACGCAAGGTAGATGGGGAAGGCGACGATGATGACCCCCAGGATCATCACCACGTGGGCCAGGATGCCCTGGGTGCTTCGTTTTTCAACCATGTCAGTACTGCACCTTCTTTTCGACGTAGCGGAACTGCACGATGGTCAGCGCGATGACGATCACCATCAGCACCACCGACTGTGCGGCCGAGCCGCCAAGGTCCAGTGCCTTGAAGCCGTCGTGATAGACCTTGTAGACGAGGATTTCGGTGTCCTTGCCGGGGCCGCCCTCGGTGGCGGCGTGGACGATGGCGAAGGTGTCGAAGAAGGCGTAGACCACGTTCATTACCAGCAGGAAGAACGTGGTGGGCGACAGCAGCGGGAACTGCACGGTCCAGAACCGGCGCCACGGGCGCGCGCCATCGATGGCTGCGGCCTCGATCAGCGATTTCGGAATGGACTGCAGGCCGGCCAGGAAGAACAGGAAGTTGTAGGAAATCTGCTTCCACACAGCCGCCATGACGATCAGCGTCATGGCATGCCGCGAATTGAGCAGATGGTTCCAGTCGATGCCGATCTTGCCGAGTGCATAGGCCACCACGCCCAGCGACGGCGAGAACATGAAGACCCACAGCACGGCCGCCACGGCGGGAGCCACCGCGTACGGCAGGATCAGCATGGTCTTGTAGAACATGCCGCCGCGAACGATGCGGTCGGCGAACACGGCGAGCGCCAGCGACAGGCTGATGCCGATGCCGGCCACCAGCACCGAGAAAACGGCGGTGGTCTTGAACGACTCGGCGTAGGCCGGGTCGTGGAACAGCTCCTTGAAGTTCTGCAGCCCGACGAACTCGACCGATGTGCCGAACGCATCCTGCTGCTGCAGCGATTGCAGGATGGCCTGCCCCGCCGGCCAGAAGAAAAACACGAGGATCACCGCCATCTGGGGTGCCAGCAGCAGCCAGGGCAGCCAGCCCGAGCGAAAGAAGACGCGTTTTTCCATGAACCCTCTACGTAAAAAATCCCGCCGCGCCCACTCTTGTAGAAGAGTGAGCGGGGGCGGGCGATATTAGCCGGACACGAGGGGCCCGGTCGTCAATCGTCAGCTCTTGTTTGCCTTCTGGAAGCGTTCCAGCTGCTCGTTGCCGCGGGTCACGATGGCGTCAAGGGCTTCCTTGGCCGTCTTCTTGCCGTTCCAGACCTGTTCGAGCTCTTCGTCCTCGATGGCGCGGATCTGCACGTAGTTGCCCAGGCGGATGCCGCGGCTCTTGTCGGTGACCTTGCGGATCATCTGCGTCACGGCCACGTCGGTGCCGGGGTTCTGCTTGTAGAAGCCCGACTCTTCGGTGAGCTTGTACGAAGCGGTGGTCACGGGCAGGTAGCCCGTGCGCTTGTGGCTGGCGGACTGCACTTCAGGCGTCGAGATGAAGCTGAAGAACTTGGCCACGCCCTTGTATTCGGCCGGCTTCTTGCCCGACATGACCCACAGGCTGGCACCGCCGATCACGGTGTTCTGCGGTGCGCCCGGCACGTCCGGGTAGTAGGGCAGGGGCGCCAGGCCGTAGGCGAACTTGGCGTTCTTGGCCACGTTGCCGTAGAAGCCCGAAGAGGTGTTGATCATGGCGCACTCGCCCGACACGAACGAGGCCTCGGGCACGTTGCCGCGGCCCTTGTAGATGAACAGGCCCTGCTTGGCCATGCTGGCCAGGTTCTCGATGTGGCGCTGGTGCAGCGGCGAGTTCACCTTCAGGCGCGCGTCCAGGCCCTGCAGGCCGTTGGCCTTGCTGGCGAATTCCACGTTGTGCCAGGCCGAGAAGCTCTCCACCTGCGTCCAGTTCTGCCAGGCCGTGGTGAACGGGCACTTGTGGCCGCTGGCCTTGAGCTTGGCGGCGGCGGCAACCACCTCGGGCCAGGTCGACGGCGCCTTGTCGGTGGGCAGGCCGGCAGCCTTGAAGGCGTCCTTGTTGAAATAGAAGATGGTGGTCGAGCTGTTGAACGGGAAGCTCAGCATCTGGCCATTGGGGGCGGTGTAGTAGCCGGCCACGGCAGGGATGTAGGCGGCCGGGTCGAACTTCTCGCCCGCGTCCTTCATGACCTGGCCGACCGGCACGATGGCGCCCTTGCTGGCCATCATGGTGGCGGTGCCCACTTCGAACACCTGCAGGATGTGCGGTGCGTTGCCGGCGCGGAAGGCCGCGATGGAAGCCGTCATCGATTCGTCGTACGTGCCCTTGAAGGTCGGGATGACCTTGTATTCCTTCTGGCTCTCGTTGAACTGCTTGGCCAGATCGTTGACCCACTCGTTGTTGACGGCGGTCATGGAATGCCACCACTGGATCTCGGTCTGGGCCTGTGCCACGTTGAACAGCGTGGCGGCCAACGCCGATGCCAGCGCAAGCGTCTTGAATCGCATGAAGACTCCTGAAGGGAAAAATGGAAAGCGCGGATGCTAGGGCATGTGCATGACACAGCCGCGTCACATTGGCGCATGGAGCGCGGGTTGCTTCCAATCGGGGAAACCCCTTTGGCCCTGTTTGCATCAGGCCCGGCGCGGGCTGCGGCCCTGCTTGCTGCGCCGCAGCATGCTAGCATCGCCCTCCTTTTTTGGCCTAGCCTGTCGCCACGGCCGGGACTTCTGCGAGAGCGCCATGAGCAGCAAAACCTCCCTCGACAAAAGCAGGATCAAGTTCCTCTTGCTCGAAGGCATTCACCCCTCGGCCGTGGAGGTGCTGCGCGCCGCCGGCTACACCAACATCGAGTCGCTGCCGGGCGCGCTGCCCGACGCCGAGCTCAAGGCGAAGATCGCCGATGTGCATTTCCTGGGTATCCGCTCGCGCACCCAGCTGACGGCCGAGGTGTTCGCCGCCGCCCACAAGCTGGTGGCCGCTGGGTGCTTTTGCATCGGCACCAACCAGGTCGACCTGGAAGCTGCCCGCGAGCACGGCGTGGCGGTGTTCAATGCCCCGTATTCCAACACCCGCTCGGTGGCCGAACTGGTGTTGGCCGAAGCCATCCTGCTGCTGCGCGGCGTGCCCGAGAAGAGTGCGGTGGCGCACCGCGGCGGCTGGCTCAAGTCGGCCGACAACGCGTTTGAAATCCGCGGCAAGACGCTGGGTATCGTGGGCTACGGCTCCATCGGCGCGCAACTGTCGGTGCTGGCCGAGGCGCTGGGCATGCACGTGGCCTTCTTCGACGTGGTCACCAAGCTGCCGCTGGGCAATGCGCGCCAGGTGCGCGAGCTGCACCAGTTGCTGGCCCAGAGCGACATCGTGACGCTGCACGTGCCCGAGACGCAGGCCACGCAATGGATGATCGGCGCGGCCGAGATCGCGGCAATGAAGCCCGGCGCCATCCTGATCAATGCCTCGCGCGGCACGGTGGTCGAGATCGACTCGCTGGCCGAGGCCCTGAAGACGAAAAAGCTGCTGGGCGCCGCCATCGACGTGTTCCCGGTGGAGCCGCGCAGCAACAAGGACGAGTTCCAGTCGCCGCTGCGAGGCCTCGACAACGTGATCCTGACGCCGCACATCGGCGGCTCGACCATGGAGGCGCAGGCCAACATCGGGCTGGAAGTGGCTGAAAAGCTGGTCAAGTACAGCGACAACGGCACTTCGACGTCTTCCGTCAACTTCCCTGAAGTGGCGCTGCCTGCGCACCCTGGCAAGCACCGGCTGCTGCACGTCCACCGGAACGTGCCTGGGGTGCTGTCCGAGATCAACAAGATCTTTTCGGACAACCAGATCAACATCTCCTCGCAGTTCCTGCAGACGAACGAGAGGATCGGCTATGTGGTGATGGACATCGACGCGGCATCCTCGGACCTGGCGCTGGAGAAACTGGCGAAGGTGGGCGGGACGATTCGCAGCCGCGTGCTGTTCTGAGTTTCCTTGAGAAGGGGCGGGGAGCCCTCCGGGAGCCATGCTTAGCACAAGGCCGTAGCAACCGTCACGAGGCAAGTCCCCAGGCGCTGCCCTAAAATCCCCAGCCCGGCTATGGGCGCGCAGCGCCCGGCCGAGGCGCCCCACCCGATGAATGCTCCGACTGCGTTGAACACGCTGTTGGCACAGGCCGCAGAGCCTGTCCGACTGCGCGAGATCCCGTACAACTACACCAGCTTCTCCGATCGCGAGATCGTGATTCGCCTGCTGGGCGAACGCGGCTGGGAACTGCTCCAGACCTTGCGCGCCGAGCGCCGCACCGGCCGATCGGCCCGCATGCTCTATGAAGTGCTCGGCGACATCTGGGTGGTGCAGCGCAATCCGTACCTCGTCGACGACCTGCTCGACAACCCGCGCCGCCGCGGCCAGCTGGTCGATGCCCTCAGGCACCGCCTGACAGAGGTGCAAAAGCGCCGCACCCCCGACAGCGACCTGCCGCGCGACCAACTCGTGGGCGAACTCACCGGCCTCGTGGGCGAGGCGGTAGCCGCCTTCGACACCAAGTTCCGCGACGTCGCCGCCCTGCGCCGCAAGGCCACGCGCGTGCTGGGCCGGCTCACGGCCAAGGACAACATCAAGTTCGACGGCCTCTCTCGCGTGTCGCACGTCACCGATGCCACCGACTGGCGCGTGGAGTACCCCTTCGTCGTGCTGTGCCCCGACACCGAGGTCGAGATGGCGCTGCTGGTGAAAGGCTGCATCGAGCTGGGCCTGACCATCATTCCGCGCGGGGGCGGCACCGGCTACACCGGCGGTGCCATTCCGCTGACCTGGAACAGCGTCGTCATCAACACCGAGAAGCTCGAGGCTATGACCGAGGTCGAGCACGTCTCGCTGCCCGGCCTGGCCGACCCCGTGCCCACCATCTGGACCGAAGCTGGCGTGGTCACGCAGCGCGTGGCCGATGCGGCCGAGCGCGCGGGCTTCGTCTTCGCGGTCGATCCGACGTCGGCCGAGGCCTCGTGCGTCGGCGGCAACGTCGCCATGAACGCCGGCGGCAAGAAGGCCGTGCTATGGGGCACGGCGCTCGACAACCTCGCCTCGTGGCGCATGGTCACGCCACAGGCCGAATGGCTCGAAGTCACGCGCATCGGCCACAACCTCGGCAAGATCCACGACGCCGAGAGCGCCGTGTTCGAGCTGCAGTACTACGCTGCCGACGGCAAGACCAAGCTGCGCACCGAGCGCCTCGACATCCCTGGCCGCACCTTCCGCAAGGAAGGCCTGGGCAAGGACGTGACCGACAAGTTCCTCTCGGGCCTGCCGGGCATCCAGAAGGAAGGCTGCGATGGCCTCATCACCAGCTGCCGCTGGGTGGTGCACAAGATGCCCTCGCACACGCGCACCGTGTGCCTCGAATTCTTCGGCAACGCCAAGGACGCGGTGCCCAGCATCGTCGAGATCAAGGACTTCATGTTCGCCGAGCAGAAGCGCTCTGGCGTGCTGCTGGCCGGCCTCGAACACCTGGACGACCGCTACCTCAAGGCGGTGGGCTACGCCACCAAGTCGAAGAAGCACGGCGGCCTGCCGAAGATGGTGCTGTTCGGCGACATCGCCGGCGACGACGCCGATGCGGTGGCCCGCGTCACCTCCGAAGTGGTGCGCATCGCCAACTCGCGCAGCGGCGAAGGCTTCATCGCCATCAGCCCCGAGGCGCGCAAGAAGTTCTGGCTCGACCGCAAGCGCACGGCCGCCATCAGCAAGCACACCAACGCCTTCAAGATCAACGAAGACGTGGTGATTCCGCTGCCGCGCATGGCCGAGTACAGCGACGGCATCGAGCGCATCAACATCGAGCTGTCGCTGCAGAACAAGCTCGCGCTCACCGACGAGCTCGAAGCCTTTCTCATGCGCGGCAACCTGCCGCTGGGCAAGACCGACGATGCGCACGAGATTCCGGCGGCCGAGCTGCTCGAAGACCGCGTGGCACAGGCCGTGGCGCTGGTGCAGGAAGTGCGCACGCTCTGGGCCGGCTGGCTGCAGAACGTCGATGCGCTGTTCCCGCAACTGCAGGACCACAGCCTGCGTGCGAGCTGGAAGACGCAACTGCGCCAGCCGCTGCAGGAGATTTTCTCGGGCGCCGAGTTCGCGCCGATCCTGGCCGAGTGCACGGCCATCCACAAGCGAGTGCTCAAGGGCCGCGTGTGGGTCGCGCTGCACATGCACGCGGGCGACGGCAACGTGCACACCAACATCCCCGTCAACAGCGACAACTACGACATGCTGCAGACCGCGCATGCCGCGGTGGTGCGCATCATGGCGCTGGCGCGCAGCCTCGACGGCGTGATCTCGGGCGAGCACGGCATCGGCATCACCAAGCTCGAATTCCTGAGCGACGAAGAACTGCGCCCGTTCACCGAATACAAGGCCAGGGTCGACCCCGAAGGCCGCTTCAACAAGGGCAAGCTGCTGCGCGCGCCTGCCGGCGAGGCGCAGACGCTGCACGCCGACCTGACCAACGCCTACACGCCGAGCTTCGGCCTCATGGGCCATGAGTCGCTGATCATGCAGCAGAGCGACATCGGCGCCATTGCCGACAGCGTGAAGGACTGCCTGCGCTGCGGCAAGTGCAAGCCTGTGTGCGCCACGCACGTGCCGCGTGCCAACCTGCTGTACAGCCCGCGCAACAAGATCCTCGCGACCTCGCTGCTGGTGGAGGCCTTCCTCTACGAGGAGCAGACCCGGCGCGGCATCAGCATCAAGCACTGGGAAGAGTTCGAGGACGTGGCCGACCACTGCACCGTGTGCCACAAGTGCCTCACGCCGTGCCCCGTGAAGATCGACTTCGGCGACGTGTCGATGAACATGCGCAACCTGCTGCGCAAGATGGGCCAGAAGAGTTTCCGTCCTGGCAACGCTGCTGCGATGTTCTTCCTCAACGCGACCAATCCGCAGACCATCAAGGCGGTGCGAGCGGGCATGGTGGGCATCGGCTTCAAGGCGCAGCGCATGGCCAACGACCTGCTGCGCGGCCTCGCGAAGAAGCAGACGGCGGCACCGCCAGCCACGCTGGGTCCGGCGCCGATCAAGGAGCAGGTGATCCACTTCATCAACAAGAAGATGCCGGGCAACCTGCCGAAGAAGACGGCGCGCGCGCTGCTCGACATCGAGGATGCCGACTACGTGCCGATCATCCGCAACCCGAAGGCGACCACCTCCGAGACAGAGGCCGTCTTCTACTTTCCGGGCTGCGGTTCAGAACGGCTGTTCTCGCAGGTCGGCCTCGCCACGCAGGCGATGCTCTGGCACGCGGGCGTGCAGACAGTGCTGCCGCCGGGCTACCTGTGCTGCGGCTATCCGCAGCGCGGCAGCGGCCAGTTCGACAAGGCCGAGAAGATGATCACGGACAACCGCGTGCTCTTCCATCGCGTGGCCAACACGCTCAACTACCTTGACATCAAGACGGTGGTGGTGAGTTGCGGCACCTGCTACGACCAGCTGCAGGGCTACCAGTTCGACAAGATCTTCCCGGGCTGCCGGATCATCGACATCCACGAGTACCTGCTCGAAAAGGGCATCACCCTGGCCGATGCGGGCGGTGGCGGCTACCTGTACCACGACCCCTGCCATTCGCCGATGAAGCTGCAGGACCCGATGAAGACCGTGAAGGCGCTGGTCGGCGACAACGTGCTCAAGAACGACCGCTGTTGCGGCGAATCGGGCACGCTGGGCGTGTCGCGGCCCGACATCTCGACGCAGATCCGCTTCCGCAAGGAAGAAGAGCTGAAGAAGGGTGAAGCCGCGCTGCGCGACTCCGGCAAGGTCGGCGCACAGGACAACGTGAAGATCCTCACCAGTTGCCCGAGCTGCCTGCAAGGCCTCTCGCGCTACGGCAACGACCTGAACAACGGCCTGCTCGAAGCCGACTACATCGTGGTCGAGATGGCCAACAAGATCCTCGGTGCCGACTGGATGCCGACCTATGTTGCCGCAGCCAATCAGGGCGGGATCGAGCGGGTGCTGGTGTGACGAGGGTACAGGGCTGCGTGCTGTGCGAGGGGCCGGGTGGCCGCCTCGTGTTCGAGGGCGCGAAGCTGCGCGTCATCCATGCGGAAGAGGCGGGCTTTCCGGCTTTCTATCGCGTGGTGTGGCGTGACCATGCGGCGGAGTTTTCCGACCTCGATGCCGCAAATCGCACGCTGTGCATGGAAGCAGTGGCGGTCGTCGAGCAGTGCCTGCGCGAGCACCTGAAGCCAACGAAAATCAATCTCGCCGCGCTTGGCAACATGGTGGCGCATCTGCACTGGCACGTGATCGCGCGCTTCGCCGACGACAGCCATTTCCCGGGCTCGGTGTGGGCGCCGGTGCAGCGCGAACGCAATGCGGCGCAGGAAGCGGATATCGCCGCGCGCCTGCCAGCCCTCGAGGCTGCGATGATCGAACGCTTGGGCAACAGGAGTTTCTGATGGCAGGCTTGAAACCGGGCGCACCGACGCCGCAATCGATCACCGTGCACGGCCAGTCGCGCGTGCTCGAAGTGGGCTTCTCCGATGGCGCAACCTTTCGAATCCCTTTCGAGCTGATGCGCATCTACTCGCCGTCGGCCGAGGTGCAAGGCCATGGCCCGGGCCAGGAAATTCTGCAGACGGGCAAGCGCGAGGTCGAACTCGTCGACCTCGAAGCGGTCGGCAACTACGCCGTGCAGCCGACCTTCAGCGACGGCCACAACACGGGCATCTACTCGTGGGACCTGCTCTACGAACTGGGCGAGAGGCAGGCCGAGCTGTGGGCCACCTACGAGCGCCGCCTGCTCGAGGCTGGCGTCGACCGCGACACGCCGATGATCGACAAGAGCGGCCACGCCTGCGGCAGCCACTGAGCGCGCGAATTCGCCTGAAAATCCGCGCCGCGCTATTGAAAAGATAGCCCTACCCCCAGGAAGGGCGGGACGAAAAAAGCAACAAATGCCCGCCGTGCGCGCGGGGTCGTCGGCTTGATGTGAAGGCTTCCGGCCTAACATCGGTTGCATGAGTACCACACACTTCGGCTTCGAAACAGTCGACGAAAGCGAGAAGGCCCGCCGCGTTCGCGGTGTCTTCGATTCAGTTGCCTCGCGCTACGACGTCATGAACGACCTGATGTCGGCCGGCCTGCACCGCGCCTGGAAGGCGTACACCGTGATGGTCGCGAACGTGGGCGAAGGCTCGCGCGTGCTCGACATCGCGGGCGGCACCGGCGACCTCGCGCTGGCCTTCGCAAAGAAGGTCGGTGCCAGCGGGCAAGTGGTTCACACCGACATCAACGAGGCCATGCTGCGCACTGGTCGAGACCGCCTGCTCGATGCCGGCGTGGTGCTGCCCACCATGGTCTGCGACGCCGAGAAGCTGCCTTTTCCGGACAACCACTTCGACGTTGTCACGGTGGCCTTCGGCCTGCGCAACATGACGCACAAGGACATCGCGCTCAAGGAAATGAACCGCGTGATCAAGCCGCGCGGCAAGCTGCTGGTGCTCGAATTCTCGAAGGTCGCGAAGCCGCTCGCAAAGGCCTACGACTGGTACTCCTTCAACGTGCTGCCCCGCCTGGGCAAGCTCGTGGCCGGCGACGACGCGAGCTATCGCTATCTCGCCGAATCGATCCGGATGCACCCCTCGCAAGAGGAGCTCAAGACCCTCATGAAAGAGGGCGGTTTCGGACATGTGGACTATCACAACATGACGGGTGGCATCGCCGCCCTCCATGTTGGAATCAAATGTTGATGAAGCGAATCTTTCGCTCAAGAGGAGACGACATGAAGAGTTTGGGTTCTTTGTTTTTGGCAGCTGCATTGGTGCTGGGCAGTGTCCAGGCCGAGGCTGCCCGCATGGGCGGTGGCAAGTCGGTGGGGCGCCAGTCGTCCAACGTGACGCAGCGCGAGTCCGCATCGCCCAGCGCGCCTTCGCAGCAGAGTGCGACCAACGCGGCGGCGGCGAAGCCCGCAACGCCCGCACCCGCCGCCGCTGCACCGAAACGTCCGTGGGGCGCGATGCTCGGCGGTCTGGCCGCTGGCCTTGGCCTCGCATGGCTCGCAAGCTCGCTCGGCCTCGGTGCCGGCTTCGGCAACATCCTGCTGATCGGCCTGCTCGTGCTGGCCGGCGTGGTGGTGTGGCGCATGATCAAGTCGCGCTCGCAACCTGCCGGCAATCGCCAGGGCGGCTTCGCGTTCCAGGGCGCAGGCGGCAGCCCCGCCAATGCCAGCGCACCGGTGCAGTACAGCCCGGCCAACGTGGGTAACGATGCCTCGGCACGTCCGTGGGAGCGCAATGCAGCGGCCTTCGACGCCACGCCTTCGAACGACGCACCGCATGGCAGCAGCCTCTCGGCAGCGGGCGCCGCGGCCGGTGGCAGCATGATCGGTTCGGCGCTCGCCGGTTCGCAGTCCTGGGGCATTCCCGCGGGCTTCGACATCGACGGCTTCCTCGGCGCAGCCAAGCGCAACTTCGTGACGCTGCAGGACGCATGGGACCGCGCCGACGTGTCGATGCTGCGTTCGATGATGACCGACGGCATGGTCGACGAGATCCGCGCGCAGCTGGCCGACCGGGCCAGCCACACCGGCGGTGCCTCGAACAAGACCGAAGTCGTGATGCTCGACGCCAAGCTGCTGGGCATCGAAGAGCTGCCCGACGCCTACATGGCCAGCGTGGAGTTCTCCGGCATGATCCGCGAAGACGCCTCGGCCGGCCCGGGTCCGTTCCGCGAAGTGTGGAACATGACCAAGCCGACCAGCGGCAACAGCGGCTGGCTGGTGGCTGGCGTGCAAGCACTGCAGTAAATAAAGGCTCGCCCCCAGGGTTCGCTCGCTTCGTGTCGCTTCTCCTACCCCCTGCCGGGGGCAACACCAGCAGCCCGGCAAAGCCGGTTCTGCGGTGTTTCTGGAAAAGGGCATGCGGTCCATGAGTCGCGGGGCGCGACAGTGACGGGATAATGGGGACATGGCCACACCATCGTCCCCATTTTCTTTTCTCGGCGACCTCTTCAACCGCATCGGCGAGCGCCTGCAGCCGCCGGACTGGGCCGTTCACGAGATCCAGCACCGCGCGGTCCTGTTCCTGAACCATGTGCTGCAGCAGGAGCCCGAGGCCCAGCAGCGGCTGCTGCGCCAGCAGGGGCGGGTGGTGCGCTTCCAGTGGCGCTTCGTGACCATGGAACTGGTGGCCACGCCGGCCGGCCTGCTCGACCTGGCCCCTGCCGGTTCGGTGCCCGAGCTTACGCTCACCGTCACCGACGATTCCCCCTTCGACATCGCCCGCGCCACGCTGCGCGGCGACAAGCCGGCCGTGCAGATCATCGGCGACGTACAACTGGCGGCCGAGGTCAACTGGCTGGTCGACCATGTGCGCTGGGACGTCGAGGACGACCTTGCCCGCGTGATCGGCGACGTGCCTGCGCACACTCTGGGCAACGGCGTGCGGCGTGTCGTGGGCGCGCTGCGCCAGTTCGTCGGCGACCGCACGGCCAAGGCTGGCGGCTCGACGGCCGGCTCGGCGAGCACGGCCGAATGAGGCGCTTCTACCGCGGACTGTTCATCGTCTGGGTCGCGCTGCGCTACGGCCTCGACGAGCTCGTGCTCACGAGCTTCAGGAAGCCCTGGCTGCTCGTTGTGGCGCGCGTCGTTTCCATCGGGCGCAACCTCGACGCGCCGCGCGGCCAGCGGCTGCGCGAGGCGCTCGAGCGCCTCGGCCCCATCTTCGTGAAGTTCGGCCAGGTGCTGTCGACCCGGCGCGACCTGCTGCCGCCCGACATCGCCGACGAGCTGGCCTTTTTGCAGGACCGCGTGCCGCCGTTCCCGTCAGCGGTGGCCATTGCCACCATCGAACGCGCATTCCGCCGCCCGGTGGGCGACGTGTTCGTGCAGTTCGACGAAACGCCCATTGCCAGCGCGTCGATCGCGCAGGTGCATTTCGCGACCATCCGCACCAACCAGGGCGATGTGCGCGAAGTGGCGGTCAAGGTGCTGCGCCCCAACATGCGCGGCGTGATCGAGAAAGACCTGGCGCTGATGGCCATGATGGCCGGCTGGCTCGAGAACCTCTCGGCCGACGGCAAGCGCTTGAAGCCGCGCGAGGTGGTCGGCGAGTTCGACAAGTACCTGCACGACGAGCTCGACCTCGTGCGCGAGGCCGCCAACGCCGCCCAGCTGCGCCGCAACATGGCCGAGCTCGACCTGGTGCTGATCCCCGAGATGTTCTGGGACTTCTGCCATCCCGAGGTCATCGTGATGGAGCGCATGAAGGGTGTGCCCATCGCGCAGATGGACCGCTTGCGCGCGGCCGGCGTCGACATTCCCAAGCTGGCGCGCGACGGCGTCACGATCTTCTTCACGCAGGTGTTCCGCGATGGCTTTTTCCACGCCGACATGCACCCCGGCAACATCCAGGTGAGCCTGGAGCCCGAGACCTTCGGGCGCTACATCTCGCTGGACTTCGGGATCATCGGCACGCTGACCGAGTCGGACAAGGAATACCTCGCGCAGAACTTCGTGGCCTTCTTCCGGCGTGACTACAAGCGCGTGGCCGAACTGCACCTCGAAAGCGGCTGGGTGCCGGTGGGCACCCGCATCGACGAGCTGGAGGGCGCCATCCGCACCGTCTGCGAGCCGTACTTCGACCGGCCGCTGAAAGAGATTTCGCTGGGCATGGTGCTGATGCGCCTGTTCCAGACCTCGCGCCGCTTCCACGTCGAGATCCAGCCGCAGCTGGTGCTGCTGCAGAAGACGCTGCTCAACATCGAGGGCCTGGGCCGCAACATCGACCCAGAACTCGACCTCTGGGCCACAGCCAAGCCTTTCCTCGAGAAGTGGATGGTCGACCAGATCGGCCCCAAGAAGCTGCTGCAGCAGCTCAAGGCCGAGGCGCCGCGATACGCCAAGCTGCTGCCCCAGCTTCCTCGATTGCTGCACGATTTCCTGGAAAATCGCCCGTCCGACAACCGCCGCGAGCTGCTCGAACTGCTGGCCGAGCAGAAGCGCACCAACCGGTTGCTCCAGACCATCGTCTACGGTGGCATAGGTTTTGTATTGGGGTTGCTCGCCATGCAACTGCTGGTGCGCGTGCGCTTGTTCTAGAGGAGTTTCCGCCGTGTTGTTGACGCTGGTCATCGTCTATCTACTGGTCACCATCGCAATCGGCCTCTATGCCGCCAAGCGGGTGAAAAACACCACCGACTTCGCCATCGCCGGGCGGCACCTGCCGCTCTTCATGATCGTCACGACCACCTTCGCGACCTGGTTCGGCTCCGAAACGGTGCTCGGCATCCCGGCCAAGTTCATCGAGGGCGGGCTCAACGGCGTGGTCGAGGACCCATTCGGCGCGGGCACCTGCCTGATCCTGGTGGGCCTGTTCTTCGCGGGCAAGCTCTACCGCATGACACTGCTGACCATCAGTGACTACTACCGCGAGCGCTACGGCCGTACTGTGGAGGTGGCCTGCTCGCTGATCATCATGCTGAGCTACCTGGGCTGGGTGTCGGCGCAGGTCACGGCGCTGGGGCTGGTGTTCAACCTGCTGTCGGGCGACGCCATCAGCATCCCGGTGGGCATGGTGATCGGGGTGGTCTCGATCCTGGCTTACACGCTGTTCGGCGGCATGTGGTCGGTGGCGGTGACCGACTTCATGCAGATGATCATCCTGGTGGCTGGCCTGGCCGTCATCGCGGTGTTCGCGGGCAACATGGCCGGCGGCGCCGACAAGGTGGTGGCCTTTGCCGTGAGCAAGGACCTCTTCAAGTTCTGGCCCGAGCCGAGCTGGCACGACATGGTGTTCTTCTTCGCGGCTGCCATCACGATGATGCTTGGCTCGATTCCGCAGCAGGACGTGTTCCAGCGCGTGATGTCGGCCAACAGCGTCAAGGCGGCCCAGCGCGGCCCGGTGATCGGCGGCGTGGCATACATCCTGTTCGCCTTCGTACCGATGTTCCTGGTGGCCAGTGCGTTGCTGATCATGCCGGAGCAGACCGCCACGCTGCTGAAGGAAGATCCGCAGAAGGTGCTGCCCACGCTGGTGCTGCAGAAGATGCCGTTCGTGATGCAGGTGCTGTTTTTTGGTGCGCTGCTGTCGGCCATCAAGTCGACCGCCTCGGCCACCTTGCTGGCGCCCAGCGTCACCTTCACCGAGAACATCTGGCGCCAGTTCCGCCCGGCCGGCACCGACCGCCAGAACCTCATGACGATGCGCATCACGGTGCTGCTGTTCAGCGCCGCCGTGCTGGCCTACGCCATTCGCATGCAGGGCACCCCGATCTACGAACTGGTGTCGGGTGCCTACCAGGTGCCGCTGGTGGGGGCCTTCGTGCCGCTGGTGTGCGGCCTGTACTGGCGCCGCGCCAGCACCCAGGGGGCAGTCGCCTCGATCGTCCTGGGCATCGGCGTGTGGCTGCTGTTTCTTTGGATGCCCTGGGGCAGCGCGTTCCCGGCCCAGCTGGCGGGCGTGCTGTGCTCGTTCGTGGGCATGGTGGCCGGCTCGCTCCTGCCGCAATGGTTGGCGAACACTCACACGCCGCACCGCCCGCTGGCCACCGAGCCAGCCTGAAGCCCGGGCTCGGCGGTCGGGCTGGGCGCCCTTTGGCAGGGGCGCCCCTATAATCGAGGGCTTTGCGAGCGGCAGCTGCGCCGCTTTTTGACCTCATTTCCCATGCCCATCTACGCCTACAAGTGCAGCGCCTGCGGCTTTGCCAAAGACGCCCTGCAAAAGATGTCCGACGCGCCCCTGACGGTGTGTCCGGCGTGCGGTGCGAGCGCATTCGAAAAGCAGGTCACGGCCGCCGGCTTCCAGCTCAAGGGCTCGGGCTGGTACGTGACCGATTTCCGTGAGGGCGGCGGCAAGAAGGCCGAGCCTGCCACGGCGCCCGTGTCGAGCGACGGTGCCAAGTCCACCGAATCTTCCTCTTCCGCCGCCACGCCGAGCCCCGCTCCGGCGCCCGCGGCACCGGCCCCCGCGCCGGCTGCTGCCGCCAAGAGCGGCGACTGATCGATCACCATGCTCGCCCTGCGCAAATGGTTGCTGTCCGGCCTGCTGGTCATCGTGCCGCTGGTCATCACGCTCGGCGTGCTGAACTGGATCATCGGCACGCTCGACCAGACGCTGTGGCTGCTGCCTGAGCAATGGCAGGTCTGGCTCAGCGACCACAAGGTGCGCGGCCTGGGCGTGCTGCTCACGCTGGCGATCCTGCTGGTGGTGGGTGCCACCGCCAGCAACTTCGTCGGCAAGCGCCTGCTCGGCTGGGGCGACGCCGTGGTGCGCCGCATTCCGGTGGTGCGCTCGATCTACTCCAGCGTCAAGCAGGTGTCGGACACGCTGTTCTCCGAGAACGGCAATGCCTTTCGCACCGCGGTGCTGGTGCAATGGCCGCGCGAAGGTGTATGGACCATCGCCTTCGTCACCGGTGCGCCCGGCAACGAAGTCGCTGAACACCTCGGCGAAGAGGAATTCCTCAGCGTCTACGTGCCGACCACGCCCAACCCCACGGGCGGCTACTTCGTGATGCTCAAGCGCAGCGACTGCATCGAACTGAAGATGAGCGTGGACGAAGCGCTCAAGTACATCGTCTCGATGGGGGTGGTCGTTCCAGGCGGCCCCACCACGGTGGCGGTGAAATCTTCCAACTCATAAAAAACGAACGCGCCGACAAGGCGCCGGAATGGATTCCTATGGCCATGCGTACTCACTATTGCGGTCTCGTGACCGAAGCCCTGCTGGGCCAAACCGTCACCCTGTGCGGCTGGGTCAACCGTCGCCGCGACCACGGCGGCGTGATCTTCATCGACGTGCGTGACCGCGAAGGCTACGTGCAGGTGGTGTGCGACCCCGATCGCGCCTCCACCTTCGCCGTGGCCGAGAACCTGCGCAACGAGTTCTGCGTGCAGATCACGGGCCTCGTGCGCGCGCGTCCCGAAGGCACGACCAACGACCAGCTCAAGAGCGGCAAGATCGAAGTGCTGTGCCACGAACTGAAGGTGCTGAACCCCTCGGTCACGCCTCCGTTCCTGCTGGACGACGACAACCTGTCGGAAACCACCCGCCTCACGCACCGCGTGCTCGACCTGCGCCGCCCGGCCATGCAGCGCAACATGATGCTGCGCTACAAGGTGACGATGGAAACGCGCAAGTTCCTCGATGCCAACGGCTTCATCGATATCGAGACGCCGATGCTCGGCAAGTCCACGCCCGAAGGCGCGCGCGACTACCTCGTGCCCAGCCGCGTGCACGACGGCAGCTTCTTCGCGCTGCCGCAGTCGCCCCAGCTCTTCAAGCAGCTGCTGATGGTGGCCGGCTACGACCGCTACTACCAGATCGTGAAGTGCTTCCGCGACGAAGACCTGCGCGCCGACCGCCAGCCCGAATTCACGCAGATCGACATCGAGACCTCGTTCCTCGCCGAAGAGGAAATCCGCGAGATGTTCGAAGGCATGATCCGCAACGTGTTCCGCAACGCCGCGGGCATTGACCTGCCGGTGTTCCCGACCATGACGTATGCCGACGCAATGTTCAAGTACGGCTCGGACAAGCCCGACCTGCGCGTGAAGCTCGAATTCACCGAGCTGACGGAACTGATGAAGCGCGTCGAGTTCAAGGTGTTCTCGAATGCCGCCACCATGACCGGTGGCCGCGTGGTGGCGCTGCGCGTGCCCGGCGGCGGCGCCGAGGGCGGCCTGTCGCGCGGCGAGATCGACGCGTACCAGGAGTTCGTCAAGATCTACGGTGCCAAGGGCCTGGCCTACATCAAGGTCAATGACGCACAAGCCGGCCGCGAAGGCCTGCAGAGCCCGATCGTGAAGAACCTCGACGACAGCACGCTGGCCGAGATCATCGCCCGCACGGGTGCCCGCAACGGCGACATCCTGTTCTTCGGCGCCGACAAGGAAAAGGTCGTCAACGACGCCATCGGCGCACTGCGCGTCAAGATCGGCCACAGCGCCTTCGGCAAGAAGGCCGGCCTGTTCGACGACCGCTGGGCGCCGCTGTGGGTGGTGGACTTCCCGATGTTCGAGTTCGACGAGGAAGGCCAGCGCTGGAGCGCCGTGCACCATCCGTTCACCGCGCCGAAGGACGGCCATGAAGACCTCATGGACACCGCTCCCGAGAAGTGCATCGCCAAGGCCTACGACATGGTGCTCAACGGCATTGAAATGGGCGGCGGCTCGGTGCGTATCCACCGCGAGGAAGTGCAGAGCAAGGTGTTCCGCGCGCTGAAGATCAGCGCCGAAGACGCGCAGCTCAAGTTCGGCTTCCTGCTGGACGCGCTGCAGTACGGCGCGCCGCCGCACGGCGGCATCGCCATCGGCCTGGACCGCCTCGTCATGCTCATGACCGGCGCCGAGTCGATCCGCGACGTGATCGCCTTCCCCAAGACCCAGCGCGCGCAAGACCTGCTGACGCAGGCGCCGAGCCCGGTCGACGAGAAGCAACTGCGCGAGTTGCACATCAAGCTGCGCAACACGCCTCAAGCTGCCTGATGCTCTGAGGTTCCCATGACGACCAGCCCTCGACCCTGGAAGATCCCGGAGTCGGTGCTGGTCGTGATCCACACGCCGGCGCTCGATGTGCTGCTTATCCGGCGTGCGGATGCCGAGACCGACTTCTGGCAATCGGTCACGGGCAGCAAGGATGCGGCCGATGAGCCGCTCGCGCTGACCGCGGCGCGCGAGGTGGCCGAGGAAACCGGCATCCAGTGCGGCGAAGGCACGGCGCTGGCCTCGCAACTGGTCGACTGGAAGCTGCGCAACGTCTACGAGATCTACCCCCGCTGGCGCGCCCGCTACGCGCCCGGTATCACCCACAACACCGAGCACCTGTTCGGCCTGTGCGTGCCCGAACGCATCACGCCCACGCTAGACCCGCGCGAGCACACCGACTGGCGCTGGCTGCCGTACCACGAAGCGGCGGATGCATGCTTTTCCCCATCGAATGCCGAAGCCATTCTGTTGCTGCCAGAATTTGCGCGATGAACCAGCCGGCAGCAGCAACGCAGAACCTCCGGGTCGCGACCTACAACATCCACAAGGGTGTTCAAGGCATCGGACCCGCACGGCGGCTCGAAATCCACAACCTCGGCCACGCCATCGAGCAACTCGACGCCGACATCGTCTGCCTGCAGGAAGTGCGCAAGATGAACCGGCAGGCGGCCGCCCGTTTCGCGCGCTGGCCCGAGCTGCCGCAGGCCGATTTCCTCGCGCCCGAGGGCTACACCGCCGTCTACGAGACCAATGCCGTCACGCGCCACGGCGAGCACGGCAATGCGCTGCTCACGCGCTGGCCGGTGCTGCGAATCAACCATCAGGACATTTCCGACCACCGTTTCGAACAGCGCGGGCTGCTGCACGTGGTGATCGACGTGGAGGGCCGGCGGGTGCACACCATCGTGGTGCACCTCGGGCTCATCAAGGGCAGCCGGGTTCGGCAGATTGCGCGCCTGCGCGAGTTCATCGACCGCGAGGTGCCGCCCGACGAGGCCGTTGTGGTGGCCGGCGATTTCAACGACTGGGGCGCGCGCATGCGCTACGCCATGAATGCCATGGGCCTGCGCGACACCAGCGACCTGCGCGGTCCGCGCACGCTCACGTACCCCTCGCGCCTGCCGGTAGCGCAGCTCGACTTCGTCTACGGACGCAGGCTGGAGCCGCTGGCCTGCACGGTGCCGCGCGGCCCCATCTGGGCTCGCATGTCCGACCACCTGCCGCTGGTGGCCGATTTCACGCTCCTCAATTGATAGCATTGCTCCAAGAAGGGACGGGCGTTGCGGGCCCGAATGTCTGGAGCCATTCACTGGTACGATCCCCGCCATGCTGAGGAAAACCGACGTCGACCCGCGCCCCGATCGAAACGACGATGACGAGGGTACGCCCGTCTCCGTGAAGATCCGTGAGCGCCTCACCGCGGCGCGCAAGCGCTTCAACGCCAATGACAACATCGCCGAGTTCATCCAGCCCGGCGAGCTGGAGGCCTTGCTCGACGAGGTCGAGGTCAAGATGAAGGGCGTGCTCCAGAGCCTGGTGATCGACGTCGAGAACGACCACAACACCGACAACACAGCACGGCGCGTCGCCAAGATGTACCTGAACGAGGTGTTCCGCGGCCGCTACGTGGCGCCGCCCTCGCTCACCGAGTTTCCCAACGCCGAGCATCTGAACGAGCTGATGATCGTCGGCCCGATCACCGTGCGCAGCGCCTGCTCGCATCACTTCTGCCCGATCATCGGCAAGCTCTGGATCGGCGTGATGCCCAACGAGCACACCAACGTGATCGGCCTGTCGAAGTACGCGCGCCTGGCCGAGTGGGTCATGGGCCGTCCCCAGATCCAGGAAGAAGCCGTGGTGCAGCTGGCCGACCTGATCCAGGAAAAGACGCAGCCCGACGGCCTCGCGCTGGTCATGGAAGCCGAGCATTTCTGCATGGCCTGGCGCGGCGTGAAGGAAATGGACAGCAAGATGATCAACTCCGTGATGCGCGGCGTGTTCCTCAAAGACCCGAGCCTGCGCCGCGAATTCCTTTCTCTCCTTCCCCGAAAGAGCTGAGCCATGCTGGTCCGACTTCTCTACGCCAGCCGCGCCGTCGACACCAGCCCCGAGGCCATCGAGGCGATCCTTGCGCAATCGCGCACGCACAACACGACCTGCGGCATCACCGGCATCCTCTGCTACGGTGCCGGCACCTTCCTGCAAGCCATCGAGGGTGGCCGCATGGCCATCAGCGAGCTCTACGGCCACATCCAGCGCGATGCGCGCCACAAGGACGTGGTGCTGCTGCACTACGAAGAGATTTCCGAGCGCCGCTTCGGCGGCTGGACGATGGGGCAGGTCAACCTGTCGAAGCTCAACGCATCGACGCTGCTGAAGTACTCCGAAAAGCCCGAGCTCAACCCGTACGCGGTGTCGGGCAAGGTTTCGCTGGCGCTGCTCGAAGAGCTGATGGCCACCGCCGCCATCGTCGGCCGTCACTAGTCCGGCAGGGGTGCCGCTCTCCGCATTCGCGCTGATCCTGCTTGCCGGGATCGTTCACGCAGGCTGGAACATCGCCGCCAAGAAGGCGAACGGTGATGCGCGCTTCAGCTTCCAGACCAGCGTGTTCAACATGCTCATCTGGGCGCCCGTGGGCATCACGCTGGGCTGGAACGTGGTGCCCGGCTGGGGCCTGACGGAGTGGGGCTTCGTCGTGCTCAGCGGCGTGCTGCACATCTTCTATTTCATCGTGCTGCTGCGCGGCTATCGCAAGTCGGACCTCACGGTGGTCTACCCGCTCGCGCGCGGATCGGGGCCGCTGCTGTCGTCGCTGGTGGCGGTGCTTTTCCTGGGCGAGAAGATCAGCCTGATTGGCGTGGCAGGCATCGCAGGCGTGGTGGGCGGCGTGTTCCTCGTTGCCGGCGGGCCCAAGCTGTGGCGCAAGGCGCATGACCCGGCGCAGCGCGAGCGCGTGCACAAGGGCATCCGCTACGGCGTGCTGACCGGCGGCTTCATCGCGGCGTACACCGTGGCCGACAGCTACGCGGTCAAGTTCCTCGCGATGTCGCCGATCCTGCTCGACTACTTCGGCAATCTCGTGCGCATGGTGCTGCTGGCGCCTGTCGCGCTGAAGGACCGTGCGACCACCGCGCGCATGTGGCGCGAGCAGTGGAAGTACGCGCTGCTGGTGGCGGCGGTCAGCCCGGTGTCGTATGTGCTGGTGCTGTACGCGGTGCAGCAGGCGCCGATCTCGCACGTCGCGCCGGCGCGCGAGGTGTCGATGCTGTTTGCCGCGTTGATCGGCGGCCATCTGCTGCGCGAAGGCGACCGGCTGCTGCGGCTGCTCGGCGCGCTGTTCATCGCTGCCGGGGTGGTGGCGCTCGCGATGGGCTGAGGCGATGGTGCTGTTCGGCTGCGACTTCTCCAGCGCGCCGACGGCACGCAAGCCGATCGTGATCGCTGTCGGAGAACTGGCCGGTGCCGACCGCGTCAGGCTGACCAGCCTGCAGCGCTTCGCGACGCTCCAGGCGTGGGGCGAATGGCTGTGCGCCACGCCGTCCTGGACCGGTGGTTTCGACTTTCCCTTCAGCCTGCCGCGCGAACTCGTCGAGCATCTGCGATGGCCCCCGCAGTGGAAGCCGCTGATGGCCCACTACGCCAGCCTGAGCCGTGCCGAAATCCGCGAGACCTTCGCTGCGTTCTGCGCGGCGCGCCCGGTCGGCGGCAAGTTCGCGCACCGTGCGACGGACGGGCCTGCGGGCTCCAGCCCCTCGATGAAGTGGGTCAACCCGCCAGTGGCCTACATGCTTCATGCGGGCGTGCCGCGCCTGCTGGCAGCCGGTGCGCACATTCCAGGCCTGCACGCAGGCAGCGGTGCCGACCGTATTGCGCTGGAGGCCTACCCCGGCCTGCTGGCGCGCGAGCTGATCGGGCGCCGCAGCTACAAGAGCGACGACCTGCAGAAGCAGACGCCCGAGCGGCACGCCGCACGCGCCGACCTGCTGGTCGCGCTCGAGGCCGGGACAACCCACCTCGGCCTGCGGCTCTCCATCACCAGGCCGCAGCGCGCCGAACTGTTGGCCGACGCCCGCGGCGACGACATCGACGCAGTGCTGTGCCTCCTGCAGGCGGCCTGGGGCCTGCAGCGCGCCGACAGCCCCGGACCGGGCCACGGCCTGCCGGAAAGCGTCGACCCGCTTGAAGGATGGATCGTCACCGCCTGAGCCTTGTTGTCCTACAACGCTTCGGGCTTCCGTCGGCATTCGCCGTCACCGGTCGGGGCCTAGATTGAAATCAGTGGGTCATTCCGGCCCACGGTTTTCACTACCCCGAACAGGAAGGAAGCGACATGAACAAGGACCAAGTGGCAGGCCGCGTCGAGGAAGCCAAGGGCAAGCTGAAGGAAGTCACCGGCAAGGTCGTCGGCAACGAAAAACTCGAGGGCGAGGGCATTGCCGACCAGGCCGCCGGCAAGGTGCAGAAGACCTACGGCGACGTCAAGGAAAAGGCCAAGGATGCGATCAAGTCGGGCGCCGACAAGTTGTGACCGAACAGGGCGGCGGGCACACCCCGCAGCCCTTTTCCATCTCCGTGAGTGACTGGAGGATTCCCATGAACAAATCGAATCAATACATCGCCATGCCGCATTCGCGCGCGTGGCTTGCCGTGCTCGTGGCCGGCGCAGCGCTGACGCTGGCCGCCTGCGACAAATCCGACAACCGCACCGCGGGCGAGAAGCTCGACAGCGCTGTGGCAAAGACCGAGCAGGCCGCCGATACCGCGGCCGCCAAGACCGGCCAGGCCGTCAAGGACGCCACGGCCAAGGTCGAGTCGTCCAGCACTACTGCTGAGGTGAAGGAAGGCATGGCCAATGCCAAGGAAGCGGCCAAGGATGCCGGCGCGGCGATGAGCGCGACGGTGAACGATGCCGCCATCACGGCTTCCGTATCCGCGGGCCTGGCCAAGGATCCGGACCTGAGCGCGATCAAGATCAACGTCGACACCAAGGGCGGCGCGGTGAGCCTGAAGGGCCCGGCACCCACGGCGGCAGCCAAGGCGCGTGCCGAAGAGATCGCCAAGGGCGTGCAGGGCGTGACGTCGGTGAGCAACCAGCTCGAAGTGAAGGGCTGATTGATCGCCCTGGCGAGCTTTACTCGTTCACCCATGAAAAAGCCCGGTTCTACCGGGCTTTTTCATGGGCGGGGCACGCAGCCCCTGATTGGTTCAGTTCAGTGACCGAGCCAGTCCTTCAACTCGTCGGCATGCTCTTCCTCGTCCGAGAGGATGTCTTCGAGCATGCGGCGCGTGGTCGGGTCCTTGTCGCCGATCAGCGCGATCATCTGGCGATACGACTCCACTGCGATGCGCTCCGCGATCAGGTTGGCGCGCACCATCGATTGCAGGTCGGTCGACTCGTCGTATGCCGCATGGCTGCGCTCCAGCAGGTGCGAGGGCGCGAAGTCGGGTTCGCCGCCGAGCTGCACGATGCGCTCGGCAATGCGGTCGGCATGGCCCGACTCTTCGTTGGCATGCACCAGGAACTCGTCGGCGATGGCGGGCGATTCGACGCCGTTGGCGGTGAAGTAGTGGCGCTTGTAGCGCAGCACGCAGACCAGCTCGGTGGCCAGCGCGTCGTTCAGCAACTGGACGACGTCGTCGCGCCAGGGGCCGTAGCTGGGGGTGACGGCGCCGTCGTCGAGGCTCTTGCGCGCGGCATCGAGGCCGCCCTGGTCGAGCACCAGGTGCTTGTGTCCGTTGGTCTTGGAGGAAACATCGGCTTTCATGGAGGGTCCTTTCGTGGGGGGCTTGGGGTCTTCTGCATCAACGTGTTGACCAGGTCAGCCACGTCGGATGTCTTCAGTACCGCCGCCAGCACGGCCGTGGCCGACAGCAGTCGCCATGGCCTGACGAGCACCAGCACCGCGCCGGTGGCCGCGGCGGCGGCCATCAGCTTGGCCGGCTCCTTGCGCGCGTAGTGCTCGAGCAGCGGACGCGCCAGCTGGCCGACCGCATGCGCGGGGTGCCGGCGCCACCAGCGTTCCACCACGCTGCGGCCCACACCGAGCCACACGTTGTTTCTTCCTCCTCCTTCTCTTCTTCCTCTTTCTCCTCGCGGGTTGCGCGGGTGCTGGTCATCCGGCGGCGCAGCCGAGGCTTCGTGCTGCGCGTATTCCAGATCGTCGTTGTCGGGTGCGTCCGCGCCGTCGTTCAGCTGCCGCACAAGCGCGCGGCGCGAGAGGGCCAGGCGCTGCTGCGGGGTGAGGAGATGACGTTCAGCGCTGGCCATGGCGGGCTCCGGTGTCGCGCAAGGCCTGCAGGTCGGCGTCGAGCTGCGAGCGCAGGTCGTCGAAACCGTGGCCCGGCACGGGCCGTGTCGCATACCACGCGCAGATGGCCGCGATCACCACGGCCACGGCCGGCACGGCCACCAGCACCCAGTGAAAGCTGCCGTGCATCACGCCGAGCAGCACGGCCACGCCTATGAGCCCGAGGGCCAGCGTGGCGCTGGCCACCGCCAGCAAGGCCGCCACGAGCCGGGCGACGAGGCCGCGCCCCGCCTGCGCGGATTCCTGGCGGACGAGGGCGGCGTAGTTGGCGAGATGTTCAGCAACGAGATCCGGATGCCCGAGCACCGTGGAAAAAATCGGATGAAGCATGGTGCCGGGAACCGGTGCAGCGACGGGAATTCAGCGGCGAATCAATAGTCGTCCCGGCTGCGGCGGCTGGCCAGCACGATGAGTGCCGTGATGGCTGCGCCGGCGGCTGCAGCCAGCAGCACGGAGCGCACAGGCTGGTCGGAGATGTAGCGGCCGGTGACGTCGGCAGCCTGTTCGATGCGGCGCTGCGCACGCGCGCTGGTGGTGGACGCGGCGTCCAGGCCGCGCTGAACGGCTTGCTGCACGCGGGCTGCGAGCTGCTCGACACCCGGTTCGGCATCGCGTTGCAGGTCGCGGACCTTTTCACCCGCCGCATTCACCGCGTTCTGTGCGTAGGCGCGGGTGGTTTCGACCGCTTCACGCGCGGTCTGGCGCACGTCGTCGGCGAGTTGCGAGGGAGTCTTGGTCGTCGTGTTCATGTGAGGTCCTTTCCGGAAAAATGAAATGCGCAAGCCTGTTGATCGTAACGACGCTACTTGCGTCGAAGCAAGCCGGCAAGGAAGCTCGCAATCGCGAGGATCGCGAAGATCACGAAAAGGATCTTGGCAATGCCCACCGCGCTGGCGGCGATGCCGCCGAACCCGAACAGGGCCGCGATCAGGGCGATGACCAGAAACACCACGGCGTAATGCAGCATGTGGAACTCCTTCGAGGCTTGCCTCGTCGTTATGAAAAACCATCGCATCCGCAACCTCGCGCAGAGGCTTCGGATGGCATGGGTGCAACCTTAAGTGGGGGCATGCCCCCGACCTGTCAGCGGCCAGGGGCGGGGTGCGTAGGAGATGGCCGAGTCGCTCTGCGCCCGCGCGTGCAGAAGTGCCGCTCCTGCAGGCAGCTCAGGCCGGCTTGACGACGGGGAGCATGGCGCTCAGGCGGGTGCCCTTGCCCGGCGTCGAGGAGACCGTGAGCTTGCCGCGCGCTGCCTCCACCCGGTGCCGCATGCCCGCGAGGCCATGCGTCGACGGGCGCATGCGCTGCGTGTCGAAGCCCTTGCCGTTGTCGGCCACTTCCACGATGACGTGGTTGTCGTAGTTCTTCAGCACGATGGTGGCTTCGCTGGCCTCGGCGTACTTGCTGATGTTGGTGAGGCTTTCCTGGACCATGCGATAGATGGTGAGCTGGCGCGACTCGTCCATGGTCACCGGCTCCAGCGCCATCTCGATCTGCAGGCCCGAGCGTTCCCCGAACTCGCGCCCCAGGATCTCCAGCGAGGCGACCAGCCCCAGGTTGGAGAGCGACGATGGCCGCAGGTCCTCGATGATGCGGCGCTTGAGCGCGATGCCGCTGTTGAGCAGGTCGGTCAGGTGCTGCAGCCGCTGGATCGCGTCGGGCGAGTCCGCCAGCCGCGACTTCAGACGCGCCACGTCCAGCTTGGCGGCGGTGAGCAGAGAGCCCAGTTCGTCGTGCAGCTCGCGCGCGAGATAGCCGCGCTCGGTCTCGCGCACGTCCTGCAGGTGGGTGGCCAGTTCGGCCAGCGAGGCGGTGCGCTCGCGTACTTCGTCTTCCAGCGCATTGCGCTCGCGCTGCAGGGCCTCCTGCTGGCGCTCGCCGATGGAGTGCAGCGCATGCGTCTGGCGCAGGTACAGGAAGAAGGCGAACAGCGCGGCCAGCGCCACGATGGCGGTGCCGATGCGCGCCAGCTGCAGCGAGCGCAGCACCTGCTCCTGGCTCTGGTGCAGGGTGACGTTGCTGATCTTCACCAGCTCGCCCGCCGTCGCGCGGATGGAGTCCATCTCCTCGCGGCCCACGTCTGTCGTGATGACGAACTTCCAGGCGTCTTCCTTGCCGTCCTGGCGCAGCCGCACGCTCATGTCCATCTCGGCCACCTTGCGCAGCACGTGCTTCGACAACTCGGCCAGCTGGGTGAGTTCAGCAGGGCGGCCGGCGTACAGCCGGCGAAGGGTCGCGAGCTGGCCGTCGACCTGCTTGACCGCGTTGTCATAGGGTTTTCGGTAGTTCGCCTCGCCGGTCAGCAGGTAGCCTCTCTGGCCGGTCTCGGCATCCAGCATGTTCTGCAGGATCTGGTTGAGCGCGCCCCGCATCTGCTGCGCCTCGTCGATGTCGGCGAGGGCGCGGCTCGACTGCCGGTAGCCGGCCTCGTTGATACCGACGAGGGCCAGCGCAGCCAGCGCCGCGAGCAGCAGGCTCACGGCCATTCTTGGAGGGGCTAACCAGTGCATGAAACTTTCGAGGCTGCGTACTACGCAAGTTCGTGAATAATTGATAACAATCAGGGACCCGGTATGTTGCGACCCGCATGTCCGCAACACAACGAAGAAAGTAACAGATGATCAAAATCGGAATTGTGGACGACCACGCCATCGTGCGATCGGGCCTCCGGCAGTTCTTCTCCGAGCACGTGGACCTGCGCGTGGCGGGTGAAGCAGCCAGCGGCCGAGAGGCAATCGAGCTGGTGCGCACCACGGAGCTGGACGTTCTGGTCATGGACCTTTCGATGCCCGGTCAAAGCGGTATCGATGCGCTCGCCATGATCCGCGCCAAGGCGCCGGACGTGGGCATCCTCATATTGAGCGGATACCCCGAAGAGCACTACGCGATGAACCTGATCCGCCAGGGCGCGAGCGGCTACCTCAACAAGGAGTGCGATCCCATCGAGATCGTCAACGCCATCCGCACCATCTCGCTGGGCCGTCGCTACATCACGCCCGCCGTGGCTGAACTGCTGGCCCGCCAGCTCGACCGCAAGGACGACGCCGCGCCGCACGAGCAGCTCTCGGAGCGCGAGTTCCAGGTGTTCCTGAAGCTCGCCAAGGGCGAGACCGCCGGCGACATCGCCAAGACGCTGTCGTTGTCGGTGAAGACCGTGAGCACCTACCGCACGCGCCTGATGGAGAAGATGAACCTCTCCTCCAACAGCGATCTCACCTACTACGCGCTGAAGAACAAGCTGATCGACTGAGATCGGCCAGGGAGCGGAAAGAGTGGGGAGGGGGCTCAACGCGGCTTCTTCCTCAACCCGCCTCGGGAGCCCCGGGCGCGGGGTGCAAGGCCTTGGCCTGCACGATGCAGAAGTCGACCAGCGCGTCGATTTCGTTCGACTTGTCGAACACCGCGTCGACCCCGAACTCGGCGCAGCGCCGCCGGATGTCGGGCGTCGCATAGTTGCTGAGCACCACCACCTTCTGCAGCGGCTTGCGCGACTGGCAGGCCTGGAGCACGCCCAGACCGCTGCCCTGCTTGAGAAAGAGATCGACGATGACGAGGTCCCACTCGCCATCGTGGCCGAGCAGCCATGCGCGTGCGCCGCTTTCGGTTTCGGCAAAGCCGACGACCGTGGTGGAGGTGAGTTCTTCCAGCGTGCCAATGAGGTTTTCACGGATCGTGAGGTTGTCTTCGACGACGTAGGTCTGCAATCTGGAATCCATGCCGAACCGCGCTTCCTCTGAGGTTGGCAGACGCATTTGCAGCGCCTCTCTGGTGCAAATGCCTGCCAGCGTGGACTTTGAGGCGTTGCGGCGGCAGATCATGCAAGCTTCGGCGCGTGGCTCTTGTAGGCGAGGTCCGACGCGTGCATCCGTCGAAGCCTGCAAGGTGCATTCGTAGGCAATGCCTCACGGTTTCTGCGGCCCATCGCCGACCCGGGCGGCGCGATCATTCGAGTTACAAGGACCCATGGCAACGAACGCAACGAACATCCTGCGCAACCGACCGCTCTGGCAGAAGCTGGTGGCCGGCGTCGTGCTGCTGTTCGCGGCGCTGGTCGTCGGGCTTGCCTTCTTTCCCTGGGACATGCTGCGCGAGCCGGTCAACCGCTATGTCAGCGAGAAGACCGGGCGCAAGTTCGAGATCACGCGCCGGCTCGACGTGGGCCTTGGCTGGCGACAGGCCACGGTCAAGTTCGACGGCATCGAGTTCGCCAACCCCTCGTGGGCGCGCGACCCTTATCTGGTCAAGGCGGATCGCGCCGAGTTCGACATCCGCATCTGGCCGCTGATCGCCAGCAAGATCGTCATTCCGCGGCTCGCGCTTTTCTCGCCCACGCTGGGCCTGCAGATGGAGGCGGACGGGCGCCGCACCTGGGCGCTCGGCAAGGACACCTCCGATGGCGGCACCGTGCCCAGCATCGGCCTGATGCAGGTCGACACCGGCGCGGTCGACTTCCTGGCCAAGCACCTGGGGGTCGATCTGCACGCCGACCTGAGCTACGACAGCAGCCGCGGCGAGATGCCGCTCAGCTACCGCATCAAGGGCCGCTACAAGGGGCAGCCGCTGACCGCCAGCGGACGCACCGGCAGCGTGCTGCAGATCAACGCCGCGGGTGCGCCGCCGTTTCCGATGGAGATCAACGCGGCTGCCGGGCAGACCCAGCTGAAGGCGGCCGGCACGGTGGCCGAGCTGTCGGGGCTCGACGGCATCGACGCGAAGTTCGAAATCAAGGGCCAGACGCTGGGCGCCCTGTTCCCGCTGCTGGGCATCGCGCTGCCGCAGACCTCGCCCTACGCCCTGAGCGGCAGCCTGGGCAAGCGCGGCAAGCTGTGGCAAGCCACCGGCCTCAAGGGCAGGCTGGGCCTGTCCGACATCGCCGGCGACATGCGCTTCGACCAGGCCGGCCAGCTGCCACATCTGGCGGGCGACCTGCGCTCACGCGTGATGGACATGGACGACCTCGGCCCGCTGATCGGCCTGCCGCCCACGGCGCGCACTGCCGCCGCCGTGGAAGGCGTGGCTCCGCCGCCAACCATCACGCAGGTCAAGCGCCCTGGCGGCAAGGTGCTGCCCACGGCGCCGCTCGACTTCGAGCGCCTGCGCGCCATGAACGCTGACGTGAAATACACGGCAGACCGCATCCGGAATGTGCGCGACGTTCCGCTGGACAGCGGCAGCGTGCAGGTCAAGCTGGCCAACGGTGTGCTCACGCTCGACCCGCTCGACCTGGGCGTGGCCGGCGGCAAACTGAGCGGTGCGATCCGCATCGACGCCTCGAAGAACCCGGCGGACATCCGCGCCTCGCTCGACGTGCGGGCGATGCAGCTGGCCCGCCTGTTCCCCAAGCTCGAGACCACGGGCAACAGCGTGGGCCGTCTGGACGGGCGCATCAACCTGTCGGGCTCGGGCAGCACCGTGGCCAACTGGCTGGGGGGCGTGTCGGGCGACGTGGCGGTCATTTCGGGACGCGGCCAGTTCGGCAACCTGCTGCCGGTGTTCGCGACGTTGGTGGGCGGCGACATCATCAAGTTCATGCTGCGCGGCGATCGCAACGTCGAGCTGCGCTGCGCGGCCCTGGCCTTCGACGTGAACAAGGGGCTGATGACCGGGCGCACGCTGGTGGTAGACACGACCAACGCCGTGTTCATTGCCACCGGCCAGGCCAACCTGGCGACCGAGGGGCTCGATTTCGTGGTCCGGCCGGAGCCCAAGAGCAAGAGCATCCTGTCGATTCGTACGCCGTTGGTGGTGAGCGGCACCTTTGGCGATCCGAAGGGCGGTGTGGAGGTCGTTCCCCTGGCGGGGCGCGGGCTGGCTGCGCTGGCGCTGGGCGCCATCAATCCGCTGCTGGCGCTGGCCGCGACCATCGAGCCCGGCCCGGGCGTGGATTCCGATTGCAAGGGCGTGCTGGCGCAGGCCAACAAGCCCACGGCCGGGGCGGCCGCCAACGGCGCTGCCCGCGCTAAAGGGGCAAAGCAGCCTTAGAGGGGAAGGGCGGGGCGCTGCGCGCAGACGCTGCAGTGCGGGTCGCGCGCCACGCGCAGCGTGTCGAAAGAGGTGCTGCGCCCGTCGAACATCAACAGCTTGCCCGCCAGCGACGGGCCGATGCCGGCCAGCAGCTTCAGCGCCTCGCTGGCCTGCAGCGTGCCGATGGTTCCGACCACGGGGCCGAACACTCCGAGCACCGCACAGCGCGTTTCCTCGAAATCCGCATCGGGCGGGAACAGGCAGGCATAGCAGGGTGAGGCGGCGTCGCGGGTGTCGTAGACGCTCAGCTGGCCATCGAAACGGATCGCCGCGCCCGCTACCAGCGGCTTGGCGTGAGCCACGCAGGCGCGGTTGACGGCCTGCCGGGTGGCGAAGTTGTCGCAACAGTCGACCACCACGTCGGCCTGCGCGACCAGGCGCGACAGCAGCGCCTCGTCGGCGCGCAGGGCGTGGGTTTCGATGGCGATGTCGGGGTTGATGTCGCGCATGGCCTGCGCGGCGGATTCGACCTTGGCGAGGCCCACACGCGCGTGGGTGTGGGCGACCTGGCGCTGGAGATTGGTGAGATCGACCTCGTCGTCGTCGACCAGCACGATGTGGCCGACCCCCGCTGCCGCAAGGTACAGGGCCACCGGCGAACCCAGTCCGCCGGCGCCTATGACGAGAACCCGTCCGGCACTGACGCGCTCTTGCCCGTCGATGCCGAACTCCTCGAGAAGGATGTGGCGCGAATAGCGCAGCAGCTGGCTATCTTCCATGCGCCACCGGCTCTCAGTTCTCTTTCTTCTCTTCCTTGTTGTCGACGATGATCTGCGTCTTGCTGACCAGCACCGGCTGGCCCTTCAGGCGGTTGAGCGCCTGCACCAGCGGGAAGTCCTTGTCGGTGCCGAACTCGGGCACCTTGCGGTCCTGCGGCGGCTTCTTGGCTTCTTCCTCGAGGCGCTTGCGGGCTTCGTCGCGGGCCTTTTCGCGTTCCGGGTCCTTGACTTCGGGGCCCTGACCGCTGGCCAGATGCTTCTCGAGGTCGGCCTCGCGCATGCGCAGGGCAGCAAACGGGCTGCCTTCGGCGCTTTCGTCGATCAGTACGTTGGGCACGATGCCCTTGGCCTGGATCGAGGTGCCGCTCGGCGTGTAGTAGCGCGCCGTGGTGATCTTCAGGCCGGTGTCGGGGCCGAGCGGGCGCACCGTCTGCACCGAGCCCTTGCCGAAGGTCTGGCTGCCCATGATGGTGGCGCGCTTGTGGTCTTGCAACGCGCCGGCCACGATTTCGCTGGCCGAGGCCGAGCCTTCGTTCACCAGCACCACCAGCGGCACGCTCTTGAGCGCGGCCGGCAGGCTGCGCAGCGGGTCGCTGCCCGAACGGCGCTGGTAGAACTCCGGCGCCGCCTTGTAGACCGACTTGCTTTCTGCCAGCTGGCCGTCGGTGGTGACCACCGTGACGTTCTCGGGCAGGAAGGCCGACGACACAGCCACCGCCGCGTCGAGCAGGCCGCCCGGGTCGTTGCGCAGGTCGAGCACCAGGCCCTTGAGGTTCGGGTCTTCCTTGTACAGGTCGTCGATCTTCTTGACGAAGTCGTCGACGGTGCGCTCCTGGAACTGCGACAGGCGGATCCAGCCATAGCCGGGTTCCATCATCTTGCCGCGGACCGACTGCGTGCGGATTTCTTCGCGCGTGATCGTCACCGGGAAGGTGCGGCTCTCGTCCTTGCGGAAGATGGTCAGTAGCACCTTGGTGTTGGCTTCACCGCGCATGCGCTTGACCGCCTCGTTCAGCGACAGGCCGCGCACGGCGGTGTCGTCGATCTTGGTGATCAGGTCATTGGGCTTCAGGCCGGCGCGGAAAGCAGGGGAGCCTTCGATGGGCGAGACGACCTTGATGAGGCCGTCTTCCTGCGAAATCTCGATGCCCACGCCGACGAAGCGGCCGGTGGTGCCTTCCCTGAATTCCTTGAAGGACTTCTTGTCGAAGTACTGGGAATGCGGGTCGAGGCCGGCAACCATGCCCGAAATGGCGTCGGAGATGAGCTTTTTCTCGTCGACCGGCTCGACGTAGTCGCTCTTGACCATGCCGAAGACGGCAGCGAGCTGTTGCAATTCCTCGAGCGGCAGTGGCGCAAGCGAACCGCGTGCGACTGTCTGCAACGAGACGGTGGTCAGGACGCCTGCTACGGCGCCGGCGGCGACCCAGCCGGTGATCTTCAGTTTCTGGCCCATCATGAGTGGTTGTCCTTGTCGGCGGCTGTCGAATCAATATACACAGCTTGGAAGCAATTTGTTTGCCGGGGTTCCACGGATGGAGCGCCGGGCAGGGGCTTTCAGGGCGGTCTTTACCGGTCTTTTCAGCCCTTGCCTTGCGATGCCACCGCTGCGGCTGCCTTTTCGGCGGCTGCGGCATCGCCGAGATAGTAGTGGCGCAGGGGCTTGAGGTCGTCGTCGAGCTCGTAGACCAGCGGAATGCCGTTCGGGATGTTCAGGCCGACGATGGCGTCGTCGGAGATGCCGTCGAGGTACTTCACCAGCGCCCGGATCGAATTGCCATGGGCCGCCACGACCAGGCGGCGCCCGGTGCGGATGGCAGGCGCCATCGACTCGTTCCAGAAGGGCAGCACGCGCGCCACCGTGTCTTTCAGGCACTCGGTCAGCGGAATCTGTTCGGGCGCCAGCTTGGCGTAGCGCACGTCGCTGCGCTCGCTGCGCGGGTCGTCGGCTTCCAGGGGCGGGGGAGGGGTGCCGTAGCTGCGGCGCCAGACCAGCACCTGCTCGTCGCCGTATTTCTTG
The DNA here is from genome assembly GCF_900111625.1 of Variovorax sp. OV084. Classification (NCBI taxonomy): domain Bacteria; kingdom Pseudomonadati; phylum Pseudomonadota; class Betaproteobacteria; order Burkholderiales; family Comamonadaceae; genus Variovorax; species Variovorax sp. OV084. The sequence continues at coordinate 254,778 of NZ_FOII01000005.1, read as the reverse complement.
GCGGTTTCGGCCTTGTTCAGGCCTTGCAGGCCGCCGTAGTGGCGCTCGTTCAGGCGCCAGGAATGGACCACGGGCAGCCAGGTGCGGTCGAGTTCGTCGAGCGTGTGCCACAGGGTGCGGGTGGCGCGCTTGAGCACGCTCGTGTAGGCGACGTCGAAGTCGTAACCTTCGGCCTTGAGCAGCCGGCCGGCCTGCTTGGCCTGCTCCACGCCGGTCTCGGTCAGGTCCACGTCGGTCCATCCGGTGAAGCGATTTTCGAGATTCCAGGTGGATTCGCCGTGACGGATCAATACCAGTTTGTGCATGTGGGAGGCCTTTGGCTGCGCTTGCGAAACCTCGCATTCTAAAATCCCCGGTTTGCCATTCAAGGAACCCCCGTGAAATTGATCGAATTCGTCACCGCGAACTGGATGCTGATCCTGATCGCGCTCAGCTCGGGAGCCATGCTGGCCTGGCCGCTGGTGCGGGGGGCGGGCGGCGGAACGCTCACGGCGCAGGGTGCCGTGCAGCTCATCAACCGCGAGCGCGCGGTGCTTGTCGATGTGCGCGAGGCGGAAGAATTCGCCACCGGCCACATGATCGGCGCCAAGAACATTCCCCTGAACCAACTCGAGGAAAAGCTCACCGGCGCGGTCAAGAACAAGACCGTGCCGCTGCTGCTGGTATGCGCCACCGGCGCCCGCGCCCAGCGCGCCGTGGCCATGGCCAAGAAGCTGGGCTACGAGCAGGCCCAAGCCGTGGCCGGCGGGCTGAAAGCCTGGAAAGACGCTAACCTGCCCGTTGAAAAGGCCTGAAATCTCCCCGAGATAGAGCGTATGCAAGCAGTCAAGATGTACACCACCGCCGTTTGCCCCTACTGCACGCGTGCGAAGCAAATCCTGAAGTCCAAGGGCGTCGAGCAGATAGAAGAGATCCGCATCGACACCGACCCCCAGGCCCGCAACACCATGATGGAAATCACCCAGCGCCGCACGGTGCCGCAGATTTTCATCGGCGACACCCACGTGGGTGGCTGCGACGACCTGATGGCCCTCGACAGCCGCGGCGGCCTCGTGCCCCTGCTGCAGAGCGCCTGAAACACAAAGCAACCGGCGTCACGGAAGTGGCGCGGTCGCCGGGCGATAATCGTTCGCTCATCCATCTGCAGCCCGCTGCGGGAACCTCTCCCCGGCGGGCATTGTTTTGATCCTCGAAAGTTCAGCCATGGCCGACCAGCAAGCCCAAGATCCCGTTTTCCAGATCCAGCGCGTCTACCTCAAGGACCTGTCGCTCGAACAACCCAATTCGCCCGCGATCCTGCTGGAGCAGGAGCAGCCCACCGTCGACATCCAGCTCGGCGTGGACGCCCAGCCCGTGACCGACGGCATCTTCGAGATCACCGTGTCGGCCACCGTGCAGACCAAGATCGGCGACAAGACCGTGTTCCTGGTCGAAGCCAAGCAGGCCGGCATCTTCGAAATCCGCCACCTGCCGGAAGAGCAGATGGGCGCCATCCTGGGCATCGCCTGCCCGCAGATCGTCTACCCGTACCTGCGCGGCAACGTGGCCGACGTGATCCAGCGCGGCGGCTTCCCGCCCGTGCACCTGGCTGAAATCAACTTCCAGGCGATGTACGAGCAGCAGCAGGCGCAGGCCGCTGGCCAGGCTGCGCCGACCCTGGCGCAGTAAACAGCGCCCAACGCCCTCGATGTCGCCAACGCCGATGAAGATCTGCGTTCATGGCGCCGGTGCCTGGGGCACGGCAGTCGCTGTCAACGCGGCGGCTCGCCACGAGGTCACGCTCTGGGCGCGCGATGCCGCCCAGGCCGACGCCATGTCGGCCGCGCGTGAAAACACCCGCTACCTGCCCGGGCTGGCACTGCCGGCCTCGCTCGCCGTGCGCGCGGGCGACATCGGCCAGGCGCAGGCCGGCGCCGACCTCGTCATCGTGGCCACCCCCATGGCTGCCCTGCGTGAACAGCTCATTGCACTGCGTGGCACCACTGCGGCGGTGGCGTGGCTGTGCAAGGGCGTTGAGCCCGCACTTGACGCCTCACCCACATCCTTCGGCCTGCTCGCCCATGAAATCTGGGCGCAGGTTGCTCCTGATTTGAGAGCGGGCGTGCTCAGCGGCCCCAGCTTCGCGCAGGAGGTTGCCGAAGGGCGCCCGACTGCGCTGGTGGCCGCCAGCCCGCATGCCGCCGTGCGCGACACGCTGGTCGACGCCTTCCACGGCCCCGCGCTGCGCGTCTACGCCAACGAGGACATCGTGGGCGTGGAAGTGGGCGGCGCGGTGAAGAACGTGCTGGCCATCGCCACCGGCCTGTGCGACGGCCTCGCGCTCGGGCTCAACGCCCGCGCGGCGCTCATCACCCGGGGCCTCGCAGAAATGACGCGCTTCGGCCTCGCGCTGGGCGCTCGCGCCGAAACCTTCATGGGCCTTTCGGGCCTGGGCGACCTGGTGCTGACCTCCACCGGCGACCTGTCGCGCAACCGCAAGGTCGGCCTGCTGCTGGCCCAGGGCCGCACGCTGGCGCAGGCCGTCGATTCGCTGGGCCATGTGGCCGAAGGCGTGTACTGCGCCCGCACCGTGGTGCAGCGCGCGCGCGGCCTCGGCATCGAGATGCCGATCGCCGAAGGCGTGGTCGCGCTGCTCGACGGCCGCGTGAGCCCGCAAGACGCGGTGGCCGCCCTGACCGGCCGCGACCCGGTGCCGGAATCCGTGCCGCCCGGCGCTGCGGCTTCTCCTCGCCATTCTTCTTAATAAAAAAACGCAGAGACAAAGAGCCATGAGCCTTCGCTTTGATTTTTCAGCGTCGGCCGTGGCCGCGCTGGCCCTGTCCGATGCCACCCGCGCATTGCAGGAAGACGTCGCCGACGGCGACCTCACCGCGTCGCTGGTCGACCCGGCCCGCCGTGCCCGCGCCCGTGTGCTGGCGCGCGAATCCGCCGTCGTGTGCGGCGCGCCCTGGGTCGAGGCCACGCTGCGGCAGCTCGATCCGCAAGTGCGCATCCACTGGCTGTGTGCCGAAGGCGAACGCTGCGCGGCCGACCAGACCGTGCTCGAAATCGAAGGCGCCGCCCGCGCGCTGCTGACGGCCGAGCGCACCTCGCTCAACTTCCTGCAGTTGCTGAGCGCGGTCGCCACCAAGACCGCCCTCTACGCCGACGCCGTGCGCGGCACGCGCGCCCGCATCGTCGACACCCGCAAGACCATTCCGGGCCTGCGCCTCGCGCAGAAGTACGCGGTGCGCACCGGCGGTGGCCTGAACCACCGCATCGGCCTGTACGACGCGGTGCTCATCAAGGAAAACCACATCGCCGCGGCCGGTGGCGTGGCTGCGGCCCTGCGCGCGGTGGCACCGGTTGCCTCGCAAGCCGCCTTCGTCGAAGTCGAGGTCGAAACACTGACCCAGCTGCGCGAAGCGCTGGAAGCAGGCGCGCGCATGGTGCTGCTCGACAACATGGACCTGCCCACGCTGCGCGAGGCCGTGCGCATCAACGACGAAGCCGGCGAAGACCGCAAGGCCGTGCTGGAGATATCCGGCGGCGTCACACTGGACGGTCTGCGCGCACTGGCCGAAACCGGTGTAGACCGTATTTCGGTCGGCGCATTGACCAAGGATGTCAAAGCCATCGACTACTCGATGCGTTTCCAGGAAGGCTGATCCGCCCATGTCGTCTCCGGTCATCGACGTCGACTACGAGCAGCCCGCCGCAAAGGCCGGCGCCGTCTGCGACACGCGCCATGCCTGGGCCCGAGTGCCGGCCGAGCCTTCGCCCGACGAGCGCATCGCGTTGAAGGAGCGCATCCGCCGCCTGCTGCGCGAACGCAACGCGGTGATGGTGTCGCACTTCTACGTGCACCCCGACCTGCAGGACCTTGCCGAGGAAACCGGCGGCATCGTGAGCGATTCGCTCGAAATGGCGCGCTTCGGCCGCGACCACGCCGCGCAGACGCTGGTGGTGTCGGGCGTGCGCTTCATGGGCGAGACCTCGAAGATCCTCTCGCCCGAAAAGCGCGTGCTGATGCCCGACCTCGACGCGAACTGCTCGCTCGACCTGGGCTGCCCGGTCGAGCAGTTCAGCGCCTTCTGCGACCAGCACCCCGACCGCACCGTGGTCGTCTATGCCAACACCAGCGCGGCCGTGAAGGCGCGCGCCGACTGGCTGGTCACCTCCAGCTGCGCGCTCGACGTGGTGAACGCGCTGCACGCGGCCGGGCAGAAGATTCTCTGGGGCCCCGACCGCCACTTGGGCGACTACATCCAGCGCCAGACCGGCGCGGACATGGTCAGCTGGAACGGCGCCTGCATCGTGCACGACGAGTTCAAGGCGCTGGAGCTCGAACTGCTCATGAAGGAGCATCCGAAGGCGAAGGTGCTGGTGCACCCCGAGTCCCCGTCTGACGTGATTGCGCTGGCAGACGCGGTGGGCTCCACCTCGGCCATCCTGAACGCGGCACAGCGCATGGATGCCAGCGAATTCATCGTTGCCACCGACAGCGGCATGCTGCACAAGCTGCGCACGCTGAACCCCGGCAAGGTCTTCATCGAGGCACCCACGGCCGGCAACGGCGGCACCTGCAAGAGCTGCGCTCATTGCCCGTGGATGGCGATGAACGGGCTGGTCGAGCTGGCGAATGCGCTGGAAACGGGCGCGGGCGAGATCCATGTCGACCCGGCGCTAGGCCTGCGGGCGCGCGTGCCGATCGACCGGATGCTGGCGTTTACTGCCGGGCTGAAGAACGGGCAGGCGCCCGGCAGCTTGGTAGCAGGCATCGGCGCCGCCTGACCCTGTCTTGCTCCTTCCCGCTCTGGGGGGAACCTAGAAGTCCACGGTGCAGCTGTCGCCCAGCGCCTCGCGCCACACACGCACGCGGGCCAGCGAGGGCCGCAAGTCCGGCAGCGCATCCGCAATGAACACGCACAGGTTCTCCAGCGTCGGCGGATGCAGCCCCGGCACGTCATCCAGCAGGTGATGGTCGAGCTTCTCGCGCACATCTTCCAGCCGCCGACGCAGCAACCCCAGGTCGATCACCATCCCCGTCACTGGATCGCGCTCCCCTGCAAGCCACACCTCCGCGTGGTACGTGTGGCCGTGGATACGGCGGCTGCCTTCGACTTCGATCTCGCGCTTCAGTGTGTGGGCGGCGTCGAAGAAAAAGCGTTGGCTGATGGTGAATCGCATCGTCAAAAAGAAACTCAGAGGAAAAAGGGCCGCAGTCTCAGCGGATCCCGGTGATCTTGTGCGTCTGCACGCTCAGGCGCCAAACCGGCTGCTTCATGCATTCGGCAATGCAAAGCTCGGTGTTCGCGACCCGATCGGGCCCGTCCATCGGCTGCAGGAAGCGGTGCGTGAACTCGCCCGTGCGCGCCATCGTGTCGAGGTCGAACTCGGTCTGCGGCCACACCAGCTTCAGCTCCTGGCCGCGCTGCTGCACCCATGTCGCGCCGGCCTTGGGGCTGATGCACAGCCAGTCGATGCCCTCGGGTGCCTCGACCGTGCCATTGCTCTCGACTGCGATGCGGAAGCGCCGCGCGTGCAGCGCGTCGACCAGCGCGGCGTCTACCTGCAGCAACGGCTCGCCGCCGGTCAGAACCACGAGGCGATGGTCGGCATCTGCGGCTGGCCATTGCGCGGCGATGGTGTCGGCAAGCAGGTCGGCGGTCTTGAACTTGCCGCCCAGCGTGCCGTCGGTGCCCACGAAGTCGGTGTCGCAGAAACGGCAGACGGCGGAGGCTCGATCTTCCTCGCGGCCCGTCCAGAGGTTGCAGCCTGCAAAGCGACAGAACACGGCCGGCATGCCCGCCTGGCCGCCTTCGCCTTGCAGGGTGTAGAAGATTTCTTTGACGCTGTAAGTCATGAGGCCGGTGTGTCGATCTCGAGGTTGTCGATCAGCCGCGTGCTGCCCAGGCGTGCAGCAGCCAGCGCCACGAGCGGTTCACCCGCGGCCGGTGCCTGCAGGTCGGCGCGGCGCCGCAGCACAAGATAGTCCGGCTGCCAGCCGCGTTGCGTGAGCATCTGCATGGCCCGCGCTTCCATCGCGGCCAGGTCGCGCTCGCCCGCGCGCACCGCCGCGGCCATTGCCTTCAGCGCCTTCGACAGCTGCACGGCCTCGGCGCGTTCGCTCTCGCTCAGGTAGCCGTTGCGCGACGACAGCGCGAGGCCGTCGTCGGCGCGGAAGGTCTCGCCGCCCACGATCTCGATGGGCAGCGCGAACTGCCGCACCATGTGCCGGATCATCATCAGCTGCTGGTAGTCCTTCTTGCCGAACACGGCCACGCGCGGCTGCACGCACTGGAAGAGCTTCATCACCACCGTGCACACGCCGATGAAAAAGCCGGGGCGGAAATGCCCTTCGAGGATGTCGGCCAGCGCCGGGTCGGGGTGCACCTTGCAGGTCTGCGGCTCGGGGTAGAGCGCCTTCTCGTCGGGCGCGAACAGCACGTTGCAGCCGGCAGCGCGCAGCTTTTCGCAGTCGCTGTCCCAGGTGCGCGGGTAGGTGTCGAAGTCTTCGTGCGGCAGGAACTGCAGGCGGTTCACGAAGATGCTGGCCACCGTCACGTCGCCCAGTGGCTTGGCCTGCTTCACCAGGGCCAGGTGGCCGTCGTGCAGGTTGCCCATGGTGGGGACGAAGGCGGGGCGCTTGAAGGCGGCCAGGTGGTCGCGAAGTTCGGCGATGGTGTGTGCGATGTACATGAGGGTTTCCTTCCTTACCAGGCGTGGAGTCGGTCGTCGGGGAAGCTGCCGTCCTTGACGGCCTGCACGTAGGCCTTGAGGGCGGGCAGCACGCCCGGCGCGTCGGCCATGAAGTTGCGCACGAACTTCGGCATCTTCCCGAGGTTGATGCCAAGCATGTCGTGCAACACCAGCACCTGCCCGGCGGTGGCCTTGCCGGCGCCGATGCCGATGGTGGCGCAGTGCTTCAGCTCGGCCGTGAGCTCGGCGGCCAGCGCGGCCGGCACCATCTCGAGCACCAGCATTGCGGCGCCCGCGTCCTGCAGCGCGTGGGCCTGCTGCTTCAGCAGCGCGCCGGCGGCGTCGCCCTTGCCCTGCACGCGGTAGCCGCCCAGTGCATGCACCGTCTGCGGCGTCAGGCCGAGGTGGGCGCACACCGGGATGCCGCGCTCGACCAGGAAGCGCACCGTGTCGGTGGTCCAGCCGCCGCCTTCGAGCTTGACCATGTGTGCGCCGGCCTGCATCAGCACCGTGGCGCTGCGCAGCGCCTGTTCGCGCGATTCCTGGTAGCTGCCGAAGGGCAGGTCGGCAATCAGCCAGGTCGTGCCCTGCATGCGGCGCAGGCCGCGCGAGACGCTGTCGGTGTGATAGCGCATGGTGTCCAGGCTCACGCCCACCGTGCTGTTCAGGCCCTGGCAGACCATGCCGAGCGAATCGCCGACCAGCAGGCAGTCGATGCCCGCGGCGTCGGCCATGGCAGCGAAGGTGGCGTCGTAGGCTGTGAGCATCGCGATCTTCTCGCCGCGCGCATGCATGTCGGCCAGGCGCGGCAGGCTCACGGGCTTGCGCGATGCAGGCGGGGAGGCCGGCGGCAGCGTGCCGTAGGGCGAAGCGGGCGGCGTGTCGGTGATTGGGGGCGTGATGTTCGACATGGTTGAGTTTCTCCCTGCGGGCGTCGGTGGCCGGGCATCCTTGAGTGAAGAAAACGAAGCGGGTGGGGCTATCGGTCGTCCGGCGGCACCAGCACCGTGGGTGCGGTGGGCTCGGCGAGCGAAGGATAGTCGCGGCTGAAATGCAGGCCACGGCTCTCGTGGCGGGCCTGCGCGGAACGAACGATCAGCTCGGCCACCTGCACCAGGTTGCGCAGTTCGAGCAGGTCGCGCGTGACGTGGAAGTTCGCATAGAACTCCTGGATCTCGGCCTGCAGCAGCGCGATGCGATGGCTCGCGCGCTCCAGGCGCTTGTTGGTGCGCACGATGCCGACGTAGTCCCACATGAAGCGGCGCAGCTCGTCCCAGTTGTGGGAGATGACCACGGCTTCGTCGGCGTCGGTGACGCGGCTGTCGTCCCAGGCGGGCAGCTCGGCGCGCTCGCGTGCTGGAGCCGCGGCAATGGCGCTGGCCGCGGCGCGCGCGAACACCATGCACTCGACCAGCGAGTTGCTGGCCAGGCGGTTGGCGCCGTGCAGGCCGGTGCAGGCGGTCTCGCCGATGGCGTAGAGGCCCGGGATGTCGGTGCGCCCGCTCAGGTCGCTGAGCACGCCGCCGCAGGTGTAGTGCGCGGCCGGCACCACCGGAATGGGCTCGCGCGTGATGTCGATGCCCAGCTCCAGGCAGCGCGCGAGGATGTTGGGGAAGTGCTCTTTCAGGAACGCTGCCGGCTGGTGCGAGATGTCGAGGTGCACGCAGTCGAGGCCATGCTTCTTCATCTCGAAGTCGATCGCGCGGGCCACCACGTCGCGCGGCGCGAGTTCGGCGCGCTCGTCGTGCTTCGGCATGAAGCGGGTTCCGTCGGGAAGCTTGAGCAGCCCGCCTTCGCCGCGCACCGCTTCGCTGATCAGGAAAGACTTTGCATGCGGGTGATACAGGCAAGTCGGGTGGAACTGGATGAACTCCATGTTCGACACCCGGCAGCCCGCGCGCCACGCGGCGGCAATGCCGTCGCCGGTGGCGGTGTCGGGGTTGGTGGTGTACAGGTACACCTTGCCCGCGCCGCCGGTGGCCAGGATGGTGTGCGGCGCGCGGAAGGCCAGCACCTCGTCGGTCTCATCGTCCAGCGCGTAGAGGCCCAGGCAGGCCGGGTCATCGAGCCCGATCTTGGGCCCGGTGATCAGGTCGACCAGCGTGTGGTGCTCGAACAGCGTGATGTTCGGCGTGCGCCGCACCCGCTCGATCAGCACCTGCTGCACTGCCGCGCCGGTGGCGTCGGTCACGTGCACGATGCGGCGCTGGCTGTGGCCGCCTTCGCGCGTCAGGTGCAGGCCGCCGTCTTCCTCGGAAAAGGGCACGCCCAGCTCGCGCAGCCAACTGATGGCCTCGGGTGCGTGCTCGACCACGAAGCGCGTGGCCTCGGGGTCGCACAGGCCGGCGCCGGCCACCAGCGTGTCTTCCACGTGCGCATCGAAGCTGTCGCCCGCCGCCAGCACGGCCGCGATGCCGCCCTGCGCCCAGGCGCTGGAGCCGTCGTTCAGCGCGCGCTTGGTCAGCACGGCCACGCGGTGCGTGGGCGCCAGGTGCAGCGCGGCCGAGAGGCCGGCCAGGCCGCTGCCGACGATGAGGACGTCGAAGTCGCGCACGACGGAAGTCACTGGATATGGGGACCGGTTGGGTCAGGCTGGCGAATAAGCCAATCTGACGTAGATAGGGGCGAAGGCCTCGGCCTGCGTGATTTCGATCAGCGTTTCCTTCGCGAGCTCCAGCATCGCGATGAAGGTGACGATGAGCACGGGCGTACCGCGCGACACGTCGAACAGCTTCTCGAATTCAACGAAGCGCTGTCCCTGCAGGTGGCGCAGCACGATGCTCATGTGCTCGCGCACGTTGAGCTCTTCGCGCGAGATCTTGTGGTGCTGCACGAGCTTGGCGCGCTTCATGATGTCGGCCCACGCATCGCGCAGCTCGACCACGTCCACGTCGGGGAAGCGCGGCTTCAGCGACTGCTCGATGTAGACCTGCGCCTTCCAGAAGTCGCGTCCGTACGTGGGCGTGGCGCTGAGGGCGGCGGCCTGCAGCTTGGTCTGCTCGTATTCGAGCAGGCGGCGCACGAGCTCGGCGCGCGGATCTTCGGCCTCTTCGCCGTCGGCCACCTTCTTGGGCGGCAGCAGCATGCGCGACTTGATCTCGATCAGCATCGCGGCCATCAGCAGGTACTCGGCCGCGAGTTCGAGGTTGGTCTGGCGAATCTCGTCGACGTAGCTCAGGTACTGCCGCGTGAGCCCCGCCATCGGGATGTCGAGGATGTTGAAGTTCTGCTTGCGGATCAGGTAGAGCAGCAAGTCCAGCGGGCCTTCGAAGGCCTCCAGGAACACCTGCAGCGCCTCGGGCGGGATGTACAGGTCCTTCGGCATCGCGAACAGCGGCTCGCCATAGAGCCTCGCGAGCGCGACCTGGTCGACCACGTCGGGCATGTCGACCACCAGCGTGCCGTTGTCCTCGTCGCTCTTCATCGGGTCATTGCTATCGTTTCAATAGCGACCAGCGCAATGCGGACGGGAGCGTGCTGCCAATTCGGCATCGGGAAATCGGCATCGGGGAATTACTTGGCCTGGGTCTGGTAGACGTACGGCTGCATCGGAACGCGGGCTTCGCTGTACTCCTCCAGCAGGCTGCGGTCGAGGTGCTTGTCCCAGAGGAGGGCGCGGCCGGCGCGCTGTTCGGCTTCCAGCGTTGGCTTCTTTTCCTTCATCTCCTCGATGAAGTTCGTGATCTCGGAGGTGTAGTGGGGGCGGCGGAAGATGGACATAGACTGGACCTTTATAACGCGAATTTTACCGGGGACGGCATGAAGCAACGGCGAGGATGGCAGATCGGCATGGCAACAGGGTTTCTGGCGGCGGTGATGGCTCTCGTGGGATGCGACTCGAAGAACATCTCCGAGCTTGAAGAGGGCGTGTCCACCGAGGCCGACGTACGCGCCCGTTTCGGCCAACCCGAGAACGTCTGGGACGCCCCAGGCGGTGGCCGGGTGTTCGAGTACAACCGCCAGCCGGCGGGCCAGAAGAACTACATGATCACCATCGGTGCCGACGGCAAGATGAGCGCGCTGCGCCAGGTGCTCACGCCCGAGAACTTCGCCAAGGTGCAGCCCGGCATGATGATGGAAGACCTGCGCAAGATGCTGGGCAAGCCCGCCAAGGTCACGCCCTATGCGCTCAAGCGCGAGACCGAATGGGAATGGCGCTGGGTGCAGCCGCCGAACTCGGCCATGGTCTTCATCGCCACGCTGAACGACGACCAGCGCGTGGTGCGCAGCGGCTCTTCGCCTGACCGGGGTACCGAAGCCCCGTAGTCTCCATGGCGGCTATGCGCCATGCGACGCGCCGGGCTGGCCCGTCGTCAATTCCTCGGCAAAGCCCGAACGCACCAGCACCTCGAGCGGTTGCGGCTGCAACGACTCGATGCGCAACAATCCGTCGCGCGCCAGCACCGCCCGGTGCAGCTGCCGCAGCGCATCGACACCGGTGGCGTCGATGTAGATCAGGTGCGTGGCGTCCAGCACCACCGTCATGCCGCGCGGCGCGCGCTCGGCGGCATTCACCGCCTCGTCGAGCTTGGCCGCCGCGCCGAAGAACAGCGCGCCGTACAGGCTGTAAGTAAGCACCGGCGGCTGCAGCGTGACCAGTTCGACGCTGAACAGCCCGTTCATGCGCCGGATGAAGAGGGCGCAGGCCAGCACGATGCCCACCTGCACCGCCACCGTCAGGTCGAATACCACCGTGAGGAAGAAGGTGCCCAGCATCAGCAGCCGGTAGTGCCGGCTGAAATGCCGCAGCTGCGTGGGCGTGAACTCGCGCCATTCGCCCATGTTCAGGCCCACGAACACCAGGATGCCTGCCAGCACCGCGAGCGGCACGTGGCGCGCCAGCGGCGCCGCCAGCAGCACCACCGCCAGCAGCGTGATCGCATGCACGATGCCCGCGATCGGCGAGGTGCCGCCCGAGCGGATGTTGGTGACCGTGCGCGCGATGGTGCCGGTGGCCGGCATGCCGCCGAAGAAGGGCGTGACGATGTTCGCGATGCCCTGTGCCATCAGCTCCTGGTTGGGGTCGTGGCGCGGCTGGCCGCTGAGCTGATCGGACACGCGCGCGCACAGCAGCGATTCGATGGCGCCGAGCAGCGCGATGGTCAGCGTGGGCGTCACGAGCTGCTTCACCGTCTCCCACGAAAAATCGGGCAGCGCGAAGGCCGGCACGCCTTCGGGAATGCCGCCGAAGCGCGTGCCGATGGTTTCCACCGGCAGCTCGAAGCCCCATGACACCAGCGTGAGCGTGACCAGCGCCACGATGGGCCCCGGCATGCGCGCGCCCACCTGCACGGCGCGCGTGCGCGCCACCCGGCCAGCGACGCGCAGCACCGCGGTGCCCACCTTCGAGTCACTGCTCAGCAATAGCGGCCACAGCAGCAGCCCCGCCACGCAGGCAATGCCGAGCGCGAACGCATAGGGGTTGAAGGTGCCGATCTGCAATGCCATTGCATGCAGCTGCGAGAACACGTCGGCCGGCATCTTCGCCACCGTCAGCCCGAGCAGATCTTTCAACTGCGACAGCAGGATCAGCACCGCGATGCCATTGGTGAAGCCCACCACGATCGACAGCGGCACGAAGCGCACCAGCCGCCCCAGCCCGAACAGCCCCGCCATGAACAGCAGCACGCCCGCGCACGCGGTGGCAATCAGCAGGTTCGCCACGCCGTAGCGCTCGACGATGCCGTAGACGATCACGATGAACGCCCCCGCCGGCCCGCCGATCTGCACCGCCGAGCCGCCCAGCAGCGAGATCAGGAAGCCCGCGATGATCGCCGTCCAGATGCCCGCCTCGGGCTTGAGCCCCGAGGCGATGGCAAAGGCCATGGCCAGCGGCAGCGCGACGATGCCGACCGTGGCGCCCGCGCCCAGGTCCTTGAAGAAGCGCTCGCGGTCGTATCCCGCGAGCGCGTCCATCAGGCGTGGGCGGAAGCGGGTGAGGTTCAGCGGGGAATGCATGAGTCGCTCATTGTGGACTGCCCCCTGCCGTGCGGCAGGCCGCAGACGGGTGAGTCATGCCGATGCGAACTTTCGCTCAACTTATCCGGAACAAAGGATCCCGATACATTTTTGACATTCATTGACATTTGGTCACCGAAATTACCGAGGTTCGTCCGATGCACATCCTGCTTGTCGCAAGCGCGTTCAACAGCCTGACGCAACGGGTTCTCGCCGAACTCCAGGATCGCGGCCACACCGTCGGGGTGGAGCTGGCCCTCGGCAATGACGAGGCCCTGCGCGAAGCCGTGCGGTTGCATTCGCCCCAGCTCATCGTGGCGCCGATGCTGACCACCGCCATTCCCCAGGACATCTGGACCGCCCACACCTGCCTGATCGTGCATCCCGGCCCGCCGGGCGACCGGGGGCCCTCGTCGCTCGACTGGACGCTGCAGGGCGGCGTCGAAAGCTGGGGCGTCACCGTGCTCGAGGCCGTGGCCGAAATGGATGCGGGCGATGTCTGGGCATGGTCGCCGCTGAAGGTGCCGCCGCTGGCCGGCAAGAGCGACCTCTACCGCGGCGAGGTGGCCGACGCCGCGCTCGATGCGGTGCTGCTGGCGGTGGAGCGCTTCGCCTCGGGCAAGTACAAGCCCCAGAAGCAGAAGACCGCAGCCCTTGCCGCCGGCTGGCGGCCCTTCATGAAGCAGGCGCAGCGCCGCATCGACTGGGCGACCGACACGACCGAGTTTGTGCTGCGCCAGTTGCGAGCGGCCGATTCGCAGCCCGGCGTGCTCGATGAACTGCTGGGCGCGCAGTGGTACCTGCACGGCGGCCATCCCGAAGACGAGCTGCGCGGCAACACGCCCGGCGAGCTGATCGCCACCCGCGCCGGTGCCGTCTGCCGAGCCACTGTCGACGGTGCGGTATGGATCGCGCAACTGCGCCCCTGGCGCGAGCCCGGCTCACGGCTGCCCAGCTACAAGCTTCCGGCCGTGCAGGCGCTCGGCGAGCTGCTGCCCTTCGAAGTGCCGGAGGTGCCAGCACCGCTGCAGTTGCCGGCCGGACGCCGCACCTGGTCCGACATCCGCTACAGCGAGCATGGCGCGGTCGGCGTGCTGAACTTTTCATTCCCAGGCGGCGCGATGAGCACCGTGCAGTGCCGCCGGCTGCTGCAGGCCTATCGCTTCGCCTGCACCCGTCCGACCTCGGTGCTGCTGCTCGGCGGCCTGCGCGATTTTTTCTCCAACGGCATCCACCTCAACGTGATCGAGGCGGCCGACGACCCGGCCGAGGAGTCGTGGGCCAACATCCACGCGATGAACGACCTGGTCGAGGCGGTGCTGAGCACCACCGACCGACTCACCGTGTCGGCACTCGGCGGCAATGCGGCGGCTGGCGGCGTGATGCTCGCGCTGGCGGCCGACGAAGTGTGGTGCCGCGACGGCGCCGTGCTCAACCCGCACTACACGCTGATGGGCCTGCACGGCTCCGAATACTGGACTTACACCCTGCCGCGCCGCGTCGGCGCCGCCGAGGCGCAGCGTTTGACCCAATCGGCCCTGCCCGTGAGCGCCAGGCGCGCCGTCGAACTCGGCATGGCCGAGCGCGTGCTGCAGGCCGCGCCGGAAGAGTTGGGCGATGAAGTGACGCGGCTGGCCGCGCAACTGGCCGCCTCGCCGGACCTGGCCGCGCGCATCGCGAAGAAGCAGGCGGCGCGCGCGCAAGACGAAGCCGCAAAGCTGCTGCAGCAGTACCGCGATGAAGAACTGGCGCACATGCGCCGCAATTTCTTCGATGCCAGCGAGCCGCACCGCGCATTGCGGTCCGCGTTCGTGCGCAAGGAGAAGGCGCTGCACACGCCGCCGCATGTCGCCCGATTGGGGCTCGCCGCGGACTGAGCGGGCGCAGGCCGCGGCCTTCCGTCGTCAGGGTTGCGCCAGCTCCGCAAGAATCGCTTCGCGGTCCTGGTCCAGCCGTGGCGGCTGCCGCAGCACCTGCGTGCGGTGGCCACCCACGTGCACCGGGTTGCCCGCCACCGTGAGCGGCCGGCCGCTCTGCGTGCGCACCTGCACCAGCATCTCGCGCGCCTGCACCTGCGGGTCGTTCACCACCGCGGCCACGTCGTTGTAGCCGCCCGTGGGAATGTTGTGCTGCATCAGCAGCGCCTGCCAGTGCGCGCAAGTCGCCGACGCCAGGCGCTCTTCGAGCAACTGCTTCAGCACCTCGTGGTGCTGGCAGCGCCCGGGGTTGGTGGCAAAGCGCTCGTCGTCCCGCAGTGCCGGCAATTCCAGCACCGTGCACAGGCGCTGGAACAGCGCGTCGTTGCCCGCCGCGATCACGAACCAGCCGTCGGAAGCACGGAACACGTCGAAGGGCGTGATCGACGGGTGCCGCGAGCCGATGGGCCCCGGCGCGCGGCCATCGGCCTCCATGCGCGAGATCGCGTTCTCGAGCAGCGCGACCTGGCAGTCGAGCATCGCCACGTCGACCCTGTCTCCCAGGCCGGTGCGCCCGCGCTGCAGCAATGCGGCCTGCGTGCCGATGGCCGCATACAGGCCCGCGCCCAGGTCGCCGATCGAGACGCCCACGCGCGTCGGCGGCGCGCCGGGGTGGCCGGTCAGGCTCATGATTCCGCCCATCGCCTGCACCACCATGTCGTAGGCGGGGCGCCTGCTGTAAGGCCCCGTCTGTCCGAAGCCCGAGACCGAGGTGAACACCAGTTTCGGAAAGCGCGCATGCAGCGTCGGCCAGTCGTAGCCCAGCTTTTCCATCGTGCCGGGTCGGAAGTTTTCGACCAGCACGTCGGCCGTGGCCAGCAACGACTCGAAAACCGCCCGGTCGGCCGGCGCCTTCAGGTCCAGCGCAATCGACTCCTTGTTGCGGTTGACCGACATGAAGTAGGCCGAGTCGCCCTCGACGAACGGGCCGATCTGGCGGGCATCGTCGCCCAGCCCCGGCTGCTCCACCTTGATGACGCGCGCGCCCAGGTCGGCAAGCAGCAGCGTGCAGTACGGGCCCGCGAGCACGCGCGTCAGGTCGATGACGGTAAAGCCGTGCAGCGGGCCCGCCGTGGCTGCGGCTGTGGCTGCGGACGCGTTGGAAGAAGTGCCCGGCATCATTCGACGGTCGCGCCCGAGCGCTCGGTGAGTTCCTTCGATTTCGCGCCTTCGGCCGTGGCCCAACTGCGGAACTCGGCGAGCGATTTCGATGGCGCCGATTCGTTGCCCGACTTTTCCATCCGCGCCTTCACGTCGGGGTCGTTCAGTGCCGCCACGCTGGCGTCGAACAGCTTCTGCGCCATTTCAGGCGGCAGGCCGGCCGGTGCGAACAGGCCGAACCAGAAGGTGTAGTCGTAGCCCTTCACGCCGGCCTCGGCAATGCTCGGCACATCGGGAAAGAGCGGCGAGCGCTGGCCTGAGGTCACGGCCAGCACGCGCAGCTTCTGGCCCTGGGCCATCGGCAATACCGATGGCGGCGTGCCGAAGGTCAGTTGCACATCACCCGCGGCAACTGCCTGGATCGACGGGGCGCCGCCCTTGTAGGGCACATGCAGCATCGTCACGCCGGCCGCCTTTTCGAACGACAGGCCCGCAAGGTGGGTCACCACGCCGGTGCCCGACGACGAATAGGCCAGCTTGCCCGGGTTCTGCCGCGCTTCGGCAATCAGTGCCTGCACGGTCTTTGCGCTCACGTCCTTGTTGACGGCGAGCAGCATCGGGGCCGAGCTCCAGCGCGAGATGGGCACGAAGCTCTTCGCGCCGTCGTACTTCACGGCTTTGTAGAGCAGCTTGTCGCTGCCGTATAGGTTGGCGCTGCCCAGCAGCAGCGTGTAGCCGTCGGGCGCCGCGCGCGCCACCTGGTCCGACGCGATGGTGGTGCCCGCGCCGGGCTTGTTGTCGATGATCACCGGCTGCCCCAGCAGCTTGGCCATCTTGTCGCTGACGATGCGTGCCACCGTGTCGGCCCCGCCGCCGGCGGGAAAGCCCACCACCAGCGTGATCGGCCGCGTGGGGTAGCTGTCCGCCAGGGCGCCGGCCGAAGCCAGCAGCGCCGCGGCGGCGAATGAAATGGCGCGAAGTTGTTGCTTCATGTCTTTGTCTCCGGTTTCTTGTCGTATCGATGGGGAGGGCGGCGCCCGGTCAGCGGCCCTTGAAGACCGGCAGGCGCTTCTCGCGCCAGGCACGGCCGCCCTCGGCCAGGTCTTCGGAAGCGACGGTGCGCTGCACTTCGCGCTGGATCGAAGCGGCGTCGGCACTGCCGCGCGCAATCTGGTTCAGGTGCTTCTTCATGCCGAGCAGCGCCAGCGGCGCCATGCCGGCGAGCGTGGTGCGCAGGCGCAGTACTTCGGCGCCGAGCGCCTGTGCGTCGTCGACCAGTTGCGTGAGAAAGCCGCAGTCGCGCATGGCGGGGCCGTCGAGCTTTTCGGCGGTCAAAAAGAGCCGCTTGGCCGTGTCCAGCCCGAGCCGCGACACATAGCGCTCCATGCCGCTCTGGTAGTAGTGCAGGCCGAGCCGGGCGGCGGGCATGAACATCTCGGCGCCGCGCACGCCCACGCGGAAGTCGCAGGCCAGCACCAGGTCGGTGGCGCCGCCGAAGACGCCGCCATGCACCGCCGCGATGGTGACGGCGCGGCAGTTTTCGAGCGCATCGACCATGTCCCCGAAGCTGCGCCCCTCGGTCTGGCTGCTGGAGGCCACCTCTGATATATCGTAGCCGCTGCAAAAATACTTGCCCTCGGACCGGAGGACCAGCACCAGCACTTCAGGTGAGCGATTCACCGTCTCCACGAGGCGAACCAGCTCGGGCAGGTCCTCCGGCACGAGCTTGTTCGCGGCCTGCGGGCGGCGCAGCGTCAGGAAGGCGACCGGGCCTTCGATGTGGAGTGTTGGGAGCATTGATGTACCAAATGACTGAATTGATATATCTGCAAGGTTAGCTAATATCGCGATTCCCATGCAACCCGCGAAAACCCTCGACCCCCCCAGCCTGCAGGACCAGATCCGTGGCCGGCTCGAAAAAGACATCCAGCAAGGCACGCTGTCGCCCGGCACGCCCATCGACGAAAAGGCGCTGGCGCTGAGCTTCAACACCTCGCGCACGCCGGTGCGCGAGGCGCTGCTGCTGCTGAGTGCGCGCGGCCTGGTCGACATCGTTCCGCGCACCGGCATCTACGTGCGCCAGCTGCGGGCGAACGAACTGGTCGCGATGATGGAAGCGCTGGGCGAGCTTGAAGGCGTGCTGGCGCGGCTGGCGGCGTTGCGCATCGGCCCGGCGTTGCGCGACGAGTTGCTGCGCGCGCTGGCCGGCACCGCCGCGCAGGCGGAGGCGAACGACGCGTTGGCCTACCAGCAGGCCAACGCCGTGCTGCACGACGTGATCTACCGTGCCAGCGGCAATCCGTTCATCGTCGAGCAGGCGCAGACGGTGCGCCTGCGCATCGCGGCTTACAGGGGGCGGATGTTCGAGAAACCCGGGCGCCTGGCCGCTTCACAGCGGGAGCACGAACGGGTGGTGGAGTGGATCCTGAAGGGCCACGCGGACAACGCCGCGGAGGCGATGCGCGACCACATCTCGGTGGGCGGCAAGGTGTTTGCCGACCTCGTGCTGAACAACAAGTTCGGCTAGCCCGGCCAGTCGCCCGGCCGGACCTGTTTTTCTTTTTCTTCTTCTCTTTCAGCGAACGCGCATGCCCGGCGTCGCGCCCGGCCACGGCTCGAGCACATGGATGCCCGGGTGGGCCTTTTCGTCGCCATGGCTCGCAGCCAGAACCATGCCTTCGCTGACGCCGAACTTCATCTTGCGCGGCGCGAGGTTGGCGACCAGCACCGTGAGCTTGCCCACGAGTTGCTCGGGCTGGTAGGCCGATGCGATGCCGCTGAACACGTTGCGGGTCTTTCCCTCGCCCGCGTCGAGCGTCAGGCGCAGCAGCTTGGTCGAGCCCTCGACCTTCTCGCAGGCCACGATCTTCGCGATGCGCAGGTCGATCTTCGCGAAGTCGTCGATGGTGATGGTGGGCGCGATGGCTTCGCCGCCCGGCAGCGATTCTTCTGCCACGGCGACGGCCGGTGCGGGCTCGGGCGCGTCGAACAGCTTGTCGACCAGCTTGGCATCGGCACGCTGCATCAGGTGCTTGTACTCGCCGATGGCGTGGCCCGCGGGCAGTGACTGCGCCGCGTCCGCCCAGACCAGCGGCGAAATCTTCAGGAAGGCTTCGACGTTCACAGCCAGCGCCGGCAGCACCGGCTTCAGGTACAGCGTGAGCAGGCGGAAGGCCTCGATGCACACGGTGCACACGTCGTGCAGCCGCGCCTCGGCGCCTTCCTTCTTGGCCAGTTCCCAGGGCTTGTTCTGGTCGACGTATTCGTTCACCTTGTCGGCCAGCGCCATCACCTCGCGCAGCGCGCGGGCGTAGTCGCGGCCGTCGTACAGAGAGTGCAGCTGCGGCGCTGCATCGCGCAGCGCGAACAGCAGTGCGTCGCCGTCGGCCGACACCTCGCCCAGCTTGCCGCCGAAGCGCTTGCCGATGAAGCCAGCGGCGCGGCTCGCGATGTTGATGTACTTGCCCACGAGGTCGCTGTTGACGCGCGCGACGAAGTCCTCGGGATTGAAGTCGATGTCCTCGTTGCGGCCGTTGAGCTTGGCGGCGATGTAGTAGCGCAGCCATTCGGGATCGAGTCCGATCGACAGGTACTTGAGCGGGTCGATGCCGGTGCCGCGGCTCTTGCTCATCTTCTCGCCGCTCACCGTGAGGTGGCCGTGCACGTAGACGGCGTCGGGCGCCTTGCGGCCGCTGAAGTGCAGCATCGCGGGCCAGAACAACGTGTGGAAGGTGATGATGTCCTTGCCGATGAAGTGCACCTGCTCCAGGTCGGGGTCGGCCATGTACTCGGTGTACGAGATGCCGTCGCCGCCGAGTTCGATGCAGCGCTTGTCGAGCAGGTTCTTCAGCGAAGCCAGGTAGCCCACGGGCGCATCGAGCCACACGTAGAAGTACTTGCCCGGCGCATCGGGAATCTCGATGCCGAAGTAGGGCGCGTCGCGGCTGATGTCCCAGTCGCCGAGGCCGCCCTTGCCTTCGTCGTCCTTGTAGAGCCATTCGCGGATCTTGTTCTGCACCTCGGGCTGCACGTGGCCCGCGGCGGCGGTCCATTCCTTCAGGTAGGCCTCGCAGCGTGGGTCGGAGAGCTTGAAGAAGAAGTGCTCCGAGCTGCGCAGTTCGGGCTTTGCACCCGACAGGGCCGAGTAGGGGTTGATCAGCTCGGTGGGCGCGTACACGGCGCCGCACACCTCGCAGTTGTCGCCGTACTGGTCCTTCGAATGGCAGTTGGGGCACTCGCCCTTGATGAAGCGGTCGGCCAGGAACATGCCCTTTGCGGGGTCGTAGAACTGCTCGACGCTCTTGGTGGCAATCAGGCCGTTGGCGCGCAGGTCGCGGTAGATGTCCTGCGCCAGCTGGTGGTTCTCGGGCGCATCGGTCGAGTGCCAGTTGTCGAAGGAGATGTAGTAGCCGTCGAGATACGGCTTGCGGCCCGCGGCGATCTCGGCCACGAAGGCCTGCGGCGTCACGCCGGCCTTGTCGGCCGCGATGGTGATGGCCGCGCCGTGCGCGTCGTCGGCGCAGACGAAGTTGACGTCGGCGCCATTCATTCGCTGGTTCCGCACCCAGATGTCGGCCTGGATGTACTCCATCATGTGGCCGATATGGAACTTGCCGTTGGCATACGGCAGGGCGGTGGTGACGAAGAGCTTGCGCGGGGCGGACATCGGGAAGGGCGCTTTCGGGAGTGGCTGACTGGACTGACTGACGGGAACCGGGCATTTTAGGTGGCGGCGTCCCGGGAGGTGTTCGATGGCAGCATCGACCCCATGACGCATGCCATCGATCTCGCCGCCTATATCGCCGGATTCGCCGGTTCGCCCCTGGCGCCATGGGCAGCCTCGCTGCCCTGGGAACTGCCGCCGCGCACTCCTGAAATCGTGCGCCGGTTACTGGCCGGGCTACCCGCCGGCGACTACGTCGTCGAGGGCGAAGTCGCCGTTCACCGCAGCGCCCGGGTCGAGCCGGGCGCGGTGCTCAAGGGCCCGCTGATCCTCGGGGCGGACTGCTTCGTGGCCGCCGGCGCCTACCTGCGGGGCGGCAACTGGGTCGACGCCCGCTGCACCATCGGGCCGGGCGTGGAGCTGAAATCGTCCTTCGTGTTCGAGGGCACGGCGCTCGCGCACTTCAACTTCGTCGGCGACTCGGTGATCGGCGCGGGCGTCAACATGGAAGCCGGCAGCATCATCTGCAACCACCGCAACGAGCGTGCCGACAAGCAGATCCTCGTGCGAAGCGGCGAGGGCGGCTCGCTGCAAGGCACGGGCTGCGACAAGTTCGGTGCGCTCGTCGGAGATGGGGCGCGCATCGGCGCCAATGCGGTGATCGCGCCCGGTGCCCTGCTTGTGCCGGGCCGCGTCGTGGACCGCATGACGCTGGTGGACGAGGAATTGCCCGGCCGATAAAGTCGAGGCGACAAACAGGGAGGAAGAAGACCATGTCTGACGATCGCTTTGCCCCACCGACCGCGGAAGTGCTGATGCCTGTCGTCGCGCCGCAAGTGCCAGATGCCATACGCAAGAAGATCCGTCTTGCCTGGGGCGCCGGCCTGGTTTCGGCGGCGGTGACGCTCATCTTCGTCCTGATCGCGGTTTCGGGGACGAGCCTGCTCGGCTTCGGTCTCGCGCAACTGCTGGACGTCGCGGTGATCCTGGGGCTGTCCTTCGGGATCTACAGGAAGAGCCGTGTTTGCGCGGTACTGATGCTGCTCTACTTCATCTATTCCAAGTTCCTGATGATGCGCATCGGCGGTATCAGCGGTGGCAACGTGTTCACTTCGCTGCTCTTC
Source organism: Variovorax sp. OV084 (assembly GCF_900111625.1). NCBI lineage: Bacteria > Pseudomonadati > Pseudomonadota > Betaproteobacteria > Burkholderiales > Comamonadaceae > Variovorax > Variovorax sp. OV084. The sequence goes on along the minus strand of NZ_FOII01000005.1, from coordinate 233,275 downwards.
CTCTATTTCTACGTACAGGGCGTCATCGGCACCTTCGCGTACCACAAACACCTCAAGCAGAAGGTGCCTTGAGCGTGGGGGCGCTCGGCACTGTCTCGCGCGCGACGTATGCTCCAGCCCCCGATACAGAAAGCGAGACGCAGCCGATGACCACCCCCTCCATTCCCGCAACCCTGATCCCCGGCGACGGCATCGGCCCCGAAATCGTCGACGCCACGCTGGCCGCGCTCGATGCGCTGAAGGCACCCTTCACCTGGGACACGCAGATCGCCGGCCTGGGCGGCGTCAAGGCGTCGGGCGATCCGCTGCCGCAAGCCACGCTGGACAGCATCCGCCGCACCCGCCTAGCCCTGAAGGGCCCGCTCGAAACCCCTTCGGGCGGTGGCTACCGCTCGTCGAACGTGCGGCTGCGCGAGGAATTCCAGCTGTACGCCAACCTGCGCCCCGCGCGCACCATCATCCCCGGCGGCCGCTTCGACAAGATCGACCTGGTCGTCGTGCGCGAGAACCTCGAAGGCCTCTACATCGGCCACGAGCACTACGTGCCTATCGACGGAGACCCGCATGCCGTGGCCATGGCCACCGGCATCAACACCCGCCAGGGCAGCCGCCGCCTGCTCGAATACGCCTTCGAGACGGCAGTGGCCACGGGCCGCAAGAAGGTCACGATCGTGCACAAGGCCAACATCATGAAGGCGCTCACGGGCATCTTCCTGGAGACCGGCCTGGACCTCTACGAGAAGAAGTACAAGGGCAAGTTCGAACTCGACACGGTCATCATCGACGCCTGCGCGATGAAGCTGGTGCTCAACCCCTGGCAGTTCGACATGCTGGTCACCACCAACCTGTTCGGCGACATCCTGTCCGACCTCGTGGCCGGCCTGGTCGGCGGCCTGGGCATGGCGCCCGGCGCCAACATCGGCGCCGACGCCGCGATCTTCGAGGCGGTGCACGGCTCCGCGCCCGACATCGCCGGCAAGGGCATCGCCAACCCCACCGCACTGCTGCTGGCGGCCGCGCTGATGCTCGACCATGTGAAGCTGCCCGAACTGGCCACGCGCCTGCGCACGGCCATCGACGAGACGCTGAACATCGACAAGGTGCGCACGGGCGACCTCGGCGGCACGGCGGGCACGGTGGCGTTCACGAAGGCGCTGGTCAGCCGCATCAACGGCGGTTGACCGGAGCGGGGCTCGCGGGCGCTGCATGAGAAGGCTTCTGCTGCTCCTGGGGGCTCTGCTGTTCGCAGGCTTCGCTGCGGCCGACCCGCGCTTCACCGTGGTGAAGGTCGACCTGCGTACCGAGCGGCTCGAACTGTTCCTGCGCGACGACGCGGGCGTGCCGTTCAAGCGTTTCGACCGGCTCGATGCCTGGCTGAAGGAGCGTCACCGCCAACTGGGCTTCGCGGTGAACGCCGGCATGTATCACGAGGACTTTTCCCCGGTCGGTTTGCTGGTGCGCAATGGCCGCGAAGAGGCACCGCTCAACCTGGCCGACGGTGCCGGCAATTTCTTCCTCAAGCCCAACGGTGTGTTCCTCGTGTCGGACATGGGGCCGCGCGTGGTCGAGTCGTCGGAATACCCGGCGCTGGCGCAGGGCGTACGCCTCGCCACGCAGTCGGGCCCGCTGCTGCTGCGCCGCGGCGTTGTGCACCCCGCTTTCATTCCCCATTCCGATTCGCGCAAGATCCGCAACGGCGTCGGTGTGATCGGTCACACGGCGATCTTCGTCATCAGCGAGACGCCGGTGAATTTCTACGAGTTCGCGCTCTACTTCCGCGATGTGCTCCACTGCCGGGACGCGCTGTATCTCGACGGCACGGTTTCGGCACTGCATTCGACGGCGCTGCACAGAAGCGACTTCGTGCGGGAGCTGGGGCCTATCCTTGGCGTCGCGTCGCCCTGAGTGCGGCGCCTGCCTGCCTTCTGCGTTTCATCATCGATCCCCGAGCCATGTCCACCACACCGCTGCCCGTTCTGTCCCTTCTCGAAACCCGTGTCCTCGGCGTGCTGGCCGAAAAGCAGCGCACCGTGCCCGACAGCTACCCGCTCACGCTCAATTCGCTGGTGTCGGGCTGCAACCAGAAGACCAGCCGAAACCCCGTGCTCGAACTCGCCGAGTCGCAGGTGCAGGCCGCCATCGACAGCCTGAAGGGCTACAGCCTTGTCGCGGAAACCAGCGGCGGGCGCGCCTTCCGCTACGAGCACAACATCGACCGCGTGCTGCGCATCCCGTCGCAGTCGGTCATCCTGCTCACCGTGCTGATGCTGCGCGGGCCGCAGACGGCGGGCGAATTGCGCATCGCCTGCGACCGCATGCACAACTTCGCCGACATCTCGTCGGTCGAAGGCTTTTTGAATGAGCTCGCGGAACGACCGGCCGGTGCGCTGGTGGCGAAGCTGGCGCGCTTGCCCGGTGCGCGCGAGAGCCGCTGGGCGCATCTGCTGAGCGGTGCGCCGGCGGAAGAGGTGGCTGGGCCCTCCGATGTGCCTTATGCCGCGCACGATGTGTCGCTGGGCGAGGTCGCGGCGCTGAAGGCCAATGTGGCGCGGCTCGAAGCCGAGGTAGCGTCGTTGAAGGCGCTGCTGGGGCGCGTGTGTTCGGAGCTGGGAATTTCCGAAGAGGGATGATCGCACCACTTCACGCGGGCTTCACGCGGCCCGCACATTCGGTGTCTAACTTCGGCCCCCATTGCACACATCAATGGAGCACCGGCCATGGACAACGGACCCATCGGACACACCGCAGCGTGGCGCGACCACATGCCCTTCGACGACATCACCCGGCGCGCGCTTGCGTGTCTTGCCCTCCTGGCGGGCGTCGCGAGCCTCTACGCGTTTTTCTGGTGGGCCGCGTCAACCACCGGCTTCTTCTTTTTCGAGGGCTATCGCCATACCTGGGAGGGCCTGGGCACGGCACTCGCGTTCCGGGACATGGACACGGCGTATTACCTGCTCAGCTGGGTCTTCTCTGTGTTCGGCGGGCTGTTCGGCTGGGCCGCGCTGATCGGGTTTGCCGTGACGCATCGGCGTGGTTGGGATGCGGTCTCGCGCTGGATCAAGATCGGCTGCGCGGTCGGCGCGGCGGCTGGGCTGGCGTTCGAGCCGGGCCGGCTGCTGGCGCTGGGCCCCATCGTCTGCGTGATGGCGCTGCTGTTGCGGTCGATGCTGATGCCGGCAAGGATTGCGATCAGCCCGAGGCAACAGGCACATCAAGGCTGAGCTTCACCGCATCCATCGTGACCAGCGTGCGAAAGCGCTTCACGTTGTTGCTCTGGAAGAAAAGCTGCCGCGTCAGCGCCGTGTATTGCGCCATGTCGCGCACCACGAAGACGAGGATGAAGTCCCACTCGCCCGTTACGTAGTAGCACTGCTGTACCTGCGGGCAGTCCCTGAAGCTCTGCTTCATTGCGTCGAGCAGTTCGATCTGCTCGCTCTCCGTTTCCACCTCCGCCACGATGGTCAGCGGGTGGCCCAGCGCGGCGGGCGACAGCACCGCGCCGTAGCGCTGGATCACGCCCTCGTCGCGCATGCGCTTGAGCCGCCGGTTGACGGCTGCGGTCGACAGGTGCACGCGCTCGCCCAGTTCGCTCTGCGGCATGCGGCTGTCCGCCTGGATCAGCTCCAGCAGGCGAAGGTCGAGGGTGTCGAGCGGCGTCATGAAATGGGAAGTGACGCAAAAACGTTGCGTCGAAGGCGATGATTTTGCGCGCCCATACCGCCGCATTGTCAATAGCATCTCGCCATGAACCTCACCGATGCACCCCTGCGCGAAACGCTCACCGGCTGGCGGCGGCAACTGCACGCCATTCCCGAAACCGGCTTCGAGGAAGCGAAAACCTCGGCCTTCGTCACTCGGGTGCTGAGGGCGCTGGGCCTCGAGGTGCATACCGGCATCGGCGGCACCGGCCTCGTGGCCAACCTGAAGGTGGGCAGCGGCAAGGGCGTGATCGGCCTGCGCGCCGAGATGGACGCGCTCAACATCACCGAGCTGCCCACCGACCGCGCGTACGCATCCGGCACGCCCGGCAAGATGCACGCCTGCGGCCACGACGGCCACATGTCGATCATCCTCGGCGCGGCGCAGTTGCTGCGCGAACGGCAGGACTTCGACGGCACCGTGCGCTTCATCTTCCAGCCGGCAGAGGAGCACGGCCGCGGCGCGAAGGCGATGATGGACGACGGCCTGTTCGATCGCTTTCCGGTCGACGAGATCTACGGCCTGCACAACATGCCCGGCATGCGCGCCGGCACCATCGCCACGCGCACGGGCGGCCTCATGGCGAGCGAAGACAACTTCGTGATCCACGTGAAGGGCCGCGGCACGCATGCCGCGCGGCCGCACATGGGCATTGACCCGATCGTCATCGGTGCGCAGATCGTGCTGGCGCTGCAGAGCATCGTTTCGCGCACGCTCGACCCGGGCGCGCAGGCGGTGGTTTCGTGCACCGAGTTCATCACCGACGGCATCCGCAATGCAATTCCGTCGAACGTCGTTATCAAGGGCGACACGCGCAGCTACGACCCGGCGGTGCAGCAGATGCTGGCCAAGCGCATGCGCGAGATCAGCGAGGGCATCTGCCGCATGCATGGTGCCGAATGCGATTTCAGCTACACGCACGAGTTCGCGCCCACCGTGAACTGGGCCGAATGCGTGCCCACGGCGGTTGCCGCCGCCACGGCCATCGTGGGCGCCGGGAACGTCGATGCCAACGTGGCGCCGATGATGATTTCGGAAGACTTCGGCGCGTTCCTGAAAGTCGTGCCCGGCGCCTTCGTGTTCCTGGGCAACGGCGCCGAAGGCGAGCCGGGCGGCACGCCGCTGCACAACGGAAGCTACGACTTCAACGACGAGGTACTCGCAACGGGCGCCCGCTATTTCGCTGAGATCGTCCGCCTGCGCCTTCCCCGGCACAACGAAACAAGAGACTGACCGGCATGCTGTTCACCAACCCCCAGGCGCGGCGTAGCGCTTATGACGAATCGTTGAGCGAGATGATGAACATCGCGCGCGGCCAGGAGAGCCGGCAGTGGCTGTCGCACTGGAACCGGCTCGCGCCGCACCCCACGCCGGCATGGCCGCTGCCCCGGCTGGCAGCGCAGCTGGGCATCGGCCAGTTGGTCGTCAAGGACGAATCGAAGCGCTCGGCGCTCGGCAGCTTCAAGGTGCTGGGCGCGCCCATTGCGCTGCTGCGGCTCGTGCTGCGCCGATGGCCCGACCGCGGATGGACGCCCGCGGAGCTTCTGGCGGGCAGGCATGCAGCGGCGCTGCGCGACTTCGTGGTCGTCAGCGCCACCGACGGCAATCACGGCCGCGCGCTCGCAGCAGCTGCGCAGAGCATTGGCTGCCGCTGCGTCATCGTGCTGCATGCCCAGGTCAGCGAGGAGCGCGAAACGCCGATTGCCGCGCTCGGCGCGGAGATCGTGCGCATCGCCGGCAACTACGACGAGTCGGTAGAAGAAGCCGCGCGCCTTGCCCGCATCAATGGCTGGGAGGTGGTCTCGGACACCTCCTACGACGGCTACGAAGAGGTGCCGCGCGATGTGATGCAGGGCTACGGCATCCTGGCCGACGAGCTGCTCGAAGACGTTGCCGCCGGCGCACCGTGCCCGTTCACCCACGTCATCGTGCAGGGCGGCGTGGGCGGGCTGGCCGCAGGCGTCGTCAGCCATTTCTGGGAGCGCTACGGTGCGGCACGGCCGACCTTCATCGTGGTGGAGCCCGAGCAGGCCGACTGCCTGCTGCAAAGCGCGCGCAGCGGCCGGCCCGATCGCGCAACGGGCTCGGTCGATTCGGTGATGGCGGGGCTGGCCTGCGGCGAAACCTCGCCGCTCGCATGGCGCTTTCTTCAACCGGCCGTCGACCTGTTCATGACCGTGACCGACGCGCAGGCCGAGCAGGCGATGCGCACGCTCGCGAGCGGCGAGGCGGGCGACGTGCCCGTGCTGAGCGGTGAATCCGGCGCGGCCGGCCTGGCGGCGCTGCAGGTGCTGGCCGCCGACCCCGCGGCCCGAGATACCTCGGGATTGGGCCCCGATGCACGCGTGCTGCTCATCAGCACTGAAGGCGCGACCGCGCCCGGTGTGTATCGCGCATTGACGGGGCGATCAGGCGAGGAGGTCGTCGCGGCGCAGCGGCAGTGGCTGGCGCGCGAGGGCATGGTCGAGCAGGCCGCCACCTGAGCGGCCAGACCCCTCAGGCCACGTTCCAGCCGAAGAAGCGCAGCACCTCGTCGCGCTGCTTCATCGCATCGGCGCGCCCCAGCGCCATCAGCTCGCGCGTGTAGCCCGACTCGAACAGCAGGTAGCTCGCGAGCGCGCCGCCCTTCACATCGGCCGCCACCTTCGAGCCACCCAGCAGGTGCCGCACCGCGCTGGGCAGGGCGTCGACGTGGCGCGCCGCGATCACGTCGAGGCGCTCCGACGGCGAGATCACCAGCAGGTCGAGCGGGCGCAGCGCGCTCGCCGCGCGCGCCTCTTCGGGAATCAGCCCCAGCGTGTGGTTGATGCGGCGCAAGCGCTCGATGTCCACCGCCAGCGCATCGAGAAAAATGCTCGACAGCGCATGGCCCGCGATCTGCGCCATCGTCGGATAGCCGCTGTGGGTGTTGGGCGCGTCGGCGTCGCGCGGCTCGTGCATGCGGCCCGCGCCGATCACCACGATGCGTTGCGCGCCCAGGTGAATGGCTGCCGCGATGGGCGCCGACTGGCGCATCGAGCCGTCGCCGAAGTACTCGGTGTGCCCCTGCATCGGCAAGGCCGTGGCCGGAAACACGAAGGGAATGGCCGACGACGCCAGCAGGTGGGTGTGCGTGATGCGGTCGCGCACCGACAGGCGCTGCGAGCGCACCCATGGCTCCATCGGCACGGCCGCCTCGAAGAAAGTGACGTGCTCGCCCGAGCTGTAGCTCGAAGCCGTCACGGCCAGTGCCTGCAGGTGGCCTTCCTTCATGAGCTGCGGCAGCCGCTCGAGCGGCACCATGCGTTGCAGCAGCTCGGCCAGCGGCGTGTTGTCGAGCAGCGACTTCGGCTTGATGCGCATCCAGTTGGCCGCGAAGCGCCCGAGCCCGAGCAGCATGCGCCAGCGCGCGCCGCTGCCAATCACCGAAAGCGAATCGGCGCGGTACACCTGCTCGGCGCGGAACTGGCCCCAGACCTCGGCGATGTGTGCCACCACGTGGTCGAAGTTGTCGCAGCCGCAGGCCAGCACGGCTGCGTTGATGGCTCCGGCCGAGGTGCCGGTGATGACCTGAAAGGGGTTGCCCGTGCCGGCGGCAGGGCCGACAGAGCGCCGGATCTCGGCAATGGCCTCCAGCACGCCCACCTGGTAGGCGGCCCGGGCGCCGCCCCCGGTGAGCAGGAGGCCGGTGGCGACGGGGCTTGTCTCTGGCATTTTTGGTTATTGGGAGGCTGTTCGATGCTGGCTCGGAGAGCGCACTAGACTACCCGCCATTCAGGAGTTAGATCAATGGCACTCACCCCAGATGGGCTCATGGACGCGCTCAAGGCCGTCGCGGACCCTAACACCGGCAAGCAATTCGTGGCGACCCGGTCGCTCAAGAACCTCCAGGTCTCGGAGGGCGACGTCTCGTTCGACCTCGAACTCGGCTACCCGGCGAAGAGCCAGCACGCGGCCATCCGCAAGGCGCTGGTGGCTGCCGCCAAGGCGGTGCCGGGCGTGGAGAACGTGTCGGTCAACATCGTCACCAAGGTCATCAGCCATGCGGTGCAGCGCGGCGTGCAGCTGATGCCCAACGTCAAGAACATCATCGCGGTGGCCTCGGGCAAGGGCGGCGTGGGCAAGAGCACCACGGCGGCCAACCTGGCGCTGGCGCTGGCGTCCGAGGGCGCCACGGTCGGCCTGCTCGACGCCGACATCTACGGCCCGAGCCAGCCCATGATGATGGGCATCGAAGGCCGCCCCGACAGCGCCGACGGCAAGACCATGGAGCCCATGGAGCGCCACGGTGTGCAGGTGATGTCCATCGGCTTCCTGGTCGACCAGGACCAGGCCATGATCTGGCGCGGCCCCATGGCCACGCAGGCGCTGGAGCAACTGCTGCGCCAGACCAACTGGAAAGACCTCGACTACCTCATCGTCGACATGCCCCCGGGCACCGGCGACATCCAGCTCACGCTGAGCCAGCGCGTGCCGATGACGGGCGCGGTGATCGTTACCACGCCGCAGGACATCGCGCTGCTCGACGCCAAGAAGGGCATCAAGATGTTCGAGAAGGTCGGCGTGCCGATCCTGGGCATCGTCGAGAACATGGCGGTGCACATCTGCTCGAACTGCGGCCATGCCGAACACATCTTCGGCGCGGACGGCGGCAAGAAGATGGCGGCTGAATATCAGATGGAATACCTCGGCGCGCTGCCGCTGGACATCAAGATCCGTCTGCAGGCCGACAGTGGGGCGCCGACTGTGGTGTCTGATCCTGAAGGGGACGTGGCAGGCATCTACAAGGCGGTTGCACGTCGAGTGGCCGTCGGCATTGCGGAGAAGGCCAAGGACTTTTCGGCGAAGTTTCCGACGATCTCGATCAGCAAGAACACCTGAGGAACGGCGTCTCGATGAACCTGCTCGCCTCGATGCGCTATCTGGTAGCGCTGAACGAGCACAAGCACTTCGGCCGCGCGGCGCAGGCCTGCCACATCACGCAGCCGGCACTGTCGAATGCACTGCGTGCGCTGGAGACCGAGTTCGGCGTCGTCATCGTCAAGCGTGCCCGCGTGTATGTCGGCCTCACGCACGAAGGCGAACGAGTGCTCGCCACGGCGCAACGCATGCTGCGCGACAACGAAGTGCTGCTGCAGGAACTGCGCAGCGACGTGGACAACCCGCACGGCCGCCTGCGCATGGCCGCAGTGCCCACGGCGATACCGATGCTCTCGCGCTTTGCGGCCATGCTGCAGCAGCGGCACCCGGGCATCGTGCCGGCCGTGCTGTCGATGAGCTCGCAAGACCTGGAGACGGGGCTCGAAAGCCTGTCGATCGACCTCGCGCTGGGTTACACCGAGCGCATGCACCTGCCCGGCATCAAGCTCACGGCCTGGCCGCAGAGCATCGAGCACTACTTCCTGCTGCGCCGCGCTAAAAAGGCTTCGACCGATGAGCTGCGCATCGGCGAGCCCATCTCGTGGGCCGAGGCGGGCAAGCTGCCGCTGTGCCTGCTCACGTCCGACATGCACAACCGCGCCATCGTCGACCAGGCGCTGCGCGAAGCCGGCGTGCCTGTGATGCCCGCCATCGAGACCAATTCGGTGCTCGCGCTGGCGCTGGCGGTGAGCGCGGGCACGGTCAACAGCGTGCTGCCCGGCGGCATGGTCGCGGCCGTGCGCAGCCATCGTGAGCTGGAAGCGCTGCCGCTGATGGCGCCGGACGTGCGTACGCCCATCGGCTTCATGACGCAGGACGGCGTGCGCGCCTCGCGCGCGCTCGAAGCGGCGCTGGCTTTCCTGCAGACGCCTGAGTGGCAGGAGCAGTTGCAGCAGCACAGCGGTGCGCTCGGCAAATGACAGGAACCAAAGGCCTAATCATTTAGTTATTGAATCAGGCCATGCCCTGATCGAATTTGACGGAGATTTAACCGTTAGCTCACACTCCGCGACCCGGATTAGCAATAACTTACACATCCGGCGAACAAGGAGAAATATGGCAGGTTCATCTGCAGGCGTTCTCGATGGAGAACGCGTCGTTGGGGGAGGGGCGCAGACGCAACCCGGCTTCCTGGAAAAAGAACGCATCATCGCGGGCCCCGGCTTCAATCGCTGGCTGGTTCCGCCGGCTGCATTGGCCATTCATCTGTGCATTGGCATGGCGTACGGCTTCTCGGTGTTCTGGCTGCCGCTGTCGAAGGCGCTCGGCACTGCCGGCACCGGCGCACAAGCTTGCGCCAAGGACATGAGCTTCTTCGCCGAGCTCTTCGCCACCAATTGCGACTGGCGCGTGGCCACGCTCGGCTGGATGTACACCCTGTTCTTCGTCTTCCTCGGCTGCTCGGCAGCCCTGTGGGGCGGCTGGCTCGAACGCGCGGGCCCGCGCAAGGCCGGTGTGGTGTCGGCGATTTGCTGGTGCGGCGGCATGCTGCTGTCGGCGGTGGGCATCCACCTGCACCAGTTCTGGCTGATGATCCTCGGCTCGGGCGTGATCGGCGGTATCGGCCTGGGGCTGGGCTACATCTCGCCGGTGAGCACGCTGATCAAGTGGTTCCCCGATCGCCGCGGCATGGCGACCGGCATGGCCATCATGGGCTTCGGCGGCGGCGCGATGATCGGTTCGCCGCTGGCGGTCGACCTGATGAAGCGCTTCAGCACCGCCACCGACGTGGGCGTGATGCAGACCTTCGTGGTCATGGCGCTGGGCTACTTCGTATTCATGATGGCCGGCGCATTGGGCTACCGTGTGCCGCCCTCGGGCTGGAAGCCCGAAGGCTGGACGCCGCCCCCGGCACAGACCACCAACACCATGATCACGCAGCGCCACGTGCACGTGAAAAAGGTCTGGGGCATTCCGCAGTTCTGGCTCGTGTGGCTGGTGCTGTGCATGAACGTGAGCGCCGGCATCGGCGTGATCGGCATGGCCTCGCCCATGCTGCAGGAAGTGTTCGGCGGCGCGCTGATCGACCTGCCGGCCAAGTACGGCCAGCTCGACAAGACCCAGCTCGCGGCCATCGCAGTGGTGGCGGGCGGCTTCACGGCGCTGCTGTCGCTGTTCAACATCGGCGGGCGCTTCGTGTGGGCCAGCCTGTCGGACAAGCTGGGCCGCAAGCTCACCTACACGGTGTTCTTCGTGCTCGGCGGCATCCTGTACGCGAGCATTCCCTCGTCGGCCGGCGCGGGCAGCAAGCTGCTGTTCGTGGGTGCCTGCTGCGTGATCGTGTCGATGTACGGCGGCGGCTTCGCCACGGTGCCGGCCTACCTGGCCGACCTGTTCGGCACGCAGTTCGTGGGCGCCATCCACGGCCGCCTGCTCACGGCGTGGGCCACGGCCGGCATCCTCGGCCCGGTGGTCGTGAACTACATGCGCGAATACCAGCTGGGCCTGGGCCTGCCGCGCGAGCAGGTCTACAACCAGACCATGTACATCCTTGTGGGCATGCTGGTGATCGGCTTCATCGCCAACCTGCTGGTGCGTCCGGTGGCCGACAAGCACTTCATGACCGACGCCGAACTGGCCGTCGAGAAGAAGCTGGCACACGAGAAGGCCTCGGCGGCCGAAGTGGGCAGCGGCTCGGGCCGTGCCGATACGGTGAGCCCGGCGGTGGTGGCGCTGGCCTGGGTGGCGGTGGGTATTCCGCTGGCCTGGGGCGTCTACAAGACCCTGATCAGCGCGGCCAAGTTCTTCGGCTGATCCTCCGAGCGATCAGCGGCCCGAGGGCTGTGCGGCGAACACTTCGATCGCCGCCAGCCGGGCCACCGAACGGCCCGGCTTCACATCGCCGGCCATCACCAGCCGCGCCATGCCGTTGCGACCCAGCGGCGCGCCGTTCAGGCTGTAGGCAACCAGCGCCATGCGGTTGCCGGATTCGGGTGCGATCTCCGCGAGCGAGACCACCGCACGGTAGCCGTCGCTGCCGACCACCACCGCATACATCGAGAGCACCGGGTTGCGCACCGCGGTGTCCGGCTTGAGGCCGACCGACGCATCGTTCAGCAGGGCCCACAGGCTCACGCCGGTGTAGGTGTTGCTACCGACCGTCAGCGTGACGGCGGGCTGAGCCTGCAGGGCCGCGAGGTCGAAGGTGGCGCGCTTGCCGACGATGCCCGAGACGGTGAAGGAGGGCGAGATGCCTTCGTTGGTGGCGGCCGTAACGTGCGGCGTCATGGCGCCTGTCTGTGGGCTGCCGCCGGCACAACCTGCGAGCACGGTCAACAGGGACAACAGGAACAGGGTGCGGTCTTTCACTGGAACTCCTCGTTTCCCCAGGACGGGTAGCGTCGTATTCATTCTTGCATAGCGACGGCCGCCCACCGCGGGCGGACAATGGCGGCCCGCATTGATTTACGCTTGGCGCCAACATGAAATCCAAAGTCCAGTTCCGTCTGCGCGTCTACCGGGACGACACCATCGCCATCGGCCCCGGCAAGATCGCCGTGCTCGAAGCCGTGGCCGAGACCGGCTCGATCTCGGCGGCCGCCCGGCTGCTGGGCATGTCGTATCGCCGGGCCTGGATGCTGATCGACGAGATGAACCAGTCGCTGGCCTCGCCGGCCGTGAACACCGCCGCCGGCGGCTCGCGCGGCGGCGGCACGGCGCTGACGCCGGTGGGCGAGGAAATCGTCAAGCACTACCGGGCCATCGAGAACGCGGCGCGCCTTGCCACGGCGGCCGACATTCGTGCGCTGACGCGCCTGCTGGCGCCATGAGCTCCGAGGCCGCCGATGTCGTCTGCCGCCCGGTCGGCCTGGTGCGCAGCCGCTTCACTGAGGCCACCGGCATGCCGATCCAGACGGCCGGCGCACCCGAAGAAACGGGGCGCGTCGAAGTGTTCGCCGAGTTCGCACCGGGCCTGCGCGACATCGAAGGCTTCGACTACATGATCCTCATCACCCACCTGCACCAGTGCGCACACGAGCGCCTGGAGGTGGTGCCCTTTCTGGACAACGCATCGCACGGCGTCTTCGCCACGCGCGCGCCCGCAAGGCCGAACCGGCTGGGCCTGTCGATCGTGCGGCTCACCTCGGTGGAGGGCACCACGCTGCACTTCAGCGGCAACGACATGATGGACGGCACGCCCGTGCTCGACATCAAGCCCTACGTGCCGAAGTTCGACGTGCGCGAGACCGACCGCATCGGCTGGTTCGGCGCCAGGCTCGATCAGCTGCCGCGCACCCGCTCCGACGGCAGGATGGGCTGATCGGGCGGGGCGTTTTCCGGTGGGTCCTGCCAGCCTTGCCAGCACGACCACACGCTCTGCGACAGCACCTCGCGCACCTGCGGCGGCGCCTCGCCGATGCTGCCCACGCTGATGAAGCCCGCGAGGTATTCGCCCGGCTGTACGCCCACCTGTCGTGCCAGCGTCTCGTCGAAGCAGCGTTCGCCGCTCAGCACGATGGCGCCATAGCCCAGCTGGTGCGCGGCGCTCAGCAGATTGCCGAGCGCCGCGCCCGCGCTCAGCCACTGTTCGCGCGCCGGGATCTTGCTGCGTTCGCGCGGCGACACCACGAAGCCCAGCAGCAGCGGCGGCCGAGTGGCATGTTCGCGTGCGCGCTTCAGGTCGGCGGGGCTGGCCAGCGGATCGCGCCGCAGTTTTTCCTGCTCGAAGCACCAGGCCAGCGCTTCGCGGTTCTGCGGGCGGAACTCGATCACGCGCCACGGATGCAGGCCGCCATGGTCGGGCGCGCGCAGGCCTGCCTGGAGGATCGCGTCGAGTTCATCGGGGTTGGGGCCGGGCGGCTGCAGGCGACGCGGCGACACCGAGCGCCGCGTCAGCAAAACTTCGAGGATGCGCTCCGCACCCGTCATGTGCCGCCACATGCGCGTCACTGCTCCCGGTGGTCGACCCACACCGCCTGGCGGCGCAGCACCTCGCCGATGTCGCCGGCGTCGGCCGTTGCCACGAAGAAGGACTGGCTCGCGCCGTCGGGGCCGGTGATGGACAGCACGAAGCCCTCTGCATCCATGGCGCGCTCGATGCGCCATTCCTGCACCTGCGTCACATGGTGGCGAAGCTCCGGCCGGCCGGAGATCGAGCGAACAACGGTGTCGTGGATGGAAGGGCGCATGGGTGGGATGTCTCCTACGCTGTATTCCTCAGTATATGAAGACTCATGGCTTTGCGCACCCCCGTGAGAACCTTAGGGCTCATCGTGTAACAATCTCGCCGTATTTTCATGAACACGACGAACTCGCTCATCGCTTCGACCGACTGGTTTCCGCTGGTGCTGTCGCTCAAGGTCGCCGCCGTGGCGACCCTGCTGGCACTGATCGTCGGCGTGGCGCTGGGCTGGGTGTTCGCACGCAAGAAGTTCTTCGGCGCCACCGTGATCGAGGCTGTGTTCATGTTGCCGCTGGTGCTGCCGCCCACGGTGATCGGCTACGCGATTCTTGTGGCGGCCGGGCGCCGCAGCCCGCTGGGCGCGTGGCTGCGCGAGCACCTCGACTACACCATCATCTTCAGCTGGCACGGCGCCGTGGTGGCCTCGGCCGTGGTCGCACTGCCGCTGGTGCTCAAGTCGGCCAGCGCGGCGTTTTCGGGCGTCGACCGCTCGCTCGAAGCTGCGGCCAGCACGCTGCGGCAGTCGCCGTTTTCGGTTTTCCTGCGCGTCACGCTGCCGCTGGCCTGGCCCGGCATCCTGGCCGGCACGCTGCTCGCGTTCGCGCGCGCCATGGGCGAATTTGGCGCGTCGCTGATGGTGGCCGGCTCCATCCCCAAGCAGACGCAGACGCTTTCGATGGCCATCTATGACGCGGTGCAGGCCGGGCACGACGACCTTGCGCTGCTGCTGGTCATCGTGACTTCGCTGCTGTCGATCACCGTGCTGGTGCTGTCGAACCGCTTCTTTTCTCTTCGCTGATTTCGTTTCAACAATCTGGAGTTGTCCATGCGTCCGTTGCGCCTTCTGTCGTTGGTTCTTGCACTCGCCCTGCCGCTGGCCGCTAGCGCCCAGCAGATCACCGTGTCCGCCGCTGCCAGCCTGACCGACGCATTCAAGGAAATCGGCCCCAAGTTCGAGGCGGCCAAGGCGGGTACTACGGTGCGCTTCAATTTCGCGGCCTCGGGCGTGCTGCTGCAGCAGATCGGCCAGGGCGCACCGGTGGACGTGTTCGCCAGCGCCGACCAGGAAACGATGAACCGCGGCGTCGAGCAGAAGGCGATCGACGCCGCCACGCGCAAGGACTTCGTCACCAACAGCCTGGTGCTGATCGAGCCGGCCAAGGAGGGCGTGGGCCTCAAGTCGCTGCAGGACCTGGGCGGCGCCAACGTGAAGAAGATCGCCGTCGGCAAGGTCGCCACCGTGCCGGTCGGCCGCTACACCAAGCAGGTGCTGGACAACGCCAACCTCTGGACCACGCTCGAACCCAAGTTCGTGCAGGCCGACAGCGTGCGCCAGGTGCTCGACTACGTGAGCCGTGGCGAAGTCGAGGCCGGTTTCGTCTACCGCACCGACGCGGCCGTGGCCGGCGACAAGGTGAAGATCGCCTTCACGCCCACCGGCCACACACCCGTGACCTACCCCATCGCCGTGGTCGCCGAGAGCAAGCAGAAAGCGCTGGCCGGCGACTTCATCGCCTTCCTCTCGACGCCCGCCGCGCAGGAAGTGCTCACGCGCTACGGATTCGGCAAGCCATGATCGATGTCGATCTGAAGCTCACGGTGGCCGATGGCCGCCGGCGCTTCGATCTGGCGGTGCGTTTCGCGACGGACGTGCCCTTTGCCGCGCTCTACGGCCCGTCGGGCGCGGGCAAGTCGCTGACCTTGCAGGCCATTGCCGGCCTGCTGCATCCTTCGTCGGGCCACGTGCGGCTCGACGGCCGCACGCTGTACGACTCGGCCCAGGGCATCGACGTGCCCGCGCCGGCGCGGCGCATCGGCTACCTGTTCCAGGATTACGCGCTGTTCCCGCATCTGAGCGTGCGCGAGAACGTGGCCTTCGGGCTGACCGCATGGCACCGCCGCAAGCCGGCCGCGAAAGATGCCGAACGCGTGCACGCCCTGCTCGAAAGCTTCGGCCTCGCGGCATTGGCCGACAGCCGGCCGCAGAACCTGTCAGGCGGCCAGCAGCAGCGCGTGGCGCTCGCGCGTGCGCTGGCCTGCGAGCCGCAGGTGCTGCTGCTCGACGAGCCCTTTGCCGCGCTCAACCCCATGCTGCGCGCGGAATTGCGCAACGAGCTCGCGCAGGTGCGCAGGCAGTGGGGCATTCCGGTGCTGATGATCACGCACGACATCGAGGATGTGCTCGCGCTGGCCGACGTGGCCTTCGTCTACAAGGATGGGCAGGTGGTGCGCGAGATCGACCTGCACAACGCAGAAAGCCGCGATTTCGCGCTGCGCGATATCGCTGGCGTGCAGGCTGTCGAAGAGACGCCGCTGCGCAGCAAGCTGCGCGGGCTGCTGATGCAGGACACGCGAGGCGCCTGAGACCCCGCTTCATTTCCTTTTTGAATCGCCGCATGTCCCGATTCAATTTGACGCTCCGCAGGCCCACGGCGAACACTCGCCGGCATGAGCAGTGAGCAGAAGATCGAGTTTTACAAGGGCCCTGCGGGCGGTTGGGGCGCACTGCGCAGCGTGACGACCGCGCTGCTGCGGCAGGACATTCCCATCAAGGGCGCGAAGACGCTGCTGTCGGCCAACCAGCCCGACGGTTTCGACTGCCCCGGCTGCGCCTGGCCTGACCGCAACCACGCCTCGACCTTCGAGTTCTGCGAGAACGGCGTCAAGGCTGTGGCCGCCGAAGCCACCGCGCGCCGCGCCGGCCCCGAGCTGTTCGCCAAGCACACCGTGGCCGAACTCGCCGAGCAAAGCGACTTCTGGCTCGAAGACCAGGGCCGCCTCACGCACCCCATGGCCTATGACGCGACCAGCGACAAATACGTGCCCATCGAATGGGACGATGCCTTCGCGCGCATAGCCCAGCACCTGAATGCGCTGCCCGACCCGAACCAGGCCATCTTCTATACCTCGGGCCGCGCGAGCAACGAGGCGGCCTTTCTGTACCAGCTGTTCGTGCGCGAGTACGGCACCAACAATTTTCCCGATTGCTCGAACATGTGCCACGAGCCCAGCGGCAGCGGCATGCGTCCGCAGTTCGGCGTGGGCAAGGGCACGGTCACGCTCGACGACTTCGAGAAGGCCGACGCGATCTTCATCTTCGGCCAGAACCCCGGCACCAATCACCCGCGCATGCTCGGCGAGTTGCGCTCGGCTTCCAGGCGCGGCGCGCGCATCGTGAGCTTCAACCCGCTGCGCGAGCGCGGACTGGAGCGCTTTGCCGACCCGCAGGACAAGCTCGAGATGGCGACCATGGGCTCCACGCCCATCAGCACGCACTACTTCCAGCTGCGCGTGGGCGGCGACTTCTCCGTCATCAAGGGGATGATGAAGCACGTCATCGAGCGCGAAGACGAAGCGGTCGCGCGCGGCGAGCCTTCGGTGCTCGACCATGAATTCATCGCCACGCACACCACCGGCTTCGAGGCGCTGGCGGCTGACCTGCGCGCCGAGTCGTGGGACATCCTGGTGCAGGAGTCGGGCCTGAGCGAAGCGCAGATCCGCGCCGCAGCCGACGTGTACCTGGGGGCCAAGCGGGTCATCGCCTGCTGGGGCATGGGCATCACGCAGCACCAGCATTCGGTCGCCACCATCCAGATGATCGGCAACTGGCTCATGCTGTGCGGCCACATGGGCCGCGAAGGCGCGGGTGCATGCCCGGTGCGCGGCCACAGCAACGTGCAGGGCGACCGCACCATGGGCATCTGGGAAAAGCCGCCGGCAGCGCTGCTCGACCGCCTGCAGAAGGTGTTCGACTTCGAGCCGCCGCGGCAGAACGGCGTCGACACGGTCGAGGCCATCCGGCTCATGCTCGACGGCAAGGGCAAGGTGTTCTTCGCGCTCGGCGGCAACTTTGCGGCCGCCACGCCCGACACCTACCAGACCTGGAAGGCGCTTCAGCAGTGCGACCTGACAGTGCACGTGACCACCAAGCTCAACCGCAGCCACGTGGTCCACGGGCGCGAGGCGCTGATACTGCCTTGCCTGGGCCGCACTGAGATCGACATGCAGGCCGCCGGCCCGCAGGGCGTGACGGTGGAAGACTCGATGAGCATGGTGCACATCTCGATGGGCATCAACCCGCCTGCGTCGCAGCACCTGCTGTCGGAGCCGGCCATCGTGGCGCGGCTCGCGGCCGCTACCATCGGCGCGCGCAGCAAGACACCGTGGCTGTGGCTCGTCGAAGACTACGCGCGCATCCGCGACAAGATCGAAGCCGTTTTCGACGACTTCAAGGACTTCAACACGCGCGTGGCGCACCCCGGCGGTTTCCGCCTGCGCAACACCGCAAGCGAGCGCGTGTGGAACACCGCGTCGAAGAAGGCCGTGTTCTTCACGCACGCCGTGCCGCTGGACACCCATTCGCACCGCGCCCGCGCGCGCTTCGCGAAGAAGGGCGACACCATCGTCTTCACGCTGCTGACCACGCGTTCGCACGACCAGTACAACACCACCATCTACGGCATGGACGACCGCTACCGCGGCGTGTTCGGCCAGCGCCGCGTGGTGTTCATCAACAAGGAAGACATCAGCAAGCTTGGCATGAAGGACGGCGACTGGGTCGACATCCAGACCGTGTGGAACGACGGCCAGGAGCGCCGCGCCGACCGCTTCAAGCTGGTGGCCTACGACATCCCGCGCGGCAACATCGCAGCCTACTACCCCGAGACCAATCCGCTGGTGCCGCTGTCGTCGGTGGCCGAGAACGCGGGCACGCCGACCTCCAAGTCGATTCCCGTGGTGCTGGTGCCGCACGAGCTGCCGATCCAGAAGCTGGCGGAGGACCAGGCGGACGGGATGGTGGCTGCATGAGCCACCGGGCCGCTGCGCAGGCGATCAGATGAGCGCCTTGCTCCAGGACGACCTTTCCGTGGCGATCCTGCGCATGCTCGCGCAGGCGCCGGACGACGCTGGCGTTTCGCTGCCGCGCCTCGGCAAACGGCTCGGGCAGGGCGCAAGTGTGCTGATGCGCCGGCTCACGCTGATGGGCGATGCGGCCATCGGCGGCGTGCGCGGCCCCGGCTGGGTGCGCGTGGAGCAGCAGGACGGCCGCTGGGTCGCACACCTCCAGGAGCCCGGACGGGCACAGGTGCAAACGCTGCCCCCTGAAGACGAAATGGGCGACTGAGCCGACAATGGCAGGCCCACCCGGAGCCACCATGTCGCAGCCAGACCTCGCCGATTCCGAAGACACCCTGCCGCCGCTCTCTCGGCATGCCGTGCATGTCTTCGGCGAGCGCGGCGTTGGGCCCGAAGGCGTGGTGCGCGACGACACCCTGGCGGCCGAGGTGCCGGTCGCGCTGGTGTTCAACGGCGTCTCGCACGCGGTGATGATGGCCACGCCGCAAGACCTCGAAGCCTTTGCGCTCGGCTTCGCGCTGAGCGAAGGCATCCTCGATACCGCCGCCGATTGCCGCGGCATCGAAGTGCAGACGGTCGATGCCTCCGATGCCGGCCTGCCCGAAGGCATGCCCGGTATCGAGGTGCAGCTTGAAATCTCAACACGCAGCTTCGAACGCCTGAAAGACCGCCGCCGCAGCCTCGCCGGTCGCACCGGCTGTGGAGTGTGCGGCGTCGAGAGCTTCGCGGGGCTCGATCTCTCGCCGCAGCGCGTGCCGCAACGCGACTGGATCGAACGCGTCGACCTGGCGACAGTGCTGCGCGCCTTCGCAGCCATGTCGCCGCGCCAAGTCCTCAACGCCGAAGCCGGCGCGATCCATGCCGCAGCATGGGCCACGGTCGGCGGTGAACTCACCGACCTGATGGAAGACGTCGGCCGCCACAACGCACTCGACAAGCTGCTAGGCAGGCTCGCGCTGGCAGGGCGCCTCGAAGAACCGGGCTTCGTGCTGATGTCCAGCCGAGGCAGTCACGAGCTCGTGCGCAAGTGCGCGCGCCTGGGCATTGCGGCGATGGCGACCATCTCTGCGCCGACCTCGATGGGTGTGCGCATGGCCGAGCTTTGCGGCTTGCGTTTCTGGGGGCTGTGCCGCGCGCCGCGTGGTGTGCTCTATGCCGATGGACTCGCACCCTTTTCGAGCGACAGCACGGCATCAGCCACCGCCTCGATCCCCTGATCCGACAAGTCCTCCGCCACCACGCTCCGGCGCTGCACCCAGGCCTTGAAGTGCAGCTCCTGCGACTTCTGGTAATGCGGGTCATAGTGCAGCGCCATCAGCTCCGCAAACAGATGCGGCAGATCGGCCTCATGCGCCCACTGCTGCCAGCGCGCCACCGTTTCCTTCCCCTGCATTTCCTTCAGCACGCCCATCTTGTCGGCCAGTGCCTCGCGGTCGTCGCCGAGGTAGGCGTAGTCGCGCAGCAGATAGGCCAGCCGTGCCTCGGGCGTGGCCGCCACCTCGATGCACGGCGCCGCCCGCATCCGCGCCACCAGCGACAACGGCAGCGACAGCCGCCCGATGCGGATGCTCTCTCCCTCCACATACAGCGGGCGCGAGAGATCGACGGTTTCGAGTACCGCTGCGATCAGCGTCTCGAAGTGCTTCTGCGAAGGCTGCGCCACACCCGGCAGCGAGCCGAGCAGCGAGCCCTTGTGGCTGGCGAAGTCTTCCAAATCGAGCACCTGCGCGCCGCGCGCGGCCAGCGCGTGCAGCACGCGCGTCTTTGCGCTGCCGGTAGCGCCGCAGATCACGCGCAGGTCGAGCTTCGGGGTCAGCGTGTCGATCTGCGAGATCACGTGCCGGCGAAAGCTCTTGTAGCCGCCCGCTAGCTGCTGCGCGTCCCAGCCGACGAGGCGCAGCCAGGTGACCATCGAGCCGCTGCGCATGCCGCCGCGCCAGCAGTAGACCAGCGGCTTCCAGTTCTCGGGCCGGTCGGCCAGCGTGTCGCGCAGATGCTTCGCGATGTTGGCCGCGACCATCGCGCCGCCGATGCGCCGGGCTTCGAAGGCGCCGGTCTGCACGTAGACGGTGCCGACGATGCGGCGCTCCTCGTCGTCGAGCACGGGGCAGTTGATGGCGCCGGGGATGTGGTCGAGCGCGAACTCGGCCGGGGAGCGGGCGTCGATCAGCGTGTCGAAGGCGTGGCGGTCGCCGACCCGCACGGGCTGGCGATGACTCATGGCAGGAACCTCATGCCCCGATTGTCGGGTACTCAGGCGTATGCAGGTCCAAGGCCACGGCGCAAGCGAGCGCTCGCAAAGTCCACCAGCGTGACCAGCACGAACATCGCGATCAGCACCGTCATCGCCTGCTGCTGCTGGAAGATCGACAGGTGGAAGTACAGCAGCTGCCCCAGCCCGCCGCCGCCCACGAAGCCCAGCACGGCTGCCATGCGGATGTTCATCTCCCAGCGGTAGAGCGCGTAGGCCACCCACTGCGGCAGCACGATGGGCAGGCTGGCGTAGCTGAAGGCGGTGACGGGGTTGGCGCCTGAGAGCGTCAGCGCGTGCTCGGGTTCGCGCGGGGCGTTTTCCAGCGCTTCGGCGAACAGGCGGCCCAGCACGCCCGTGGTGTGCAGCGACAGTGCCAGCGCGCCCGCGAACGGGCCGATGCCGGCGGCGAGCACCATCAGCGCGGCCCACACGAGTTCGGGCACGCTGCGCAGGAAGTTCAGGACGAAGCGCGCCACGTGGCGCGGCAGCCAGCCAGCGCGGCCCGAGGCCGGCAACGCGAGCACCGCGCCTGCGATGGCCGCCAGCACCGTGCCGAGCGCGGACACGGCCAGCGTCTGCAACGCGCCATTGCCGACCTTGGAGAGAAACTCGGGCGACACATCGGGCGGGAAGAACTCGGCAATGAACTTGCCCATGAGCCGCA
Source organism: Variovorax sp. OV084 (assembly GCF_900111625.1). NCBI lineage: Bacteria > Pseudomonadati > Pseudomonadota > Betaproteobacteria > Burkholderiales > Comamonadaceae > Variovorax > Variovorax sp. OV084. Next base: position 211,780 of record NZ_FOII01000005.1, on the reverse strand, counting down.
GCGACTCCGACGAGCCCAACGCGCGGTAATCGATGCCCAGGTAGACAAAGCTCGCAATCACCGCCACACCGATCAGCAGCAGGGCAATGCGGCAACGCCAGCAAGGCGGCGGGCGTGGGGGCAGCATCGTCGTCATGCCAGCAGCCTGCGCAACGCATTGCTCAGCAGGTCGGCCAGCAGCACGAGCGCCAGGAACACCAGCAGGATGCTGCTGGCCTCGCCGCCGTTGAGCATCTTCATCGACTGGTCCATCAACTGCCCCAGTCCGCCTGCGCCGACGAAGCCCATCACCACCGACGCACGCACCGCGCATTCCCAGCGGTACACGGTGTACGAGGCCAGTTCCTGCGCCGTGTTCGGCAGCAGCCCATAGCAAAGCGCCGCGAGCCGGCCGCTGCCGCTTTCGAGCAGGGCTCGCGCGGGGCGTGTGTCGGTCGATTCGAGGATCTCGGCGTAGACCTTGCCCAGCATGCCGCCGTAGGTGATGGCCAGCGCCAGCACGCCCGCGGCGGGGCCGAGCCCGAGCGCGCGCACGAAGAGCAGCGCCCAGACAATTTCGGGAATCGCCCGCAGCACCATCAGCAGCCAGCGCGCGGCCTGCCGCACGATGCCCGCCTGCGCGCGGCCGGGGCCTGGGCCAATGCGCGAGATGGAGAGAGCGCGCGTCGTCACGAAGCCCAGCGGCGCGCCGATCAGCAACGCCAGCGCGGTGCCGGCCGTGGCCATCGCCAGCGTTTCGAGCGTGGCCTTGAAGAGCAGCGCGAGAAAGGCGGCCGAGCCGTCGGGTGGAAAGAAGCCCGCCAGGAAGTCGCCGATGACCGCGAGGTTGCCGCCGGCGAACAGCGCCCACGGCTTGAATTCGGACAGCGCCAGCATCGGCCATGCGATGACGAGCGCGGCGACGCATCCGGCCAGCCGGCGCGCGGCGTGCGGGTCGCGGTGGGCGATGGCGGTGCTCGTCAAGGGCAGTCCGGCCGATGGAAAGCCGCTTCCATTGCCGCACTTGCCGGCTGCGGCCGCTGCGTTGCGATGCCGCCTTCGCTTGCATAGAGCGCGTCGAGCATCGTGGCCGTTACTTGCGCGGCGGGCAGGTCGAACATCACCTGCCCGTTGCGCATGCCGACGATGCGCGGAAACCAGCGCAGTGCGAGGTCCACCGCATGCAGCGAGGCCATCAGCGTGGCGCCCGTCGATTCGCTTTGCGCGACAAGCTGGCCGATGGCGGCGTCGGCCAGCGTGGGGTCCAGCGCGGACACGGGCTCATCGGCCAGCAGCAGGGCGGGGCGCTGATACAGGGCCCGCGCGATGCCCACGCGTTGCAGCTGGCCGCCCGAAAGGCGGTCGCAGCGGTCGAACAGGCGGTCTTCCAGCGACAGGCGCGACAGCACTTCGTGCGCACCGGCAATGTCCGAGGGATGGAAGAGCGAGCCCAGCGCGCGCAGTGTCGACCACTCGCCGAGCCGACCCGCGAGCACGGCTGTGACCACGCGCAGGCGCGGCGCAATCGGCGGCGACTGGTGCACGGTGCCGATGCGGGCGCGCAGCTTCTTCAGCGCCGCGGCTGGCAATTGCCAAGGCCTGGCGCCCAAGGCCTGAACCTCGCCCTCCGTGGGCCGCAGCGCCGCGCCGAGCACGCGCAGCAGCGTGGTCTTGCCGGCGCCCGAGGGCCCGATGACGGCGATGCGTTCGCCGTCGTGCGCGGCCAGCGTCACCCCAGCCAGCGCTCGCTGGCCATTGGGGTGCACGACACCCGCGCCTTCCAGCGAAAAACTCATCCGCGCAAACTCACTTGATCAGGCCAGCCGACTTGCCCGCCGTCTCGATGCCGTCGTAGTTCGACGACTTGGTCGGAATGAACTTGCTAGCCCGCTGCAGCGCCATGATTTCCTTCTGCGCTGGGTGGGCCGGGTCGAGCTTCAGGAACGCATCGGTCAGCTTCCTGGTGATGGCCGGATCGAGTCCCGGGCGCACCGTCCAGTTGTAGTCGTAGTAGGTCGGCGTGGTTGCCAGCACGCGCACCTTGGCGGCGTTGGGGTTCTTCGACTCGACCAGCTTGTCCCACACCGATGCGTTGAGCACGCCTGCCTCGGCGCGCGATGCGGCCACGAAGGCCACCGTGGCGTCATGCGCGCCCGAGAAGGCGACTGTCTTGAAGTCCTTCTCGGGGTTGATGCCGGCCTGCAGCAGGAAGTAGCGCGGCATCAGGCTGCCCGAGGTGGACGAGGGCGCGCCGAAGGCGAATGTCTTGCCCTTCAGGTCGGCCAGCGTCTTGGCGGTGCTGTCGACCGGCACGATGAACTTGCTGGTGAACACCTCGTCTTCCGCGCGCTGCACGATCGGTACCGCGCCGCCGTTGGTGCGAATGCGTGCCTGCACGAAGGTGAAGCCTCCGAGCCAGGCCAGGTCGATCTTGTTGGTGGCCAGGCCTTCGACCACGGCGGCATAGTCAGTCACGGGCGTGAACTGCACGTCCATGCCGGTTTCCTTCTTGAGGTAGTCGCCCAGCGGTGTGAACTTGCGCTGCAGCTCGGTGGGGGCTTCGTCGGGAATGGCCGAGACGCGCAGCACGCCCTGGGCGAGGGCGCCGAAGCTGGCGACGGAAAAGGCCAGCGCGAGCGCCACCTGGGTGAGAGTCTTCTTCATGGATGTGCCTCGAAAACGTGCAGCGGGTGTGGGAAAGGAAAGGACGGGATTGTAGAAAGCAGGGCCGCTTCGATAATCGGCCCATGAACCCAACGCTCATGAACCCGCTCGCGCCTTTGCGCCTCACGAGCTTTTCGCATGGTGGCGGCTGCGGCTGCAAGATCGCGCCCGGCGTGCTGTCGCAGATCCTCAAGAACCATGCGGGCAGCATGATCCCGCCCGAGCTCATGGTGGGCATCGAGACCGCCGACGACGCGGCGGTCTACAGGCTCAACGACCAGCAGGCGCTGATCGCCACCACCGACTTCTTCATGCCCATCGTGGACGACCCCTACGAGTTCGGCCGCATCGCCGCGACCAACGCGATCAGCGACGTGTACGCGATGGGCGGGCGCCCGATCATGGCGTTGGCCCTGGTGGCCATGCCGATCAACCAGCTGCCGGTGGAAGTGATCGCCGAGATCGTGCGCGGCGGGCAGGACGTGTGCCGCGCAGCCGGCATCCCGATTGCCGGCGGCCACACCATCGACTCGGTCGAACCGATCTACGGGCTCGTCGCCATGGGCCTCGTGCACCCCGACCGCGTGCGGCGCAATGCCGATGCGAAGGCGGGCGACGTGCTGGTGCTGGGCAAGCCGCTGGGCGTTGGCGTGCTGTCGGCCGCGCTCAAGAAAGAACAGCTCTCCGAGACCGGCTATCGCCAGCTGATCGAGAACACGACGAAGCTCAACACGCCCGGCATCGCGCTCGCGGCGCTCGACGGCGTGCATGCGCTGACCGACGTGACGGGTTTCGGCCTCGCTGGCCACACGCTCGAACTGGCGCGCGGCGCGAAGCTCAAGGCGGTGATCGAATGGTCGAAGGTGCCGCTGCTCGACAACGTGGTGGTGATGGCCGCCGAGGGCATGGTCACCGGTGCCTCGGGGCGCAACTGGGCCGGCTACGGCGCCGACGTGGAGCTGGCCGCCGGCCTGCACGCCACCACGCAAAACCTGCTGAGCGATCCGCAGACTTCGGGCGGCCTGCTCGTGAGCTGCGCGCCTGAAGCGGTCGATGCGGTGCTGAAGATCTTCCGTGATGAAGGCTTTGGGCAAGCGGCGGTCATCGGTCGTGTAGAGGCCGGTGAGCCCTCGCTGCGCGTGGTGCCCTGACAGAGCGGTCCTATGCCGACTCGTCGAGTGGGCAGTCGCCGTCGCGAGCGGTTCGAGCTTGCGCCGAGAAGCGCAGACGTACATGGGTACGTCGAGCATCGCAGGTGCAAGATCGGACCGCGCAGCAGGCGAATGCCCGCTCGACGGCGGAAGGGGGAAGGAGTCGAACCTTCCCGGCGACGACTGGCGCCACCCACTGGGTTTGAAGCCCAGCCGCCCCACCAGGGACGATCCCCTCCCATGACTCTTGTCGTTCACGGCCTCGCCCCGAACAACGTCGTATCGGGCCGCAGCAGGTGCGTGTCCTTCACGCGCCGCGTATAGCCCACACGGTCAAAAAATTCGAGCAACTGGATTGCGCGCTTGCGTCCCAATCCCGTCGCATCGCGAAAACTCGCGGCCTGCAAGCCTTCAGGGCCATCGAGGCAATCGCGTGCCAACGCCGCCAACCGCTCGATGGTTGCCAACGGATAGTACAAGTCCTTCACCACCTGAAAGGTCTCGCCACGCCGCGCGAGACTCGCGAGCGTCTGCCGCACCATCGGCTCGCTCACCGCGCAGTCCTTCGCAAGATCGCGCACCCATGGCGGATCGAAGCCGCCGTCGGCCAGCCTGGGCAATAGCTTCTGTGCGAGCTTCTGTTCTGCTTCGCCGAGGCGTGCCGCATGGTCCGGCAGATGCAGCCAGGTGCCGCTGCGCACCAGCGCACCGCGCGCGACCAGCGCATCGAGCGCATGGCGCCACAGCGAGTCGTCCGCGCGTGGCCCGGCCAGCCGCTTGAGGCGGCGCGCATCGGGGCCGACTTCGTCTGGCGCAGTGCGATGGAAGTCTGCGAGGCGCCCGGTGATCTGTTCTTCAAGCATGTCCAGATGCGTCTGCGCGATGGCCGTGTGGTCGATGCGCACGGCGTCGCCGGGCAGCGGCATCGCACCTTCGTCGGCCAGCGAGAGAGCGCGCGCCATCCGTGCAATGTCGACGCCCAGCGGCGCGTTGTGCAGCAGCGCGGCCACGCGCGCATCGCGGTCGTCGATGGCCCAGGCCGCCAGCGTGCGCAGGCGCTCGGGCGTGCGGCGGTAGCGCACTGGCGCGAACGGATCGAGCACGCGCACGCCGGCCACGGTGCGCGTGGCAGAGGCATCGCGCAGCACACCGCGGTCGCCATGCCATGCGCCGACTGCTTCCCGCAGCACCAGCTGTGCAAATGCCGTCTCGCCGGGCGCGAGCGCATCGCGGTCGAGCAGCGCGACAGACGCCATCACATCGCTCGCGCCGAGGTGCGCGTGCACCGTCGCGCCTGAGCGCAGAGGCTTGGCCTCGTCGGGCCACAGCGTGAGGAGCACGTCGATGCGGTCGGTGGCAAGCGCGATGGACGGTGTGCAGACCCAGTCGCCGCGATGCATCTCGTCCTTGGTGACGCCGGCCAGTGCCAGCGCACAGCGCTGGCCCGCGCGCGCCGATTCGGTCTTCTGGTTCTGCGCATGGATGCCGCGCACGCGCACCGTGCGGTCGCCAGGCACCACGCGCAGTTCGTCCCCGATGCGCACCGTGCCGCTGAAGACCGTGCCCGTGACCACGGTGCCGACGCCCGACAGCGTGAAGGCGCGATCGACGGCGAGGCGAAACGCCAGGTCGTCTTCGCGCGCGTGCTCCTGGCGCGCCACGTCGAGCAGCCGCTCCCGCAGCGCATCGATGCCTTCACCGGTCGTCGCCGACACGGCCAGCATGGGCGCCTGCGCGAGCGGCGTTGGCGCGAGCAGCGTGGCGATGTCCGCGCGTACCTCGGCGAGCCGTGCTTCGCGCACGGCCTCGTCAATGCGGTCGATCTTGGTGATGGCCACAGTCGCCTCGCGAACGCCCAGCAGTGCCACCACCGCGAGATGCTCGCGCGTCTGCGGCATCACGCCGTCGTCGGCGGCCACCACCAGCAGTGCGTGGTCGATGCCGGTCGCACCGGCCAGCATGGTGTGCAGCAGGCGCTCGTGGCCGGGCACGTCGACGAAGCCGAGCGACACGCCATCGGGCGCATGCAGGTACGCGTAGCCCAGCTCGATGGAAATGCCGCGGCGCTTTTCCTCGGGCAGCCGGTCGGTGTCGACGCCGGTGAGCGCGCGCACCAGCGTGGTCTTGCCGTGGTCGATGTGGCCTGCGGTGCCGATGATCATCGTGGGGGCGTCGTCACATGAAGTTGCGGGTGTGCAGCTCGGACAGCCGCTGCGCCTCGTCACGGTCGAAGCCCAGCCGCGCGAGGCGCGAACGCCGTCCGGCTGCCATGTCGCGCTGCAGTTGCTGCACGGCCGCGTGGCCGCGTGCGACGGCAGTGGGCGAGAGTTCGCCGGCCGCCAGCAGCACCAGCGCGTCGAACACCTCCTCGTTGAGGCCCGCCGTGCTGGCCAGCGTGTCGTAGCGCACCTCGATGGCGTTGCGCAGCCGCGCCTGGTAGTCGGGCTGCACCGAGAGCCGGTATTCGAGATGCGCCATGCCGAAGGCGACGTGGCGTGCCTCGTCGCGCGCCGTGAGCCTTGCGATCTGCCGCGTCACCGGGTCTGGCGCGTGCGCATGCAGAAAGTTGAGCAGGTTCACGAAGCTGCCCTCGCCGAGCACGGCCAGCAGGAAGGTGGCGACGGAGAAATCGGGTGCATCGAACAGCGTGCGCAGCGAGGCCTGACCGCCGGCGGTCGACAGCGCAGGCTGGTGGCCGCGCAACGTGGCGCGGCGCGTGAAGACTTCGACGTGCCGCGCCTCGTCCGCGCATTGCAGCGCAAGCAATTGCAGCACCTCGCGGAAATGCGGATGGATCTGCCCGAGGTGGCGCGCCGGCACCAGCAGCGCGGCATTCTCGTTTTCGATGAGATAGGTCATCACCTGCACGACCGCTGACTCCACTGCGGGCGACAGGTCGAAGGGCGCGTCCCAGTCGATGGCCGTGCCCGGGTCCCATTGGGCTGCTGCTGCCTGCCGGTAGAGCTCGCCCGCCGTCGCGGCCCACATTTCGTCGCGGCGATGCAGGGCGAAGAAGAAGGGCGGGCTGCCGGCCTCCACCGTGGCACCGCGCGCGGCCAAGCCCCAGCCGGGCGCGGCGTCCTCGGCGGGCGAGCCGTTGGCGTCGCCCTGCGCAGCGCCGGTCGATTGCGCGCCGAGCCAGCGGCCTTCGGCATGCGGGCCGCGCGTGACCAAAGCCTCCTCCGCCGTCTCGAAGCGCAGCGGATGCCCCTGGCTGCGGCACCAGGCTTCCAGGTGCATCTGCCAGTCCGGCGATTGCCCGCGCACGCGCAGCTCGCCGCCCACCGGCCTTTCAGCCAGCGCGCGGCGAATGAGCAGCAGGGCGCCTTGGTCGAGGCCCAGCGACTCAATATCGATAGTCGGGGTTGCTGATGCGGCCATCGCCGTCGTAGAAATGCTCGTCGTCCACCGCGCGCTCGAGCAGCGCGTAGCCGCTGGTGCGTCCGGCGCGCCATTCGCGCAGGCCTTCGAGTTCGAGCAGTGGGCGCACCTGCGGGTCGTCCCAGCGCATCGCCATCAGCAGCGACACGAAGCTGTCGATCAACGTGGCCGGCGCGCCGGGGCTGGTGGTGAAGTTGCAGTGGTCGTACGCGCCGGTGCGCGCCAGCACGCGCGTGCTGCCCGAAGGCAGCGTGCCGTCGAGGCCGAAGGCCAGGTGGTTGCCGTCGATCAGGCAGCAGGCGTCGACCTCGCCGGCCATCAGCGCGATGGCCGCATCGCGCTCGCCGCCGATGTGGTCGCCATGCTTGCCGCCGAGCACGTCGAAGTAGCGCACCTGGAAGTCACGCGACTTCACCAGGCCTTCGGTGCGCAGGTGGTCGAGCGGAATCAGCGTGGCCTGCGGCGAATCGAGCGCACCCAGCCCGACAGTCTTGCCGCGCAGATCGGCCAGCGACTGCACCGGGCTGTCGGCCCGCACGACGATGGCCGAGCGCAGGTCGCAGTCGGTGTCGCGCATCGCCACGGCCTGCACCTGCTGGCCGCGGCTGCGCGCGATGCGGTCGGCGCGCGCCCAGGCCAGCGGCGAATTCCACGCCAGGTGCAGCGTGCCGGCGAACTGCGCCTCGACCTGGCTTTCGTAGTTCGAATACAGCACGTAGTCGAAGGGCAGGCCGTTCTTCACGAAGAAGGCCTTGAAGCCCTCCCAGATGGTGACGACCTTGGGCGCGTAGGCCACGGCGCCCATGATCAGCGTCGGTTCGGACATGGCGCGGTTCCTCAGAACAGCGGCAGGCCGGTGATGGCCTTGCCGATGAAGTCGTACAGCACGTCGGAGGTCGGTGCCATCACGCTCGATGCGCGCGCATCGCGGAACAGCCGTTCGATACCTGCCTCCTTGCGGAAGGCCGCGCCACCGCACACGCGCATGGCGATGTCGGTGACTTCGAGCGCGGCTTCGGCGGCGGCCGCCTTCACTTCGAGCACGCGCAGCATGGTGTCGGGGCGGCTCGCGCCGATGGCGGCCACGGTGTCGTCGAGCAGCGCCTGCACCATGTCGGTCTTGATGCGCGCACGTGCCAGGTAGGCGCGAATGGTCGGCAGGTCGGCCAGCGACGAATCGAGGTGCACGTGCTTCGTCTGGCTCACATGGCCGATGGCACGGCTCAGGGCGCCTTCCATCAGGCCCGTCGAGCAGGCGGCGCTGAGCACCGAGAACCATGGCAGCACCACGCCCATCATGGCGTCGAAGCCCTTGCCGTCTTCGCCGAGCCGGGCGCTGGCCGCGATGCGCACATCCTTCGCGGTGATCGGCGTGGAGGCGTTGCCGCGCAGCCCCAGTCCGTCGAAGCGGCCGGGCTGGCTCAGGCCGTCGGACTTCGCATCGACCAGCCACAGCGTGCTGGCGCCTTCGGCCGCGAGCGGCTTGCTCGACCACACATAGCTGTCGGCCTCGAAGGCGGACGTAACCCAGCTCTTGCGGGCATCGAGCACCACGTTCGCGCCATCTGCGCGGGCGGTGCCGGTGGGGGCCCAGAAGTGGCTGCGCGAATCGGCTTCGGAGAAAGCCAGCGTGCTCAGGTGCTTGCCCTCGGCAATCGCGCGGCGCGTGGCTTCGGGGCCGAACTGTTCGAGCACGGCGGTGGCGCAGTAGTGCATGCACACGACCATCGCGGTGGACGGGCAGGTCTGCGCGATGCGCGACACCACCTGCGCGGCTTCCTTCAGGCCCAGGCCCTGGCCCCCGACCGACGTGGCCGACACCAGCCCGAGCAGGCCGGCCTGGCCCAGCGCCTGGATCGTCTCTCGTGGAAAGCGTCCCTCGCTGTCGGTGCGCTGGGCCGAGGGCTGCAGCGTTTGCGTTTCGATACCGGCGAGCACTTCGAGGGGATTCATCGCTTTCTCCAGACAGGTGGTGGGTTGAGTGAGGGATCGGTCTACTGAAGCCGCTCGCGCAGTGCGCCGAGCTGGGCCGTGAAGGGTGCGCTGTCTTCCAGGCAGCGCAGGTCGAGCAGCAGGCGGTCTTCCGCGATGCGGCCGATCACCGGCAGCGGCAGGCCGCGCAGCGCGGTGGCGAGGGCGTCGAGCGCGGTGCCCGTGCCCTTTTTCGAGGTGCCGGCCGGCGCGAGCGCAAGGCCGGCCGAGGGCAGCCGCTCGACAGGCAGAGACCCGGAGCCGATCTGCCCGAGCAGCGGCACGACTTCGACGGTGAAGCGCGGTGACACCGCTGCCTGCACGGGCGCCTTCAACGCCTCGGCCATTTCGCGGATCGCATCGGCGGGCCGTGTGAGCAGCCGCAGCGTCGGCAGGTCTTGCGCAAGACGCTCGGGCCGCAGGTACAGCGACAGCGTGGCTTCGAGCGCGGCCAGCGGCAGCTTGCTCATGCGCAGCGCGCGCTTCATCGGGAACTTGCGGATGCGGCCCACGGCGGCCTTGCTGCCGACGATCAGCCCGGCCTGCGGACCGCCCAGCAGCTTGTCGCCCGAGAAGGTGACCACGTCGCAGCCGGCTGCAAGCATCTCCTGCGGCAGCGGCTCGCGCGGCAGGCCGTAGTGCGCGAGGTCGACCAGCGAGCCGCTGCCCAGGTCAGTCGCCAGCGGCACGCCGCGTGCATGCGCGATGCCGGCGAGCGTGGCTTCGTCGACTGCGGCGGTAAAGCCCTGCACGGCGTAGTTGCTGGTGTGCACCTTCATCACCAGCGCGGTGTGTTCGTTGATGGCGCGCTCGTAGTCCTGCGGATGCGTGCGGTTGGTGGTGCCGACCTCGACCATGCGCGCGCCCGCGCTGGCCATCACGTCGGGCATGCGGAAGGCGCCGCCGATCTCGACGAGCTCGCCGCGCGAGACGATCACTTCGCGATCGCGTGCCAGTGCCGCGATGGTGAGCAGCACGGCGGCCGCGTTGTTGTTGACCACCGTGGCGGCCTCGGCGCCGGTGATGCTGCACAGCAACTCTTCCACCAGCGAGTCGCGGTCGCCTCGGCTGCCGGTGGCGAGGTCGTATTCGAGGTTGTTGGGCGAGGTCATCACCGCGAGCAGCCGCTGCAGCGCTGCGTCGGCCAGCAGTGCGCGACCGAGGTTGGTGTGGATGACGGTGCCGGTGAGGTTGAGCACGGCGCGCATGCGCGGCGCGAGGCGGGCCTGGATGCGCGCCGCAAGCGCATCGCCGAGTGCGTCGTGCCGCACCTCGGCGGCCATCAGCTTGCCCGCCACAGCCCGCGCGCGAAGCCCTTCGAGCAGCGCACGGGCCTCTTTCACCACCAGCGTATGGCCGTGCTCGGCCAGCAATGCGCCCGGCACGGCGAGGCGCAGCAGTTGATCGACAGAAGGCAGATCCTGGGGCCTTGCCGTCGAGCCGTGGACCACGGACTCTTCGGGCGCTGCCATCAGCCGCCTCCGCCGTCGTCGGGGATTTCGGGGTCGCCGAACAGCAGCATCAAATTGTGGCCGCTGCGTTGATGGCCGGCTTCGGACACCAGCAGGTCGAGCGTGACGCTGGCGAGGTCGTCGGCGACGGGCTCGACCTCGGGGTCTTTCTCCATCGCGATCTGCTTGAGGTAGTGGCCGCAGCTGTCGCAGCACTCGGCCTTGACTGCGCCTTCGCGCGCGCCGGTGGCCGGCAGCTCCACGCCGGGTTGCGGCGACAGCGATTCGAAGTGAATGCCCTTGGTGCTCTCGCAGTGCGTGCACTTGATGCGCACGTAGTGCCACTCGGTGCTGCACAGCGAACAGTGCAGGTAGCGGAAGCCCGCTTCGTCGGCGCCGATGCGCGTGATGCTCACGGTGGGCACGCTGCCACAGCAAGGGCATTCGTTGCCGGGATCGGTGCGGCCGAAGATGTTCTCGCCTTCGCGGTCGGCCACCTGCAGCACGAGCTGAGCCCAGTAGGCCTGCAGCCCCGCGGCAATCAGTGGCGCGGTTGCGAGGTCGAGGCCGAACATGATGCGGCGCGAGAGCCGGTCGGCCTGCTCGTTGATCCACGCATCGTCGGCCGCCACCACGCGGTCGAGCGTGTCGCGTGCGGGGCCTTCGGGCAGCCGTGCGCGGAAGAGGCCGAGCAGACGGCGAAGCTCCTGCAGCCACACCGGATCGCGCGTCCAGCCGAAAGCGGGCATCGGCGGTTTCAGCACCTTCGATGCGGCTTCGAGTGAATCGGATTCGGGCAACGTGACCGGTGCGTAGTCCTGCAGCACCTGGTGCTGCGCCTGCGCAAGATCGGCGATGAAGATCAGGTACTCCCGCATCGAATGCGAAGCTGCGAGCTGGCGCAGCCGCAATTGCCTGTCGGAGAACACGAGGGACCGAACCGGCAAACGCAGGAACGGCATCTGTCGTCCGGCCTGCATCGCGATCTGTTCAGGATCGAGGATGCGGGTGGTCCGGATCGGCGGTGGGCTGCCGGTGGAACTCGTCATCGGGGCAGTATCACTCACCTCGCGTCATTTTGCGATGCCAGAGCGGATGGTTGAGCTTGGCCCATCCCTCCGTGACGGTGCCGCGCGTCATCGCGCGCAGCGTGCCCTTGACCCAGATGGCCGCGTAGATGTGCGTGATGACTGAAATGATCAGCACCACGGCCGACACCGAATGCACCACCACCGCGATGCGCCGCAGGAGAATCGGGAAGAACCCGACGAACCACGGGCTCCAGAACATGAAGCCCGTCACCAGCAGCAACAGCAGGCTGACACCGAAGGCCCAGAACACCAGCTTCTGCCCCGCGTTGTACTTGCCCACCGGCGGCATGCTCGACTTGTCGCCCTTGAGCATCTTCGGCGCGTTGGCGATCCACTCGCGGTCGCCGCGGTCGAGGATGTTCTCGCGCCACATCGCGCCGAACAGGAACACGAAGCCCAGCACCATCAGCAGCCCCATGAACGGATGCAGGATGCGCGTCCACGGCCCGCCGCCGAACAGCGTGCTCAGGAAGAACAGGGCGGGGTGGAAGAAGGCCAGGCCCGAGAGCGCGGCCGCGAAGAACATGATCGCGACGAACCAGTGGTTCATGCGCGTGGCGTCGCGGTAGCGGCGAAGGTAATAGCGTGTCATCGCGTTCTCCTCATGCACGGGGCGCGGTGGATGGTGCGGGGGGTGACGCAGGCGGCTCTTCGATCACCACCACGTCGTCGGGCTTGCCATCGCGGTCGGCATCCGGATGCTCGTCCTTCGGCTCGATGGGGCCGGTCTTCATGTAGTGGAAGAAGCTGCCCACCACGGCGCCGATCATGGCGACCATTGCGAGCGGCTTGGCCACGCCCTTCCACAGCGACACCAGCGGGCTGATGTGCGGGTCTTTCGGCAGGTCGGCGTACAGGCCCGGGCGGTCTGCGTGCTGCAGCACGTACATCACGTGCGTGCCGCCCACGCCGGCCGGGTCGTACACGCCGGCGTTGGAAAAGCCGCGCTCCTTCAGGTCGACGATGCGCTCCGATGCGTATTCGTGCATGTCTTCCTTGGTGCCGAAATGCAGCGCGCCCGTGGGGCAGGCCTTGACGCAGGCCGGCTCCAGGCCCACGCCCACGCGATCGGAGCACAGCGAGCACTTGTAGGCCTTGTTGTCGGCCTTGCTGATGCGCGGTACGTCGAAGGGGCAGCCGGTCACGCAGTTGCCGCAGCCCACGCAATGCTCGCTGATGAAGTCGACGATGCCGTTGCTGTACTTGACGATGGCGCCCGGCGCCGGACACGACTTCAGGCAGCCCGGGTCGTCGCAATGCATGCAGCCGTCCTTGCGGATCAGCCATTCGAGCTTGCCGGCCTCGGGTTCGACTTCGGAGAACTTCATCACCGTCCATGAGGAAGGCGTGAGATCGACCGGGTTGTCGTAGGTGCCGTGCACGGTGCCCACGTCGTCGCGCAGGTCGTTCCACTGCATGCATGCGACCTGGCAGGCCTTGCAGCCGATGCAGGTCGACACGTCGATCAGCTTGGCCACCTGCTGCACCTGCGGGCGGTTGCGGATGTCGGGCGACGGCGTGGTCGTGGCCGATCGGGCAGCGATGTCCAGGGTTTGAAGGGAAGACATCGCTCAGGCCTTTTCGATGTTCACGGTGAACGACTTGTACTCGGGCGTCTGTGTGTTCGCGTCGCCCACGAAAGGCGTGAGCGTGTTCACCAGATACCCCGGCTTGGCCACGCCGACGAAGCCCCAGTGGTTCGGCAGCCCCACCGTGTGCACCGTGCGGCCATCGACCTGCAGCCCGACGATGCGCTTGGTGACCAGCGCCACGGCCTTGATGAAGCCGCGCTTGCTCGACACCTTCACCATGTCGCCATTGGCGATGCCTTTGTCCTTCGCCAGCTCTTCGCCAATCTCGACGAACTGCTGCGGCTGGATGATGGCCGAGGTGCGCACGTTCTTGGTCCAGTAGTGGAAGTGCTCCGTGAGCCGGTAGCTGGTCGCCACGTACGGGAAGTCCTTCGGCACGCCGAGACGCTCGAGGTCGCCCTTGAAGATGCGTGCCGCGGGGTTGGCGCGCGCCTTCTCGTTGTTCGGGTGCATCAGGTTGTTGACCAGCGGCGACTCGAAGGGCTCGTAGTGCTCGGGCAGCGGTCCTTCGGCCATGCCCGTCGGCGCGAAGAGCCGGGCCACGCCCTCGGCTGTCATGATGAAGGGGCGCACCGCGTCGGCTTCCGTCGGGTTCGCATCGGGCCGGATGTCGGGAACGTCGGCGCCGGTCCACTGCTTGCCGTTCCACGCGATGAGGCCGCGCTTGGCGATCCATGGCTTTCCGGTGGCCGGATCGGTCGAGGCACCGTTGTACAGAATGCGCCGGTTCGCGGGCCAGGCCCACGCCCAGTTCTGCACCATGCCGATGCCGTACGGGTCGGCGTTGTCGCGCCGCGCCATCTGGTTGCCGGCCTGCGTCCATGCGCCGCTGTAGATCCAGCAGCCGCTGGCGGTGCTGCCGTCGTCGCGCAGCAGGCCGAAGCCCGAGAGCTGCTCGCCGGCCTTGGCTGTCGGCGGCTTGGTCGGGTCCTTCGGGTCGAGCAGGTCGGTCAGCGCGCGGCCGTTGTATTCCATCGCCAGTTCCTGCGCGGAAGGCGAGTGCGGAATCTTGTAGGGCCAGGTGAGGTTGACGATCGGGTCGGGATACGCGCCGCCGTCCTTCGCGTAGGCCGTGCGAATGCGGTTGAAGATGCCCGCGATGATCTCGATGTCGCCCCTGGCCTCGCCCGGCGGCTCCGCGCCCTTCCAGTGCCACTGCAGCCAGCGGCTGGAGTTGGTGAGCGAGCCGTCTTCCTCCGCGAAGCAGGTCGATGGCAGGCGGAACACCGTGGTCTGGATGTCGGTGGTCTTGACGTCGTTGAACTCGCCGAAGTTGCGCCAGAACTCGCTGGTCTCGGTCATCAACGGATCGATGGTGACGAGGAACTTGAGCTTGGACAGCCCATCGACGATCTTCTTCTTGTCCGGGAACGAGCCCACCGGGTTGAAGCCCTGGCAGATGTAGCCGTTGAGCTTGCCCTGGTTCATGAGCTCGAAGGCCTGCAGGATGTCGTAGAGCTTGTCGATCTTCGGCAGGTAGTGGAAGGCCCACTCGTTCTCCGCCGTGGCCGCGTTGCCCCACCACGCCTTCTGCATGCTGACGAAGAACTTCGGGTAGTTCTGCCAGTAGCTCATCTGGTTGGGGCGCAGCGGCTTCAGCGCGCGGGTCTTGTAGTAGACGTCCAGCGTCTGCTCGCTGTCACGCGCCAGCGACATGTAGCCGGGCAGGGAGTTCGACAGCAGCCCCAGGTCGGTCAGGCCCTGGATGTTGCTGTGGCCGCGCAGCGCGTTCATGCCGCCGCCGGGTACGCCGATGTTGCCCAGCAGCAGCTGCACGATGGCGCCGGTGCGGATCATCTGCGAGCCCTGGCTGTGCTGCGTCCAGCCCAGCGCGTACATGATGGTCATGGTGCGCGTGGACGTGCTAGTGCTCGCGATGTACTCGCACACCTTCAGGAACTTGTCCTGCGGCGTGCCGGTGATGCGGCTCACCAGCTCGGGCGTGTAGCGCGAGTAGTGCCGCTTCATCACCTGCAGCACGCACTGCGGGTCCTGCATGGTCATGTCGACCTTGGCCATGCCCTGCTCGTCGAGCGCGTAGCCCCATGACTTGGGGTCGTAGTTGCGCTTCTCGGCGTTGTAGCCGCTGAACAGGCCGTCCTCGAACTTGTAGTCAGGCCCGACGATGAACGGCGCGTTGGTGTAGTTGCGCACGTACTCCGTCTGGATCTTGTCGTTGCCCAGCAGGTAGTTGATGACGCCTGCCAGGAACGCGATGTCCGAGCCCGCGCGTATCGGGGCGTAGTAGTCGGCCATGGCGGCCGAGCGCGTGAAGCGCGGGTCGACCACGACAAGGCGCGCCTTGTTCTGCTTCTTGGCCTCGATGACCCACTTGAAGCCGCACGGATGCGCCTCCGCGGCATTGCCGCCCATGATCAGCACGACATCCGCGTTCTGGATGTCCTGCCAATGGTTGGTCATCGCGCCTCGTCCGAACGTCGGGGCCAGACTGGCCACCGTAGGTCCGTGTCAAACGCGTGCCTGGTTGTCGAACACCAGCATTCCGGTCGAGCGGAATGCCTTGTGCGTGATGTAGCCCGTTTCGTTGGACGAGGCCGAGGCGCAGAGCATGCCGCTGCTGGTCCAGCGGTTCACGGTCTTGCCCTCGGCGTTGGTGGTCTGGAAGTTGGCGTCGCGGTCGGCCTTGAGCAGCTTGGCGATGCGGTCGAGCGCCTCGTTCCAGCCGATGCGCTTCCATTCGGTGCTGCCGGCCTCGCGCACCTCGGGGTACTTCAGGCGGTTGGGGCTGTGCACGAAGTCGAGCAGGCCCGCGCCCTTGGGGCACAGCGTGCCGCGGTTCACGGGGTGGTCAGCATCGCCCTCTATATGGAGGATGTCGGACACCACGTTCTTCGCCTTGTCGCCAAGGCTGTACATGATGAGCCCGCAGCCCACTGAGCAGTACGGGCAGGTGTTGCGGGTCTCGGTGGTGCGCGCGAGCTTGAAGTTGCGGGCCTCGGCCAGCGCGGCGGTCGGCGAGAAGCCGAGCGCCACGATGCTGGAGCCGACCAGCCCCGCACTGCTGACGCGGAAGAATTGCCGGCGGTTCATGTCCATGACGTGACCTCCTGCAGCGGTGAAGTGGGGTGTTTCATCGTGATCTTCTTTTTGCCGGGAAACTTGATTGAATGAATCAGTCGGGCCGCGCTACTTGGGCGCCGCAGTGCCGTCGCCACCGCTCGGCGCGGGCGCCGCGCCGCCGGAAGAGCCGCCACCGCCCGGGCCGCTCATGCCGCCGATGGCTGTGCCGCCTTCGGACGGGCCTTTGTGGGAAGCGGAGGATTCGACCTTGTCGCCGGACTCGGCGGGCTTGATGCCCGTCGGGCTCGCGCCGGTGGTGCCGCCATCGGCCTTCGGCGTGGGGACCTTGGGATCGCAGGCACTCGCCAGCATGCCTGCGACAAGGCACAGGCCGACGATCTGCAAACGCTGACATCGGGGCATCGACACTCCTTGGGGGAAGGACGGGTCTGACAACGGGCTGTTTTTATGGCCTCGTTTTTCGCTCTCCGGGAGTGCCCGGTTTGCGACAAACGGGATACGTTTGTCGCATCATGCGACAGCATCCTGTCGGGATCAAGGGCCGAAAGGGCGCAATAACCCTTGAATCCAGCCGTGCCCCCGACCGTCGGCTATCGTTCGCGCCATGAATGCCTCCCTCCGCCTGGGTTGGCGCACGCTCTGGCGCGACCTGCGCGCCGGCGAACTGCGCCTGTTGATCGTTGCCGTGGTGCTGGCCGTGGCCGCGCTCACGGCTGTCGGCTTCTTCGCCGACCGCCTGCAGGGCGGGCTCAAGCGCGACGCGCGCCAGCTGCTGGGCGGCGACGCGGTGATCGTCAGCGACAACCTGACGCCCGAGGCCTTCGTGGCGCAGGCGAAATCGCTGGGCCTGGAAGGCAGCGGCACCTACGGCTTTCCGACCATGGCGCGAGCCGGGGACGCGCAGGGTGGCGCCAGCAAGCTGGTGGCGCTGAAGGCCGTGGCCGCTGGTTACCCACTGCGCGGCAACCTGCAGACCTCCACCACCATCGACGGGCCGGGCGCCGTCACGCGCGACATCCCGCCGCCGGGCGAGGTGTGGGTCGATGCCTCGCTGCTCGACTCGCTCGCGCTCAAGGTCGGCGACACGATGCTGCTGGGCGACACCGGCCTGCGCGTCGGCCGCGTCATCACGCTGGAGCCCGACCGTGGCGCCGGCTTCATGAGCTTTTCTCCGCGCGTGATGCTCAACCAGGCCGACGTGCCGCGCACCGGGCTCGTGCAGCCCGCCAGCCGCGTCGGCTATCGCTACGCGGTGGCGGGCAGCGACGCGGCAGTGAAACGCTTCAGCGACTGGGCCGACGCCACCATCAAGAAGGGCGAGCTGCGCGGCGTGCGGCTCGATTCCTTCGAGGGCGGCCGCCCCGAGATGCGCCAGACGCTGGACCGCGCCGAGAAATTCCTGAGCCTGGTCGCGCTGCTCGCGGCGCTGCTGTCGGCCGTGGCGGTGGCGCTGGCCGCGCGCGGCTTCGCGGCCAGCCACCTCGACGACTGCGCGATGCTGCGGGTGCTGGGCCAGAGCCAGCGCACCATCGCCGTGGCCTATTCCTTCGAGTTCGCGGTGATCGGCATCGTGGCCAGCGGGCTGGGCGTGGCGATCGGCTTCGCGGTGCACTACGTGTTCGTGCTGCTGCTGGCGGGGCTGGTCGAAACCGCGCTGCCCGCGGCCACCTTGTGGCCCGTCGCCTTCGGGCTCGGCATGGGGCTCACGCTGCTGTTCGCCTTCGGCCTGCCGCCTGTGCTGCAGCTGGCCCGAGTGCCGCCGCTGCGCGTGATCCGGCGCGACGTGGGCGGGCTCAAGCCGGCATCGCTCGCGGTGCTGGGCGTTGGCGTGGCGGGCTTCGCGGCGCTGCTGATGGCGGCGAGCAGCGACATCAAGCTGGGGCTGATCGCGGTCGGCGGCTTCGCGGGTGCGGTGGCGGTGTTCGCGCTGCTGAGCTGGCTGGCGGTGAAGGTGCTGCGACGCAGCGTCAACGAAACGACGGCGCCGCGCTGGCTGGTGCTGGCCACGCGGCAGATTTCGGCGCGGCCGGCGTACGCGGTGGTGCAGGTCAGCGCGCTGTCGGTCGGCCTGCTGGCGCTGGTGCTGCTGGTGCTGCTGCGCACCGACCTCGTCGCGAGCTGGCGCCAGGCCACGCCGCCCGATGCGCCGAACCGCTTCGTCATCAACGTCATGCCCGACCAGAGCGACGCTTTCCAGAAGTCGCTGCGCGACGCGGGCGTGGGCAAGTTCGACTGGTACCCGATGATCCGTGGCCGCCTGATCGCCATCAACGACAAGCCCGTGACGCCCGACGACTACGCCGAAGACCGCGCCAAGCGCCTGGTGGACCGCGAGTTCAACTTGAGCAACAGCGTGGATGCGCCCGCGCACAACACCATCACCTCGGGCAAGTGGACGCCCGATGCGACGGGCGAGGTGAGCGTGGAAGAGGGCCTGGCCGAGACGCTGGGCCTCAAGCTCGGCGACATGCTGCGCTTCGACATCGGCGGCATGCAGAACGAGGCTCGCATCACCTCGCTGCGCAAGGTCGACTGGGGCTCGATGCACGCCAATTTCTTCGTGATGTACACGGTGGCCTCGCTGGCCGACGTGCCTACCACCTACATGGGCGCCTTCCGCGCGCCCGAGACCCGGGGCTTCGACAACGCACTGGTACGCAGCTACCCGAACGTGACCAACGTCGACATGAGCGCCACCATCAACCAGGTGCAGCGCGTGCTCGACCAGGTGATCCGCGCGGTCGAGTTCCTGTTCGGCTTCACGCTCGCGGCCGGGCTGGTGGTGCTGTTCGCGGCGGTGACGGCCACGCGCGAGGAGCGGGCGCGCGAATTCGCAGTGATGCGCGCGGTGGGCGCGCGCGCCGGCCTGCTGCGGCAGGTGCAGCGCGCCGAGCTCGTGGGCGTCGGGCTGCTTGCGGGCTTTCTCGCGAGCATCGTGGCTTCGGTGATCGGCTGGGCCCTGGCGCGCTTTGTGTTCGAGTTCACCTGGACTGCCTCGCCGATCGTGCCAGTGGCCGGCGCGCTGGCCGGCGCGGTGCTGGCACTGGGCGCGGGATGGTGGGGCCTGCGCGACGTGCTGCGCCGCCCGGTGGTCGACACGCTGCGGCGCGCTGCCGAGTAGCCATCTTTTTCTTCGGGGTCGAGCCGAACGGGGTCGTGGAATGCAATACATTCCCCGACCCCGTATTCAATTCACTCGGAAGAATCTTTCTACATGCGCTTGGCGTCATTCCAGATCACCAACTTTCGCTCGATCAACGACAGCGGCCTCATCGACTCCACACAGATCACGGCGATCCTCGGTCGAAATGACAGCGGCAAATCGAACCTGCTGCGCGCACTCCACAGCCTGAACCCCGCAGAGGGCCTGGCCGAACTCAGCCCCATCAAGGACTTTCCCCGCCACCGGCGCCTGGAAGAGTGCACTGGTGACACCCCTGTTGTCTTCACACGCTGGAGCCTGGACGAGAGCGAGCAGGCAGAGCTGGCGGCGATCCTGCCGCGCGCGGCAGGCGTGCGCCACGTTACCGCGGCCCGCGGCTATGGCACGGCGCGCCAGGCCGGGCTCGAAGGGCTCACGGCGCTGTCGCTCGACGTGAGCGACATCAAGGGCAAGGTCCGCAAGATCGTGCCGGCCGTGAAGGCCGCCGCCGAAAAGGTCGCCGAGGAAGCGAAGGCCACGCTCGAGCAGGAGACCGACACCTTCGACGCCGCGATGATCATGAGCCCCGACTACATCAAGTGGTCGGCCGGCGCGGTGAAGGCGGCGCAGGCCCTGCGCAAGGCGCTGGCCGTGGCGGGCGCCGAACTCAGCGACAAGCAGGAGCAGATGCTGGCCGAGCTGGAAGACATGGCCCTGTCCATCTCCAACGACACGCCCGCGCTCGCCCGCGCGCAGGCCTGGGTGATCGGGAAGCTGCCGCGCTTCGTCTATGTCGACGAATACCCGGCACTGCCCGGCCGCCAGAACATCGCCGAATACCTGGGGCGCCAGGGCTGGGGCCAGCTCACGCCCGAGCAGCAGAGCTTCGGCAAGCTGTGCAAGGTCGCGGGGCTCGATCCGCAGAAGCTGCACGACCTGCTCGAGAAGAACGACCAGGCCACGCGCAACCAGCTCGTCAACCGTGCCGGCTCGGTGGTGACGGCAGAGATCCGCCGCCTCTGGAAAGATCGTCCGCTGAAAGTGCGCTTCAACCTCGACGGCCAGTACCTCGACACGCTGGTGTCCGACCCGAACGGCGCCTACGAGGTCGAAGTGAACCTCGACGAGCGCAGCCGCGGCTTCCAGTGGTTCTTCTCGTTCTACATCGCGTTCTTTGCTGACACGAAGGGCGGGCGTGCGGAAGACGCGGTGCTGCTGCTGGACGAACCCGGGCTGCACCTGCACCCGCACTCGCAGGCCGACCTGTTGGCGCACTTCGAGAAAGACTTCGGCAACCAGATCATCTACACCACGCACTCGCCGTTCATGGTGCCTGCGCATCGGCTCGACTCGGTGCGCACGGCCAGCCTCGGCGAGACCAGCGGCACCACTGTGAGCAATGCTGCGGAGGGCGACGAGCGCACGCTGTTCCCGCTGAAGGCTGCACTGGCACTGAGCCGGCTTGGGAGCGAGCCGGTGGCTGTGAAAACGGTGACTGCAGAGGGCGTGAAGCCTGTCAGGGCGGCCAAGCCCGCGGAGGTGATGCCTGCCGCCGTGGCCGCGCCTGCCGAAGTGGCGCCCGTTGCCGCAGTCGTTGAGCCTGTCGCCGCACCGGTCGCTGCCCCGGTCGCGGTGCCACCCGTCACCGTGGCTTCGACTCCCGTGCCGATGGTCGCGCCTGCCGAGGCGGTCGCCGAGCAGGTGGAACCGGGCTGATCATCCGCGCGTGGCCTGCCTCGTGACCGGGGTGGGCGGGACTTCGTCGCCCTCCTTGAACATCCGCTCCCCCGCAAAGTCCACAAACGCCCGCACCTTCGGCGACAACTGCCGGCTCGACGGCCACAGCGCCGAGAACTGCCCCTGCCGCACGAGGTGCGTGGCCAGCACGCGCTGAAGCTCGCCTCGGTACAGCGAATCGCGCGCCAGGAAGTCGGGCATGTAGGCCACGCCGAGTCCGGCCACGGCCGCGCCCAGCATGGCTTCCATGTTGTTGCACAGCAGGCCGGGCGGCAGTTGCGCGGGCAGCCCGGGCAGGTCCCATTCCTCGACCTTGCCGCCGGTCACGAACTTGTAGCGCAGGCAGGCGTGCTGTATCAGGTCGGCCGGCACCTGCGGCACGCCGTGGCGTTCGAGATAAGCCGGTGACGCCACCAGCACGAACTGGAACGGGCCGAGCCGCCGCGCCACCAGTTGCGAATCGACCAGGTCGCCGCTGCGAATTGCCACGTCGACCCCCTCGGCGATCACGTCGACCAGCCGGTCGTTGAAGTCGAGGTCGAGCTCGATCTCGGGGTAGCGCGCCTTGAAGTCCGGCAGGATCGGCAGCAGGAAGCGGTAGCCGATGGTCGGCAGGCTCACGCGCAGCCGGCCGCGCGGGGCGGCGATGGCGTCTTGCATCATGGCGCGCGCATCGTCCAGCTCGTCGAGGATGCGGCGGCAGCGCTCGTGGAAGAGCGCGCCTTCCTGCGTCAGCCGCGTGTGGCGCGTGGTGCGGTTGAAGAGGCGCACGCCGAGCTGCTGCTCGAGCCGTGCGACGTTCTTGCCCACCGCCGACGCCGAGATGCCCAGCTGCCGGCCGGCCTTGGCAAAGCTCAGCTGGTCGGCCGCACGCACGAAGGATTCGAGTCCGCTGAAGCTGTCCATGGATTAACAACCCTGGGTTGGGAGTGTGAGGATCAATGGCGCCATTTTCATTCCATTGATTCCTTTCTATCTTCTGTGGCTTCCTTTCTCCTGCGTGAAAGCCTTCGATGTCCACGTCTTCCCCCAACAAGAACTGGCTGCTGGCCGCCGTCTGCCTGGCAGCGCTGGGCATGCCGCTGAGCTTCACCGGCCCGGCGGTGGTGCTGCCCGCGATCCGCGATGCGCTGGGCGGCAGCCCGGTGCAGCTCAACTGGGTGACCAACGCCTTCATGCTGAGCTTCGGCGCCACGCTGATGGCGGCCGGGGCGCTGGCCGATGCCTATGGGCGCAAGCGCGTGTTCCTGCTGGGGCTCGCGGTGGTGGCGCTGAGCAGCTCGCTGCTGACGCTGGCCCCGGGCATCGTCGCCTTCGATCTGGCGCGGGCCCTGCAGGGGCTGGGCTCGGCCGCGGCCTTCGCGGCGGGCACGGCCGCGCTGGCGCAGGTGTTCGACGGCGCAGCGCGCACGCGGGCCTTCAGCCTGATCGGCACTTCGTTCGGCGTGGGGCTGTCGTGCGGCTCCATCCTCTCGGGCTGGCTTGCCGAGAGCTTCGGCTGGCAGGCGGTGATGCTGAGCCCCGGCGCGGTCAGCCTCGTGGCGCTGTGCATCGCCGCGCCGAGCATGCGCGAGTCGCGCAATCCGGATGCCATGGGGCTCGACATGCCGGGCACGGCGACTTTCACCGCCGCGCTGAGCCTGCTGACGCTCGGCGTACTGCAGGCGCCCGACAGCGGCTGGGGCAGCCCGTGGGTGCTTTGCGCGCTGGCGGGCGCGGCGCTGATGGGCACGGCTTTCATCGCCATCGAGCGGCGCGTGGCGCATCCCATGCTCGATCTGTCGCTGTTCCGTTTTCCGCGCTTCGTGGGCGTGCAACTGCTGGCTGCCGCGCCGGCCTATGGCTTCGTCGTGCTGCTGGTGCTGCTGCCGATCCGCTTCATCGGGCTCGAAGGGCGCAGCGCGATCGAGGCGGGGACTTTCATGTTCGCGCTCTCGGGGCCGATTCTCATCGTGCCGACGCTGGCGGCATCGCTTGCGCACCGGTTCTCGGCGGGCGTGATTTCGGCCGTGGGGCTGCTGGTGTGCGCGGCGGGGCTGTTCTGGCTCAGCCGCTGCGCGCCGGGCACGCCGCTGCACGACATCGTGTGGCCGCTGTTGTTGATCGGCGCCGGCATCGGCCTGCCCTGGGGCCTGATGGACGGGTTGGCCGTGAGTGTGGTGCCGCGCGAGCGGGCGGGCATGGCGTCGGGCATCTTCAACACCGTGCGGGTCGCGGGGGAGGGGATTGCGCTGGCGCTGGTGGGGGCCGGACTGACGGCACTTGTGACGGCGCAACTGGGGCATGCCGCCGCCGCATCGCAGGCGGCGCAGCGGGTGACCACCGGGAACATGTCGCAGGCGCTGGCCCTGCTGCCCGGCATGGACCGCGCGGCGCTGCTGCATGCCTACGGCGCGGCGTTCGGCACGCTGCTGTGCGTGCTGGCAGGCGTGACGGTGGTGACGGCGATGGTGGTGTTTGCGTTCCTGCGTGGCGAGACACACGCTGAGGCTGGTGCCGTGGCGCTGGAGTCGACGGCCTGTTGAGACCTGCTCAGGTTTGCGCTGCCGCTTCGAAGATGTCGCGCAGCCATTGCGTGAACACTCGCACCCGCGACGACAGCTGCCGGTTCTGCGCATAGAGCACCGAAACCGGCATCGGCGGTGGCGCGAAGCCGGGCAGCAGCACCTTCAGTCGCCCGTCTGCAAGTTCGCTGGCCACGCGATAGCGCGGCACCTGCACCAGCCCCAGGCCCGCGACGGCCGAGCCGGTGTACAGGTCGGCGCCCGTCACCGAGACGATGCCGCCGAGCTGCACGGTGGTCACCCGCCCATCGACCGTGAATTCGAGCGGCACCGCCTTGCCCGTGGCGCTGGAGATGTAGTGGATGGCGCGGTGCACCGACAGCGCTTCCACGCTCTCGGGCTCGCCGTGCTGCGCCAGGTAGGCCGGGCTCGCGACCGTGACCTGCGGCAGCAGCGCCACGCGCCGCCCGACCATCGATGAATCTTGCAGCGTGCCCGCGCGCAGGACGCAGTCGACGCCTTCGCGTACCAGGTCCACCAGCCGGTCGTCCTCGCCGATGTGCAGTTCCAGGTCGGGATATCGCGCCAGGAACGCCGGCAGCGCGGGCACCACGAAATGCCGCGCCAGCGTGCCCTGCAGGTTCACGCGCAGCAGGCCCTTGGGCGCCTCGTCGCGGAACAGGCCCTCGGCCTCTTCCACGTCGGCCAGCAGCCGCACGCAGCGGCGGTAGTAGGCCTCGCCGTCCTGCGTGAGGCGCACGGTGCGGGTGGTGCGCTCCAGCAGCCGGGTGCCCAGGCGCTGCTCCACGCGCTTGATCAGGGTGGTGACGGTGGCGCGCGGAATCTGCAGGTCTTCGGACGCCTGCGTGAAGCTCTGGCGCTCGGCGATGCGCACGAAGGCCAGCATTTCCTGGAAGCGGTCCATGGCTGGGCTCCGGATCTATTGTTGAAGTAAATGGAATGGTAATGGCGATTTGAGGCTGATTATCTTTGGATGGGAACGATCGATCATTCGTCTCACCAACCCACTACTGCAAAGGAAACAGCCATGAACAAGCCCTCCAACTCCAACGTCGCCCTCGTCACCGGCGCATCGCGCGGCATCGGCGCCGCCATTGCGCGGCGGCTCGCCAAGGATGGTTTCGCGGTCGCCGTCAACTACGCGTCGAGTCCGGCGCAGGCCGACGCCCTCGTCGCCGAACTGCAGGCCGCTGGCGGCAAGGCTTTCGCGGTCAAGGCCGACGTGGCCAGCGCCGGCGAAGTGCGCGCCATGTTCAACGCCGTCGAGGCGCAGCTCGGCAAGGTCGACGTGCTGGTCAACAACGCCGGCGTGCTCAAGACCGTGCCGCTGGCCGAGCACACGGACGCGCTCTACGACCAGACCTTCGACATCAACGTGCGCGGCACTTTCAACACGCTGCGCGAAGCCGCCGCGCGCCTCAACGAGGGCGGGCGCGTCGTCAACTTCTCGAGCACCACGCTCGCGCTGAACATGCCCGGCTATGCGATCTACAACGCCACCAAGGCGGCGGTCGAGGCCTTCACGCACGTCTTCGCCAAGGAGCTGCGCGGCCGAAACATCACGGTGAACGCCGTGGCGCCGGGCCCGATCGCCACCTCGCTGTTCCTCGACGGCAAGACCGAAGAACAGATCCAGACCTTCGCGAAGATGCCGCCGCTGCAGCGCCTCGGCCAGCCCGAGGACATCGCTTCGGTGGTGGCCTTCCTTGCCGGTCCGGATGCGGGCTGGGTCAACGGGCAGGTCCTGCGCGCCAACGGCGGCGTGGCCTGAGGCATTCGCTTTCTCGGATCAACCCAACCCATACGGAGAAACCTCATGCAAAAGCAGATCATCCTGGTCACCGGTGCTGGCACCGGCATTGGCAAGCTCAGCGCGCAATCGCTGGCCGAAGCCGGCCACGTCGTCTACGCGTCGATGCGCGACATCGCGGGCCGCAATGCCGGCCGCGCCGCCGAACTGCGCTCGCTCGCTGCGGCGAAGAACATTCAGCTGCACCCACTCGAACTCGACGTGCTCTCGCAGGACTCGGCCGATGCCGCCGCCGCGACCATCGTGCGCGAGCAGGGCCACCTCGACGTGGTGATGCAGAACGCCGGCCACCTCGTGGTCGGTCCGACCGAGGCCTTCACGCCCGAGGAGATCGTGAAGGTGTTCGACACCAACGTGCTCGGCGCGCAGCGCGTGAACCGCGCGGTGCTGCCGTACCTGCGCAGGCAGGAGTCGGGGCTGATGCTGTGGATCAGCAGCACTACCACCAAGGGCGGCTTTCCGCCGTTCATGGGCCCTTATGGCGCGGCCAAGGCGGCGATGGATTCGCTGGCCGTCACGCTGGCCTACGAGATCGCGCGCTTCGGCATCGAGACTTCCATCGTCGTGCCGGGCGCCTTCACCAGGGGCACCGACCACTTCCCGAGCGCGGGCAAGCCGGCCGATGCCGCGACCGCCGCCGCCTACAGCCGCTACGACGGCGTGATGGACCAGATCGGCGAACGCCTCTCGGCGCTGACGCCCGACAACGCCGACCCGCAGGCCGTGGCCGACGAGATCGTGCGCATCGTGGGCCTGCCCGCCGGCACACGGCCGATGCGCTCGCTGATCGACTTCGTGGGCGACGGTGCGACGGAGGTGTTCGAGGTGTCGGAGCGTGTGCGCATCGAGTTCGCGAAGCGCATCGGCATGGGCGATCTGCTCGAAGCGAAGGTACGGCGCTAAGAGGCCAAGAGGAGGCTAAGGGAGGCGTCATAAAAGGTGGGTCGGTCTTCCTGTCCAATAGCGGCATGGAAAACCCACCCCACGACCTCGCGGAACGCGTGACCGAGCTCGAGATCAAGTCGAGCTACGCCGAAGACCTGCTCGACCAGCTGAACATGACGATCTACCGCCAGCAGCAGCAGATCGACCGGCTGATCCTGCAGGTCACGCAACTGAAGGAGCAGAGCCAGAACGCGATGCAGGACGGCGCCGCGCGCAACCCGCGCGACGAGCTACCGCCGCATTACTGAGTCAGGAAGATCAGCCGTGCGAGTGCCAGAGCACGGCGAAGAAATGGCAGGTGCTGCCCGCCAGCACGAACAGGTGCCACACCGAATGCGCGAAGCGCACCTTGTTGTCGAACAGGAACACCACGGCGCCCGCCGTATAGAAGAGCCCACCGGCCACGAGCCAACCCAGCCCTGCCGGTGACATGCGCTCGTACAGCGGCACCGCAGCCATCAGCGCCATCCACCCCATCGCCACATAGAGTCCGGTCGACCACAGCGGATGCTGCAGCCGGTTGAACAGCTTGGCGCTCACGCCCAGCACGGCCGCCGCGCAGATGGCGCCGAACAGCGTCCACCCCAGCGGCCCGCGCAGCACGCCGAAGAGAAAGGGCATGTAGCTGCCCGCGATGAAAAGGTAGATGGCCGCGTGGTCCAGCCGGTTGAACCAGGCCTTGGCCCGGCCCATGGGCAGTGCGTGGTACAGCGTGGAGATCAGGTACAGCACGATGGCCGTGCCCGCGAAAAGACAGGCGCCGACCACGCCCGCGGCCTGCCCCTTCTGCACCGCGTTGTAGACCAGGATGGGCAGCGCGGCGATGGCCAGCGCCAGGCCCAGGCCGTGGCTCAGGGCATTGAAGAGTTCTTCCATCGCCGTCTGGTCGCGGGCTGCCAGCACGGAGGTGCGCTGCGAGGGTTGCGTCTGGGAGGGAGCTGTCGTCATCGGAACCTCATGCAGATGGAGGGATGTAGTGGTTGCCTACTTGACCTGCTGCTTGCCCAGCTTGCGCGCCAGCGTACGCCGGTGCATGCCGAGCCTGCGCGCGGTCTCCGAGATGTTGAAGCCGGTTTCGGCCAGCGTCTCGTGGATGCGCTCCCATTCGAGCGTCTTGATCGAGGTCGAGCGGTTGGTCAGCTCGACCTCTGTGGTGCCGGCGGCGCGGCCGAAGGCGGCCTCGATGTCGTCGGTGTTCGACGGCTTGGCCAGGTAGTGGCAGGCGCCGAG
Source organism: Variovorax sp. OV084 (assembly GCF_900111625.1). Lineage (NCBI taxonomy): Bacteria > Pseudomonadati > Pseudomonadota > Betaproteobacteria > Burkholderiales > Comamonadaceae > Variovorax > Variovorax sp. OV084. The sequence goes on along the minus strand of NZ_FOII01000005.1, from coordinate 184,069 downwards.
CTTGATGGCTTCCACGGCGGTGGCGATGCTGGCGAAGCCCGTCAGCACCACGATCAGCATCTTGGGGTTGTGCCGGTGCAGCATCTGCACGGCGGCAAGGCCTGAGGCCTCGCCGTTGAGCTTCAGGTCGACCACCGCGTAGCCGGGCGACGCGGTGGCCAGCAGGGCGTCGACTTCCGCGAGGTTGCCTGCCTGCGTCACGGCATAGCCGCGGCGCTCGAAGGAGCGGCCGAGCGCGCGCGCGAAGGCGTCGTCGTCCTCGACGATCAGCAACTGGCGCTCAGCTTCGGTTTCGGTCATTGCCTTCCACTTCGATGGTCTCGCCGTCGAGGACCTTTTCGTCGTCCTCTTCCGCCTCTTCTTCTTCCAGCACGATGGCCGCGAGCGGCAGTGTGATCTTCACGATGGCGCCGCCCTCGGGCCGGTTTGCCGCCGCGACGCGGCCGCCGACAGTGCGCGCCACGTTCACGACCAGGAACAGCCCCAGCCCACCGCCAGGGCGGCCCTTGCTCGACTGATAGGGTTTGCCGAACTCCTTCAGGATGGCCGGCAGGAAGCCGGGGCCTGCGTCCGTGACCGTGATCGTCAGCGCGTCGGCGTCGTGCGCCGCCTCAAGGCGCAGCCAGTGCGGCGACGCCTCCAGCGCATTGTCGAGCACGTTGCAGATCATCTGCTTGAGGGCCGAGTCGGAGACCATGGGCAGGTCCCGGCCAAAGCGGTTGTCGTACTCGAAGTCTTCCACGGGGCGGGTGGTGCGCCACTCTTCGATCAGGTCGTCGAGGAAGGTGCTGACCGTGGTTTCTTCCGACGATTCGCCGCGCGCCTCGCCGGCCGACAGCAGGATGCCGCTCACGATGCTCTTGCAGCGCTGGATCTGCAGCTCCATCTCGGCCACCTCGGTCAGCAGCTCGGGGTCGGAGCTGAAATGCGGCAGCCGGCGCCAGTCGCCCAGGATCACCGCCAGCGTGGCCAGCGGCGTGCCCAGCTCGTGCGCCGCGCCCGAAGCCAGCAGGCCCATGCGCACGATGTGTTCTTCTTCCGAGGCGCGCTGGCGCAGGTCGGCCAGCCGGGCGTCGCGCGCGCGCAGGTTGCGGCCGATGCGGGTGATGAAGATCACGAGCAGCGCCGCGTTCAGCGCGAAGCACACCAGCATGCCCTGGATGTAGGGGCTCCACAGGCCGCGGTTGTGGTCCAGCGGCAGCGCGAGCGGACGCGAGAACAGCGCCAGCCCGGCGAAGCAGATGCTGGTGATGACCACGATGGTCCAGGTCGACCAGGGCTTCAGCAGCACTGCCCCCAGCGTCACCTGCAGCAGGAACAGAAACACGAAGGGGTTGGTCGCGCCGCCGCTCAGGTAGAGCTGCGCCGTGAGCGTGGCCACGTCGACCAGCAGCGCGAGGAACAGTTCGCCGTTGGTCACGCGCCGGTGGCTGCGCGAACGCAGCAGGCTCACCATGTTGAAGAGCGCGAGGCAGGTCAGCACCTGCAGCATGTGGTCCAGGGGCAACCGGATCGCGAAGCCGTAGTGCACCACCAGGATGGTGACGACCTGCCCGACCACGGCGAACCAGCGCAGCTGGATCAGCTGCTGCATGTTCTGGTGGCCGGTGGCGTTGTCGAGGCTCGCGACGCCGGCGCGGGGGGCGTGCAGTTCGCCCGCGACCGCGGCGGTGTCAGTCGTCGCGGCGAGCATCTTGGGCGGGGCGGGCTTCGGCATGGGCCGCATTTTCGTCGCTGCGCCGCACGAACCAGGCCGCGACCAGCACCATCAGGGCCAGGCCGTACCACGTAAGGGCATAAACCAGGTGGCTGTTGGGAAAGGCGATGACCGTCAGGCCGGCGGCGGGCCATGCGGGAGTGTCGATGGTGGCAGTGGCCTGCGCGGGCGCGGCCTCGGCATCGACGAAGTAGGGCGCGACGTCGTTCAGGCCGCGCGCCGCGGCAATGGCTTGCACGTCGCGCGAGAACCAGCGATCGGCGGCTGCGTCGTTCTTGCGCAGGAAGCCGCCCTTGGGCTCGGTGAGGCGCAGCAGGCCGGCCACGGTGGTCTCGCCCTGCGGCTCTGGCGCGGTGCGGGCCGGGCGTTCGCGTGCTTCAGGCGGCACGAAGCCGCGATTGACGAGCACCACGGTGCCGTCCCCGCTGCGCAGCGGGGTCAGCACCCAGAAGCCGGCGCCAAGCTTGGTGCTGGCCTGCACCAGCGTCTCTTTGTCGTGGAGGAAAGTGCCGGCAAGGCGGACATGCCGGTATTCGTCGTAGGCCGCGTTGACCGTGGGCCATTCGTTTCGCCCGGGGGCCGCGGCAGCCGGGGCATGCACGCGCTGTTCGACGCGGGCGATGAGATCGAGCTTCCAGGCCCTGCGCTCGACCTGCCAGGTGCCGAGCGCGAAGAAGCCGGCAAAGGCGAGGGCTGCGCCGACCGCCAGCGCCACCCGCGCGGCGGTGGAACGCTGGCGGACCGCTGCCGCCATCAGGGCATGTTCTTCATGTCGTGCATCGAGGCCGGCATCATGTTGGTGTTCATGTGGTACATGACCCACAGCGAACCGGCCAGCGTGATGACCACGAGCACGAGCGTGAAGATCAGCGCCAGCATGTTCCAGCCGCCTTCGGACTTGGCGTCCATGTGCAGGAAGTACACCATGTGCACCACGATCTGCACCACGGCGAAGGCCAGGATGACGAGGGCGGTGGTGTTGGGCTTGTCGAAGACCTTGGCCATCACGAGCCAGAACGGAATGGCGGTGAGGATCACGGCCAGCACGAAGCCGGTCATGTAGCCCTTGAAGGTGCTGTGGCTCACCGGGCCATCGTCGTGGCTGTCATGGCCATGTGCGCCGTGGCCGGCGGTTTCGGTGTGCGCGCTCATTGCAGCGATCCCATCAGATACACGAAGGTGAAGACGCCGATCCAGACCACGTCCAGAAAGTGCCAGAACATCGACAGGCACATCAGGCGGCGGCGGTTGGCGGCGGTGAAGCCGTGCTTGGGCAACTGGATCATCAGCACGATGAGCCAGACGATGCCGAAGGTCACGTGCAGGCCGTGGGTGCCCACCAGTGCGAAGAACGACGACAGGAAGGCGCTGCGCTGCGGGCCCGCGCCTTCGTGGATCAGGTGCGCGAACTCGTACAGCTCCAGGCCGATGAAGCCCGCGCCCAGCAGGCCGGTGATGGCCAGCCAGACCAGCACGGCGCCCATGCGGCGCTTCTGCATCTCGAGCACGGCAAAGCCGTACGTGATGGACGACAGCAGCAGCAGCGAGGTGTTGATTGCCACCAGCGGCAGGTCGAACAGGTCGGCGCCCGAGGGGCCGGCCGCGTAGCTGCGGCCCAGCACGCCGTACACCGCGAACAGGCACGCGAAGATGAGGCAGTCGCTCATCAGGTAGAGCCAGAAGCCCAGCAGCGTGCCGTTCTCGGGGTGGTGGTCTTCGTTGCGGACGTTGAAGACCTCGAACGCGGGCGCGTTCGACGCTTGGCCGGCGCTGCCGGCGGAAAGAGCGGTGGTGTTAGACATGGGCAGCTAGCAGGCGCGTGCGCGCGTCTTCGGTGCTGACGACTTCTTCCGTGGGGATGTGGTAGTCGCGCTTGTAGTTGAACGTGTGGATGATCACTGCGGCGAGCATGGCGACGAAGCCGATGCCGGCCACGAGCCACATCTGCCAGATCATTGCGAAGCCGCCCACCGCGGCCAGCGCCGCGATGATGAAGCCGGCAGCCGTGTTCTTGGGCATGTGGATCGGGCTGAAGCCTTCCAGCGGACGCTGGTAGCCGCGGGCCTTCATGTCGGACCAGGCGTCGTTGTCATGCACGCGCGGCGTGAACGCGAAGTTGTAGGCCGGCGGGGGCGACGAGGTCGACCATTCGAGCGTGCGGCCGTTCCACGGGTCGCCCGTGGTGTCGCGCAGCGATTCGCGGCGAATGAAGCTCACCACCAGCTGGATGATGAACGAGGCGATGCCCAGCGCGATCAGCACGGCGCCGAAGGCGGCAACCTGGAACCAGATCTGCAGCGACATGTCCTGGAAGTGGTTCATGCGGCGGGTGACGCCCATCAGGCCCAGGATGTACAGCGGCATGAAGGCGAACCAGAAGCCGACGATCCAGAACCAGAACGAGCACTTGCCCCAGAACGGGTCGAGCTTGTAGCCGAAGGCCTTCGGGAACCAGTAGGTGATGCCCGCCAGCATGCCGAACAGCACGCCGCCGATGATCACGTTGTGGAAGTGGGCGATCAGGAACAGGCTGTTGTGCAGCACGAAGTCGGCCGGGGGAACGGCCAGCAGCACGCCGGTCATGCCGCCGATCACGAAGGTGATCATGAAGCCGATGGTCCACATCATGGGCAGCTCGAAACGGATGCGGCCGCGGTACATGGTGAAGAGCCAGTTGAAGATCTTCGCGCCAGTCGGGATCGAGATGATCATCGTCGTGATGCCGAAGAACGAGTTCACGCTGGCACCGGAGCCCATGGTGAAGAAGTGGTGCAGCCAGACGAGGTACGACAGGATGGTGATCACGACCGTGGCGTACACCATCGAGGCGTAGCCGAAGAGGCGCTTGCCGGAGAAGGTGGAGACCACTTCCGAGAAGATGCCGAAGGCCGGCAGGATCAGGATGTACACCTCGGGGTGGCCCCAGATCCAGATCAGGTTCACGTACATCATGGCGTTGCCGCCGAGGTCGTTCGTGAAGAAGTTGGTGCCGACGTAGCGGTCGAGCGACAGCAGGGCCAGCACGGCGGTCAGCACCGGGAAGGCTGCAACGATCAGAACGTTGGTGCAGAGCGCGGTCCAGGTGAACACGGGCATCTTCATCATCGTCATGCCGGGCGCGCGCATCTTCACGATGGTCGCCAGCAAGTTCACGCCGGATAGCAATGTGCCCACCCCCGCTATCTGCAATGACCATATGTAGTAGTCGACCCCCACGTCGGGGCTGAAGAGAATGCCCGACAGCGGCGGGTAGGCCAGCCAGCCGGTCTTGGCGAATTCGCCGACGAACAGCGACGCCATCACGAGGCCGGCGCCGAAGGTGGTCATCCAGAAGCTGAAGTTGTTCAGGAACGGGAAGGCCACGTCGCGCGCACCGATCTGCAGCGGCACCACGAAGTTCATGAGGCCCGTGACCAGCGGCATCGCCACGAAGAAGATCATGATCACGCCGTGGGCGGTGAAGACCTGGTCGTAGTGGTGCGGCGGAAGGAAGCCGGCGTTGTCGCCGAAGGCCATCGCCTGCTGGGCCCGCATCATCAGCGCGTCGGCGAAGCCGCGCAGCAGCATCACCAGGCCCAGGATGATGTACATGATGCCGATCTTCTTGTGGTCGATGCTGGTGATCCAGTCGCGCCACAGCATGCCCCACAGCTTGAAGTAGGTCAGTGCGCCGAGGACGGCGATGCCGCCCAGCACCACGCCCGCAAAGGTCGCGAGCAGGATCGGTTCGTGGAAGGGAATCGCCTCCCATGAGAGGCGGCCGAAGACGAGCTTCGTCAGGTCTAGGTTCTGCAACATCTTATTCTTCGGTGGTGCACATCGCGGTGACGTACTTGCGCTTGGGCGTGTCGAGTGAATCGACCTGCCAGGCTTGCTTGGTGGCAACGTTGAAGGCGCCGGGCTTGCCCATGCCGCCGTCGGCGTCGATGGCCATCATTTCCTTCATGCACATCTTGTTGCGGTCCACGCACAGGTTGAGGATGGCGTCGTACAGGGCAGGGTCCACGGCGGCGTAGTGGCGCACGGGCTCGCGCTCGCTGGGCACTTCGAGCTTCTTGTAGAGATCGCGCGTGAGTTCGCCGTCCTTGCCGGCCTTGACCTTCTGGACCCACTGGTCGAAGTCGCCGTTGCTCAGGCCGTGGAATTTGAAGCGCATGCCCGAGAAGCCGGCGCCGCTGTAGTTGGCGGAGAAGCCTTCGAACTCGCCCGGCTTGTTGATCACCGCGTGCAGCTTGGTTTCCATGCCCGGCATGGCGTAGATCTGGCCGGCCAGCGCGGGGATGAAGAACGAGTTCATCACCGAGGAGGCCGTGATCTTGAAGCTGATCGGGCGGTCCACCGGGGCGGCCAGCTCGTTCACCGTGGCGATGCCCTGCTCGGGGTAGATGAAGAGCCACTTCCAGTCGAGTGCCACCACTTCGACCACCAGCGGCTTGGTTTCGGCCGGAATCGCGCGCTGGGCGTCGAGGCGGCGCAGCGGCTGGTAGGGGTCGAGAGTGTGGGTGCTGATCCAGGTGATGGCGCCCAGCGCGATGATGATGAGCAGCGGCGCCGCCCAGATCGCCAGTTCGAGCTGGGTCGAGTGGTCCCAGTCGGGGCTGTAGGTGGCCTCTTTGTTGGACTGGCGATAGCGCCAGGCAAAGAAGATGGTCAGGGCGATCACCGGGATGATGATGATCAGCATCAGCACGGTGGAGACGACGATGAGGCGTCCCTGCTGATTGGCGATGTCGCCGGATGGGTTCATCAGCACCGTGTTGCAGCCCGCCAGGAGCATGGCGGAAAGCAGCAGGAGTGATCGGCGAAGGTTCTTGAGGATGTGCATGCCGAAGGAAAAGAGGTGCAGGGGCGACGCAAAAAGACCCCACAATCTACGCCTGAAGACGGGTTTCGCCTATTGGACGTTTTGTCCTATGGCGGTAAATGTGATTCGGTGCGACGCTCTGGGATCTCCATGGTCTTATGGTGTCGCGCCCCGGCGTGACACCTGAATTACAGCAAGCAATGACGACGTCCAGCATCAGTCCGCAAGGCGCACAGCCGCTGCCGAACTCGCCCGAGCACGGCGGCGCCCGGCAGGGCGACGACCACTCGCACATCGCCCCCGGCGAGATCGCGGTCGGCGTGATCATCGGCCGCGCCTCCGAATATTTCGACTTCTTCGTCTACGGCATCGCCTCGGTGCTGGTGTTCCCGGCGGTCTTCTTTCCGTTCGAGCAGCACCTCGAGGGCGTTCTCTATTCGTTCCTGATCTTTTCCTTCGCCTTCATCGCGCGTCCGTTCGGAACTGTCATCTCGATGGTCATCCAGCGACGATTCGGGCGAGAGGCCAAGCTCACGTCGGCACTTTTCGTGCTGGGCACCTCCACCGCCGGCATCGCCTTCCTGCCGGGCTATGCGAGCCTGGGCTTCACGGCGATCGTGCTGCTGTCGGTGTTCCGTTTCGGCCAGGGCCTGGCGCTGGGCGCTTCCTGGGACGGCCTGCCGTCGCTGCTGGCACTGAATGCCCCGGCCAACCGCCGCGGCTGGTACGCCATGCTGGGCCAGCTGGGTGCGCCCATCGGCTTCTTCATTGCCAGCGCGCTGTTCGCTTACCTGTATTCGAGCCTGCCGTCCGAGGACTTCCTCGACTGGGGCTGGCGCTACAGCTTCTACGTGGCCTTCGCGATCAACGTGGTGGCGTTGTTCGCCCGCCTGCGCCTGGTGGCCACCGACGAATACTCGCGCCTGCTCGAAGAGCGTGAACTGGAGCCCACCAGCGTGAGCGAACTGGTTCGCTCTCAGGGCGCCAACCTGCTGATCGGCGCCTTCGCCGCGCTGGCCAGCTATGCGCTGTTCCACCTGATCACGGTGTTCCCGCTGTCGTGGATCACGCTGTATTCCGACCAGTCGGTCACCGAATTCCTGATCGTGCAGATGATCGGCGCGGTGCTCGGCGCTGCCGGCATCGTGGCCTCGGGCCTGCTGGCTGACCGCATCGGCCGACGCTTCACGCTGGGCGGCCTGGCTGCCGTGATCGCGGCTTTCAGTGGTTTCGCCCCCACGCTGCTCGATGGCGGCCGCGTCGGGCAGGACATCTTCATCCTGCTGGGCTTCGTGATCCTGGGCCTGTCGTACGGTCAGGCGGCCGGCGCCGTGACCTCGAACTTCGCACCCAAGTACCGCTACGTTGGCGCGGCACTCACGGCCGACCTGGCCTGGCTGATCGGTGCGGCGTTCGCGCCACTGGTTGCCCTCGGCCTGTCGGCCCACTTCGGTCTGGCCTACGTCAGCATCTACCTGCTGTCGGGTGCCATCGCCACGCTGGGCGCGCTGGGGCTGAACCGGGCACTGGCGCGGGACTGACGACTTGCACAAGGCAGCCAACTGCCGCCGTTTCTTTCAAAAGGGGCCGTTTCGGCCCCTTTTTCATTAGGATGCCCCGATGTTCGCCGCCGCAATCTTCGACATGGACGGGCTGCTGATCGATTCGGAGCGGCCCATCATGGCCGCCTGGATCGAGGCCGCCCGCACGCTCGACATCGAGCTTTCGCACAGCCAGTACCTGCAGGTCGTCGGGCTGGCCATGACCGAGTCCGAACACATCCTCGCGGCGCTGCTGGGCGGTGCGGATGCCTACAACCACGCCGTGGCTCATGTCCGCCAGCGCCTGCAGCTGGAGCGCTCTGACGGTGCGCCGCTGTTTCCCATCAAGCCCGGCGCGGCCGAATTCCTGAGCGCGCTGCGCGAACGTGGCACGCGCTGCGCCGTGGCCTCGTCATCGACCAGCGGGCAGATCCAGGCCTGCCTTGGCAGCCTGGGCGTGCTGCACCATTTCTCGGCTTTTGCGGGCGGCGACGAGGTTGCGCGCGCCAAGCCCGATCCGGCGCTCTACCTGCTCGCGGCCGAACGGCTGGGCGTGGACCCGGCGGAATGCATCGCCTTCGAGGACAGCGAGAACGGCGCCAAGGCGGCGCTCGCTGCGGGCATGCGTGTCGTGGTCGTGCCCGACCTCAAGCACCCGCCCGCATCCATCATCGAGCGGGCCTTCCATGTGCTCGAGTCGCTGCACGAAGCGGTGCCGCACCTGCCGCGCTGGTTTCCTGCCGAGGCCGCGACAAGGCTCTCATGATCAAGATCGGCACGCTCTGCCATGTGGTCGACAGCTGCCTGGCGTCGCCCTTCACGGAGCGTGCGGTGGGCCGGATCGTGGAAGTTGTCTCACTGCCCTACGAGGCGCCGAGCGAGCGCTACCTGCCCGGCACGTACTACGACGTGCTGTTCGAGGGCTGGACCTTTTATTGCCGCAGCGACAAGCTCGTACCCATTTCCGACCCCGATGCCGAGATCGAACGCTGGGAAGACGCCTTCCTCGACGAGCCTTCGCCGGCTGTTCAGAGCACTTCGTCGCGCAACTGCGGGAACACCTTCGACACCTTCGCGAGCAGGTAGTCGCCATAGCGCCCGCTGAAGGCGTGCACGTTGGCGCGGTCCCAGCGCTCGGCGCTGTCGTCGCGCGCCTCGGCGCCTGCGAGGCCTTCGATGCGCTGCACGCGCGCCTCGAAGTTCGGATCGAAGAACAGCGGAAACGACAGCCGGTCGCGCCCTGAAGTGTTGCGCTTCACCCGGTGCGGCGTCGACTTGTAGAGCCCGCCGGTCATGCGGTCGAGCATGTCGCCGATGTTGCAGACGAAAGAGCCCGCCACGGGCGGCGCGTCGATCCAGCCACCTGGCGTGTGCACCGCGAGGCCGCCGATCTGGTCCTGGTGCAGGATCGTGAGCAGCCCGTAGTCGGTGTGCTCGCCCACGCCCCACTGCACGTCGAGGCCTTCGGGCACGGCCTGCGTCGGATAGTTGAAGAGGCGGAACAGGATCAGCGGGTCGGCCGTGTAGCGTTCGGCGAAGTAGTCCGCGTCCAGGCCGAGGCTCAGCGCGATGCCTTCCATCAGCCGGTGACCCAGTTGCGTGACGGCCGCCATGTAGTCGAGGATGGTCTCGCGAAAGCCCGGCACGTCGGGAAACAGGTTTGGCCCGTGCACTGGCGTTTTCGCCTGCACCAGTGGGTGCGTGGGGGGCAGTTCGGTGCCGAGGTAGAGGCCTTCCTTCCAGTCGGGCCGGCCCGAAGTCAGCTCGCCGCCGAGCGGGAAGAAGCCGCGCCAGGCGCGTCCGCCGAGGGCCATGCGCCACTGCATCTTGGTTTCTTCGGGCAGCTCGAAGAAGCGGTGGCTCAGCTCTTCGAGCCGCTTCACCAGCGCCGCATCGACGCCGTGGCCCGTCACATAGAAGAAGCCGTGGGCGCGGCAGGCGGCGCCGATCTGTGCGGCGACGGCGTCGCGCCCGGGTGTGCCGGCAATGAGCGGCGCGACGTCGATGAGGGGGAGGGTGGTGTCGGTCATGCGTCTCTCGCGAAAGGCGATCGGATGTCGGACAGGAACTGCTGCGCACGCGGATGCTGTGGCCGGTTGAAGAAGTCGTCGGGCGTGGCGCGCTCCAGCACCTTGCCTTCGTCCATGAACAGCACGCGGTCGGCCACCTCGCGCGCGAAGCCCATTTCGTGCGTCACGCAGACCATCGTCATGCCGTCGCGTGTCAGGTCGCGCATCACCAGCAGTACCTCGCCGACCATTTCGGGGTCGAGCGCGCTGGTGGGCTCGTCGAACAGCATCAGCGGCGGCTGCATCGCGAGCGCGCGTGCAATTGCCACGCGCTGCTGCTGGCCGCCCGACAGTTCGCTTGGCCATGCGTTGGCCTTGTTCGACAGGCCCACGCGGTGCAGCAGCGCCATCGCGCGCTCGTCGGCCTCCTTGCGCGTGAGGCCGCGCAGCTGCATCGGCGCCATCGTGCAGTTCTGCAGCACCGTGAGATGCGGGAACAGGTTGAACTGCTGGAACACGAAGCCGATGCGCGAGCGGAAGGCGTTCACGTCCAGGCCCGGCGCATGGATGTCCTGCCCGTCGACGACGATGTGGCCCGATTGAATCGGCTCCAGCCGGTTGAAGGTGCGGATCAGCGTCGACTTGCCCGAGCCCGAGGGCCCGCACACCACGACGACTTCGCCCTTGTGGATGGTCTCGCTGATGTCGACCAGCGCGTGGTAGCTGCCGTACCACTTGTTGACTTTTTCGAGTTCGATCATGCGGACACCTTGGCGGCGGCTGTAGAGATGCCGCGGCGCGCGAGCCGGCGTTCCAGCCAGTAGGCGAAGCGCGACAGGCCGAAGCAGAGAATGAAATACGTCCCGCCCAATATCAGGTAGATCTGCGCGGGCTTGGTGAACACCTGCGTGTTGATCTGCGTCGCGATGAACGACACCTCGGCCAGCCCGATGATGTAGCCCAGCGAGGTTTCCTTGATGGTCGAGACGAACTGGTTCACCAGCGAGGGCAGCATGCTGCGCAGCGCCTGCGGCAGCACCACGAGCCGCATTGCTCGGCCATAGCCCAGGCCCAGTGCGCGGGCCGTTTCCATCTGCCCGCGCGGCAGGCCCTGGATGCCGGCGCGCACGATCTCGGCGAGGTAGGCGGCATCGAACACCACGAGCGCGATCAGCATGGTGGTGAACTGGTCGGTCTTCACGCCCGTGACGCTGGGCAGGAAGAAGTAGGCCCAGAAGATCACCATCAGCAGCGGCAGCCCGCGCACCACGAACACGAAGCCCGTGACCGGCCAGCGCAGCCAGCGCCACGGGCTCACGCGCGCCAGCCCGAGCACGATGCCCAGCGGCAGTGCGAGCACCAGCCCGCAGGAGGCCAGCAGCAGCGTGAGCACCAGCCCGCCGAGCGGGCCGTTGGGGTACTGCCCGATGAGGAAGTAGACCCAGTAGTCGTTGATGATCTGCAACATCGCGTTGGCGCCCTCAGATGGTCCGCACCGGGTAACGGTGGTGGTACCAGGTCGCCAGCCCGGTGATGGCCAGCGACACCGTCAGGTACGCCGCGCTCGCGAACGCAAAAGACTCGAAGCTGCGGAAGGTCGCGCTCTCGACCTGGCCTGCCTGGTACATCAGCTCGGCCACGCCGATCACGGTGGCGATGGAAGTGTTCTTCCAGAGGCTCAGCGTCTGCGAGATGAGTGGCGGAATGGTCACGCGCAGCGCCTGCGGCAGCACCACGCGGCGCATGGTGGCCAGGTAGCTGAAGCCCATTGCGCGGCCGGCTTCGAACTGCACCGAGGGAATCGCGCGGATGCCGCTGCGGATGTCTTCCGCCATGAAGGCCGCCGTGTACAGCGCCAGCGCAATCACCGCGCTGTAGGCCTCGATATGCCCCGCGTAGAGCCATTGCTTGATGCCCTCGGGCAGCAGCTCGGGTGCGCCGAAGTACCAGAACAGCATGTGCGCGAGCAGCGGGATGTTGCGGATCGACTCCACGTACGCAAAGCCGAGCCAGCGCAGCGGCGCGAAGGGCGACAGCCGCAGGAGCGCCACCACCAGTGCGATGGGCAGCGCCAGCACCAGCGCGGCCACGAGCAGCTGCAGCGACAGCAGCAGGCCCGCGATGAGCATGTCGTGGTACTTGCCGGTCAGCAGCAAGGAATAGTCGAACAGGGGCATGGGGGGCGACAGTATCACCGCCGCGAAGGGCCGGGGCCGCGTGCCCCCATCCCGGCCTTCCCCCGGCGGGGGAAGGAGAAACGCGGGCTCAGTCGATCTTGTCGGAGTCGAGCTTGAAGTCGCGCGTCTGGAAGCCAGAAGCCGTCGTCGGGCCGTACCACTTGATGAAGATCTTCTGCGCTTCGCCCGACTTCTCGAGCTCGCGCAGCGTGTCGTCCACCACGGCCTTCAGGCCGGTCTCGCCCTTCTTGATGCCGATGGCCAGCGCCTCGGTGCTCAGGTTCTGCTTGAGCACCACGTACTGCGCCTTCTGCGGGCCCAGCTTGGCGTAGCTGCGCAGCAGTGCGGCCTCGTCGTCCACATAGCCCACGCCCTTGCCCTGCTGCAGCGCCTGGAAGGCCTGCTGGCTCGTGTCGAAGGTCACGACCTCGACGTTGGGCACGGCCTTGCGGATGTTGGGCTCCTGCGTGCCGCCGCGGATGGTCAGCACCTTCTTGCCCGCGAGCTGCGGCACTTCGGCGATGCCGCTGTCCTTCTTCACGATGGCCTTCTGGCCGGTGACGAAGGTGGTGAGAGAGAAGTCGATCTGCGCCTCGCGCTCCTTGTTGTGCGTGAGGCCGGCTGCCACCAGGTCAACGTGGCCCTGCTGCAGCTCCGGAATGCGCGCGGCCACAGCGATCTGCTTGAGCACCGGCTTCACGCCGATCTTCTTGGCGATGGCGTTCACCAGGTCGACTTCGTAGCCGACGATCTGGCGCGTCTTCGGATCGACGAAGGTCGCGGGCTCGTCGGTGCCGAGCACGCCGACGACCAGTTCGCCCTTTTTCTTGATGTCGGCCAACTGGTCGGCGTGGGCGACGGTGCCGAGCAGGAAGGTGGAAGCGGCGACGGCCGCGGCGAGCAGGGTGTGGCGCATAGGTTGTCTCTCTCCTAGAGGAAATTCAGGGTCGAACCATATCAATAAAACCCCTGATTATTAAATCGTCAATCGACATATGCATATGGACAAGCTGAAGGCGGTTATTACGGGCTGGGTTAAATTCGCGGCGCCAAAAACGCGCTCCCGCCGTTTTCTTCCCGCATCTCTCATCCAGCGAGATCCTCATGATCATCAAACCCCGCGTACGTGGCTTCATCTGCGTCACGACCCATCCCACCGGCTGCGAAGCCAACGTCAGGCAGCAGATCGACTACGTCAAGGCCCAGGGGCCCATCGCGGGCGGCCCGAAGAAGGTGCTGGTGATCGGCGCATCGACCGGCTACGGCCTGGCCGCGCGCATCACCGCCGCTTTCGGCAGCGGCGCCGACACGCTCGGCGTGTTCTTCGAACGCCCGGGCAGCGAAACCAAGCCCGGCTCGCCCGGCTGGTACAACACCGCCGCTTTCCATCGCGCCGCGACAGCCGAAGGCCACTACGCGAAGAGCATCAACGGCGATGGCTTCTCCGACGCGGTGAAGCAGCAGGTCATCGACACCATCCGCGCCGACCTCGGCCAGGTCGACCTCGTCGTCTACAGCCTGGCCGCGCCGCGACGCACGCACCCGAAGACCGGGCAGGTCTTCAACTCGGTGCTCAAGCCCATCGGCAAGTCGGTGAACCTGCGCGGCCTCGACACCGACAGCGGAGCCGTGAAGGAAACGGTGCTCGAACCCGCGACGCAGGAAGAAATCGACAACACCGTGGCCGTGATGGGCGGTGAAGACTGGCAGATGTGGATCGACGCGCTGCAGCAGGCCGGCGTGCTGGCCGACGGCGCGAAGACCACCGCCTTTACCTATCTGGGCGAGCAGATCACGCACGACATCTACTGGAACGGCTCCATCGGCGCCGCCAAGAAGGACCTCGACCAGAAGGTGCTGGGCATCCGCGCGCAGCTGGCCGCCAAGGGCGGCGATGCGCGCGTGTCGGTGCTGAAGGCGGTCGTCACGCAGGCCAGTTCGGCCATTCCGATGATGCCGCTGTACCTGTCGCTGCTGTTCAAGGTGATGAAGGCGCAGGGCACGCACGAGGGCTGCATCGAGCAGGTGCACGGGCTCTTTGCCGAAAGCCTCTACGGCAGCACACCGCACATCGACGAGGACGGTCGCCTGCGCGCGGACTACAAGGAACTGGCGCCGCAGGTGCAGGCTCGCGTGCTGGAGCTCTGGCCGCAGGTGACCGGCGACAACCTCGACGAGCTCACCGATTTCGCCGGCTACAAGACCGAGTTCCTGCGCCTCTTCGGCTTCTCGGTGGAGGGCGTGGACTACGAGGCCGACGTGAACCCCGACGTGGCCATTCCCGGCCTCGTGCAGCTCTAGCAAGCGCCTGGAGGGATACTCCCGCCCATGCAGATTCAAGAAAAGCCGCCCGCCGGCACGCCGTTCGACTGGATCGGCGGCGAACCGAAGGTAGAGGCGCTGGTCGAGCGCTTCTACGACCTGATGGACCTCGAGCCCGCCTATGCGCAGCTGCGCGCAGTGCACGGCACCAGCCTCGACAACGCGCGCCAGCGCCTGTTCTGGTTCCTGTGCGGCTGGCTCGGCGGGCCGCAGCACTACACCGACCGCTTCGGCCATCCGATGCTGCGGGCGCGCCACCTGCCGCAGAGCATCGGCGGCCACACCATCGGCATCAAGGAGCGCGACCAGTGGCTGGCCTGCATGGACCAGGCCATGGGCGAGACGGGCGTGCCGGAAGACTTGCGCGAGCGCCTGCGCGACTCCTTCTTCAAGACCGCCGACTGGATGCGCAGCCGCGGCGAGTGACCGACCGATCACACAACGATTTCGAAAGACGCTTCTCTCATGAATTCCATCGTCATCATCGGCGGCGGCCATGCCGCGGCCCAGCTCTGCGCCGGCCTTGCCGAAGCAGGGCAGGGCGCGCGCGTGCACCTGGTCTGCGAAGAGGCCTGCGAGCCGTATCACCGCCCGCCGCTGTCCAAGGCCTTTCTCAAGAGCGCGGAAGAAACCACGCAGCCGCACAAGGCCGCCGACTGGTATCGCGAGGCGGGCATCACGCTGCACCTGGGCGATGCCGCCGTGGCCATCGACCGCGAGGCGCACACCGTCACTCTGCGTTCGGGCGCGATCCTGCCGTGGCAGCAGCTGGTGCTGGCCACCGGCACCCGCGCGCGCCAGATGCCCGACTTGAAGCCGGGCCTGGAAAACGTCGCGAGCCTGCGCGCGGCCGACGAAGCGCATCGCCTGCGCACGCGGCTCGCGGCGGCCGAACATGTGACGGTGCTCGGCGGCGGCTTCATCGGGCTCGAAGTGGCGGCCACTGCCAAGGCGCTCGGCAAGTCGGTGCAGGTGATCGAGAGCGCGCCGCGGCTGCTGGGGCGCGCGGTGTCGCCCGAGTTGTCGGCGCACGTGCTCGCCACGCACCGCGCGGCCGGCATCGACATCGTGCTCGGCGCGCAGACCGGCGCGTTCGAAGTCGAAGGCGACCGGCTGGTGTCGGTGCAGGTCAACGGCGTGAAGCAGCCTGTCGACCTGCTGCTGCTCGGCATCGGCGCAGTTCCCGAGACCGCGCTCGCGCAAGCGGCCGGCATCGAATGCGCGGACGGCATCGTGGTCGACGGCCACATGCAGACCAGCGCGGCCGACGTGCTCGCGGTGGGCGACTGCACGCGCTTCCCCGACCGCCGCGCGGGCCGGGCGCTACGGCTCGAATCGGTGCAGAACGCCAACGACCAGGCGCGCACCGCAGTGGCCACGCTGACCGGCGCGGCGCGCGCGCACGACGCGGTCGCGTGGTTCTGGTCCGACCAGGGCGGCATGCGCCTGCAGATGGTCGGCCTGATGCCGGCCGAAGGCACGCCGGGCCTGAGCAGCGTGCGCCGCGCGGGGCCGAAGCCCGATGCGTTCTCGCTGTTCCATTACGTCGACGGGCAGCTCGTGTGCGTGGAGTCGGTGAATGCGCCGGTCGATCACATGATGAGCCGCAAGCTGCTCGAAGCGGGGCGCAACCCCGATGCGGCGGCGGTGGCGGATGCGGCGGTACCACTAAAGAATCACCTGTCGTGAACCTGTCGTAAGAGTGCCGCAGGTCAGGCCCGGTTCACTGGCCTGTCACTCTGCTTTCAGAGACTGGTCTTCCTCTAATTTGCAGGGAGACCTCTCGATGAAGAACGATGCAGCGGCCACGTCGCTTTCGCGTTTTGTCCCCATGACCACCTGTGCCGCCGTCCTGGCCGCCGCGCTCACCGCCTGTGGCGGCGGAAGCGGCGGCGGCAACGTCGTCATTCCGCCGGTGACGTCGAACCCCACGCCCACCACGCCCGCACCGGTGGCCAAGGGCACGCGCACCACGGTGGCCCTGCTCGAAACCACCGACCTGCACTTCAACGTGCTGAGCTTCGACTACTTCAAGGTTGCCGAAGACAAGTCGTACGGCTACGAGCGCGCGTCCACGCTGATCAACGCGGCGCGCAAGGAGTTCGCCAACACGATGCTGTTCGACAGCGGCGACACCATCCAGGGCACGGCGCTGGCCGACTACGAGGCGCTGATCAACCGCATTCCGTGCACGCAGCCGCTGTCGATGTACAAGGCGATGAACGCCACGGGCTTCGATGCCGGCACGCTCGGCAACCACGAATTCAACTACGGCCTGGAGTTTCTCAATCAGGCAATCGGCGGCGGGCTCGATGTGGATGGCGTGGACGCCACCAAGAAGTGCGTCGGGCCGAGCTTTCCGCTGGTGCTGGCGAACGTGCAGAGCGTGAAGACCGGCAAGCCGCTGCTCGCGCCGTACGTCATCCTGAACAAGCAGTTCACCGCGACCGGGCCCGACGGCAAGAGCGTTACGGTGCCGCTGAAGGTTGGCGTGATCGGCTTCACCACGCCCGGCATCATGAACTGGGACAAGCGCTACCTCGAAGGCAAGCTGCGCACTGAGGGCACGGTGGAAGCGGCAACCCGGTACATCCCCGAACTGCGCGCCAAGGGCGCCGACATCGTTGTCGCGCTGCAGCACGGCGGGATCGACGGATCGGCCTACTCGCCGACGATGGAGAACTCGGCCCTGTACCTCGCGAAGGTGCCGGGCATCGACGCGCTGATGATGGGCCACCAGCACGCCGTTTTCCCCGACCGCAGCGCCAAGCCCGGCTTCACGCAGGCCGGCGTGGACAACACGGCCGGCACCGTCAACGGTGTGCCGGCGGTGATGGCTTCGTCGTGGGGCAAGTCGCTGGGCCTCATCAAGCTGGAGCTGGAGTACGACGGCAAGGCCTGGAGCGTGGACAAGAGCAAGACCGTGGTCGACGCGCGCTCCACGCAGACAGGCAAGGACAGCGCCAACAAGGCCGTGTACGTCGATGCCGACCCTGCGATCGCTCCGCTGGTCGATACGCAGCACAAGGCCGCGATCACCTACGTGAAGACGCCTATCGGCAGTACCGACTTCCGCATGAACACCTTCTTCGCGGACGTGGGCGACCCGGGTGCGATCCAGATCGTGAATCAGGCGCAGGCCGACTACGTGAAGGCCTACATCCAGGCCAACCTGTCGCAGTACGCGAGCCTGCCGGTGCTGTCAGTGAGCGCGCCTTTCAAGTCGGGCTACGAAGGCGGTCGCGACTACACCGACGTGGCCGTGGGCAACCTGGCGATCTTCAATGCGGCCGACCTGTACCTGTACCCGAACACGGTGTATGCGGTGAAGGTGACGGGCGCGGAAATCAAGAGCTGGCTCGAAGCAGCGGCCAAGCGCTTCAACAAGATCAGCCTGACGGCCACGGCCGACCAGCAGCTCATCAGCACCTTTCCGGGCTACAACTTCGACATGTTCACCACGCCCGACGTGCAGTACGAGATCGACGTGACGCAGGACGTGGGCAGCAGGATCAAGAACCTGACGTACCTGGGCGCTGCGATCGACCCGGCGAAGGAGTTCGTCATCGCGACGAACAACTACCGTGCGACGAGCGGTGCGAGCTTCATCCCCGCGCTGGACGGGCGCGCGACGATCTATGCATCGCCGGATGCGAACCGCGACGTGCTGATCGACTACATCAAGGCCAAGAAGACCATCACGCGTGCAACCAACGGTGCGGCGCGCAGCTGGCGTTTCACGCAAGTGACGACGGCGGGGAATGTGGTGTTCACGTCGGGGCAGGGCCAACTGAGCGCTGCGACGGATGCCGGATTGACGAACATCTCGCTGCTGACGGCCGATGATGGCAGCGGCAAGGGCCGCTCGGTCTACAAGCTCGATCTGAGCCAGTAAGGCAAAAGAGAAACCGGCGTCCCGTGCGGCTCAGCGCCGCGCGGGCGCCAGCAGCACGACGAGGGCGCCGGCCCCGCCTTCAGCAGGCTTGGCCTGTACGAAGGCGATCACTTCGTTCTTCTGGATCAGCCAGCGCTGGGTCTTGGTCTTCAGCACCGGCTGCTTGCCCGGCGAACCCAGCCCCTTGCCGTGCACCACGCGCACGCAGCGCAACCCTTGCTTGTAGGCCGTGCGGATGAAGCCGCCGAGCGCCTCCCGCGCCTCGTCGCTGCGCAGCCCGTGCAGGTCGACCTGCGCCTGGATCGCCCAGTCGCCCTTGCGCAGCCGCGCCGTCACATCGGTGCCGATGCCGGGGCGGCGGAAGCTCATGGCGTCGTCCACGTCGAGCAGCGTGGTCACGTCGAACTCGTCGGAGAGCGACTCGCGCAGCACGCGCTGCTCGTCGAGCTGGTGCTGCACGGGGATGGGCGCGGGCGGCTCCGGTGCGAGCGGCACGGCGGCTTTGCGGCGCAATGGTTCGGTGGCGCCGATGGCTCGGGCGAACAGGTCTTTCTCGGCGGCGCGCTTGCGTTCGGCCGCTGCCTTGGCGGCTGCCTCGGCGGCTTCGCGCTCGCGGGTTTCGGCGAGCGCGCGCTGCACCTGCTTGAGGTCGGCGAGGTTCTTGAGCGAGGGAGCGCGCGAGCCCATCAGAGCAGCCCTCTCTCGGCCATCGAGAAGCTCTGCCCGGGGCTCACGATGATGTGGTCGAGCACCCGCACGTCCACCAGCGCCAGGGCGGCTCGCAGCGTTTGCGTGAGCGACTCGTCGGCACGCGAGGGCTCGATGTTGCCGCTCGGGTGGTTGTGCGCCAGCACCACGGCCGCGGCCTGGTGGTGGATGGCACGCGTGACGACCTCACGCGGGTAGACGCTGGTCTGCGTGAGCGTGCCGCGGAACATTTCTTCCAGAGCGATCATGCGGTGCTGCACGTCGAGGAAAACCACCGCGAAAACTTCATAGGAGCACGAGCCGATGTGCAACTGCAGGTATTGCTTCACTGCGCCGGGCGAGTCGAACACCGCGCGCTCCTTGAGCCTTTCGCCCATGGCACGGCGTGCCAGTTCGAGCACGGCGATCAGCTCGGAGCGCTTGGCGCTGCCGCCCATGCCCTTGACGGCCTTGAGGTCTTCGGCGCCGGTGTGCAGCAACCCCGAGAGCCCGCCGAAGCGTTCGAGCAGTTGCTGCGCCAGCTGCAGCACGTTCTTGCCCGCAACTCCGGTGCGCAGCAGCAGGGCCAGCAGCTCGGCATCGGCCAGCGCGGACGCTCCCCGCGAGATGAGTTTTTCGCGGGGACGGGCGTCTAGGGGGAGATCCTTGAATGACATGAAACCCTGGGGTGAAACCTTGGCGGAGCCGGGTGGAAGCCCCGGTCCTTAAAATGAGGCCCAGTTTATCGGGACACCCACCTTGTCTTTGCCCACCTCCGCTGCCCCCATGTCCCAAGTCGTGACTTCCGGCTCCTTTCTGACCCTGCATTACCGGCTGGCCGGCCCGGCGGGCGACATCATCAATACTTTCGCCGACAAACCCGCGACCCTGTCTCTCGGCACCGGCGAGCTTTCTCCTGCCATGGAGCAGCGCCTGATGGGCCTGGAAGAGGGCACGCACGCCACCTTCGAGCTGCCCGCCGGCGAGGCTTTCGGCGACCGCAACCCCGACATGCAGCAGTGGGTGGCCAGGAAGCTGCTCGCGCAGATGGGCGACCCCGACGAGCAGTACGCCGTTGGCGACGTCGTGCAGTTCCCCACGCCCGACGGCACCGGCAGCTACGCCGGCGCGGTGATCGAGTCGAACGAGACCGGTGTGCGCTTCGACTTCAACCATCCGCTGGCCGGCCAGCCCGTCACTTTCGAAGTGAAGCTGATCGGGGTGCTATGAACTCCGAGATCTCAGAAGTCATCCTGGCCGAGCCGCGCGGCTTCTGCGCGGGTGTCGACCGCGCCATCGAGATCGTCGAGCGTGCCATCGCCAAGTTCGGCGCGCCGATCTACGTGCGCCACGAGATCGTGCACAACACCTACGTGGTGAACGAGCTCAAGGCCAAGGGCGCGATCTTCATCGAGGAACTGTCCGACGTGCCTCCCGGCGCCACGCTGGTGTTCAGCGCGCACGGCGTGAGCAAGGCCGTGGAGCAGGAGGCGCGCGACCGCGGCTTCGAGATCTTCGACGCCACCTGCCCGCTGGTGACCAAGGTGCACGTCGAGGTGGCCAAGCTCGCGAAAGAGGGCTACGAGTTCATCATGATCGGCCACAAGGGGCACCCTGAGGTCGAGGGCACGATGGGGCAGCTGTCGAGCGGCATCCACCTTGTAGAGGACGTGGGTGACGTGGCGAAGGTCTCGCCGACGCAGACCTCCAGGCTGGCGGTAGTCACCCAGACCACACTGAGCGTGGACGACGCCGCCGAGATCGCCGCCGCGGTGCGCGCGCGCTTCCCCGAGGTGCGCGAGCCCAAGCAGCAGGACATCTGCTACGCCACCCAGAACCGCCAGGACGCGGTGAAGATCATGAGCCCTCAGGTCGACCTCGTGATCGTGGTCGGCAGTCCCACCAGCTCCAACAGCAACCGGCTGCGCGAACTGGCGCAGCGGCTGGGCACCCAGAGCTACATGGTCGATTCGGCCGAAGAGCTGAAACCCGAGTGGTTCGAGGGCAAGACGCGCATCGGCCTCACGGCTGGCGCCTCGGCCCCCGAAGTGCTGGTGCGCGAGGTGATCGACCGCGTGCGCGCGTTCGGCGCGGTGTCGGTCCGCAAGATGGACGGCATCGAGGAAACCATCAAGTTTCCGCTCCCCAAGGGCCTCAAGCTCGACGACATTCCGCCTCCAGGACACATCTCTTGAACGATACGAAAACAACCGACTGGCGCTCTGAAATAGACAGCGCCGCCCGAAGGCTGAGCGAACGCGCCGGCCACTTCCTGCGCGAAACCCCGCTGTGGAAGCTGCCGGCAAGCGCCTTCGGCATTGAGGTGCCGGGCGCGGAGATCTGGCTCAAGCTCGAGCACATGCAGGTCAGCGGCAGCTTCAAGGCGCGCGGCATGATGAACCGGCTGCTGGCCAACGACATTCCGCAAAGCGGCGTGGTCGTGGCCTCGGGTGGCAATGCGGGCATTGCCACGGCCGCCGCTGCGCGTGCGCTGGGTGTGCCTTGCCAGGTGTTCCTGCCCGGCGTGTCGCCCGAAGCCAAGCGCGCGCGCCTGCGTGCGCTGGGGGCCGAAGTGGTCGTGGTCGGCGAGCTGTATCCCGATGCGCTGGCCGCCTGCCTGACGCGCCAGAAGGAATCCGGCGCCTTGCTCACGCACGCCTATGACCAGCCCGAAGTGGTGGCCGGCGCCGGCACGCTGGGCCGCGAGATCGAACAGCAGGGCGGTCTGCCCGATTCGGTGCTCGTGAGCGTGGGCGGTGGCGGCCTGATCGGCGGCCTTGCCGGCTGGTTCGAGAAGCGCGCCCGCGTGGTGGCGCTCGAACCCGAGAAGGCGCCCACGCTGTTCCGTGCCCGCGAAGCCGGCGAGCCGGTCGACGTGGAAGTGGGCGGCATCGCGGCCGATTCGCTCGGCGCACGCCGCATCGGTGCCATTTCCTGGGAGATCACGCAGCAGCAGGTGCAAGACGCGCTGCTGCTGTCCGACGAATCCATCCGCGCAGCCCAGCAGTGGCTCTGGAAAGAGCTGAAGCTGGCGGTGGAACCGGCCGCCGCGCTGCCGCTCGCTGCACTACAGACCGGCGCCTACGTGCCGCGCGAAGGCGAGAAGGTGTGCCTGATCGTCTGCGGGGCGAACGTCGATCCTGCGACGGTTGCCTGATCGGTTCTTACTTCTCGCAGTTCACCATCCAGGCCACGCCGAATTTGTCGGTGAGCATGCCGAAGCCCGTGGCCCAGAACTGCGGGCCGTAGGGCATTGTCACTTTGCCGCCTTCGGCCAGCGCGTCGAACAGCTTCTTGCCTTCGTCGACGTTGTCGGCCTGCACCGATAGAGAGAAGCCCTTGTAGCCCTCGAAGGGCCACTCGGGTGGCGCATCGGAGGCCATCAGCTTGTGGCCGCGGGCCTCGAGCGTGGCGTGCATGATCTTGTCCTTGTACGAGGCCGGCGTCTGGGCTCCCGCCGGGCTTTCGCCGAAGGTCATGCTGAAGACGACCTTGCCGTGCAGCGCCTTGGCGTAGAACGCGAGCGCTTCGGCGGCATTGCCGTTGAATGTCAGATAGGCTTCCATCGTTTTTCCCTTCGAGGTGGGTCAGTGGGACCGCGATGCTACGCCCACCTAAAATCCCCCCCATGCTTGACATCACCCTGCTCCGCAAAGACCTGGCCTCCGCTGTGGCCGGCCTCGAAAAACGCAAGAAGAACCAGCCGTACCTCGACGTGTCGGCGTTCACCGCGCTCGAGGCCGAGCGCAAGACGCTGCAAACCCGCACCGAGGAAATCCAGGCGCGCCGCAACACGCTGAACAAGCAGATCGGCCCGCTCAAGGCCAAGGGCGAGTCGGTCGATGCGCTGATGGCCGAGGTCAATGCGCTGAAGGCCGAGCAAGAGTCGCAATCGAAGCGCCTCGAAGAAATCCAGCCCGAGTTGCACGCGCTGCTGCTCGCCGTGCCCAACCTGCCGCACGCCAGTGTGCCGGTGGGCGAGGACGAGACAGGCAACGTCGAAATGCGCCGCTGGAGCCCGCAAGGCGGCGCCGGCGCCAATGCCACGCCGCTGGCCTTCGCGCCGAAGGACCACGTCGACCTGGGCGCGCCGCTGGGCCTCGACTTCGAGATGGGCGCCAAGCTCGCGGGTTCGCGCTTCACCGTCATGAAGGGTCCGATCGCCCGCCTGCACCGCGCCCTTGCGCAGTTCATGCTCGACATCCAGACCGAGAAGCACGGCTACAGCGAGTGCTACGTGCCCTACATCGTCAACGCTGCCACGCTCAGCGGCACCGGCCAGCTGCCCAAGTTCGAAGGCGACCTGTTCGCCGCGAAGAAGGGCGGCCAGGACGGCGAACCCGCGCCCGACCATTCGGCGCTGTACCTCATTCCCACCAGCGAAGTGCCGCTGACCAACTTCGTGCGCGACGAGGTGGTGGCCGAGTCGCAACTGCCGATCAAGCTCACTGCCCACACGCCGTGCTTCCGCTCCGAGGCCGGCAGCGCGGGCCGCGACACGCGCGGCATGATCCGCCAGCACCAGTTCGACAAGGTCGAAATGGTGCAGATCGTGCACCCCGAGAAGAGCTACGACGCGCTCGAACAGATGACCGGCCATGCCGAAGCCGTGCTGCAGGCGCTGGAACTGCCGTACCGCGTCGTGCTGCTGTGCACCGGCGACATGGGCTTTACCGCCGGCAAGACCTACGACCTCGAAGTCTGGCTGCCGGCGCAGGACACCTACCGCGAGATCAGCTCCGTCTCGAACTGCGAGGCCTTCCAGGCGCGCCGCCTGCAGGCGCGTTTCAAGAATGCGCAGGGCAAGAACGAGCTCGTACACACGCTCAACGGCTCCGGCCTGGCTGTGGGCCGCACGCTGGTGGCCGTGCTGGAAAACCACCAGAACGAAGACGGCTCGATCAACGTGCCTGCGGCGTTGCGTCCGTACCTCGGCGGGCTTGAAGTTCTGCGCGGTTGATCGCAGGGAGCTTCAAAAGCCCCATTTTTGTCTGCTATAATCGCAGGCTCGACAGCACCGGAGAGGTGGCAGAGTGGTCGAATGTACCTGACTCGAAATCAGGCGTACTAGCGATAGTACCGAGGGTTCGAATCCCTCCCTCTCCTCCAAATACGCTTGCAAGCGGTTGATTGCTGAAAGCCTTCTGGCCTTTCATTCTTCTGCTGGCAAAGCCACTATCAAAAGCCGCAGTGATTTTTCACTGCGGCTTTTTTCTTGCAGCTGACCCGATCAGAAGTTGTGCGAAATGCCCAACTGCAGCCCGCGCGCTGCGCGTCCCGGCGTGCTGGCCGGCGCCGAGTCGGCAACGGTGTAGGCCGCATTGCCGCGGTTGCGGACAAGCGAGTAGGTGCCGTACAGCGCGGTGCGCTTGCTGAGGTAGTGCACGTAGCCGACGGCATATTGCGTCGCGTCGTCGCTGTCGATGCCCGGTCCGGAGCGGTTGGAGCGTGCCACCGAGGCCTTGATCACGCCCGGGCCGACTGGCACGCCCAGGCCCAGCATCACGTTGACCTGCTTGTCGCCCTCGGTCTTTTGCCGGTAGTAGTTCGCGTAGAGCTTTGCGAGCCCGAAGTCGTAGGTGCCGCCCAGGCTGGCCACGCTGTAGTCGTTGGGGCCGACCGGTGTCACGCCGTAGGCAGCCGCGACATCGACCGTGCCGTTGGTCCAGCCCAGCCGCCCGCCGCGGTAGCGGGCGCCGTCCTCGCCTTCGGGCAGGGCGTACATCGCCTGGCCGTAGAAGCCGCCCAGGTTTTTGGGCAGGAAGTAGCCCACGGAGTTGTTGGCTCGCGCCAGCGTGCGTGCGCCGCCGAGGCCGAAGGGCCAGCCTTCGACGATGTTGGCAGAGCCGCCGACGCCCACGGTGCCGAAGGGGGAGAACTGCGAGATGTTCCAGAACGTGGGCGTGTAGTCGCGCCCGAGCCGCAGCTCGCCGACGCTGTTGTGCGACAGGCTCACCGTCGAGCGCCGGTGAAAGCCGACGCCCTGGACCTCGCCCGTGTCGGGCAGCAGTGCCATTTCCAGCCAGAAGCTCGCGGCCAGCCCGCCGCCCAGGTCCTCCGTGCCGCGAAAGCCGAGTCGGCTGGGGAAGATGTTGCCTCCCTGGTCCATCGACTTGACGGAGCGCCCGTCGCTTTTCGTGTACGTGAGGTTCATGTCCAGCGTACCGAAGAGCTGGACGCTCGATTGAGCTGTCGCGCCAGCGCTGGCGGCGATGCAGAGCGCACCCGCAATGGTGTGCGGCAGCCGGCGGCGAAAGGGTGGGGTGGTTGTTGTCTTCATGCGTGTCTCCTCGTTGTAGAAATGGCGTGCGGAAATGGCGCGTGTTGGCGCGTGTCGGCGCGCGGTGCTTGCGCTGCAAGCACCACGGCGTGAAAACCTCAGAAGAAGAATGGGGAGCGGCGTTCGTTCAGCCGCGCCGGGGCATCGTCAGTCGATGCGGATGCCCTTGGCCTTGATCAGCCGGCCCATGGTCTGGGCCTCGCGTTCGATGATGGCGCGGGTGTCGGCGGAATTCGTCGTCATCGGCTCCAGCCCGGCATCGGCGATCTGCCGCGCCATCTCCGGCGAGCGCGTCACGGTGGTGATTGCCCGGTTCAATTGCTCGACGATGGCCTCGGGCGTGCGCGCGGGCACCCAGAAGCCGAGCCAGGTCGACACGTCGTAACCGGGATAGCGCTCTGCAACGGTCGGCACGTCGGGCAGTGCCGCGCTGCGCTGGCTGCCGGTATAGGCCAGTGCCTTCACCCGGCCCGCCTTGATGTTCGGCAATGCCGAGATCGGGGGCTCGAAGCCCAGCATCACCTGCCCACCGATCACATCCGGCATGGCGCCCTGCTTGTAGGGAACGTGCAGCATCTCGATGGCCGCTGCTTCCTGCAGCAGCTCAAAGCCCAGGTGCGAGGTGCTGCCCGAGCCGTAAGACGCGAAGCTCACGTGACCCGGCTGGCGCTTGGCCAGTGCGACCAGTTCTTCCGTATTGCGCGCGGGCACCGTGTTGTTCGCCACGATGAATGAGCCGCCCTTGAGTGCCTGCGTCACAGGCACAAGATCTTCCTTCGGGTTGTAGGGAAGCTTCGAGAGGAGAAACGGCGTCATCGTGAACGGGTTGCTCGTCGAGAACAGCACCGTGTAGCCGTCGGGCGTTGCCTTGGCCACCGCGTCCGTGCCGATGGTCGACAGCGCGCCCGGTTTGTTCTCCACGATCACGGGCACCTTCAGCAATCGCGAGAGCTGGTCGGCATAGCTGCGCGCGAAGATGTCGGAGCCGACGCCGGGTGGCGTTGGCGTCACGATCTTGATGGCTCGTTGGGGCCAGGGCGCGCTCTGTGCAAGCGCAGTGCCCATGGTGCATTGCAAGCCGGCGGCCCATAGCAAAGCCAGAGTGGTGATCCTCTTCATATGTCTCGTCTCCTGATAGTTGTGGACGCATCCTAGGGAGACAAATCCATATCTGGAAATACTCATTCGAGATGCTTTTTTATACCTCCTTCGTATTGATGAATGAGTATGCGAGGCCCGCCGAAGAGTTCAGCGCTGCGCGAAGACCTCGATCTCGACGCGGCGGTTCGGAGCAAGGCAGTCGATCAGCTCTGCCCGCCGTGTCTGCGCACATTGCACCTTCGGTTCCGATTCGCCCTTGCCCTGCACCTGCATGTTCTGCGCGGGCACGCCAGCTTGCACGAGGTAGTCGCGTACGGTGTTGGCGCGCGCCAGCGAGAGTGCCTGGTTATAGGTGCTGCTGCCGAGCCGGTCGGTGTGGCCAGTGACCCTGATCGTGTCCACCGATTTGACGCTGACCTTGATGTCGCTTGCCAGGGCGTCCAGCTTGCGTCGCCCTTCAGGCAGCAAGTCGGCCAGCGAGCGGCCGTCGAAGCGGAAGAGGCCGTCGGCACCGAGCGTCGTCTTCGCAGGAGCAACCGCCGGCTGAGCGGCCGCGGCAGGCCTCGTCACCACGGGTGGCTTGAGCACATCCGCGCAGCCCGGCCCCTTCCAGTACATCCCGTTGGTCAGCACGTCTGCATTGAAGCGAACCATGTACTGGCAGGTGATGTACTCCGGGCCCGCACCGGTGCGGAAGTGAAAGATGTAGTTCCATTCGCGCACGCCGCCCAGCCCTTCGCTGAAGTGCGGAAAACTCAGCAGTTCGCGCACCTGGTCCTTGCCCAGGCCGGTGCGCATGTTGCGCAAGGCCTCGACGCTCGGGAACGCGCCCTGCTGCCATTTGGCCGAGTTCAGCGCGGGAAAGTCTTCGTCCTTCGGCGGCGCCGGGTTCTCCGAAGCGGCTCGGGCCTGCATCTCCGGCGTGATGGTGTAGCTCGGGCTGGCGCAGCCGCCGGCCAGCAGTGCCGCGAGGCAGAGAACAGTGAAAGGGGCCTTGGCTTGAAGAAGCTTGTTCATGATGGGGTGCGTCCAGTTCATTCGTACGGCGATCAGTTGAAGACCCATTCCGCGCCCACGGTGGCGCCCACGCCGGCACGGCTGGTGGCCACGCCGCCGGTGATGCTCCAGGCGTTGTTCTCGGAGGTACGCCGGAAACTGACGCCCACCGCGCTCTGGCCCTTGAAGGAGCCCGCGCCGATGCGCATGACCGTCTTGCCCGGAACGTAGCTTCCGGGCATCTGCAGCGCCATGGCCGCGGCAACGCCTGCATAGGCGTTCTTCTCGACTCCGTCGAGGCGGTCGCTGAGGGCGTTGATGCGGTTGTTCAGGCCGCCGCTGACCGCATTGAGCTGGTTGACGTTGACCGCGTCGGTGCCCGCCACGCCCGGCGCCACGTTGTGCACCGTGACGGGCCCGGTGGCATTGCTGCCGCCCATGGTCACGCTGTTGTAGTTGGTCGTGCCGTCCGCGTTGGTGTCGTACTTGACCGTCGACTGATCGATCACTGCCACCTGGCCTTGCACGCCCCGCAGTTGCGAGACGTTGACCGCGTCGCTGTCGGCCGTGCCCGCGGCCACGCCGGTGATCTGGCGGAACTGGCCGCTGGCGGCATTGCCCACCGACACGGCCGCCAGCGTGCTGGTGGTCGCGCCTATGGCAATGCGCTGCGCGTCGGTGGCGGTGGGCGGCACGTAGCCTGCCACGCCTGCCGCAGTCGAAGCCACCGAGCCAGCTCCCAGCGCCACGCCGCCGGCCTGTGTCACGCTGGTGCCCGCGCCCAGCGCCACGCCCTGCACCGCGGCGGCCGACGACTGCGTGCCCAGCGCGATGGAGTCGGCCAGGTGCGAGGTTGCACCCTGGCCGATTGCAATGCCGCCCGGTGCGCTCTGCTGCACGATGGCGCCATTGCCGATGCCCACGCCGTTGTTGCCGTTGACCACCGTCTGCGGGCCGACCGCCACCGACTCCGTGCCGATGGCCAGCGAATCGGCCGCGGTGGAGTTGGCGTGGAAGTACTGGATGGGCGTGACCGCAAACGACTGCAGCGCGCCGCTGAGCTGGCGCACCGTGACGGCGTCCTGCGCCTGCGTGCCGTCGGCCACGTTGGTGATCTGGCGGTAGGTAGTGGCGCTGCCGACGGAGAGGGCGCCGAGCAGCGTACGGTCGGTCGTGTTGAAGGGGATCAGCGAACTGCCCGCGGGGATGTTGCCGGTGCTGCCTGCGACTGCGCGGTCGGAGACGGAGCCTGAACCGATGGCCACGGAGCCGGCGACAGTTGCACTCGCATCCTTGCCCGATGCGATGGCATCGGCGCCAGTCGCGCCAAGGTTGTCTTCGTTGCCGCCACCGGTCGAGTTGACGCTGTAGTACCTGGTCTTGTTGGCTGTGACCGTGGTGCTGAGGTTCTCGATCGACTGGTTGGTGGCAAACAGCTGCGAGCCGTTGATGGCATCGGTCGAAGAGCCGGAAATACTGCCGGCCGCCACGTTGGTGATCGTGCGCTCGGCGCCCACCGCGCCAACGCTGACTGTGCTCGTCGGCGTAGTGCCGGCAAAGTTGTAGGTCGTGCCGTTGATGGTGGTGCTGGCCGTGCCGACTGCCACGCCCGTCGTGGAGCCGGAGCCCAGTGCCACGTCGCCAGCGTTGTTGGCCACTGCGTTCGGTCCGATGGCGACGGAATTCGTCCCCAGCGCCTGCGAGTCGGCCAGCGTCGAATTGGCGTGGAAGTACTTGATGCCCGCGCCGGTGTTGATGTCGTTGATCGTGTTGCCAAGGACGGTGATGTCGGTCGTGTTCTTGGTGACCTGCAGATTCGTTGCATTCAGCTGCGAGCCGTTGACCGCATCTGTCGACGTGTTGGAGAGCCTGCCGGCCGCCACGTTGGTGATCGTGCGCTCGGCACCCACTGCACCGACGCTCACCGTCGAGGCCGGTGTCGTGCCGGCAAAGTTATAGGTCGTGCCGCCGATCACGGCGCTGGCCGTGCCGACTGCCACGTCCGTCGTGGCCCCCGAGCCCAGCGCCACGGCGCCGGCGTTGTTGGCTACCGCGTTCGGGCCGATGGCGACGGAATCCGTCCCCACCGCTTGCGAATCGGGCAGGGTCGAGTTCGCGTGGAAGTACTTGATGCCCGCGCCGGCGTTGATGTTGGTGATGTCGTTCGTGTTCTTCGTGACCTGCTGGTTCGTGCCGAACAGCTGCGAGCCGTTGATCGCATCTGTCGAGGAGCCGGAGATCCTGCCGGCCGCCACGTTGGTGATGGTGCGCTCCGCACCCGAAGCGCCGACGCTGACCGTGCTCGTCGGCGTGGTGCCGGCGAAGTTGTAGGTCGTGCCGCCGACCACGGCGTTGGGCGTACCGACCGCCACGTCCGTCGTGGAGCCCGAGCCCAGCGCCACGTCGCGAGCATTGTTCGCCACCGCCGTGTCGCCGAACGCGACCGCGCCCGCGGCCAGCGCCTTGCTGGTACTGCCGATGGCCACGCTGCCCTGGCCGACCACGGTGTTCTGGTAGCCGATGCCGACTGCGCCCTGAGCCGCCGTGCCGGGCACGCTCACATCCTGGCCGCCGCCGCCGACCTTGTTGGTGTTGCCCATGGCCACGGAGCCGTTGCCGGTGGCGGTGTTGTCCAGGCCATTCGCGATCGCGCCGTTGCCGGTGGCGGTGTTCGGGTCGCCGATCGCCACGGCGCCATTGCCGCTGGCGACGTTGCCGGAGCCGATGGCCACCGCCTTGCCGCCGGTGGCCCTGGAACTGTTGCCGATCGCGACTGCATCGGCGGAGTCGGCGACGGTGTTGGTGCCCATCGCTATCGCATTGAGCGCCGAGGCATTGGCGCTGTTGCCGATAGCGACCGCCTGCGCTGCGGACGCATTGGCGAGTGCACCCACTGCAGTAGCGTTCTGGCCGCTCGCTGCTGTGCCGAATCCCAGTGCGGTTGCGCGCGTGACGGTTGCCGCAGCGTTGTTGCCCATCGCCACGGTCCCGTCGGCCGCGGCGTTGGCTCCCGACCCCGCCGCGACCGAGCCGACTCCGCTCGAGAGGGCTTGATTGCCCATGGCCAGCGAGAAATCCGCCGAAGCATTGGCGAGGTTGCCGAGCGCTGCCGAGCTTGTTCCTGCCGCGTTGGCCGACGTGCCGATGGCTGCGGCATCGGCGCCTACGGCGTTGCTCCCCCAGCCGCCAGCGAACCCGCGCAAGCCGCTGGCCGTCGAGCTGACACCGACCGCTGTGGAGTTCGCTCCCGAAGCATTGGCAAAGGTGCCCAGGGCGCTGGCGCCGGCCGCGGTGGCATTGGCGGAAGCGCCGAGCGCGACAGCATTGACGTTGTTTGCGAGCGTGCCCGTCCCCAGCGCCATTGCAGAGGTACCCGAAGCGACCGCAGTCGACCCGACAGCCACTGCGCTTTGTCCGGTCGCCTGGCTCTGGAAGCCCATGGCTGTGGTGTTGAGCTGGGACGCCGTCACATCCGTGCCGATGGCGACAGCGCCGACTGCTGTGGCCCCCGTTCCCGCGCCGGTACGCGAGCCGATGTAGACCGAATTCAGCTGGGACGCGATCGACTGGAAGCCGACGGCGATGGCGTTCTGAGCTGTTGCCTGGCTGCGGGTACCTTGCGCAACGGTATCCAATGCGGCCGCATTTGCGAGGTATCCAAGGGCAACGCTGCGCAGCCCGGTCGCCTTCGTGTTGAAGCCGATGGCGGTTGCGTACGTGTCGCTCGCAGTCACGTCCGTACCGATTCCGATCGAACTCTCGCTCAGCGAACCTGCCGTCGGGGCGGTGCGTGCGCCTAGATAAATGGAGTTGACTCCGGACGCACTGGCTCCGGAGCCAACAGCTACACCGTTGACTGCCGAACTCGTGGCCCCACCGCCCACTGCGACCACGCCCGTCGCCGAGGCAACGGCTGACGCACCCACGGCAACGCCGTTTCCAGTTGCTTTCGACTGCACGCCGATACCGATGGACCCCGCTCCAGTGGAGGCGACATCCGTACCGATGGCAATCGACGACTCTCCGGTTGCTCCGGTTCCTCCAGCGGTACGCGCGCCCAGGTAAAGAGCATTGACCGCCGAGGCAATAGCGCCGTAGCCGAGAGTCGTGGCATTCAGCCCCGTACTGCTGGCGTTAAAGCCTATAGCTGTGGCTCCGCCCATAGTCGCTTGGGACTGCTGACCTGCGCAAGTCGAGCTGCCGCTATAGACGTAGTACGGCCCCGCAGTGCAGATCGCTTGCGCCTGCGCCAGCGAGGCCCCTCCAAGCCCGCCCATGGTCAGCAGCGCGGTCATGATCCCCGAGCGCAGGCGCCTCGACGGAGGCAGCGTGAGTGCACCGGCCGTCACGCAACTCCCACTGCGCTTGCCGCGCGCGCAAGTGAGTTCCGACGCCGCTACCCAGGCGCCAAGGGATTCGTTCCAGAGCGAGCGATAAGTTGTGTTCATGAGCCCCATCCATCCGTTGGAAAACTATTGAATGGTCGTGAGGCCATTCCACTTAAGAAACACTTAGAAATTATTATTTCTAAATAAATCTTAAAAGGAGGGCGGGTATTTGCAACTAGCCATGTCGCATTTTGGAGTCATTGTGTCAAATTGATTTGTATTTTAAATCGAGCGTTATCGATGAATAGTAATATGAAAATACTAGTGAATTAAATGAATATCACAGTTGTTTTATTTTTTCAATGTAGTTATTTTTCTGAATCACTATTTTGATATCGGTGGCGACAAAAAAGTGATGCCTCTTATTGGTGCGTCTTTGATTTTGTCGAAGTTTTTTCTTAATTTCAGGTTTCCTGGGAATAGTCATTCAGCCGGGCCTACCTCCTAGAATCGGGCAGTAGCGCTCGAACAATGGCGCGCGAATCAGGGAGTTCCAGATGGCCAACCGTTCCTATCTCTACAGCGTCAGCAATCGGCCCGGCGCATATGCCGACCGCCCGGAAACAATTTCGGGCCTGTCCGAATGGCCTTACGACGTGCCGTTCATGTACAGGCTTCTCATGTCGGGCGATCCGCAGCTGTGTGCCTCGCTGGTGTCGGATGGCTTCGATGACGACGAGCCGGAGCACAAGGTCAGGCTCCATGCAATCAGCAGCAGCTTCGATCCGGGCTTCGAGCGCGTGCGGCGTTTCATCGACATCGTGCGGTTTCTCCTTGCGGCGCAAGCATCAGCACCCGAGCCGCAACCTGCCGTTTCAGCGCAGCCGGTGTCTTTCCTCGGGCGTCTCAAGCGGCTGGTTTCGCCACAGACGGAAACGGCCCCCGCTGAGCCAGCGAGTGCGTCCACGGCGCTGGTGCATCTGCCCATCTGGCTCGACGAGACGATCGCCTTCCTCGAAGCCCATCGCGACCGCTACCTGCTGCTGGAGACGATCGAGCTCGACACCATGTCCGAATCAGATGAGGCGGCGCTGCGAGCCTGCGTGGAACAGGAGATCGCGCGATGCCTGCGCGTGGGCGCTGCCATCGATGCCCTGCCGGCCGACATCGCCGAGGCAGGGCGGCAGCTGAAACAGGCGACCACGCAGAAGTGCGCCTCCCCGCTCGACGCCTTTTTCGGGCTGCGGCTGGACGATGACTGCGACAGCACCCGCACCGGCGCCACGGAGCACCCGCTCGGTCTGCAATGGTCCGAGGTGCTGTATTTCGGCCTGTGGAACCGGGCCGAATTCGAGGCGGAGCGCGGCCAATCAGCCAGTCAGTAGTCAGCTACCTGCTGACCGGCGCGTCACCGTGCCCTGGAATTCCCCGAAGGACGCAAGCAGCGGCGTTGCCTTCCGGCACAGGATCTGCACGTCTTGCGATTGAGTTCGCTCAAGACAGAGGGCCACGGCGTGCGCGTTGTCCGGCTGAAGCTGCCAGAACTGCCAGCGTGCTGCGGAATCCTCGAGGCCGTCCTCGAAGTCGATAGCCACGCTGTGGGCGTCGTCGAAGCTGAAGGAAAACCGGTCCAGCGGCAGAGACAACCCCATTCCGCGCGCCTTGATATAGCTTTCCTTGAGCGTCCAGAGATCCCAGAAGCGTGAAGGCTGAAGCCCGGCCGGAAGCTGCTGCAGCTCTTTCGCCTCCCTGGCGGAGAAGAAGTTCTCCGCAATCTCCAGCGGGGCAGCCCTTGCCGTGTGCTCGACGTCCACGCCCACTTCGCGCTCCACCGCCAGCGCCGCCACGATGAGCGAGGCGCTGTGCGAAATATTGAAGCGAAGGCGCTGCGCCTGCGGCAGTGCATTGGCGATCCGGGGGCGCCCATAAGCGTTGTTCTCGAATTGCCAGTCCTGCGGGGCGATGGGCGCATAGCAGGAGAGAAGCGAGCGGATCAGCCCCCGCGTCATGAGATAGCGGCGCCGGTCCCGGGCGAAGTGAAAGCGCCCGTGCCTTTCGCGCTCTTCGGGCGCCAGCAGGGCCATGCCCTTTTCTTCGCAGGTGGCGTCGTCGTCCTGCTCGGGGACGTACAGGTGCCATAGGTGAACCTGGTGCGAGTCGATCTGCAGTTGTTGCATCCGCAATTCTTGCTCGGGTGGCGCGATCTTCCATGACGTCAGCGCTCTTATTTTCCGGCCTTCAGTTCGGCTTAAGGTTGCCGGCTGATACTCGGGTGGACGGTCTGCTGGCGTTGGTAGAGGTCGCTCAGGCACCCGCCCATTGGTGGCGGTTCCTCGAGGCTGGCGATCGTCACATTTTCAAACGGCCTGCGGAGAACTATTCTTCGATACGCCATGACCCAAGACCCCGTCGACTTCAATCTCCCTGAAGGCTGGACGTGCCGGCTGGACCTCAAAAAGACCCTGGAAGGCACCTATGCCGGCAAGGCCGAACTCCGGCAGGGACGGGTGCAGCGCTGCGTGTTCGTGCTGACGCAACAGCCCTCGCGCGAAGCAGCGCTCGAGCGGGCCCGCTTCCGCGCCCGGTATTTCGTCGACGAATGGACGACCCGGCGCCGCCGCGGGAGCGACTCCCAGGCCTGACGGGCTCCTACGCTCGTGCCTGGGAGATTTCCCCCAGCCAGATCGGCTCGTTCGAGGTGTCCGGAAATCCCGAGTCGTCCACGGTGCCTGCAATCGGCGAGCCCGGCACATGGCGAAGCTCGTAGCCCCGTCCGTACACCGAGTGCAGCATGAACTCGCTGTCCTTGTGCAGCGACAGCTTGCGGCGGATGTTCGCCACGCAGCAGTCGAGCACCCGGCTCCTGCGCTCGACCTGCGAGTCCATCCACAGCGAACCCAGCAGCCAGTCGCGCTCCAGCAGCCGGCCGGTATTGCGAAACAGCAGCAGCGCCAGCTCGAATTCGCGCGGCTTCAGGCGGATGTCCTGCCCCTTGTGCACCACCACCTTGCGGCTGCCGATGAACTGGTAGTCGCCGAACAGCGCATTCACCGATGGCGGATGCAGCAGCGTTTCGTTGCGCCGCAGCGCTTCGCGCACGCGCAACTCCACCTCGAAGTCGTCGACCGGCAGCACCGCGAAATCGATGCTCGCGCCCTGCGCTTCGGGCTCCGCCGCCAGCAGCACCTCGGCCAGCAGCTCGCGCTGCAGCGCATTGGCGACCAGGAAGATCGGCAGGCGCAGCGCCTTGCACATCGACGTCAGCACCGGCCACGCGCCCTCGTCCTTCAGCACCACCAGCAGCAGGTCGAAGTGGCTCCCTTGCGTGCCGCGCGTTACCGCGCGCAGAAAGTCGTCGCTGCTGTCGAAGGAAACCGGCGCGCAGCCCATCAGGCTCAGCCGTTGTCCCCATGCCTGCGCCTGGGCCTCGTCGCAACCCACCATGGCCACCTGGCGCGAGCCGCCGTGAGCGTCGTTGTTCATGATGTCGAGGGGTTCCGTGTGTTGGTGATGGTGAGGGTGGAAGGGCTGCTTCAGCGGTCGCCCGCGCGCGGCAGCTTCCAGCCGATGCCGGCGTTGAAGCCCCAGTCCCGACCTGCGTTGGCGATGGCCATGCCCCAGGCCATCTGCCCGTCGTCCGAAAGGGTCTTGAAGCCGAGGCTCGCCGCCGTGTAGCCCTTGTAGGTGCCGACGGCCAGGCCCACCGTCTTCTCGCCGGGGTAGAGCGTGGGCACGTACGCAGCCGACATGGCCACGGCCATCGCCGTACCTGAGTACGCGATGCGTTCCACGTCGCGCAAGGCAGCGGGCACCTGTTGCAGCTGGCCGAGGTTGACCGCGTCGCCCGGCAGGGCGCCCGGCGCCACGTTGGTGACAAGCACGCCGTCCGCCGCGCTCGCCACGCCATGCAGGGCGGTGGCGCACAGCCACAGCATGACCAGCAGCCCGGCCCGCACGGCGATCAGCCCGCCGCGAGGCGGTTGCCGCTGCCCGCCTGTGTCTTGCGCACGCCGTCCGGTCCGTAGAACAGCTGCGCGCTGGCCTGCAGGAAGTGCAGGGCCTGTTGCGTGAAATCGAGATGCGCGTAGACCATCGAGCCGTTGCGCAGGTTGTGGCCTCTTGCCTGCCCGGCAAGCTCCAGCAATGCAGCCCAGGCTTGCATCACGTCCGGGCCGCCGGCTGCTGCGGCAGCATCGGCACCCACGCGGCCAGGCTCGAAGCCCAGCGCCGCCTGCATGGCTTCGCGCTGCGTGTCCAACTCGGCCATGCGGTCGAGCAGCACGGTCTTCTGGCCGGCAATGGCCGCCAGGTCGGTGAACGCGCCGTCCGACATTGCCTGGGCCTCGCGGTCCAGCACCGAAAGGAATTCCTCGATGCAGGCAGTCTCGGTGCGCAGGTGGGTCAGCAGGGTGGGCTTCATTCGTTGCCGCCCTTGCCGCTGTTCGGGTCGAGCTTGGGGTCGAGCAGGTCTCGCACGCTTGCCAGCAGGCCGTCGGCGATGCGCTCGGGGCGGATCTGGTAGCGCCCGGCGCGGATGTCCTCGCGGATCGCCGCCACGCGGGCCGCATCGAAATCGCTGGCAGTGCCCGCGGCGCTGGGCAGCGAATGAACGTGCGCGGAAGCCGGCGCCGCCTCCTTGGGGCGCTGGGCGGCATCGGCGCCGGTCACCGTAGCCGCGCCCGGCGCGGGCGTTGGGCGATGAGGGGGCGTGGCCGAAGGGGCGGGTTGATCGATTTTCAAGGTGATTCCTCAGGGGCTGACCCGTATATCGGCAGCTTGGGCAAGAACTTTAGGCAGGGCGTGCACGAAGCTGCTTACTGGGCGAGCTGGATCTGTCCCTCTTCGTCCGCCACGCCGCTGACCAGCCGTCCGTCGCGGGTCTTGGCCTGCACCACGGCGCCGACGACGGCCCCGGTCATGGCCTTGCCCTCGGTGCTGACGACGAAGCCCTGGCCCTGCGCCACGACTTTCACCGCCTGCCCCTGCTGGATGACGGTAACGCCGCGTACCAGCTCCTTGCGCAGCGGCGCGCCCGGCGCCACCCGGTTGACCGTCACCACGCCGGCCAGCTCGGCCGCGCTGGTGATGACCGAGCGCGGCAGCCGCGTGAGGTCGCCGGTGCGCTCGGTAACGTCGCCCGCGCCCAGCGGCCGGCCCGAATCGATGGCGCGCGCGGCCACGAAATAGCTGCCTTCCACCGCGACGTGTGCCTGCACGTAGCGCGTCCACGGCCGCTCCGCCTGGCAGCGAACGCCCACCGACACGCGCCCCCAGGGCGTCGCGCCCGGCGGCAGAAAGGCTTCGGGCGCATCGCAGGCGGGCAGGTTGGAGGTGCTGCGTGCGTCGATGTTGATCGTCACCTTGCCCGGCAAGCCCGCCGTCTGCACCTGCAGGTATTTCTCGATGACCGTATTGACATCGGCGGCATTGGCATCGGCAGCGGCGGCGAACGCGGACGCCGTGCACACCATGGCCACCAGTGCCGGCAGGCTGCGGTTGCGAAGCTTGAAGAGGGTCATCGGGTGTGTCGGAAAAGAGGGCCTGGATTGCGGCGCGCCACAGCAAGAGGGCGCATGCCGCCGCCCGGAAATTCTAGAAATCCGCCCGCCGATCGAAGGTGCGAGCAGCAGGCGAAAACCCCCTTTGTTCGGGCGATTGCAAACGCGATGCATGCATAGACTCGCTTTCCATCTGTCGCTGCGCTTGCGCATTGGCGACGCCTCAACGGATGGAAAAAAGATGATCGACAAGCTGGATGCGGCGCTTCGTTTCAACCGCGAAGCCCTCAACCTCCGCGCCGAGCGCCAGGAAGTGCTCGCGGCCAATATCGCCCATGCAGACACGCCCAACTACAAGGCGCGCGACTTCGACTTCGGCTCGCGCCTGAGCGAAGCCGTCGAGCGCGGCCGCGCGTCGGCGCAGTCGGTGTCGCTGGCCACCACCTCGTCGCGCCACCTTGCAGGGCAGGCGCAAGCCGCGTCCGACAAAGACCTGCTCTACCGCGTGCCCAACCAGTCGAGCCTCGACGGCAACACCGTAGAGATGGACGTCGAGCGCATCGCCTTTGCCGACAACGCGCTGCGCTACGAGTCCAACCTCACCGTCATCAATTCGAAGATCAAGTCGCTGCTCTCGGCGATCCAGCAGTAACAAGAAAGAAGAGCGGCCGCCACCATGCCCTTCAACAGCACTTCCATGAACATCTTCAACGTGGCGGGCTCCGCCATGACCGCGCAATCGCAGCGCATGAACGTGACCGCCAGCAACATGGCCAACGCCGAGAGCGTGGCCGGCCCCGACGGCATGCCCTACCGCGCGAAGCAGGTGGTGTTCCAGGTCGAGCCGTCGGCATACGGCGCCGGGGACATCGGCGGCGTCAAGGTCGCGGGCGTCATCGAAGACCAGTCGCCGCCGCGGCTCGTGTTCGATCCGAAGAGCCCGCACGCCAACGCCGAAGGCTACGTGGCGATGCCCAACGTCAACGTGGTCGAAGAGATGACCAACATGATTTCCGCCTCGCGCAGCTACCAGGCCAACGTCGAGGTGCTCAACACGGCCAAGACGCTGATGGTCAAGACGCTGTCCATCGGCCAGTAAACCTCCCACCAGATTCGCCAGATTCATCAGATCCACCAGAACAGAACAGGCACCACGCCATGGCCATCTCCGACACCTCGTCCATCACCGGTCAGAACGCCACTTCAGCGGCGACCAGCAGCAACGTCTCGAACGAAGACAGCGAGCAGCGCTTTCTCAAGCTGCTCGTCACGCAGCTGAACAACCAGGACCCGCTCAACCCGATGCAGAACGCCGAGCTCACCTCGCAGCTCGCGCAGATGAGCACCGTGAGCGGCATCGAGAAGCTCAACAGCACGCTCTCCGGCCTGGTGAACCAGACCAACTCCAACCAGCTGCTGCAGGCTACCTCGCTGATTGGCTACAACGTGCTGTCGCCGGGCGACACGCTCATCACCAAGGCTCCCGAAGAGGGCAAGGAACCTGCCTCGCAGGCCTTTGCCGTGGAGCTGCCCGGCACCGCCTCCGACGTCGACATCAAGATCGTCGACGGCACCGGCAAGGTCGTTCGCACCATCAGCGCCGGCTCCATGACCGAAGGCGTCAACGCCGTCACATGGGACGGCAAGGACGACACGGGCGCCGTGGTGCCCGCGGGCGCCTACCGCTTCACCGTCGACGCCACCAACGGCAGCGCGACCGTGAAGGCCACCTCGCTCACCTTCTCGCAGGTGGCCGCGGTCAAGCAGGGCACCAACGGGGTCTCGCTCGAACTGATGACGGGCAACAACATCAGCCTGTCCGACGTGCGGCTGTTCCTCTGAGCTTTTTTCTCAAAACGCATTCAACGCAGCATCGAACCAAGGAACCAACATGGCTTTTTCCCAGGGCATCAGCGGACTCGGCGTGGCCGCAGCCAACCTCGACGTCATCGGCAACAACATCGCCAACTCGGGCACCGTCGGCTTCAAGTCGGCCGCCGCCACCTTCCAGGACGTGTACGCGGGCTCGCGCGTCGGTCTGGGCGCATCGGTGTCGGGCGTGACGCAGAACTTCACGCAGGGCGTGACGCAGTCGAGCAGCCGCCCGCTGGACGTGGCCATCCTCAACGGCGACGGCTTCTTCCGCCTGAGCAGCCCCAGCGGTGAAGTCATGTACTCGCGCAACGGCCAGTTCACGCGCGACAAGGACGGCTACATCGTCAACGCATCGGGCCTGCGCCTCACCGGCTTCGGCGTGAACGCCAGCGGCGGCATCAGCGGCGGCACGCCGGCGGCCATCCAGATCCCGACCGCGGCCATGACGCCCAAGGCCACGACCGGCATCAACGCCGAGTTCAACCTCGACGCGCGCCTCACCACGCCCACCAAGACGCCCTTCAACGCGGCCGACTCCGACACCTTCAACTACTCGAACGCCGTCGGTCCCATCTACGACTCGCTGGGCAACCCGCACGACGTGTCCGTGTACTTCGTGAAGAGCGCCACCCCCGCCAACACCTGGAGCGTGTACGGCACCTCCGACGGCGCGGCGCTCAACGCCGGCGCAGCGCTCACCACGCTGACCTTCGACTCCGCCGGCAAGATGACCGCGCCGGCCAACGGCCAGCTGAACATCGGCCCCATCACCTTCACCAACGGCGCCGCGGCGCTGAGCGCCACGGTCGACCTCTCGGGCACCACGCAGTTCGGCGCGGCCAACGCCATGAGCAAGCTCGCGCAGGACGGCTACCGCTCGGGCGAACTCACCTCGTTCTCGATCAACGCCGACGGCACCATCACCGGCAAGTTCTCCAACGAACAGACCAAGCTGCTGGGCCAGATCGTGCTGTCGTCGTTCGCCAACCCGAACGGCCTGGAACCCAAGGGCGACAACGTGTGGGCTGAAACGCAGGCCTCGGGCAACGCGCTCACCGGCACCCCGGGCGAAGGCACCAAGCTCGGCGCGCTGCAGTCGGGCGCGCTCGAATCGTCCAACGTCGACCTCACCTCCGAGCTGGTCAACCTGATCGTCGCGCAGCGCAACTACCAGGCCAACGCGCAGACCGTGAAGACGCAGGACCAGGTCATGCAGACGCTGATGAACATCCGCTGACGCGGCAACAGCAACGCAGAACGACTGACACCAGGAGCACCCAGTGGATCGAATGTTGTATGTCGCCATGAGCGGCGCCAAGCAGGTCATGGAACAGCAGGCCTCGGTTGCCAACAACATGGCGAACGTTTCTACGCCGGGCTTCCGCGCGCAGATTGCCAACTTCCGCGCGGTGCCCGTGGTCGGCCAGGAGGCGCCCACGCGCGCCTTCGTGGCGGCCACCACGCCCGGCGCCGACTTCACCCACGGCCCGCTGACCGCAACCGGCCGCGAGCTCGACGTGGCCGTGAGCGGCGAGGGCTGGCTGGTGGTGCAGACGGCCGATGGCGGCGAGGCCTACACCCGCGTGGGCAACCTGCAGATCAGCGCCGACGGCCAGCTCACCACCATGGGCGGGCGCCCGGTGGTGGGCGACAACGGCGCGCTGACCGTTCCGCCCGGCTCCAGCGTGAGCATTGCCACCAACGGGCTGGTGGGTTCGCGCGACGCATCTTCGACCACGCTCACGGGCATTGCCGAAGTCGGCCGCCTCAAGTTGGTCAACCCGCCGGTCGCCGATCTCGAACGCGGCGACGACGGCCTGTTCCGCATGCGCGCCGGCCAGCCGCCCGCCGAGGCTGACGAGGCCGTCACGCTGGTCACCGGCGTGGTCGAGGGCAGCAACGTCAACCCGGTCGAGGCCATGGTGGCAATGATCGCGAACGCGCGCAGCTTCGAGATGCAGATGAAGTCGCTGCAGACCGCCGACACCAACGCGCAGGCCGCCAACAAGCTGCTGGCCTACGGCTGATCCGCTGATCCGTAGCAGCCCGCCCCGCAACACACCCGCAGGATTCTTCAAAAAATGATTCGCTCCCTCTACATCGCCAAGACCGGCCTCGACGCGCAGCAGACGCAGCTCGACGTGGTTTCGAACAACCTCGCCAACGTCGGCACCACCGGCTTCAAGCGCAGCCGCGCCGTGTTCGAAGACCTGGTCTACCAGAACCTGCGCCAGGTCGGTGGCCAGTCGTCGGACCAGACCCGCCTGCCTTCGGGCCTGCAGGTCGGCACCGGCGTGCACGTGGTTGCCACCGAGCGCATCCACTCGCAAGGCAACCTCACCAAGACCGACAAGCCCACCGACGTGGCCATCAACGGCAGCGGCTTCTTCCAGGTGCTGATGCCCGACGGCACCACCTCGTACACGCGCGACGGCTCGTTCCAGACCGACCGCGACGGCCAGCTCGTTACGGCCAGCGGCTTTCCCGTGCAGCCGGCCATCACCATTCCGGCCAACGCCACCAGCATCACGGTGGGCCGCGACGGCATCGTCTCGGTGGTGCAGGCGGGCAGCACGAACACCGTGCAGGTCGGCCAGCTTCAGCTTGCGACTTTCGTGAACCCGACGGGCCTGCAGAGCAAGGGCGAGAACCTGTATGCCGAAACCGACGCTTCCGGTGCGCCCAACCAGGTGAACCCCGGCATCGACGGCGCTGGCGTGCTGAGCCAGGGCTACGTCGAAGCCTCGAACGTGAACGTGGTGGAAGAGCTGGTCAACATGATTGCGACGCAGCGTTCGTACGAAATCAACAGCAAGGCGGTCCAGACTTCGGACCAGATGCTGCAGCGCCTGGCCCAGCTGTGATGTTGCGGGGTGTGCGTCTTCTTCGTGGGAGTGGCGCGGCCGCGAGAGCGCTGCTGCTTCTTGCCGCCGCGGTGCTGGCCACGGGCTGCGCGCAGATTCCGCGCGAGCCGCTGGTGCATCAGCCGATGACGGCGCGCGCCGACAACTACGCGGCAATGCAGCCGCGCCGCGCGCCCGGCGCGATCTTCCAGGATGGCCCTGGCGCCAATGCGCTGTTCGAAGACCGCCGCCCGCGCAACGTCGGCGACATCCTGACCATCGTCATCAGCGAGAAGGTCAACGCCACCAAGAATTCCGGCGCCAACGCCAGCCGCACGGGCAGCACGACGGGCGTGTTCTCCGCCATTCCCAAGCTCATCGGCGGCCTGCTCGACGGGCAGGGCACGAATCTCTCGGGCACCAACAAGCTCGACGCCAAGGGCGGGGCCAACGCCAACAACACCTTCAACGGTGTGATCACGGTCACGGTGACGGACGTGATGGGCAACGGCAACCTGCTGGTGAGTGGCGAGAAGCAGATGGGCATCAACCAGGGCACCGAGTACATCCGCTTCTCGGGCGTGGTGAACCCGCGCACCGTGTCGGGCAACAACACCGTGCCTTCGACGCTGGTGGCCGATGCGCGCATCGAGTACTCGGCTAAGGGCTACATCGACGAGGCGCAGACCATGGGATGGATGCAGCGCATCTTCCTCAACGTCATGCCATTTTAAAAATGACTTACCCCCAGGCTTCGCGCACTTCGTGTCGCTACTCCCCCCCCCTTGCAGGGGGCAACGCCTGCGGCCCGGCAGAGCCGGTTCCGCGGCATTCCACGAATTTTTCGGCTCGCTTGCGCATCGCGGCGTTGGCCGTGTTTGGTGCTTTGTTTTTTGCGCCTGTGCATGCGGAGCGGCTCAAGGAGCTCGCCAGCATTCAGGGGGTGCGGGACAACCCGTTGATCGGGTACGGGCTGATGGTGGGTCTGGACGGCACCGGCGACCAGACTATGCAGACGCCGTTCACCACGCAGAGCCTGAACAACATGCTGCAGCAGCTGGGCATCACGATTCCGCAGGGCGTGAACATGCAGCTGAAGAACGTGGCGGCGGTGATGGTGACGGCTACGCTGCCTTCGTTCGCGCGGCCGGGGCAGAACATCGACGTGACTGTGTCTTCGATGGGCAATGCGAAGAGCTTGCGCGGGGGCACGCTGCTGATGACGCCGCTGAAGGGCGTCGATGGGGCGACCTATGCGGTGGCGCAAGGGAACATGGTGGTCGGCGGCGCGGGTGCCGCGGCCAACGGGAGCAAGGTGCAGGTCAACCAGCTGAGCTCGGGTCGCATTCCGGCAGGCGCGCTGGTGGAGCGCACTGTGGAAGCGCCTGTTGGTGCTGAAGGCACGTTCTCGATCGAGCTCAACCGGTCGGACTTCGGCACCACGCAGCGCGCGGTCGATGCAATCAACCGGCAGTTCGGTTCGGGCACGGCCGAGGCGGTCGATGCGCGTTCGATTCGCGTGCGTGCGCCGGAGCCGCAGCAGCGCGTGGGTTTTCTCGCGCGGCTCGAAGATATTGAAGTGACGCCCACGCAGGCCGGGGCGCGGGTGGTGGTCAATGCGCGCACCGGGTCGGTGGTGATGAACCAGGCCGTTCGCGTGAAGGACTGCGCCGTTGCGCACGGCAACCTGTCGGTGGTCATCAACACCGAACCTGTCATCAGCCAGCCGGGGGCGCTTTCGGGCGGCAGCACGGTGGTGGCGCAGACATCGCAGATCTCGGTGAACCAGGGCGGCGGCGCGATCCAGATGGTGCGCGGTGGCGCGTCGTTGTCGGACGTGGTCAAGGGCCTCAACAGCCTGGGCGCGAATCCGCAGGACCTGGTGTCCATCCTCCAGGCCATGAAGTCGGCCGGCGCACTGAGCGCCGAGCTGGAAATCATCTGAGGTCGATGCGATGACGCTACCGGCCACTACCGACCGCAGCGGCGCGCTCGACCAGCGCTTCGCGCTCGACGTGCAGGGCGTCGATGCCCTGCGGCGCACCGTGCGCACTTCGCCGGAAGAAGGCCTGCAGCAGGTCTCGCGGCAGTTCGAGGCGCTGTTCATGAACATGGTGCTCAAGAGCATGCGCGAGGCAACGCCCTCCAGCGGGCTGTTCGAGAGCCAGGACCAGAAGGTGTACCTCTCGATGTTCGACCAGCAGCTCACGCAGAACCTTTCGGGGCGCGGCGTGGGGTTGGCCGAGGCCATGCTCGCGCAGCTGCGGCGCAGCATGCCGTCGGGTCCGCCCGATGCGGATGCCGACGCCGAAATCGGCACCAAGCCCATGTCGCTCGAACCACGCGGCGGCTTGCCGTACGGCCCGCGCGCGGGCATTCCCATTGGCTCGGCACCGACCGCCCGCGTGGGGGCCGACCTGAGCGTCTATCAATTCAACAGCGAGCGCCGCGCACCCGGTGCTGGTAGTGCGAATGCCTCGCTGCAAGGGCAGGTCGATG
Source organism: Variovorax sp. OV084 (assembly GCF_900111625.1). Lineage (NCBI taxonomy): Bacteria > Pseudomonadati > Pseudomonadota > Betaproteobacteria > Burkholderiales > Comamonadaceae > Variovorax > Variovorax sp. OV084. Next base: position 139,497 of record NZ_FOII01000005.1, on the reverse strand, counting down.
ATTTCGTGGGCCGCATGGGTGCGTCTGCGCAGGCCGCGAGCACGGCCAGCGGCGTGCCCGCGCCGCTGATCCTTGCGCAGGCTGCGCTCGAGTCCGGCTGGGGCAAGCGGGAGATTCGCGCCGACGACGGCACGCAGAGCTTCAACCTGTTCGGCATCAAGGCCGACCGCAGCTGGAAGGGCGCAACGGTCGAAACCACCACCACCGAATACGTCGACGGCGAGCCGCAGAAGGTGCGCGCCAAGTTTCGCGCCTACGCCTCGTACGAAGAAGCCTTCACCGACTACGCGCGCTTCATCACCCGCAACCCGCGCTACGCGAACGTGCTGGCCACCGACGACCCGACCGAGGCCGCGCACGGCCTGCAGCGCGCGGGCTACGCCACCGATCCGCGCTACGGCGAGAAGCTCGTTCGCATCATGCAGAAATTCGGGTGAGCCGCGCTCGCGCACACCACATCAAGGAAACCCCATGGCAAAGACCCAAGAAACCGCAGCAGGCAGCCGCCTGGAGGTCGTGACCTTCAAGCTGGGCGAAGAGGAATACGGCATAGACATCCAGAAGGTGCAGGAGCTGCGCGGCTACGACGCGGTGACGCGTATTGCCAATGCACCGGAGTACATCAAGGGAGTGGTGAACCTGCGCGGGATCATCGTTCCGATCATCGATATGCGCATCAAGTTCAAGCTGGGCGACCCGACGTACGACCAGTTCACGGTGGTGATCGTGCTGAACATCGCAGGGCGCGTGGTGGGCATGGTGGTGGACAGCGTGTCGGACGTGATCACGCTGACGGGCGAGCAGATCAAGCCGGCGCCGGAGATGGGCTCGGTGCTGGACGCCGACTACCTGATCGGGCTGGGCACGCTGGAAGAGCGGATGCTGATCCTGGTGGACATCGACCGCTTGATGTCCAGCGACGAGATGGGCCTCGTCGAGAAGATCGCCGCCTGAAGGCCGGGCGCGCACGCCAACGCCAATCAGAACAACGACACACAGAGGTTCCGCGAGGAGACGCACATGAAAGACTGGAAGATCGGACGGCGCCTGGGTGCCGGCTTTGCACTGGTGCTGGCGCTGGTGGTGATCACCGCGGCCATCGGCGTGCTGCGCCTGCAGGGCGTGGGCGACGCGACGGAGGCCATGGCCGGACAGTCGCTGACAAAGGAACGGCTGGCGGCCGCCTGGCAGCTGGGCACCAACACCAACAGCGTGCGCACCTTCTCCCTGCTCAAGAGCGACGACGTGGCCGTGCAGGAGTATCTGCAGAAGAACATCACGGCCACCAGCGCTGTCATCACCGAAACGCAGAAGAAGCTCGAGGCCATGCTGGCGTCGCCAGAAGAGTTGGCGCTGAGCGCCGACATCAAGAAGAAGCGCGGCGAATACGTCGAGCTGCGCAACCAGATCCTCAAGCTCAAGGCCGACGGCCGCAAGGAAGAGGCCACGAAGTTGACCGACACGCAACTGCTGCCCGCGCTCGACGGCTACGACGCGAGCATCCGCGCCATGGTGGGCCATCAGCAGAAGGAGATCGACAGGACCGCTGCCGGCATCGGCGCGCAGTACCGGTCGGGCCGGGCCTGGCTCGTCGGGCTGGCTGCTTTCGCGGTCGTTGCCGGATCGGTGATCGCATGGCTGCTGACGCGCAGCATCGTGCAGCCCATCGCCGAGGCACTGCTGATCGCCGAGACCGTGGCCTCGGGCGACCTGAGCCAGGAATTCGAGACCGAGCGCGGAGGCGACTTCGGCCGGCTGCTGCGCGGCATGGGCGAGATGGAAGACACGCTCACCGATCTGGTGACGCGCATCAAGGCTTCGACCGATTCGATCGCGGTGGCCTCGCGGCAGATTGCGGCCGGCAACCAGGACTTGTCTTCGCGCACCGAGCAGCAGGCCAGCTCGCTGGAGCAGACGGCAGCTTCGATGGAAGAGCTGACTTCGACGGTGAAGCAGAACGCGGACAACGCACGTCAGGCGAACCAGTTGGCCGTCTCGGCCTCCGAGGTCGCGGTGAAGGGCGGCAGCGTTGTCTCGCAAGTGGTCGACACCATGAGCTCGATCAATGCATCGTCGAAAAAGATCGTCGACATCATCGGCGTGATCGACGGCATCGCGTTCCAGACCAACATCCTGGCGCTGAACGCGGCGGTCGAAGCCGCACGCGCCGGCGAGCAGGGCAAGGGCTTTGCCGTTGTCGCGTCGGAAGTGCGCAACCTGGCGCAGCGCTCGGCAGCGGCGGCCAAGGAAATCAAGACGCTCATTGGCGACTCGGTCGAAAAAGTCGAGGCCGGCAGCAAGCAGGTTGGTGAAGCCGGCCGCACGATGCAGGAAATCGTGGGCAGCGTGCGCCGCGTGACCGACATCATGGGCGAGATCACCGCCGCGAGCCAGGAGCAAACGTCGGGCATCGAGCAGATCAACCAGGCCATCACGCAGATGGACCAGGTCACGCAGCAGAACGCCGCGCTGGTCGAAGAAGCCTCGGCCGCTGCCCAGTCGCTGCAGGAGCAGGCCGACAACCTCGTGCGCGCCGTCAGCACCTTCAAGCTCGACGCCGACGTCGAAGAAGTAGAGATGGTCTGAAGCACCCATGCGCACACGTCTCAGCCCCAGGCTTGCCCTGCGCCTCGGCGTGGGCTTCGCCATTCTGTTGCTCTTGCTGGCCGTCGCGCTGAGCCTCGGCTTCAAGGCCGGCGCCGGCTACGAATGGGCGCGCCTGACGGTGTGTGCATTGGGCGTGGCTGCATTGCTCACCGCCGGTGTCGTCGCGTGGCTCGTCACGAGTTCGGTCACCCGTTCGACCCACGACGCCGCGAAGGTCTCCGACCGGCTCGACAGGGTTTTCCAGCACGTCAATGCCCAGGATTCCTGAAAACAAGCTCTCCACCCCATGAACTCATTCATCAATCTCAAGATCGGTACCCGTCTCGGCGCGGGCTTTGCCACCGTGCTCCTGCTGCTGGCCGGCATTGCCGGCCTCGGCCTCAGCGCGATGTCGAATATCCAGTTGCGGCTGGACGGCATCGTCAACGGCAACAACGTCAAGGTGGCCTCGGTCAACAAGATGCTGGACGCGGTCCGCGACATCGCCATCCTCGATGGCAACCTGATCCTGCTGACCGACACCGACGCCATGCGCGAAGAGTCGAAGAAGGTTACCGCCGCGCGCGACCGCTTCACCGAAAACCGCGCCGTGCTGGCGAAGCTGCTGGCCACTTCCGATGGCAAGGCGCTGCTCGCGCGCATCGACGAGAAGGTGGCCGTGCTCGTGCCGCTGAGTGCTCAACTGTCCGAATTCGCGTTGCAGAACAGGAACGACGAGGCAACCGCAATCTTCATCTCGAAGTTCCAGCCGGCCACGCGGGCGCTGCTCGAGGAGCTCGACGCCATGAGCCAACGCCAGGGCAAGCTGTCGCAGGAGGCCGAGGAAGAGGCCCACGCCGGCTACGTATGGTCGCGCAACCTGATGCTGGCACTGGGCGCCCTCGCGGTCCTGGCTGGTGCGGCCATTGCATGGCTCATCACGCGCTCGATCACCCGGCCCATCGGCGAGGCCGTGCAGGTGGCCGAGAAGGTGGCGGCGGGCGACATCAGCTCGCGCATCGAGGTGCAGTCGAAGGACGAGACCGGCCGGCTGATGCTCGCGCTCAAGGAGATGAACGAGAGCCTGGTGAAGATCGTCAGTGAAGTGCGCACGGGCACCGAGACGATTGCGACGGCTTCGAACCAGATAGCCTCGGGCAATCAGGACTTGTCTTCGCGCACTGAAGAGCAGGCGAGTTCGCTGGAGCAGACGGCTGCTTCGATGGAAGAGCTGACCTCGACCGTGAAGCAGAACGCGGACAACGCTCGTCAGGCGAACCAGCTTGCGGTCTCGGCTTCGGAAGTGGCTGTGAAGGGCGGCAGTGTCGTCTCGCAAGTGGTCGATACCATGGGCTCGATCAATACGTCGTCGAAAAAGATCGTCGACATCATCGGCGTGATCGACGGCATTGCGTTCCAGACGAACATCCTCGCGCTCAACGCCGCGGTCGAAGCTGCCCGCGCGGGCGAGCAAGGCAGGGGCTTTGCGGTGGTGGCTTCAGAAGTTCGCAGCCTCGCGCAGCGCTCGGCAGCCGCCGCCAAGGAAATCAAGACGCTCATCGGCGACTCGGTCGAGAAGGTCGAAGAAGGCAGCAAGCAGGTTGCAGAAGCCGGCCGCACGATGGACGAAATCGTCGGCAGCGTGAAGCGCGTGACGGACATCATGGGCGAGATCACTGCCGCAAGTCAGGAACAAACCTCCGGCATCGAGCAGATCAACCAGGCCATCACGCAGATGGACCAGGTCACGCAGCAGAACGCTGCGCTGGTTGAAGAAGCTTCGGCCGCAGCCCAGTCGCTGCAGGAACAAGCCAGCAGCCTCGTGCGCGCTGTGAGCGTCTTCAAGCTCGACGTCAACGCCGTCGCCACCACGCGGCCCAGCTTCACGCGAATCACCCCAATCCCGAAGCCCGCCAAGCCGGCACCGAAGCGCCCCGCCAAGGCCTTGCCCACCCGACGCGAGCCTTCTGGCGCTCCGCAACTCGCCATGGCCGGCAACGCCAAGGGCGACTGGACCGAGTTTTGAGAAAAAAGGACTCAAGTTCAGCGATCCGATGCCGATAACAGGATGAACCCGTTCCCTGTTATCGAAGGAAAAGAGCAATGAGTCTGAACAAGGCAAGAGATCCACTGCAGAAAGCCGCCTCGGCTTCGCCAGCGTCCACCGGCGTGAACCGCCTGGAGGTCGTGACCTTCAAGCTGGGCGAAGAGGAATACGGCATAGACATCCAGAAGGTGCAGGAGCTGCGCGGCTACGACGCGGTGACGCGCATTGCAAATGCACCGGAGTACATCAAGGGAGTGGTGAACCTGCGCGGGATCATCGTTCCGATCATCGACATGCGCATCAAGTTCAAGCTGGGCGACCCGACGTACGACCAGTTCACGGTGGTGATCGTGCTGAACATCGCAGGGCGCGTGGTGGGCATGGTGGTGGACAGCGTGTCGGACGTGATCACGCTGACGGGCGATCAGATCAAGCCTGCGCCGGAGATGGGCTCGGTGCTGGACGCCGACTACCTGATCGGGCTGGGCACGCTGGAAGAGCGGATGCTGATCCTGGTGGACATCGACCGGCTGATGTCCAGCGAAGAAATGGGGCTCGTCGAAGCCGCCGCCACTGCCTGACACCGGTGCCATGGCCGCATGGCCAGGCTCGGCTCCACATCTTCACCTTTCAAGGCCTGCACCATGAAATTTCTCTCGAACCTCCGCATCGGCAACCGGCTGGCCGTGGCTTTCGCCATCGTGCTGGGCCTGACCGTGATCTCGACCGCGATCGCCCTGGTTTCCTCGCGCAACAACGCGGAAGCCACCCGGGTCATGATGCAGAGCCCGCTCGCGAAGGAGCGGCTCATCTCCGACTGGTACGTGCTTACCTACTCGGCCATCGCCCGCACCTCGATGATTGCGCGCACGACCGACGAGACCCTGCCGGTCGTTTTTGCCGACGTGATCTCCGACAGCGTGAAGAAGGGCAGCGAGACCATTGCCAAGGTCGAGAAACTGCTGGTGACGGAGGAGGAGAAGGCCGTCCTGAAGTCCATTCTCGATTTGCGCGCGAAGTACCAGACCGCCAAGGACGACGTAGGAAAGGCCAAGGCCAGCGGCAATGCGGTGGACACCGCGCGCGCCTTCAAGGAGTCGTTCCAGCCGGCCGCCAAGGCCTATGAAACCCGCGTGCTCGACCTGCTGTCGATGGAGCGCCAGGCCATCGACGACATGAGCCAGGCCATCGACGCGGCGAACACGCGCAGCTTCAACCTGCAACTGCTGCTGACGGTGCTGACGGTGGTCAGCGGCGGCATCTTCGCGTTCTTCATCTCGCGCAGCATCGTGCGCCCGCTGGCGCAAGCCGTGCAGGTGGCCGAGACGGTCGCTGCCGGAGACCTGAGCATGCACATCGAAGTGGAAAGCCGCGACGAAGCAGGGCAGCTGATGCAGGCGCTGAAGAACATGAACGCCAACCTGGCGAAGGTGGTGGGCGAAGTGCGTACGGGCACGGAAACGATCGCTACTGCTTCGGGGCAGATTGCTTCGGGCAATCAGGATCTGTCTTCGCGTACCGAAGAGCAGGCGAGTTCGCTGGAGCAAACCGCTGCTTCGATGGAAGAGCTGACCAGCACCGTCAAGCAGAACGCCGACAACGCGCGGCAGGCCAACCAGCTGGCTGTGTCTGCCTCTGAAGTTGCGGTGAAGGGCGGCAGCGTCGTCTCCCAAGTGGTGGACACGATGGGCTCGATCAATGCATCGTCCAAGAAGATCGTCGACATCATCGGCGTGATCGACGGCATTGCTTTCCAGACCAACATCCTGGCGCTGAATGCAGCGGTCGAAGCTGCCCGCGCAGGTGAGCAAGGCCGAGGCTTTGCCGTAGTGGCTTCAGAAGTTCGCAGCCTGGCTCAACGTTCCGCTGCAGCAGCCAAGGAGATCAAGACTCTCATCGGCGACTCGGTAGAAAAGGTCGAAGAGGGCAGCAAGCAGGTGGAAGAAGCTGGCCGCACGATGGACGAGATCGTCGGCAGCGTGAAGCGCGTGACCGACATCATGGGTGAGATCACCGCTGCCAGCCAGGAACAAACGTCGGGCATCGAACAGATCAACCAGGCCATCACGCAGATGGACCAGGTCACGCAGCAGAACGCCGCGCTGGTCGAAGAGGCTTCGGCAGCCGCTCAATCGCTGCAGGAGCAGGCCGGCGCCCTTGTGCAGGCCGTCAGCATCTTCAAGCTCGACGAAGGCCGCCAAGCCGCGCCTCGCGCGCAGGCCAGAACTCAGCCGGCCAAGCGCGTCGGGTCGCCCTTGCCCACGACACCGCAGCTTGCGGTGGCCGGTGCCGGTGACTGGCGCGAGTTCTGAACCATAGGGCTTTCTGTAGTTATGAAAACCGCGAACCCCGCGAGGCGCGATCCCGCCTTCGTCTCCCTGGCTCGCACCATGACCCTCGGCGCCGTCGCAGGCATGCTCCTGGTGGTGACGCTGGTGCTGGCAGTCTTCTACGCGCTGGCTTCCTCGCAGCAGCAGCGCAGTGCCGCGCAGTATGCCAATGCCAAGGCGGAAGCCATCGCCCGCTCGCTGGACATCTTCGACCAGACCATGCGCCTCACGGCGGAGAACGCCTTCGGCGTCTTCCGCCGCCAGTTCGCGTCCAGCTTCGTTCTCGACGGAGCCGCGCAGGGAGCGCTGAGCAGTGACGGCACGCCCATCGACGCCAAGCGCATCGCGGAGGTGGATGCCTTCGCGCGCGATTTCCCCGGCGCCAATGCCACGGTGTTCGTAGCGCAAGGCGAAGATTTCCGCCGCGTCACCACCTCGGTGAAGAAGGAAAGCGGCGAACGCGCCGTCGGCACGCTGCTCGATCGCAAGAGCGGCGCCTATCCGGTGCTGCGCGAGGGCAAGCGCTTCGTGGGGCGCGTCATGCTGTTCGGGCGCCCCTACATGACGGTCTACGAGCCGGTGCGCGATGCGGCCGGCCGCGTCGTCGCGGTGCTCTACATCGGGCTGGACATTTCCCAACAGCAGGCTTCCTTCGGCGAAGCCGTGGGCAAGACGCGGATCTTCGAGACCGGCGGGCTCTACATCGTCAACCCCAGCGGCGGTGCCGATGCGGCGACGCTGGTCTTTCATCCGACGGCGGCGGGCAAGAAGCTGAGCGAGCTTCTGCCTGGTGACGAGTCGACCGCCTGGCTGTCGCGGGTCGCGGCGCCTGACGCCATGTGGATCGACGACGCGCGGGCGGTGCTTGCATCCGCAGCGAACGGGCAGCGGCGCTATGCCTCGGTGGCCAGGAGCGAAGCGACGGGCTGGCTGGTGGTGGCCGAGCTTCCCGCTTCGGAGGTGCTCGCCGGGCTCTATCGTCAGATGGCCTGGATCGGCGCCTGCATTGCGCTGGCGGCCCTCGTGTTGGGGGCGGCGCTGATCGTCTTCATCCGCCGCACCGTGCGGCCACTGAGCGTGCTGAGCGAGCATGTGCAGGCTCTCGGCCAGGGCGACCTGTCGCAGCGATTGGACTCGGCCCGCCGTGACGAGATGGGCGTGATCACCCGCGCCGTGGAAAGCATGCGCGAGGGCCTGGCCGGCGTTGTGGGCGGCGTGCGCGAGGGCACCGATGCCATCGCCACCGCCTCGGGCCAGATCTCGGCGGGCAACCAGGATCTCTCGACGCGCACGGAGGAACAGGCGAGCTCGCTGCAGCAGACCGCTGCATCGATGGAAGAGCTCACCAGCACCGTCAAGCAGAACGCAGACAACGCGCGGCAGGCCAACCAGCTGGCGCTGTCGGCCTCCGAGGTGGCGCTCAAGGGCGGCGATGTGGTCAGCCAGGTGGTGGACACCATGGCCTCGATCCATGCCTCGTCGAAAAAGATCGTGGACATCACCGGCGTGATCGACGGCATCGCCTTCCAGACCAACATCCTGGCGCTCAACGCCGCGGTGGAAGCAGCGCGCGCGGGAGAGCAGGGCAGGGGCTTCGCCGTGGTGGCTGCCGAAGTGCGCAACCTCGCGCAGCGCTCGGCAGCAGCGGCCAAGGAAATCAAGGGCCTGATCGATGACTCGGTCGGCAAGGTCGATGCGGGCACCGCCCTGGTGGGCGAAGCCGGAAGGACCATGGAAGAGATCGTGGGCAGCGTGAAGCGGGTGACCGACATCATCGGTGAGATCAGCGCCGCGAGCCACGAGCAGACATCAGGCATCGAACAGATCAACCAGGCCATCACGCAGATGGACCAGGTCACGCAGCAGAACGCGGCACTGGTCGAGGAAGCCTCGGCCGCAGCCCAGTCGCTGCAGGAACAGGCCGGCAGCCTCGTGCAGGCCGTCAGCATCTTCAAGCTCGGCGAAGGCCGGCAACACACGGTATTGGCCTTCTCGGCCTGAAAAATGATCAAGTCTTTCTACAACCTCAAGATCGCGACCAAGCTGCTTGCGTCGTTCATTGCCGTCCTCGTGCTGACGGCCTGCCTCGGTGTGATTTCGGTGATGCAGCTCGGCAAGGTTCACGAGATGTCCAAGGACCTCTCGACCAACTGGCTGCCCGCCACGCGCTCGCTGCTGGAGCTGAAGACTTTGGTGGCGAGCTACCGCGCGCAGGAGACGGAGCATGCCTTGTTGGGTTCGTTCACCGAAATGACTGCGCACGAGAAGGCGATGGACGAGTCGTGGGCGGTGCTGCAGAAGAAGCGCGCCGAATATGCGACGCTTATCTCGGAGCCCGAGGAGCGCGAGCTCTATCCGGTGTTCGAGAAGTTGCTGGCGCAATACGCGCTCGAGCACAACAAGATCGTCGCCATCTCCAATACGCAGGACATCGACCAGACGGCCAATCTGATTCGCGGCAAGTCGCAGACTTTGAGCCGCGAGATGAACGCGACGCTGGACAAGCTGACGCAGATGAACATGGCGGGCGCCCTGCGCGCGAGCCAGACAGCCGACGCGGTGCACGGACGAGCCAGGCTCTGGGTGTTTGGCCTGCTGCTGGGCAGCATCGCGCTCGGCCTGGGGCTGGCGTTGTGGATCGCACGTATCGTCTCGCGGCCGCTGGCGGAAGCCGTGAAGGTGGCGCAGTCGGTGGCAGCGGGCGACCTGACCAGCCGCATCGAGGCGCGGACGACAGATGAAACCGGGCAACTGCTCGAGGCCCTGAAGGGCATGAACGACAGCCTCGTGAAGATCGTCAGCGAAGTGCGCACGGGGACCGACACGATCGCGACGGCTTCGAGCCAGATTGCTTCGGGGAATCAGGATCTGTCTTCGCGCACGGAAGAGCAGGCAAGCTCGTTGGAGCAGACGGCTGCTTCGATGGAGGAACTGACCAGCACCGTCAAGCAGAACGCGGATAACGCGCGCCAAGCCAACCAGCTGGCTGTGTCTGCCTCTGAAGTTGCCGTGAAGGGCGGCAGCGTTGTCTCGCAAGTGGTCGACACCATGGGTTCGATCAATGCATCGTCCAAGAAGATCGTCGACATCATCGGTGTGATCGACGGCATCGCATTCCAGACCAACATCCTCGCGCTGAACGCGGCAGTCGAGGCGGCACGCGCCGGCGAGCAAGGCCGTGGCTTTGCTGTCGTCGCCTCCGAAGTGCGCAGCCTCGCTCAGCGCTCGGCTGCCGCCGCCAAGGAAATCAAGACCCTGATCGGCGACTCGGTCGAAAAGGTCGAAGAGGGCAGCAAGCAGGTTGCAGAGGCTGGCCGCACGATGGACGAAATCGTCGGCAGTGTCCGCCGCGTGACGGACATCATGGGCGAGATCACCGCCGCGAGCCAGGAGCAGACCTCTGGCATCGAACAGATCAACCAGGCCATCACGCAGATGGATCAGGCCACGCAGCAGAACGCAGCGTTGGTTGAAGAGGCTTCGGCAGCCGCTCAATCGCTGCAGGAGCAGGCCGGCAGCCTCGTGCAGTCCGTCAGCATCTTCAAGCTCGACGCCAACGCCGCGGCCACAACACGCCCCGGCTTCACGCGCATCACCCCGATCGCCAAGCCCGTCAAGCCCGAGCCGAAGCGCCCCGCCAAGGCCTTGCCCACCCGCCGCGAACCCGCCGCAGCCCCACAGCTCGCCGTAGCTGGGGATGCGAAGGGCGACTGGACGGAATTCTGAGTCTGCTGGAGGAAATCAAATGAACTTGAAGAACCTGAAAATCGGCACCCGCCTGGGCCTCGGCTTTGCGGTCGTGTTGCTCCTGATGTTGGTCATTGCCGCCACCGGCATGCAGCGCCTTGCGAGCGTGGGCAAGGCCACGGAAGACATGATGCAGAACGCGCTGGTCAAGGAGCGCCTGGCCAACCAGTGGTCCAACCTGCTCGGGCCGGCAATCGTCAATTCGTTCGCGATGGTCAAGGCGACAGACCCCAAGGTGGTCGCCTACTTCGAGAAGGGCCGGGCCGACAAGTCGGCGCTTATCAACCCGGTGCAGAAGAAGCTCGAGGAACTGCTGACCTCTCCGGAAGAGAAGAAGCTGTATGCCGGTGTGGCTGACGCTCGCGGCGTCGTGCTCGCGACCATCGGGAAGATCAACAAGCTCAAGACCGAGGGGAAGAACGAAGAGGCCATGGAAATGGCCGACAACCAGTTCGCGCCCGCACTCACCGTCTACGAGGAGGCCGTGGCCAAGCTCGCGGCGTATCAGCGCGACCGCATCGACGAACTGGCGCAAGACATCGAAGCCAGCCATACGACCGGCGAGACCACGTTGATGGTGCTGTCGGGCATTGCGCTGGTGCTGGGGGCGCTGTTTGCATGGCGCCTGACACTGGGCATCGTGCGCCCGCTGGGGCATGCGGTGGAAGTGGCCGAGACGGTGGCCGCGGGCGACCTGAGCACGCACATCGAGGTGGAAAGCCGCGATGAGACAGGGCAGCTGATGCACGCGCTGCGAGAGATGAATGCGAGCCTGGCAAAGGTGGTTGGTGAGGTGCGCACGGGCACGGAGACGATCGCCACTGCTTCGGGGCAGATTGCTTCGGGGAATCAGGACCTGTCTTCGCGCACGGAAGAGCAGGCGAGTTCGCTGGAGCAGACGGCTGCTTCGATGGAAGAGCTGACCAGCACCGTCAAGCAGAACGCGGACAACGCGCGTCAAGCCAACCAGCTGGCTGTGTCTGCCTCTGAAGTTGCCGTGAAGGGCGGCAGCGTCGTCTCCCAAGTGGTGGACACGATGGGCTCGATCAATGCATCGTCCAAGAAGATCGTCGACATCATCGGCGTGATCGACGGCATTGCCTTCCAGACCAACATCCTGGCGCTGAATGCAGCGGTCGAAGCTGCCCGCGCAGGTGAGCAAGGCCGAGGCTTTGCCGTAGTGGCTTCAGAAGTTCGCAGCCTGGCTCAACGTTCCGCTGCAGCAGCCAAAGAGATCAAGACGCTGATCGGCGACTCGGTAGAAAAGGTCGAAGAAGGCAGCAAGCAGGTGGAAGAGGCTGGCCGCACGATGGACGAGATCGTGGGCAGCGTGAAGCGCGTGACGGACATCATGGGCGAGATCACGGCCGCGAGCCAGGAACAAACCTCGGGCATCGAGCAGATCAACCAGGCCATCACGCAGATGGATCAGGTCACGCAGCAGAACGCCGCACTGGTCGAAGAGGCTTCGGCAGCCGCTCAATCGCTGCAAGAGCAAGCCAGCAGCCTCGTACAGGCGGTGAGCGTCTTCAAGCTCGATGCCAACGCCGTCGCCACCACACGCCCCGGCTTCACGCGTATCACCCCAATCCCGAAGCCCGCCAAGCCAGCACCCAAGCGCCCCGCCAAGGCCTTGCCCACCCGGCGCGAGCCTTCTGGCGCCCCGCAACTCGCCATGGCCAACGACGCCAAGGGCGACTGGACCGAGTTCTGACCCGATCGGCCCTCAACTTTCGGCCGGCGCTGCCGATATAGACCCAGAGGCATCCAGGCGATGCCACCTCATTTCACACACCTCATCGACAGGTAAAGCCATATGTCCGGAAGTTTGTTCTACACGGGTCTGAGCGGCCTCGGCGTTGCACGCACCGCGCTGATGACCACGGCCCACAACACAGCCAACGTGTATACCGCCGGCTACAGCCGCCAGGTGGCAGAAATCGCCACGGGCAACGCCACTGGCACCGGCTCGGGCTTCATCGGCTCGGGTGCCAACGTCACGACCGTCTCGCGCAGCTACGACCGCTACCTGACGGCGCAGCTCTCTATTGCGCAGTCGGCCTCGGCCGCGCTCGCCACCAACAGCACGCAGATCAACCGCATCGACACCCTGCTGGCCGACAAGACCTCGGGCATCGCGCCGCTGATGCAGAGCTTTTTCACCAGCGTGCAGGGCGTGGCCAACACACCGGCCGACCCGGCCGCGCGCCAGCAGATGATCAGCTCGGCGCAGGCGCTGGCCAGCAAGTTTCGCGCGACCGACCAATACCTGTCGGACCTGAACTCCTCCGTCAATGAGCAGATCGTCGGCAGCGTGGACCAGATCAACACCTACGCCAGCAAGATCGCCAGCCTCAACCAGCAGATCAGCCAGATCAGCGCCATGGCCGGCGGGCAGCCGCCCAACGACCTGCTCGACCAGCGCGACCAGCTCGTGAGCGAGCTGAGCCAGGTGGTCGACGTGAAGGTGCTGCAGCAGGACAACGGCAAGTACAACGTGTTCATCGCCACCGGCCAGTCTTTGGTGACGGGCGACTACGCCGCCACCATGGCGGCAGTTAACTCCGCCGCCGACCCGTCGCGCAAGGCCGTGGCGCTGCAGGGCTTTGCCGGCAACACGACCGAGTTGTCAGACGGCGTCATCACCGGCGGCACGCTGGGCGGGCTCATGAGCTTTCGGCGCGACACGCTCATTCCCACGCAAAACTCCATCGGCCGGCTCGCCATGTCGGTGGCCGATGCCGTGAACGCGCAGAGCAAGCTGGGCGTGGACCTCAGCGGCGCACTGGGCAAGGACTTTTTCACGCAGTCCGTGCCGGGCGTGCTCTCCAACGCAAAGAACGCGGGCAACCTCGAACTCACCGGCACGCTCTCGAACGCGTCGCAACTCACGACCAGCGACTACAACGTGAGCGTCACCGACGTGGCCGGCACGCTGACCTACTCGGTCACCCGCCTGTCGGACAAGCAGTCGATGGGCTCCTTCACCACCTTCCCCATTACCTTCGACGGCGTGAGCCTCACGGCTGCCAGCGGTACCGCGCAGGCCGGCGACTCGTTTTTGGTGCAGCCCACGCGCACCGGCGCGCGCGACCTCGACGTGCTGACGCTCGACCCCGCCAAGGTGGCCGCGGCATCGCCCATCGTCACCGGCAATACCGTCGGCAACAAGGGCTCCGGCGCGCTGGGCGCGGCCACGGTGGATGCGAGCTACCCCGCAACGCCGCTGGGCGGCACCGTCACGCTGAGCTACGACGCGACCACCGGCAACCTGACCGGTTTTCCGGCCACCTCGGCCGTGACCGTCACGCTGGCCGATGGCACCAGCACCAGCTACGCGGCCGGCACGCCCGTGCCCTACACCGCCGGCGCAAAGATGAGCTTCGACGGCATCACCGTTGCAATGACCGGCGCGCCCGCGCAAGGCGACACCTTCACCATTGGCAAGAACACCGCGGGCGTGTCCGACGGCAGCAACGCGCTGCTGCTGGGCGCACTGCAGCGCAAGACCACCATGGCCAACGGCACGGCAACCTTCAACGGCGCCTACTCGCAGATCGTCAGCGAAGTCGGCAACCGCGCCATGGCAGTGAAGGTGGCAGCCACCACGCAAGACAGCGTTACCAGCCAGATCAAGGCCAGCCAGCAGGCCATCTCGGGCGTGAACCAGGACGAGGAGACCGCCAACCTGCTGATGTTCCAGCAGATGTACCAGGCCAATGCGAAGGTGATCCAGACCGCCTCGACCATCTTCGACACCATCCTCGGCATCGGCAGCTGAGCCAGCCCAACGTCAAGCAGACTCAACAAGGCAAAGCGATGCGCATCAGCACCCAATCTTTCTACGAACAGAACGTACTGGCCATGGGCCAGCAGCAGCAGAAGCTGTTCAGGGTCCAGCAGCAGCTGGCCACCAACTCAAAATTTCTCTCGGCAGGCGACGACCCGGTGGGCGCGGCCCGCGCACTCGGCGTCAGCCAGACGCTGTCGGAAATCTCGCAGTACGCCACCAGCCGCCAGCGCGCGTCGCGCTCGCTCTCCACCGAGGAGAACGCGCTCAACTCGGTGACCTCGATCCTGCAGAACATCAAGGCCCTGACCGTGCAAGCCGGCAACGGCACCCTGTCGGACGCCGACCGCGCATCGCTCGCCACCACCATCCAGAGCAGCTACGACCAGCTGGTGGGCATCGCCAACTCCGACGACGGCAACGGCCAGTACCTGTTCGCAGGCTTCAAGAGCGGCTCCCCGCCCTTCGTGGCCACGGCCAGCGGCGGCGTGCAGTACGTCGGCGACCAGGGCCAGCGGCTGATGCAGGTCGACGTGGCGCGCCAGATGTCTACGTCAGACGACGGCCGCAGCGTCTTCCAGTCGGTGCAAGGCGGCGCGGGCTATGTGGCGTCAGGCGCCGCGGGCAACACCGGCACCGGCGTGTTCGGCTCCGTCAGCGTGACCGACGCCACCGCGCCCAACTACGGCAAGGACTTCACCATCACCTTCAGCGCCACCGACTACACGGTGACGACCAAGGACACGCCGCCAGTGGTCGCAGCCACCGGCCCGATCTCGGCGGACACGCCCATCAACTTCGGCGGCGTGCAGATCAAGATCACCGGCACGCCGGCGGCTGGCGACAGCTTTGATGTGTCTACCGCGAAGAACGCCGGCACCGATGTGTTCGCTGCCATCGGCGAACTGGTGAGTGCGCTGCGTACGCCGCTGAGCGGTGGTGGGGCGGCTGCGCAGGCGAAGCTGCAGAACGCGCTGGCCACAGCCAACGTGAAGGTGACGAATGCGCACGACAACGTGCTGACGGTGTTGTCGTCGGTGGGCTCAAGGCAGAGCGAGATCGATGCGCTGGACTCGGGTGGTGGGGACCGCAAGCTGCAGGAAGAGTCTTATCTGTCTTCCATTGAAGACCTGGACCCGTATAGCGCGATTGCGGAGTTTTATCAGCGGCAGTCTTCGTTGCAGGCTACGCAGATGACGTTTGCTAAGTTGAATAGTATTTCGTTGTTCAATTATTTGTAGCAGAGGATTGGAGGTCGCGGATTACTATGATTGCGAGGAGGCAGGTCGGACTCTGACCCTGGATGCACTGTTGATGGCATAGTCATTCAAGCCGCTACGACGAATATCAAAGGAGGAGTAGGGATGAGAAGCTGGGAGCTGAAAGTGTGTGGGGCAGACCCTCGGAAAAACGCAAACCGCTTTTCCATCAACTATTTCAGACTTCCTCGGTTGTTGTCCGGGCTCTTAGTCCTCTTTTTCGGTATTCGTGCTTTGGCAGCGGATTCGTGCCCCTACCCTTTCGAGTATCGCGGCACGCATGAACAACGACAGGGCTATCTGGTGGTCTCGAGTGCTGAACTCGGCGAGCTATCAAAAGTTTGTGCATGGGGCAACATTCAACAGAACCTAGCAGCAGGGCTGCCAGTTTTTTCGATTAACGTCGATCGGTCATCGTCCTCGTCGCAGTGCGGACACTGGGAGAGCGGGAGGTGGCTTCATACCAGCATCGATGTCTCGATAAACAAATGGTACTTGTTGCCCAATGGAAATTGGACTAACACTCCTTCTTCATGCACCTGTAACATTTCAAAAGGGGAGCAAGCAGACCCCGTAAATGGGATGTGCCAACCAATTCCACCTGAGCCGGCGAACGACGGAAATAGTCAATCTTGTCCGGCAGGTGAGTCAGAATCCGATTGGTCTGAGTCTGTAGTTGGTAATCCCGTTCGACCAACTACCGGCGAAAAAATCGCCCAAGAAATCGACATTCGAGACGCCGGTTCTGTGGGGCTCGACTTTGTTCGCATCTATGGAAGTCGATCCGCAGAAGCCTCTGGAAGGCCGGCACTTGGTCTGGGGAAAGCTTGGTCGCATAACCATGGCTGGATATTGCAAACGAAGAGCGCGGGTTCTACGTCAATAACAACGGGATTCGCTGTAGTCGTCTCACCCAACGGTGGGCGACGCATGTTCCAGAAGGCCGCTGATACAACCATTTGGACGACAACCAATAGCGCCGACACGCTCGTCGAAGTCGAGGGAGGATGGCTATACAAAATTGCACAAGACAACAGTTCGCTCGTCTTCGATGCTGCTGGAAGGCTCCAAGCTAAAACTGATCGCGGTGGACGATCTACGTTCTATTCATACGATGGCGAGGGGCGCTTAGCCACGGTGTTCAATGCGTTCGGCCGTGTACTTTCCTTGGGGTATTCCGGGGACACACTTGCCACGGTCACAACATTTGACGGACGCGTTGTCGCGTACCTCTACGATGCTTATGAGAGGTTGATCTGGGTAATCTATCCTGACGGAAAGAGTCGAGGATTCCTTTATGAGAACAGTGCCTATCCCCAAGCCCTTACCGGAGTCATCGATGAAAGTGGGTTGAGATTCGCCACCTATGCTTTTGATGCCCAGGGAAAGGTTACGAGCACTGAACACGCTGGCGGTGTTGATCGCTATCAGCTTAGCTATACCCAAAACTCAACTGAAGGCACAACGTCCGTTACAGACCCCCTCAATACTCAGCGAACTTATTTCTATGCCTATCGTGGTGGCCACGTCGCACTGGGTAGTAGCGCAGTTCTTGGAGCAGGTGAAAACAGCGCCTCGTGGCGAGGAATTACTGATGACGGGTTGATTTATGGCATCGATGACCATAAGGGGGTACGTACGACTATCAGCTGGGACATTGCCCGGCGCTTGCCCAATACGGTAGTGCAAGCATCTGGAACGTCCGATGCCAAGACCACCACCACGCAGTGGCACACCACGTTCAATCTTCCTGCGCTGGTGTCCGAGCTTGGCCGCACCACCGCCTACACCTACGACGCTGTCGGCAACGTCCTGTCGAAGACGGTGTCCGACACAGCGACCAACAAGGCCCGGATCTGGCAATGGACCTACAACACGTCGCAGCTCGTTGACACCGCCACCGAACCCAACGGCGCGGTCACCAGCTATACCTACGACACCCGGGGCAACGTCCTCACGTCGACGAACGCGCTGGGCCATGTCACCAGCTACACCTACGACCTCGCCAACCGCGTCGTCAGCTCGACTGCCCCCAATGGCCTCGTCAGCACCTACACCTACGACTTGCGCGACCGCCTGCTGACTCAATCCGTCGGCGGTCTGACCACGGTCCTGACCTACAAGCCCTACGGCACGGTCGAGACTGTCTCCTTGCCTACAGGTCTGGCCCTTACCTACACCTACGACGCAGCCCACCGCTTGGTGGGCTGGAGCAACAACCGAGGCGAGAGCGGCACCTACACCCTGGACGGCATGGGCAACCGCACCGCCGAGCAGATCAAGGACAGCGCTGGCAACGTGGCCTGGAGCGTGGCCCGCACGGTCAACAACATCAACCGCCTCTCGGGCAGGACCGAAGGCGCGAACCAGAGCAGCACCTTCGGCTACGACGCCAACGGAGAACTGACCAGTTCGACCAACGGCCTGAACCAGAGTACCCAGTACGGCCTGGACAACCTGCGCCGCGTCAAGGCGGTAACCGACGCAGCCAACGCCAGCGCCACTCTGAGCTACAACGCTTTGGACGCGGTGACTTCAGCCAGCGACTTCAAGGGTGTCGTCACCAGCTACACCCGGGACGCCCAGGGCAATGCGACGGCCGAGAGCAGCGCCGACGTGGGCACCGCCAGCACCCAGTACGACAACCTCGGCCTGCCCACCCAGATCACCGACGCCCTCGGCCAGGCGACAACGATTACGCGCGATGCCCTGGGCCGCCCAACTGGCCTGGTCTTCGCCGACGGCAAGACCACCACCCTGCGCTACGACCTCACGGCCAACAGCAAGGGATATCTGTCCGAGATCGTCGACCGCAGCGGCACCACCGAGTACACCCGCGATGCCTTTGGCCGCGTGACCCTCAAGAAGCAGACCCTGGCCAACGGCAGCGTCCAGCAGGTCAGCTACGCCTACAACCCCAACGGCACGCTGGCCAGCATCGGCTACCCCAACGGCGGCGGCGTGCTCACGCACAGCTACGACAGCACCGGTCGCCTCACAGGCCTGAGCCTGAACGGCAACCCGCTGGTCACCGGCATCGCCTGGAACCCGCTGGGCCAGCCCACGGCGTGGAGCTGGGCGTTCGCGAGCCCCTCCATCGCAGCCAGCCGCACCTACGACACCGCACGCCGGCTGACCGCCACCGAGTTCAGCAGCTACGCCTACGACGCAGCCGGGCGCATCACCAGCCTGACGCAGAACCTCTACCAGCCCGGCGACACCGACCCGACCCACAGCACCATCGCCAATGCCAACGTCGCCTGGAGCCTGGGCTACAGCGCCGTGGGGCGCATCGTGAGCTTCAACGCCACGGGCAACACCGCAGGCTTCGGCTACGACGCCAACGGCAACCGCAGCAGCACCCGCGCTGTCGATGGTGTGAGCACCAACCGCACCTACACGGTGGGATCGACAAGCAACCAGCTCACGGGCTTCAGCCAGACCATCAACGGCGCGAGCAGCACCAGCGTCACCTACGGCTACAACGCCAACGGTGACATGGTGAGCGACGGCCTGCGCAGCTACACCTACGATGCCGAAGGGCGGCTTGCCGCGGCGACGACGGGTGCGACCGATGTCAGCCCGACCACGCGCTATGCGCACAACGCGCTGGGGCAGCGGGTGTTCAAGACGGAGCCGCTGTATCCGCCCAGCCAGGGCGACGAGGCCGACCCGGGCTTCATGCAGAGCCTGATCGCGTTCTTCACGAAGCTGTGGAGCCCGAGCACGACGCAGGCGGAGCAGCTGGGCTATGCCTACGTCTACGACGAGCAGGGCACGCTGATCGCGGAAGTGGGCAGCGGGGGCACGAACAGTGCGGGGCAGAACCAGTACATCTACCTGCCGACGGCCAATGGACCGATGCCGGTTGCGGCCATCGTCAACGGCGCCACGTTTGCAGTGCACAGCGATCACCTGAACACGCCGCGAAAGTTGACGAACGCAGATGGCCAAGCAGTCTGGCAGTGGAGCTACAGCGCGTTCGGGGAGGACAAGCCGACGCTGGCGAGGTACCGGTTCGCCAACACAGAAACGACACCGAACCCGGGCACGACGAGCATCTCGGAGGTGAAGTTCAACCTGCGGTATCCGGGGCAGCATGCGGATGAGGAATCAGGCCTCAGCTACAACTACTTCCGCAGCTATGACGCCAGGACGGGACGGTACAGTCAGCCAGATCCGATTGGACTTGACGGGGGGTGGAATCGATTTGGGTATGTGGATGCGAATCCGATAAGAGGCACCGATCCTTTTGGGCTAGCCAACTCAGCGGCCATCGGGTGGATGAAGCCAAAGCCTTCTGGATCTCCCGCCGGCACCACCTTACAAATTGGACTCTCTGGCAATTTGGGGGCAGCAGTGATAGGCCTTGCCGGCGAGGTTGGCTTAGCCACTACACCGCAGTTTGATGACGCTTGCTTCTATGCACAGTTCTGCGGGGTTGCTGGTCCACAACTTGTTGCTGCCTGCGGTATCTCATACTCGGTCGGCGATGGATTTCCTTCGAGCGGTGTCTCGACTTCCAAAGGTGTGACTTGGTTTGGAGGGGCTGGACTGGTGGGCGCAGGCCAAGTTACTGTGAACGACTCGACGCAAATGCAAGGCACGAGAGGTGGGACGCGCGGTCAGTTTGGCGGGGGTGCTGGTGTAGGCTATGTCGATTGCGTTCAAAAAACGTGGTGCTTAAGGAGGTGATATGTCCAATCGTCAGGGTTTTCTTCTTGGCTTAGTGGTCTTAGCTGTGCTCATCCCGTTAGTTGTCGTTCTGTACCGAAAACTCTATGCGGGCAAGCCACAGACGGGGCTTCACATTCAGACTGCAGGCATCTCCTTGGCTTGGATCGGAGGGGTAATCGCTCTTGCACTCGATCAAGTGGAACTCGGCGCTAAGGCTATTTTTCTGGGCTTCCTGATTGGTATCGTCGGATTGTTCGTTCACACACAATCAACTCGCAAAGAAAAAGACCGGCGGGATTGAGATCAAGTAACTGAACTCCTCAAACGAACAGCTTCTGAACACAACCATCTCAACGAAGCGACGGGCCTTGGGCACATGAGCCTTCAAAAAATGCGAGCTGGAATGGGGCGAGTGGCAGCATGAAATTTCTGAAATGGGCTGCCGTAGTAGTGCTGGTGGTTCTCCCTCTTTCTGAGGTCGCAGGCCACTTGATCATCAAGCAGACCGACGCGTACCAGACGCTGAGAAATTTCGTTCAAACCTCAGACGGCATAAGAGAAAAAGTAGGCGATCGTCCGAAGATGAGCCTTCATTTCTTCGGGTACTCGATCCGAATGTCGGGGCCAAGTGGAAACGCGGAGTTTTCCGCTTCCGTGGAAGGCTCCAGTGGGACTGGCGAGTTGCATGCGAGCCTCGTAAAAAGTGGTAATTGGAGGATCGTGTCGATGAGCCTCGATGGCCAGGAGATTCAGGTGGCAACTATCAAAGAGTCCTCCGCGGTGGTTGCTGAGAAGTAGAGCAGTGGGCTGTCGCCAGTTTCGTGGACGTCGGCCCAAGCTCTTTTTAGTTTTCTCGAATCCTGTTGGACTGGCATCGACAACCTCGAAGGTGTTCATCGCGCACCGCCTTCACTCAAGGCAACACGCAACGACTGCATCGTGGTGTCGGCCGTTTCGACCCGCCGCTGCAGTTCCTCATTGACCACCCGCACCAGCGCGCTGAGTTCGGTGCGGGTCGGATACACCTCTTCCGTATCGTTCACACCCTGCGGAACGATGAGCTTTTCGAGACACGCGTAGGCACGATGCACAGCGTGAAGGCTGTCGATGTCATCGCATGCCTGCAGCACAAGCGATTCAACGCTGGCGGCTTCAGAAGATTCGGGAAATGAAGAGACGTGCGCGGACGCGCGAGCGGATGCAGCCATGAAAGGCCTCCAAGTGATTGCGGTTTGCTGAAACCGCCGCACCCGAGACCAATCGAGGCGGCAGCTCGATGGGTTGGTCTACCGGGCAACCACTTGCGTGAAACCGGCCGGGCTCGCGCCCGCCCATCGAGCCGCCAAAAAAATGGAAGCACGAATGACGAAGCCGCAGACCCTGCGGGGAACTGCGGCTTGCGTCGCAGTGATTGCACGGGAGACCAATCCCGATCACGCCTGTTTTTGACATGACGGGCGCAGTATAGCCACGCAGACATCTGCGATCGAGAGGAGCGAGATGCCCCTATGGCCCGCAGTTCCAACCCAAATGCCGGGTGGAACCTCCTCATTTCAGCCCGTTGAGTGAAACCCTTCGTCCCACAGCGCAGGCCATGGAAACGCCTCCTCATACTGCATGGCCAAAGCCAGCAGTTCGGCATCGTGGCCGGCCGATGCGACCAGCTGGATGCCGGTCGGCAGGCCCTCTGCGTGCGCGCTTGGCAATGCAATGGCCGGCAAGCCCGCGGCATTGGCGAAGGCGGTGAAGACGGCATGTCCGCGCGGGCCGACTTCCGCGTCCGCAATCCGCTCGGGGTGGCTCTGTTCACAGGGCCAGGGCAGGGCGGCCGTCGCGGGTGTGAGGATGAAGTCGTAGCGGGCGAAGACGACTTCCATCTGTCGCTCGAGCTCACGCACTTCCACCAGTACATCGAACAGGCTGGATGCATCGAGCTTCAGGCCGGCGTCGAAATTCGCCTGCGCGACCGCGCCGCAGCCTGAGAGATCCGGCTGCACGCCCTCGGGCAATCCGAACTCGGGCCATTGCCATGCGCGCTGGAGCATCCAGGCGAGCCCTGCATTGGAAAGCGTCGGCCACAGCGCGTTGATCGCCTCCGACCAGTTCACCTGCTGTTGTGCTTCGTCCACCGCATGCCCCAACGCGGCAAAACCCTCGGCCGCGCGACGCACCGACGCGGCAATGTTGCGGTCGACGGCATGGGTGCCGAAGCGGGGCACGAAAAGAATGCGAGACGGCGTGGGCCGGCCGGCCTCCAGGCGCGATCCTGCGATTGCCGCCGTCAGATGCTGTACGTCTTTCACGCAGCGACCGATTCCGCCGGCCACTTCGTAGTCGAGGAATATCTCGGGCAAGCCGCGCTCCCTGCGCACGAGGCCGCGCGAAGGCTTGAATCCCACAAGACCGCAATGCGATGCAGGCCGGCGGATGGAGCCGCCGCCATCGGTGGCCAGGGCCAGCGGCCCCAGGCCCGCCGCGACCGCCGCCGCGGCACCGCCCGACGATCCGCCCGGCGTCAGCGCGGTGTCCCAGGGGTTGCGGGTCGTACCGTGCAGGGCGTTGGAGGTGTAGCCCTGCATCGCGAATTCAGGCAGGTTCGATTTGCCGAACAGCACGGCGCCTGCCGCGCGCAGGCGCGCCACGGGCAGCTCGTCGTGCGATGCGACAAAGCCCTGCAGCAGCCTGCTCCCCCACGACGTGGGAAGACCCGCGACGTGCATGTTGTCCTTGACGCTCACTGGCACGCCGTCGAGCGGGCCCAGCGGCCGGCCGGTGGCCCAGCGTGCCGTGCTGGACGCCGCCGCGCGCCGCGCACCTTCCCGGTCGAGTGCCACGAAGGCGTTGAGCGACGGCTCGCAAGCCTCGGTGCGTGCCAGGCACGCCTGCAGCGCGTCGAGGGGTGTGAACAACTGCTTTGCGTACCCGGCAGTCAACTGCGCCGCACTGAGGCGCCATGGCTCGTTCATGTCGTGGGCGCGCCTTACTGCGGCAAATCGCCGGCGGGGCGGCCCAGCCACTTGACAGCCAGCTTGTCGAGTTCGCCGCTCTTCTTCGCATCGAGCAAGATCTCGTTGACCTTGAGCCGCAGCGCGTCCTCTCCCTTGGCCACGCCGACGAAGTTCGGGGAATCCTTCAGCACGAACTTGAGCTCGCTCCCGAGTTGCGGGTTCTTCGCCATCATGGTGCTCGCCACCTGGGCGCTGGTTGCCACCAGCTGCGTCTGTCCGGCGACAAAGGCCGAGATGGTCGCGTTGTTGTCCTCGAAGCGGCGCAACTCCACGGAGGCCGGTGCCACCTTGGTGAGTTCCGCGTCGTCCACGGAGCCGCGCGTGACGGAGATGGACTTGCCCGCGAGCTCGGCCGGCGCTTTCACGGACAGCGTCTTCGGGCCGAACACTGCGATGAAGAAGGGCGAGTAGGCCACCGTGAAGTCGATGACTTTCTCGCGCTCCGGGTTCTTGCCCAGCGTCGAGATCACGAGGTCGGCCTTCTTGGTCTGCAGATAAGGGATGCGGTTCGCCGTCGAGACCGGAATCAATTCGACCTTGGCGCCGAGCTTGCCGGCGATCAGCCGCGCGACCTCGATGTCCAGCCCCTGGGGCGCCATGTCCGGGCCGACCGAGCCGTAGGGCGGAAAGTCGGTGGGAATCGCGATCCGGACCGTCTTGCTCTTCGTGATCGTGTCCAGCGTGTTCTGTGCGTGCGAGGCACCGGCTGCGAGAAAGGTGAGGGCGGCTGCGAGGCCGAGGGAAAGGTGGCGTTTGCTGAACATGGTGGCGTGCTCCGGGGTTGGGATGGGCGTTGAGAAGAAGTCGGCAGGGAAATCAGGGGCGCGTGGCAGGGGGTGCTTCACCGGGGCGCAGACAGCGGCGTGAGCGCGAGCCGCAGCTCGGCCAACGGGTCGGGCGTCTGGTCAGCGGGCACCCGCAGCTTGAGTTGCCAGGTCGACAGGTGGGTGAAGACGCGCTGTTCGGCCAGGGCCATGTCGCCGGCTTCCAGCGCCTCGACGATGGCGCTGTGCTCGCTGAAGGAGTGCGCAGCCTCGTCTTCCGACTGGTAGCGCAAGGCGATCAGCATCGTGCGTGCGGTGAGGTCGCGAACCGTGGCCGCGAGCACGCTGTTCCCCAGGCATTCGGCCAGGCAGACGTGAAAGTCTCCCAGCAGGAAGCTGCGCGCTCCCACATCGGTGCTTTCGACCGCTTCGCGCTGACGCTTCAGGTGCGTGCGCAGCCGCTGCAGCGCCTTGGAGGCCGGAGGCTTGCTGCACCGGATGAGGCCGGTCTCGATCACGAGGCGTGCGTCGAAAGCGGCCTGGGCTTCCTCCGGCGACAGCTCGACCAGGTACCACCCGCGACGCGCGCTGGCCTTCACCATGCCGCGAACCGACAAGGTGGTGAGCGCCTCGCGCACCACCGCGCGCGGTGCATCGAAGAGATCGCACAGTTGCTGTTCGCCGAGGCGGGCACCCGGTGCGAGCTTCTTGGCGAGGACGGCCTCGACGATGCGCTCGCTGATGTCGGTGGAAGATGGCATGAATCTGATCAAGCAGATCTCATGCCATCTGATTAATCAGTTTGATGCACCAGTTTGGATCTTCATGCGATCCGGGTCCTTTGCATCACCTTTGAATCAGGGCCGCAACCCCTGCGTAACCCGCAACATATTCCCCACAGCCTCCCCAAACCGAGGCTCCAGAAACGCCCCCAGATTCGGCATCAACAGCTGCATCATGAAAATCCCCGCCAGCAGCGTCAGCGGAAAGCCCACTGCGAAGATGCTGAACTGCGGCGATGCCCGGTTCAGGATGCCCATTGCCAGGTTCAGCGTAAGCAGCGCGGTAATCAGCGGCAGCGCCAGCATCAGCCCGCTGGCAAAGATGTCGCCCCCGGCCAGCACCAGGAACATCCACCCACCAGACGCAAGCGGCGCATCGGCAATCGGCAGTGTTTGAAAGCTCTCAGCCAGCGCGTTCACCATCAGCAGATGCCCGTCGAGCGCCAGGAAGATCAGCATCGCCAGCATGTTCAGCAGGCGCGACACCACCATGGTGCTGCCGTGGCTCATCGGGTCGAAGAACGATGCGAACGACAAGCCCATCTGCAGGCCGATGTACTCGCCCGCAGCCAGCACGGCGGTGAACACCAGCCGCACGGTGAAGCCCATGGCCACGCCGATCAACACCTGCTGCACGATGATCCACACGCCGCCTGCGGACACCACCGGCACGGCCGGCAGCGGCCCGATGGTGGGCGAGATCACGAAGGCCAGCATGGCGGCAATGGCCACCTTCACGGGCCGCGGCACCCACGCTTCGCCGAAGATCGGCGCGGTGCTCACCAGTGCGAGCATGCGCACAAAGGGCCAGAGGAAGGCCACCATCCAGCCCTCGAGCTGGGCCGAGGTGACCGAGATGATCGACGGGGTCACGTCACCTCAAATCACGTCACGCCAGCATCTGCGGAATGCCGGCGAACAGCGCGCGGATGTAGTCGAGCATGCGGTCGAGCATCCATGGACCTGCGATCACCAGCGTCGCGAACACGGCGAGCAGCTTGGGAATGAAGGACAGCGTGGCTTCATTGATCTGCGTGGCCGCCTGGAAGATGCTCACTATCAGGCCGATGATCAGCGCCACCAGCAGCAGCGGCGCGCCGATGAGCAGCGAGATTTCCATGGCCCGGTAGCCCATGGTCATGACGGATTCGGGGTTCATCTCTGCGTACCTAGAGGTAGAAGCTTTGCGCGAGCGCGCCGATGAGCAGTTGCCAGCCGTCGGCCAGAACGAAGAGCATCAGCTTGAAGGGCAGCGCGATGGAAGCAGGCGGCACCATCATCATGCCCATGGACATCAGCACGCTGGCCACCACGAGGTCGATGATGAGAAATGGTATGAAGATGGTGAAGCCGATCTGGAACGCGGTCTTCAGCTCGCTGATGACGAAGGAGGGCAGCAGTATGCGCAAGGGCACGTCTTCGGGGCCCTGCATCTCGGGCACCTTGGCGAGCCGGGCGAACAGGGCCAGGTCGTTCTCGCGGGTCTGCTTGAGCATGAAGGTCTTGAAGGGCGCAATGCCGCGCTCCAGCGCGGTGTCGACGCTGATCTTGTTCTCGGAGAAGGGCTTGTAGGCCTCGCTGTAGGCCTTGTCGAGCACCGGTGACATCACGAAGAAGGTGAGGAAGAGCGACAGCCCCACCAATATCTGATTGGGCGGCGATGTCTGCGTGCCGATGGCGGTGCGCAGCAGGCCCAGCACGATGAGGATGCGCGTGAAGCTGGTCATCGACAGCAGCAGCGCGGGCAGGAAGGTGAGCGAGGTCAGCAGCACCATGGTCTGCACGCTCAGCGACCAGGTCTGGCTGCCGCCGGGGCCGGGCGTGCTGGTGATGCCGGGCAGGCCCTGCGTCCATGCAACGGCGGGCAGCAGCGTGGCGGCGAGCAACAGCAGCGCGGCGCGCAGGCCGCGGCGCAATGCGGGGTTCTTCATGGGGCAGGACGATGCGGCTTGCCCGAGAGGGCTTCACGCAGCTTGCGGGCAAAGAGTTCGACGGGCGTGGGTGCGACCGATGGCGACGCGGAGGCTGCAGCGGCCGCATGGGCCTGCGCCGGCAGTGTGTGCAGCGTGTTGACCTGGCTCGGCGTAACGCCCAGCACCAGCCAGGTGTCGCCCACTTCCACCACGACCACGCGCTCGCGCTGGCCGACTGCGGCGCTCGACACCACCTTCACCAGTTGGCCGCTGCCCAGGCGCTGAAGGCCGAAGCGCCGCGCCAGCCAGGCGCACAGAAAAATCAGGCCGACCACCGCCGCCATGCCGAAGCCGGCCTGCAGCAGGCCCGATGCGCCGACGGCGGCCGGAGCCACGTCGTGAACGGGCGTGGGCACGGTGGGAAGGCTCATGCGCGCGCGAGCTTCTGCATGCGCTCGGAGGGCGTGACGATGTCGGTCAGGCGAATGCCGTACTTCTCGTTCACCACCACCACCTCGCCTTGCGCAATGAGGTAGCCGTTGATCAGCACGTCCAGCGGTTGGCCGGCCAGGCCGTCGAGCTCCACCACCGAGCCCTGCGACAGCTGCAGCAGGTTCTTGATGGTGATGCGCGTGCGGCCGATCTCGGCGGTGAGCTGCACCGGCACGTCGAGCACGCGAGCGATATCTACCGGCGTGGTGGACGAGTGCGCGGGAGCCGGCGCGTCCTGGATCTGCTGGAAGACCTGCGCGGTGGCGGGCGCGAATGTGGGTGCGGGGGCGGGTTCGGATGCGGCAGGGGCCGAGGCGGCCGTCTGCTCCGCCAGGGCGCTGGCCCAGTCGTCCGCGTCGCTGCTGCCGGAAGAGGTGTTGTCAGTCATGGTCGTTCTTCAAATCGCTGTCTTGGTGGGAGATCATGTGTTGCACGCGCAGCGCATAGCGCTCGTTGGAGGTGCCGTAGCCGCACTCCATCACCGGCACGCCGCCGACCTTGGCGACGACCGTCTCGGGCAGCTCGATGGGAATCACGTCGCCGATCTGCAGCTTCATCACTTCGCCCAGCGTCGATGGCATGGTCACGAAGTCGGCCACCAGCTCGACGTCGGCGGCCTGCATCTGGCGCGACATCTGCTTGACCCAGCGCTTGTCGACCTCGACCTCGTCCTGGATCGGGTTGGACAGCAGGTCGCGGATCGGCTCGATCATCGAGTAGGGAATGCACACGTGCAGGAAGCCGCCGACGGGGCCGAACTCGATCTGCAGCGTGGTGTTGATCACCACCTCGTTGGGCGCGACGATGTTGGCGAGCTTGCCGTGCATCTCGGCGCGCACGTAGTCGAAGTCGAGCGGAAACACCGGCTGCCATGCGTCGCCATAGCACTGCAGCGACAGGTCGAGCAGGCGCTTGATGATGCGCTGCTCGGTGCGCGTGAAGTCGCGGCCTTCCACGCGCACGTGGTAGCGGCCGTCGCTGCCGAACAGGTTGTCCACCACGAGAAACACCAGCTTCGGGTCGAACACGAAGAGGGCGGTGCCGCGCAGCGGCTTCATGTGGATCATGTTGATGTTCGCGGGCACCGGCAGGTGCCGCACGAACTCGCCGTACTGCTGGATCTGCACCGGCCCCACCGAGATGTCGGGGCTGCGGCGCATGAAGTTCAGCAGCGCGCCGCGCAGGCCGCGCGCAAAGCGGTCGTTGATGACCTCCAGCGTGTGCATGCGGTTGCGCACCACACGGTCGGGCGCGCCGAGGTCGTAGGCCGGCAGGCCGTCCTTCGGCGGTGCGGGAGAGGCCGCCTGGTCGAGGTCTCCGCCGGTGACGCCTTGCAGAAGCGCATCGACCTCGTCCTGGGAGAGCACCTGTTCATACGCCATGGATCGCTTGTCCGAAGGAAGAGGTGGTCACTGCACGACGAACGTGTTGAAGGAGACGCTGGAGATGCCCAGTTCGGGCGTGTCCGGGGCCAGCGGGGTGCTCAGCGCCTTGCGGATCTCCTCGGCCAGCTTGGCCTTGTCTTCTGGCGCCACCACCGATTCGGGCGCGCGGTTCGACAGCAGGAGCAGCAGGCGGCTGCGCACCTCGGGCATGAACTCGACGAGCTGCGCCTTGGTCTGCTCGTCGCGCACGCGCACCGCCATGCCGATCTGCAGGAAGCGGCCGCGGCCTTCCGACTGCAGGTTGACGGTGAGCGGCTCGAGCGTCAGGAAGATGGGCTTCTCGGGCGTCGGCGCCTTGGCCGTTTCGGTGGAGGCGGCGCCCATGAAGCGGGGCAGGAAGACATACGCGGCCGCGCCGCCGGCAGCGATCAGGCCGACGGCGATCACGATTCCGATCAGCAGCTTCGAGGAGCGGCGGGGGGCCAGCGTTGCGGAGATGGCCGGTGCGACAGTTGCGGCGGGTGATGAGGTAGCCATGGTTAAGCGGTTTTTCTTGTCCGATCTATTCTTTGCGAAGTCCCTCGCGAACGAACGGCCGAACAAGCGCACAAAGGCGTTTCATATCCGTTCATTGCGGGGCGCCGCACAGGGCGCCGTCGCGGGCGGGGGGCGAATGTGTTGCCGGGGCTCAGGCGAAGGTGTCCACCCCGGCTGCGTTGTTGGAAGCACCCGCGCGCACGGCGGCGAGGGGCGCAATTGCCGGGGCGCTTGCCGTGGTGCGGCCTGTGCCGGGGTACGGGGAGGCCGCCTGCTGCCGCGCGGCGTTCTGCTGCTGTTGCTGGCTTTGCTGCTGTGCGAAGGCGGCGTCGTTGCCGAAGGGCTGGCGGGTTTCCGCGCCGACCGAGGTCTGGCCCAGCGTGATGCCCTGCTCCGACAGCGAAGTGCGCAGCTGCGGCAGCGCGGCCTCGATGGCCTTGCGCACGCTCTCATGGGCCGACACGAACATGGCCTGCGCCTGGTTGTCACCCATCGACAGCGTCACCTTGAGCGGGCCGAGGCCGGCTGGGTTCAGGTTGAGTTCGGCCGTGTGATTACCGCTGGTGCTCATGCGCGCCAGCTGCTGGCCAAGGGCCGGCGCCCATTTGTCGCTGCCGACTTCGGGGGCGATGGTGTGCACGGGGGCGCGTGTGGCGGCCGTGTCGTTCGCGCTGCCTGATGAAGCGGTTGCTACAGCGGCGGGCTGCTGGAGCGCGATGGGTGCCACGGGTGGCTGGGCGTCCGTGTCGCTGGCGGTCGCGGCTGCCACTGCTGCAATGGGCGCGGCCTTGGCTTGTGCATCGTCGGCCGCTTCGGGTTGCTGCGCGGCGCTGGCCAGTTGCTCTGCGGTGGTGGCGCTCACGGGGGCGCGCGATGCGGCGCCGCGGCCGGTCGCGGCGGTGCCGACCGGCGAACCGGCGGGAGCGGATGCGGGCTTCGCGATGCCGACGGACATGGTCTGTGCCGCGATGGCGGCGCGGGCGAGTTCGTGCAGCGAGGCGGCTGGCGCGGTGTCGGCCTGGAGTTGCGCCGCCTGGGTGGCGGGCAGTGCGGCCGTCGCGGGTTTCGTGGCGGCATCTTTCGAGACCACAGCGGCTTCGGGTGCGGCCGATGCATCGGCGACGGCTGCATCGGCGCCAAGCGTCTTCGCGGCAGCGGCCTGCAGGGCCGGGTCCAGCGGAATGTCTGCCGCCGCACCGGCGGGCGACGTTGCGGCGGTGGCGTCGGCCGCGCCTTCACCCTGTTGCTGTTGAGCAGAGCGCCCCGCGAGCGTCAGCGCATGCAGCGGCGTGTGCGCCGTCCCGAGAAAGGCGAGGTTCGGATCGGCGGGCAGCGCGTCTTCTTTCTTCGTGTCTTCATCCGCGCCGGGCTTGCGCACCGGCTTGCGGTCGATGGCGGCGACATCCTGTGCGCTGTCTTTCGGCGCCGCGTCGCCGTGGCTGCCGTTGTTTGCGCGCGAACGCTCCAGCGCCGCGCCAAAGCTGCGGCCCTGGTCTTCGTCCGCGCCGCGGTTGCGCACGCCGGTCTGCGCGGCAGGCTGGCTGGTGGCGTTCGTCATGACGGGGGGCGTGATCATGGGAGTCATGTCGGTTCCTGCGTGGAGATTCAATCAGTGGACTCAAAGAGTCGGGTGCGAGGCGCGGTCGAAGAACTTGCGCGCCGCGCGCTCGTCGCTGTCGCGCTGCTCGCGCTTGGCCTCGGCCATCATTTCCTGCATGCGCACGCGCTCGGCCAGCGTGTCGAAGGAGCTCAGGCGGCGCTTCTGCTGCTGCCAGTCGGTGCGGCCGGTGTCGAGCCGGGTCTCGGTCTGCGCCGCGATGGCGCGCTGCTGCTCGATGGCGCCGTCCAGCGTGCCCAGGAAGTTGCGGTAGTTGCGCCACTGCGAAGAAGGCAGGCCGTCGCGCATCAACGCGTCGAGCTGGTCGTGATAGTCCTGCCGGTACTGCAGCAGCAGTTCGAGCTTCTGGCTGGCGTTGAGGTGCGCGTTCTGCAGCGCACCCAGGCGCCGCGCGGCGTCGTCGGTCTGCGTGTGCGCCAGGTCGATCAGCATGCCGAGAGGGAGCTTGCGTGTCATTTCGTGAATCTCTGCGGTGTTGTTGTCGTGGATGCGCGCTGCTCGGTCGCGAACAGGCCTTCGAGGTGCCCGATCGACTCGGCGTAGCCCGCGCGTTCGTCCATCGACTGCTGCAGGAAGCCTTCGATGCGCGGGTACATCGCGATGGCCTGGTCGAGCTGCAGGTCGTGCCCGGGCGCATAGGCGCCCACGCTGATCAGGTCGCGGTTGCGCTGGTAGCGCGAGAGCATCTGCTTGAAGCGGCGCACCGAGTCGTACTGCGAAGACGGAATCAGCGCGGTCATGGCGCGGCTGATGGAAGCCTCGATGTCGATGGCAGGGTAGTGCCCGGCCTCGGCCAGCGTGCGCGAGAGCACCACGTGGCCGTCGAGAATCGCGCGCGCCGAGTCGGCAATCGGGTCCTGCTGGTCGTCGCCCTCGGAAAGCACTGTGTAGAAGGCGGTGATCGAGCCGCCGCGCCCCTGCGCATCGCGTGCGCCGTTGCCCGCGCGCTCCACCAGCGCCGGCAGCTTGGCGAACACCGAAGGCGGATAGCCCTTGGTGGCAGGCGGCTCGCCCACGGCCAGCGCAATCTCGCGCTGCGCCATCGCGTAGCGGGTGAGCGAGTCCATGATGAGCAGCACGTCCTTGCCGCGGTCGCGGAAGTATTCGGCCAGGCAGGTTGCATACGCCGCGCCCTGCAGGCGCAGCAGCGGGGAGTTGTCGGCAGGCGCGGCCACCACCACCGCGCGGGCCAGGCCCTCTTCACCCAGCGTGTTCTCGATGAAGTCTTTCACCTCGCGGCCGCGTTCGCCGATCAGGCCGACGACGATGACCTCGGCGCTGGTGTAGCGCGCCATCATGCCCAGCAGCACGCTCTTGCCTACGCCGGAGCCGGCGAACAGGCCCATGCGCTGGCCGCGGCCGACGGTGAGCATCGCGTTGATGGCCCGCACGCCCACGTCGAGCACCGAATCGATGGGTGCGCGCGACAGCGGGTTGACGGGCGGCGTGCTCAGCGGCACCTTGCGCGCGATGTCGAGCGGACCGAGCCCGTCGAGCGGCCGGCCGGCCGCATCGACCACGCGGCCGAGCATGCCTTCGCCCACGGGCAGGCGCTTGGTGTGGGCGTTGCCGATCATGCCGGCTGCATCGGGCTCCGGCGAGCCGGGCCGCGCGAACACGCGCGCTCCGGGCACCAGGCCCGCCACTTCGGTCTGCGACATCAGGAACAGGCGGTCGCCGGCGAAGCCAACGACCTCGGCTTCGGCGTGACGCTGCGGATGGCCGGGCGGCAGTTCGATCAGGCAGTCGCTGCCCACGGGCAGTTGCAGGCCCACGGCTTCGAGCACCAGCCCGACGGCGCGGGTGAGGCGGCCCGAGGCGATGGTGGTCTCGCAATGCGCGACGTTGGCGCGCGCTTTCTCCAGCGCGGCGCGCACCGATTGCAGATGGGCGTTGGGGGCAGCGGTAGTCTGCATGGGCGTCAGAGCGAGTCGGCCTGCCCGTCGGCATCGCCGTGCAGCGAGGCGGTCACGCGCTTCCAGCGCGTGCCGAGCGTGCCGTCGAGTTCGCCGGTGGCGGACTGCACGCGGCAGCCGCCGCGCGCGATGGTGTCGTCGGCGCGCACCTGCCAGCCGGCGGCTTCGATCTCGTTGCCGAGGCTGTTCTTCACCAGTGCCACGTCGTCGGGGTTCAGCAGCAGGCGCGGCTCACCGCGCAGCGCGGGCTCGGTGTTGAGCAGGTCGCGCACCACGGGCAGCACCCATTCGGGCTCGGCCTTCAGCGTGCGGTGCACCACCTGGCGGGCCACGTCGAGCGCGAGCGCAAGCACGGTGTGGGAGAGTTCTTCTTCTGCGCGGCGCAAGGCATCGGGCAGCGACTGGGCCAGCGCGCGCAGGCGTTCGGCATGCACGCTGGCGGCCGCGAGGCCGGTGGCCAGCCCTTCGGTGTGCCCGACCTTGCGGCCTTCGGCAAGCCCGGCGGCGCGGCCCTCGGCCTCGCCGTCGATGCGGGCTTCCCTGCGGATGCGCGCGATGTCGGCAAGGTCGACCCTGGGGGCGGGCGGTGCAGGCGGCGGGCCGTTGCGCTCCGCGCCCTTGCGGCTGGCGGGCGCCTTGCCGTCGATGGTGCCCATCTCCCAGCGCTCCCAGGCCGAGAGTGAAGGAGAGGGTGCAGGCTTCGGTCCGGCCGCTGCATGGCGCGCGGCGGCGTGGATGGCGGCAAGCCGTTCGCGCGACTCGCCGAAGGCGCCGTTGGTGTCAGACGAAGTCATCGGTACCAGGCGCCGCGATCACGATTTCGCCAGCCTCCGCCAGACGGCGGGCGACTTGCAGGATGGCCTTCTGCTCGGTCTCGACCTGCGACACGCGCACGGGGCCGCGCAGCTCCATGTCTTCGCGCAGCGTCTCGGCGGCGCGCTGCGACATGTTGTTGAGGAACTTGTCGCGCAGCTCCATCGGCGCGCCCTTGAGCGCGATGATGAGCGAGTCGGACTCGATGTCCTTGAGCAGGCGCTGGATGCTGCGGTCTTCGAGGCCCAGCAGGTTCTCGAACACGAACATCTCGTCGACGATGCGCTGGGCCAGCGCCTCGTCCTGTTCGCGCACATGGGCGATGGCTTCTTCTTCCACACCGGTGCTCATCAGGTTGACGATCTCGGCCGCGGTGCGCACGCCGCCCAGGCGGCTGCGGCGCACGCCCTGACCCGCGAGCATCTCGGTGAGCACGTCGGTCAGCTCGTTCAGTGCCGATGGCTGCACGCCGCCGAAGGTGGCCACGCGCATGATCACGTCGTGGCGCAGCCGCGCCGGCAGCTTCTCCAGCACTTCCGATGCCTTCATGCGGTCCAGGTGCACGAGCAGCGTTGCAAGGATCTGCGGATGCTCGTCGCGGATGAGTTCGGCCACTTCGCCGGCCTCGAGTTCGTTGAGCCGCTCGATGCCGCCGTGCGGCTCGTCGGGCTGCAGGATGTCCTCGAGCAGGTTGCTGGCGCGGTCGTCGCCCAGCGCCTTCTTCAGCACGGCGCGGATGTAGCTGGTCGAGCCCAGGTGCAGGGCCGACAGCTGCTCGGTCTCGTGGCGGAATTCGGAGAGCACGGCGGCCAGCTCGTCCTTGGAGACGGAGCTGAGCTTCGACATCGCAAGGCCCAGCGCCTGCACCTCGGAGGTGGGCAGCTGGTGCAGCGCGGCGGCGGCGCGGTCTTCGCCCAGCGCCATCAGAAGAATGGCGCTCTTGCGGGTTCCCATTTCGCTATTCATCGTTGTGCATCCAGTGCTGGATCAGGGTGGCCACCAGCTTCGGATCCTTGTCGGCGGCCTGGTGGGCGTATTCCATGTCGGCCTTGCGGCGGTTGGCCTCGCGCTCGCGCAGGCTTTCGTCGGGGGAGGGCGCGTTCGGGTCCGGCTCCGCGGCAGGCGCGAAGGCGGGGCCGGAGGACGCCGCGGGTGCAGGCGCGGGAGCCAGGTGCCGGCGCATCAGCGGACGCAGCACGGCGAACCAGGCGAAGAGCGCGAGCAGCCCGTACAGCAGGTACTGGCCCAGCGTCTTGCCGAGCTCGATGTTCTCGCGGTCGCGCCAGAACGGCACCTCGGGCGCGGGGGCACTGTCGGCGTCGCGGGCGAAGGCGCTGTTCACCACGTTGAGCGAGTCGCCGCGATCCTGGCTGAAGCCCATGGCTTCCTTCGCGAGGTTGCGGATCTGCTCCAGCTCGGCCGGAGTCAGCGCACGGTTGCTGCTCTTGCCGCTCGCGTCCACCGCATCGCGGTTGTTCACCACCACGGCGACCGACAGGCGCTTCACGCCACCGGCGGCCTGCTGCACGTGGCGGATGGTGCGGTCGAGCTCGTAGTTGGTGGTGGTGTCCTTGCGCGTGCTGCTCGGGCCGGTGGGGGCGGTGCTGGCCGTGGAGCCTGCCACGCCCGGTGCACCCGGAGCGCCGGGTGTTCCTGGCGCGGGCGGCGTGCCCGGTGCGTTCGGTGCACGCGGGCCGGTGATGGGCGCGGTCGGGTTCACCGGCGGCTGGTTCGACAGCGCGCCCGGCACGCCGCCGGGTTGCCCGCCGCCGTGCTGCGCCGATTCGCTGCTCTGCTGGCTGCGGATGGCGACCTGCGTCGGGTCCTGGTTGGGCTTGTATTTCTCGTCGGTGTGCTCGACCACCGAGAAGTCGATGTCGGCCGCCACCTGCGCGCGCACATTGTTCGCGCCCACGATGGGCTGCAGGATCGCCTCGATGCGGCGGATGTAGCCCTGCTCGATCTCCTGCGCGTACTTGAGCTGGCTCACGTCCAGCCCGCGGTCGCCGCCGCGCGCCGAGGACAGCAGGTTGCCGCGCTGGTCGACCACGGTCACGCTCTTGGCGTCGAGGTCGGGCACGCTGCTGGACACCATGTGCACGATGGCGCTGACCTGGCCTTCGTCGATGCTGCGCCCGCGTGCGAGCGCGAGCACCACCGAGGCCGATGGCTTCTTCTGGTCGCGCACGAAGAGCGAGGGCTTGGGCAGTGCCAGGTGCACGCGGGCCGACTCGATGGCGCCGATGGATTCGATGGAGCGCGCCAGCTCGCCTTCGAGCCCGCGCTGGTAGTTGACCTGCTCGGCGAACTGGCTGGTGCCGAACTTCTGGTTGTCCATCAGTTCGAAGCCGACGCCGCCGGCCTTGGGCAGGCCCTGCGCCGCGAGCTTCAGGCGCGTCTCGGCCACCTTGTCGCCCGCGATCAGGATCGCGCCGCCGCCGTCGGCGAACTTGTAGGGCACGTTCATCTGCTGCAGCGACGCGATGATCGCGCCGCCGTCGCGGTCCGACACGTTGGTGTAGAGCACCTTGTAGTCGGGCCCGCGGCTCCAGAGCATGAACGCGGCCGCGGCGGCCACCAGGGCCGCGCCTCCGATGATCAGCGGCAGCCGGGGCTGCGCGCGCATGCGGTCCAGTAGCGCAGGCTGGCCGTTGCCGGCCGCAGGCAAAGCACCCGCGGGCGCCGCCGTGCTCATGGGTGCACCTTCGTCGTGGCGGTTGCCGTTGCCATGGTGGGAGTGGAGATTCGGTGTAGAGATTTCATTCCGGATGGCCCGTGATGTCGTCCGCGGCCTGTTCGTTTCGCCGACGATTGTCAACAGTCACCCGGAATTCGAATGCCCGAACAGCCGGGGTTTTTGCCCTCAGTTGCGCGCTTGAATCGGGGTCTTCCCTTGATACGCTGCAAGCAGGCAGGAGGGCTTTTGCCCCTCCATGTCAAGTCACGCAGAAGTGTTCAAACAAAGGAAGAGGGATCTCCCATGTCGATCAGTGCCATCGAATCCGTACTGCAGCAGATGCGCGCCACCGCGCTGCACACGGGCATTGCGCCCGCGGCCGCTGCCGGTACGCCGGTCGAAGCCGGCGGTTTCGCAGCCGAGCTCCAGCGCTCGCTTTCCAACATCAGCGGCGCGCAGCAACAGGCCTATGCGCAGGCCGAGTCGTTCGAACTGGGCAAGCCCGGTGTCGCGCTCAATGACGTGATGGTCGACCTGCAGAAGGCCAACGTCGCGTTCCAGACCGGGCTGCAGGTGCGCAACCGCCTGGTGACCGCCTATCAGGAAGTGATGAACCTGCAGGCCTGAGGGTGCGGGTTGGTGGCATGGGCAGCCTGTGCAACTTTTTTGTACGTTGCCCTAAAGGTTCGTGAGACCCCGCCGATAACCAAGTCAACGATGGCTTGAGTCTCACAGTGGAAGCGGGTCCAGCGTTACGGCCGAAGGCCGGAGTCCACAACCTTTTTTCATCAATCAGGAGTCGAACATGGCGCAAGTCATCAACACGAACAGCCTCTCTCTCATCACGCAGAACAATCTCAACAAGTCGCAGTCGGCGTTGAACAGCGCCATCGAGCGCCTGTCTTCGGGCATGCGCATCAACAGCGCCAAGGATGACGCTGCCGGCCAAGCCATTGCCAACCGCTTCACGGCCAACATCAAGGGCCTGACGCAAGCAACGCGCAACGCCAACGACGGCATCTCGATCGCCCAGACGACCGAAGGCGCGCTGACCGAAGTCAACAACAACCTGCAACGCATCCGCGAACTGTCGGTGCAAGCCGCCACGGGCACGAACTCGGCAAGCGACCTGGACTCGATCCAGTCGGAAATCGGCCAGCGCCTGGACGAAATCAACCGCGTCTCGGAACAGACCCAGTTCAACGGCGTGAAGGTCCTGTCGGCTGACGCCGGCAAGCTGACCGTTCAAGTCGGCGCGAACGATGGCGAAACCATCGACATCGACCTGCAAGAAATCAGCGCCAAGACCCTCGGTCTGGACGGCTTCAACGTCAACAACACCGGCTCGAAGAACAAGACCGCCACGGCTTCCGACCTGCTGGTCGCCGGCTTCACCGCGGGTGCCACCACGAACGGCATCACGGCCTACAGCCGCACGCTGACCACGGCCGCCAACGGCGCCACGGCCAACGACGTGCTGGCCAAGATGCAGGACGGCGGCACGGTCACCATGACCGGCGGCGCAACCTACACCTACAGCGCAGCGACCAAGAGCTACACCGCCACGGAAGCTACCCGCAGCCAGGCCAACACGCTCGCTTCGCTGACCCCGCCGGCCGGCACCAGCGTGACCGCCACGGTCAAGCTCGGCAACCGTTCGATGGACGTCAAGATCGACAGCAACGGTGCAATGACCGACGCTGCCGACGGCTCGGCCCTGTATCTCGACGCGTCGAAGAACCTGACCAAGACGGGCGCTGGCGCGACTTCCGCCGCCACGCTGTCGGCAGTGCTCGAGCAAGCCACCGGCATGTCCGCCACTGGCGACTCGATCACCATCGGCGCAACCGGCGCTTCGTACACGGTGGTGACGGCAGCTGCCGGCGCCAGCACCTTCGCGGTTGCCGGCGAGCGCGCCACGGCCGACCAGGTCGCAGCCAAGATCAACGCTGGCGCAGGTTCCATCGACATCGACGGCGCTGGCGCTACCGCGGCCTACGCAGTGGCAGCAGCCGGCGGTGCCGTGACCGGTGCCTACATGGGCGTGAGCGGCCTGACGACGACCGCCGCCGAATCGATCAACCTGAACGCCAACGGCGTGGCGACCGATTCGCAAGGCAGCACCGTGTATGCCGATTCCACCAAGCCCGGCAAGGTGACGACCAACGCAGTGAGCGATGCCAAGTCGACGGTCGACCCGCTGAAGGCACTGGACGCCGCCCTGTCGAAGGTCGACAAGCTGCGCAGCTCGCTGGGTGCGGTGCAGAACCGTTTCGACTCGGTGATCGCCAACCTCGGCACCACGGTGACGAACCTGTCCTCGTCGCGTTCGCGCATCGAAGACGCTGACTACGCCGTTGAAGTGTCGAACATGACGCGCGCCCAGATCCTGCAACAGGCAGGTACCTCGGTGCTGTCGCAAGCCAACCAGACCACGCAAGGCGTGCTGTCGCTCCTGCGTTGATCGACAAGGTCTAGTTAGTCAGAAGCAAAGGAATGCCGGGCCCCTCCCGCAAGGGTGGAGTCCGGCTGGCGCAGGTCCCCGGAGCAAGCCGGGACCACTTGCGCTGCCCTCTGCGGCCATGCCCCAAGGGTGAGGCCCCAGAGGACAGCGAACCAGCAAGACAAGGTGGAAATGATGTTGAACCCCGTGCCGGCTACCCCCGTGATGGAGAACCAGTGGACGCAGCTGCTCGTCGGCGGCGCCGCGGCCGTGCGGGGCCTGGTGGCCGGTGCGAAGGGCGACGCTGCGGCCGACGCGAAGGACGACGCCACGCCGGTGCAGGTCGAGCAGGCGGTGCACCAGGTGAACGAAGCCTTCGCGCTGCGCGAGGTCGGCCTGCAGTTCGAGGTCGACAAGGACACAGACAAAGTCATCGTCAAGGTGGTGGACCGCGCCAGCGGCGAGGTCATCCGCCAGATTCCCAATGAAGACGTCGTGCGCATCGCGAAGCTGATGAGCGACGGCAACGGCTTGCTGGTGGACCACGCGGCCTGAGGCCGAACCAGATTCTTCATTCGTAGCAGAACACCCAATTCAGGAAAGCTTTCACATGGCAACCATCAGCAGCCTCGGCGTCGGCGCCAATCTCGACCTTGCCAGCTTGCTCACGCAACTCCAGACCGCCGAGAGCCAGCCCCTGGTGGCACTGCAGGCGAAGGCCAAGAGCTACACGAGCAAGCTGTCCGCCTACGGCACGATCCAGAGCGCGCTCAGCACACTGCAGACGGCCGCCAAGAAGCTGGGCGACCCGACGCTGTTCCAGAGCGTGACCGGCACGCCGACCGTCAGCGGCATCCTGTCGGCATCCGCCACGGACGTGAGCGCCGCCGGCAACTACACCATCGACGTGTCGCAGCTCGCGCAGGCGCAGACCGTCATCACCGCGGGCCAGGTCGACACCAAGACCGCGATCGGCAACGGCAAGATCACCATCGACTTCGGCGCGATCACGGGCGGCACGCTCAACGCCACGACCGGCCAGTACACCGGCGCCACGTTCACCGCGGATGCGAGCCAGACCGCGAAGTCGATCACCATCGACCCGACCAACAACACGCTGGAAGGCATCCGCAACGCGATCAACGGCGCCAATGCGGGCGTGACGGCCACCATCGTGAACGACGGCAGCGGCTCGCCCAACCGGCTGGTGCTGACCTCCACGCAGACCGGTGAGAAATCGAGCATGCGCATCTCTGTCGACGGCGATGCGACGCTGCAGAACCTGCTGAACAACGACCCGGCCGGCACGCAGAACCTGAAGCAGACGGCAGCGGCGCAGAACGCCAAGCTGAACGTCAACGGCATCGACGTCACCAGCGCGAGCAACACCGTGAAGGAAGCCATTCAGGGCGCCACGCTGACGCTGGTGAACACCGGCAAGACCGGCCTGTCGATGAAGGAAAACACGGCCGGCGTGAAGACGGCGATCAACGATTTCGTGAAGGCCTACAACAGCCTCCAGAGCACCGCCGCGTCGCTGACCACGTACGACGCCGACACCAACACCGCTGCCGCGCTGGTGGGCGACAGCACGCTGCGCAACCTGCAGACGCGCATCCGCCAGGCGCTCACCACGCCGCAGGCCGGCGGCACCAACGACATGAAGGTGCTCACCGAGATCGGCGTGGCCTTCCAGAAGGACGGCACGCTGGCCGTGGATTCCGACAAGCTCGACAAGGCCCTCGCCAACAACCTGAAGGGTGTGGCGAACCTCTTCTCGAGCGCCACCGGCAGCACGGCCGGCTACGGCAAGCAGATCGATGCTCTGGTGACCGACCTCAACACCGGCGCCCTGAAGGTGGCCAGCGACGGCGTGACCTCCACCATCAAGCAGCTCGACGACCAGTACGACGCGATGCAGCTGCGCGTGGACGCCACGGTCGACCGCTATCGCAAGCAGTTCAACCAGCTCGACGTGCTGATAAACAGCATGAACAACACGAAGTCCTATCTCACGCAGCAGTTCGAAGCGATGTCGAACAGCAGCAAGTAAGCAAGCGGGGCACCAGCCGATGTACACCTCCCACAACATGCGCACCGGCGCCGGCGCTTATGCGCGCGTCGGTGTGGAAACGAGCGCGATGAGCGCGTCGCCGCACCAGCTCATCGTGATGCTCTTCGATGGCGCGAAGACCGCCATCGGCATGGCCCGCCACCACATGGCGGCCGGCGATATCGAAGCCAAGGGCAACGCGATCTCCAAGGCCATCGGCATCGTCGACAACGGCCTGAAGGCCGCGCTCGACGCCCAGGCCGCCGGCGATGCCGGTGCCGAACTCGTGCGCAACCTGTCGGCGCTGTACGACTACATCGTGCAGCGGCTGTTCCGCGCCAACCTGCACAACGACGTGCAGGCCCTGGACGAGGCTGACCGGCTGCTCGAGAACGTCGCTTCCG
The DNA here is from genome assembly GCF_900111625.1 of Variovorax sp. OV084. Taxonomy (NCBI): domain Bacteria; kingdom Pseudomonadati; phylum Pseudomonadota; class Betaproteobacteria; order Burkholderiales; family Comamonadaceae; genus Variovorax; species Variovorax sp. OV084. The sequence goes on along the minus strand of NZ_FOII01000005.1, from coordinate 98,256 downwards.
CCTGGCGGGAGATCGACGACCGGGCTCGCAGCTGAAATGCAACCGCAAAAATGAGACAGGACAACATGGCATTCCGGAGTGAGGTCGTTCATTGCTACGAGGAGCTGGCAACCAGCATTGCATCGATGCTGGTGCTGGCACGCGCCAAGGAATGGGGCCGGCTCCCCGCGCTCGAAGAGCGTTGCGCGGCCATGGTCGAGCGATTGCGCGCCATTGAACCGTTCGAGACGCTGGATTCGATGCAGGTCGAGCATGTGCTCGATTTGCTCGAACGCATCCGCTCGGACCAGGCCGAGGTGTCGGGCCTCATCAAGCCGCAGATCGAGGACCTGATCGGCCGCATGGGGTATCTCACCCAGCAGAAGAACCTCGGCAGAGCCTACGGGCCACCGCACTGAGCGCGGCCCGAAGAAACGCCGAAGAAGCCGCACCATGACTGCACTCGCCGGACTACTCGATGCGCTGCTGGCCGCAAGGCTGGCGCCGCGGCTCGACGTGCTGGGCATCAAGGCCGAGGCCGTCATCGGCGCGCCGGGGCCGGCCGTGCCTGTCGGCAAGGTCGACAACGACGTGCGGCTGCCTTCCAATGCCGCGCTCGACCGGCAACTGCCGGGCGCGATGGCCGGCGGCACGGCACATGCAGGCGCGGGTGCGACGCCGTCGGTGGCCATGCGGCTGTCGGTGGCGGCGCGCGTCATCGGCGCGGTGCTGGCCGACCTGCAGGCGCAGCCGGGGCCGGTGCGCGGCGCGGCGCCGCTGCTGTCGTCGCGCGGGCAGCCTGCGAGCGCTGCGGCGTTGGCCGGCGCGCTGGCGCAGACGGTGTCGGACAGCGGCCTCTTCTATGAATCGCACCTGGCGGAGTTCGCGGCCGGCAGCCGCACGCTCGCGCAGATGGCGCAGGAGCCGCAGGCGCGCTGGTCGACGCCGGTGGCTGCGAGGCCCGATGTGGCGGCATTGGCTGCAGCCGTGGCTGCGGTTGCGCAGGCGCCGGCCTCCGCGACCTCCGTGGGGGTGTCCGGTGTGTCGCCGGCGCTCTTGGTGCAAGCCATGGTGGTATCGGTACCACAGGGCGATGCATTCCGCACTGTTGAGAATGCGCCCGTGCCGCAGGCGCCCGCTACCGATGCGCAGCCACAGGAAGCCGCACGCTCCGCACAAGACCCCGAACAGGCTCCCGGGCAAGCCGTATCGAACGATGCCGCGCGCGTGCAGGCGGCCTATCGCCAACCCGAGAGCGCGCAGGTCGGCGGCATGCTCGATTCGATGCCCGCGCATCGTGCCGGCGATTCCGCACGCCAGGCCGACGGCGCTGCTGCCGTATCGGCATCGCGCGGCGCCGAAGTGATTCATCCACAGGCCGTCACGATCGTGCACCAGCAGCTCGACCTGCTGGCCAGCGCAGTCTTCCGCTGGAGCGGGCAGGCCTGGCCCGATGTGCCGATGAGCTGGTCCATCGAGGAAGAGCAGGCGCAGCAGCGAGATGGCGCCGCGGCGGAAGAAGAGGGCACGCGCCGCTGGTCGACCACGGTGTCGCTGGCGCTGCCGCGGCTCGGCGAAGTCGATCTGCGCCTGAGCCTCGAAGGCCCCGCCGTGCAGGCGCATCTCTTTGCGCGCGAGACCGCCACCATGGCGCGCCTGCGCGGCGACACGGGCCGGCTCGCGAAGCGCTTCGACGCGGCGGGCCTGCGGCTGCAGCAGGTGCAGGTCATGGCGAAGGCGGCGGCATGAACGAAGTGCTCGACAACCGCAACAGCGCCGTCGCGCTTTCGTATGCGGACAAGACACGGGCCCCGGTTGTCGTGGCCAAGGGCTATGGCGTGGTGGCCGAATCGATCATGCGCGAGGCGCGCGAGAACGGGCTTTACGTGCACTCGTCGGCCGACCTCGTGAAGCTGCTGATGCAGGTCGACCTCGATCAGCAGATACCGCCGCAGCTGTACCTCGCGGTGGCCGAGGTCATGGCGTGGATCTACGGCCTCGAAGGTCGCGCAGGCGACTAATTGAACAACGAATCAATGGCAAATCATGAATACGGATATTCATGCAAGAGATTTATCAGTGAATCAAAACAAGGCCATAGTATTTATTAATTCAATGCCTCTGATGAATAAATTCCTGCCCAAAAACTCGCGATTGGAACAACTTGTTACGTGATTGTGTAACGCTTATGACCCTAACTCTCCATGGGGACAAGTGGCGTTTCTGTCAGACGACTCCTACCTTTTTTGGTCTCCTGTCATACAAAACACTTCAACATGTAAAACTTTGTGTATATAATGTATACACGATTGATAGGAGCACGAAGTGAGCTTTGAATCGGAAATGGGATCAGACGTGGAAAATTGCAACATCACCGCAAACGGCGTGATTTCGAGAGAAATCGGCGAGATAAATCTGGCCTATATGCTGCTGGCGCAGAAGCTGGTCAAGCAGGATCGGGCCGAGGCCATGTTCCGCCTGGGGGTGGGGCGCGAGCTTGCCGATCTGCTGGCGAACATGTCGCTCAGCCAGATCGTGAAGCTGGCTGCTTCCAACTTCCTGCTGTGCAGCTTCCGCCTGGACGACCGACCGATGTTCGCGGTGGTCGGCGAGGGCAAGGAGCCGGCGCTGCAGCAGGCGCATATGTCGATCCTGATGGCTGCGCGACAGGCCCAGGCTCAAGCCCAGGCGCCGATGCGCGGAGCGAGCGCGGCGTGAGCAGCAAGAGCGTTCTGGGCGAGGTCCGGCAGGTCCAGCTCGCGATCGAGCTGATCGGTCTCGGCGCCCGGCTGCAGTTCCTGGAGGCGGCAGTCAAGCTGAGCCGGGAGCGCCTGATACGCCTCTACAAGGAACTCAAGGGCGTTTCTCCGCCCAAGGGCCTGTTGCCGTTCTCTACCGACTGGTACATGACGTGGCTGGCCAACATCCACTCGTCGATGTTCTACAACATCTACCGCTTCATGCTCGACGAAGCCGACGAGAACGAATTGCCCGCGCTCATCAAGGCCTATCGCCTCTACACCGAGCAGGTCGAGTCGCAAGGCGGCGAGGTGGTGCTCGACTTCACCCGCGCCGAGACCATGGTGCGCTTCTTCGACAGCGACATGCTGCAGCTGAGCACCTGCAGCCGCTGCGGCGGCCACTTCGTGGCCCATGCACATGACAACAAGAACGGCTACGTGTGCGTGCTGTGCCGTCCGCCTTCGCGCGCAGGCAAGGCGCGCAAGCCCAAGCTGTCCGAGGTGCGCCGGGGTGGGCTCGTCGCCGTGGCGCCGGTGCTCGACATCGGCGGCGCCGTCTAGGAAAAAAGTGCCCCCGCCTCCGGTGTCCGGAGGCCTGGGGTTTGTTGATTCGACGCCGCAGGGCGATAGGGGAAGCGCGTGCTGGTTCTGGCTGGATATCTCGTGGTGATAGGTGCCGTGTTCGGTGGCTACGGCCTCATGGGCGGGCACTTCGGCGTCCTGTTCCAGCCGGTGGAGTTGCTCATGATCGGCGGCTCCGCACTGGGCGCGTTCATTGCCGGCAACAACGGCAAGACCATCAAGGCCACCATCAAGGAGCTGCCGCTGCTGCTGCGCACCTCCAAGCACAACCGCCAGCTCTACATGGACCTGATGGCGCTGCTGTACGAGCTGCTCGCCAAGGCCCGCAAGGAAGGGATGATGAAGCTGGAGTCCGACGTCGAAGACCCGACCCAGAGCGAGATCTTCATGCGCTACCCGAGCATCATGGCGCACGAGGGCATCACCGTCTTCCTGTGCGACTACCTGCGCCTGGTCATCAGCGGCAACACCGACGCGCACGAGATCGAGGCGCTGATGGACCACGAGATCGAAACCATCCGCCACGAAGCCGCGGTGCCCGGCCACAGCCTCTCGCGCGTGGGCGACGCACTGCCCGCGCTGGGCATCGTCGCGGCCGTGATGGGCGTTGTGCACGCGCTTGGCTCGGCCAACCTGCCGCCTTCGGAGATGGGCGCGCTCATTGCCCACGCGATGGTGGGCACCTTCCTCGGCGTGCTGCTGGCCTACGGCTTCGTGTCGCCGCTGGCCTCGCTGATCGAGCAGAAGGTGGAAGAGGGCATGAAGATCTACCAGTGCGCCAAGGTCACGTTGCTGGCCAACCTCAACGGCTACGCGCCGCAGCTTGCGGTGGAGTTCGGCCGCAAGGTGCTGTTCTCTACCGAGCGCCCGTCTTTCACCGAGCTGGACAACCACGTCCGCGAAGTCAAGGCGCGCTGACGCACACACGGCCATGAGCGACTCGAAGCCCCAGATCATCGTCAAGCGCGTGCACGCGGGCGCGCGCGGCGGCGGCCATGCGGGCGGCGGCTGGAAGATCGCCTATGCCGACTTCATGACCGCCATGATGGCCTTCTTCCTCGTGATGTGGCTGCTCTCCATTTCGAGCCCGAAGCAGCGCGAAGGCATTGCCGAGCACTTCCGCATGCCGCTGCGCGTGGCGCTGGCCGGCGGCGAGAAGTCCAGCCTCAGCACCAGCATGATTCCCGGCGGCGGCGCCGATCCGATGCACGTCGAGGGCGAGGTCAAGCTCACCGAAACGGCCAGCGAGGACGAGGCCGACGCCGCCCGCCTGGCCGAGATGAAGAGGAAGCTCGACCAGCTGATCGAGAAGAGCCCGGTGTTCCAGCAGTTCCGCTCGCAGATCCTGATCGACATCACCACCGAGGGCCTGCGCCTGCAGATCGTCGACACCGAGAACCGCCCGATGTTCGAGCTGGCCAGCGCCCGCGTGGTGCCGCACATGCGCGCCATCCTGCGCGAGCTGGCGCCTGCGCTCAACGGCCTGCCCAACAAGATCACGCTGTCGGGCCACACCGACGCCATCGTCTACACCAACGACCGCTCGTACGGCAACTGGGAGCTCTCGTCCGACCGCGCCAACGCCTCGCGGCGCGAGCTCGTGGCCGGCGGCATGACCGAGGACAAGGTGCTGCGCGTGATCGGCCTGGCCGACAGCATGCACCTGGACAAGGCCGACCCGCGCAACCCGATCAACCGGCGCATCAGCATCATCCTGCTCAACCACCGCACGCAGGAGCGCATCGAGCGCGAGAACAGCAGCGAGCCCGCTGGCACGCGCATCGGCAAGGCGGCCGCGAAGGCGTCGTAACAACAAAACAACAAGAGCTCAAGAGATGGACCTCAGTCAATTCACCCAGGCCTTTTTTGTCGAAGCCGTCGAACTGCTCGCGGAGATGGAGCAGCTGCTGCTGGAGCTCGACGTCGAGGCACCCGACAGCGAACAGCTCAACGCCATCTTCCGCGCGGCGCACTCGATCAAGGGCGGCGCCGCGACTTTCGGTTTCGTCGCCCTGACCAACACCACGCACGTTCTCGAGTCGCTTCTGGACCGCGCCCGCCACGGGCAGCTGCGCCTGAACGGCCGAATGATCGATGCATTCCTGGAAACGAAGGACGCCTTGCAAGAACAACTCACTGCCTACCAGGCCGGCAAGGAGCCGGACCCGGACATGGTCGCGCACATCTGTGGCGTGCTTCAGCAACTCGCGCTGGAAAGCGGCGACGACAGCGCGGTGGCGCAGGTGTCCGCACCGGCGCCTGCTCCTGCTCCAGCGCCAGTGGCTGCGCCTGCAGCGCCGGTCGCATCGTCCGCATCGAGCAGCGGCGCACTGCGCATCCGCTTCGCGCGCCTGTCCGACAGCGAATGCGACCTGCTCGCGGGCGAGCTGGCCAACCTCGGCAAGGTGTTGTCGCGCACGCGCAGCAACGACCAGCTGACCGTGCTGCTGGAAACCACCTGCGCGCCCGACGACATCGTCGCGGTCTGTTGTTTCGTCATCGACGAGTCGCAGATCGACATCACGCATGAAGCCGCTGCTGCTGCCGTAGAGGCTCCGGCCGTGGCCGAAGCCCCGGCACCCGTGGCTGCGCCAGTGCCCGAACCGGCTGTAGTCGCCGAGGCATCGAAGCCGCAGGCAGCGGCATCGGTCGCCGCACCTGCCGCCAAGGAATCGAGCTCCATTCGCGTCGATGTCGAGAAGGTCGACCAGCTCATCAACCTCGTGGGCGAGCTCGTCATCACGCAGTCGATGCTCACGCAGGCCGCGACCATGCTCGACCCGGTGGCCTACGAGCGCTTCCTGAGCGGCCTCGGCCACCTGGAGCGCAATGCGCGCGACCTGCAGGAGTCGGTCATGTCCATCCGCATGATGCCGATGGACTATGTGTTCAGCCGCTTCCCGCGCGTGATCCGCGACGTCAGCGCCAAGCTCGGCAAGCAGGTTCGCCTGGACACCTACGGCAAGGAAACCGAGCTCGACAAGGGCCTCATCGAGCGCATCGTCGACCCGCTCACGCACCTGGTGCGCAACAGCCTCGACCACGGCATCGAAACGCCGGAAGTGCGCCTGGCCAAGGGCAAGGACGCCACCGGCCAGCTGTTGCTGTCGGCGCAGCACCACGGCGGCAACATCGTGATCGAGGTGAGCGACGACGGCGGCGGCCTCAACCGAGAGCGCATCCTGGCCAAGGCCATGCAGCAGGGCATGCCGGTCAGCGAGTCGATGCCCGACGAAGAGGTGTGGCAGCTCATCTTCGCGCCCGGCTTCTCCACAGCCGAACAGGTCACCGACATCTCGGGCCGTGGCGTGGGCATGGACGTGGTCAAGCGCAACATCCAGGAGATGGGCGGCCACGTGGAGATCCACTCGCGCGGCGGGCAGGGCACCACCACCCGCATCGTGCTGCCGCTCACGCTGGCCATCCTCAACGGCATGTCGGTGAAGGTGGGCAGCGAGGCCTACATCCTTCCGCTGAGCTACGTCATCGAGTCGCTGCAGCCGCTGCCGGAGCACCTGCATTCCATTACCGCCGACGGCCACGTGATCCGCGTGCGCGGCGAATACCTGCCGCTGATCGAACTGCACCGCGTGTTCGACGTGTCGGGTGCGCAGACGCATCCCACGCAGGGCATCCTGGTGATCGTGCAGGCCGACGACAGCCGCTTCGCGCTGCTGGTGGACGAACTGCTCGGACAGCACCAGGTGGTGGTGAAGAACCTGGAAACCAACTACCGCAAGGTGCCCGGCATTTCCGCCGCGACCATCCTCGGCGACGGCAGCGTGGCTTTCATCATCGACGTGGGCGCCATGCCGCGCATCCAGCGCGCGCAGGCCGCGAGCACGGCCGCGCTGGCGGGCGCTGCCCGGAGGACTGCCACCGACGCCATCGCGCTTTGATCGCTCTGACACCCCACGGAGACAGCTGAATGCGGTTTGATTTCTTCCGGCGTTCCTCCGGCGACAGAGGGGCCAACCCCGATCTTGGCGCCGGCACCGACGCGTCGGCGCAGCCCGACGCGGGGCCCGACGGCCACGTGGCCTATGCCATGCTGCTCGACGCGCAGCGGCGCGTCATGGGCTATCGCATGGCCTGGCGCGCGGCGGGCGGCGAGGGCTCCGGTGTGTCCGGCGCTGCCGGCGTCAAGGCGCTGATGGACACGCTCGCCATGCACCTCAACCCCACGCCCGCGGGCTGGCTGCTGGGGCCGCAGCTGGTGTTCGTCGACGTGACGGTAGATGCGCTGTTCCAGAGCGAGCTGCAATCGCTGCCGCCACAGCACATGGTGCTGTGCATGGGCGTGGACGAGCTGCTGGACGCGGACATGCGCTCCATCCTGCTGTTCCTGCGCGAGCAGGGCTTCGGCTTCATGCTGTGCGGCGCCACTGCGCTGCCCGAAGATCCCGAGCTGCGCGCCATCGTCACTCACTTCGAGGTGGATGCGCGCGACGCCGACACCGTGGCTCGGCTGCGCCGGGACGCGGAGCTGGGCCACCCGCCGGTCGAGCCGATCGCCTCGCGCGTGGAAAACTGGGACGAATTCGACGCCTGCGCCGGGCGCCGCGTGAATGTGTTCATCGAAGGCGCGTTCCGCAATCCGCCGGTGCGCGAGACCGAGGACGCGCTGCAGCCCGAGTCGCTGCTGATCGTGCAGCTGATGCAGATGCTCCAGCGCAACGAAGACGTGCGCGTCATCGAGGCCGCGCTCAAGCACGACGCTGCGCTCACCTACCGGCTGCTGCGCTACATCAACTCGCCCTCGGTCGGCATGGCGGTGGAAATCCATTCGCTGCGCCATGCGGTGGCCATGCTCGGCTACTCGCCGCTGTACCGCTGGCTGTCGCTGCTGCTGGCCACCAGCAACAAGGGCGGCTCGCCCTTCATGATGAAGAAGGCGATCCTGCGCGGACGCTTCGTCGAACTGATGGGGCAGGGCATGCTGCCGGCCAGCGAGGCCGACAACCTGTTCGTGGCCGGCATGTTCTCTCTGCTCGACCAGTTGCTGGGCGTGTCGATGGAGGGCGTGCTGCGCAAGGTGCAGCTCACCGAGTCGGTGCAGCAGGCCATTCTTTCGCGCGGCGGCCTGTACGGCCCCTTCGTGGCGCTGGCCGAAAGCTGCGAGCTTGACGACGGACAGGCTTCGCGCCTGTCGGAAGCGCTGTTCCTGAGCGCGGACCAAGTCAATGCGGCGCAGCTGTCCGCGCTGGTGTGGGCGCAGGACGCGAGCCCGGCCGCGGCCGGGCCCTGAACGCGCGCGAGGCCGGAAGTGCAGGGCATTTGTTCGTTTGATCGGGCCATTGGAAACGGCGGACGCTATGTACATTGAAAGCCAAGCTTCCAGGATGGCCGTGACTACCGAGTTCCTTTTTACCGACAGCGACTTTTCCCGGATCCGCACCCTCATTCACCGCCGCGCCGGCATCGCCCTGGGCGAGCAGAAGCGGCAGATGGTGTACAGCCGGCTCTCGCGCCGGCTGAGAGAGCTCCAGGTACCCGACTTCGCCACCTACCTCGACTGGCTCGAAGGGCGGCAGGATGGCGAGGAGTGGCAGTTGTTCATCAACTCGCTCACCACCAACCTGACCTCGTTCTTCCGCGAGGCCCATCACTTCCCGACGCTGGCCGAGCACGTGCGCAAGGCGAAGCAGCCCGTCACCGTGTGGTGCGCGGCGGCCTCGACGGGTGAGGAACCCTATTCGATTGCCATCACACTGATGGAGGCGCTGGGTGACAAGGCGGGCTCGTCGCGTGTGATCGCCACCGACATCGACACCTCGGTGCTGGCCAAGGCGGCTACCGGCGTGTTCACCGCCGAGCAGGTGCGCAGGCTCGCGCCCGAGCGGCTGCGGCGCTTCTTCAACAAGGGCACCGGCGCGAATGCGGGCAAGGCGCGCATCCGCCCGGAGGTGGCGGCGCTGGTGAAGTTCTCGCGGCTCAACCTGCTCGACAGCGCGTGGGCGGTGAAGGAGCCGGTGGACGCGATCTTCTGCCGCAACGTGATGATCTATTTCGACAAGCCCACGCAGAAGAAGGTGCTCGACCGCTTCGCGCCGCTGCTCAAGCCGAACGGCCTGCTGTTCGCGGGGCATTCGGAGAACGCGTCGCTCGTCAACCAGGCCTTCCGGCCGCTGGGCCAGACCGTGTACGAGCTGGCGCGCGCGCGTGCCACGGGCGTTCCATGATGGCTTCGAACCCTGCCGCACCGGACTCGGTGGCCAGCCACCACTACTTCGACCGCGACGTCGGCCTCATGGCCGTGAAGCTGTTGCCTTCCGAGTACTACGTGACTTCGAGCAACACCGTGCTGAGCACAGTGCTCGGCTCGTGCGTGGCCGCCTGCCTGCACGACAGGGAAGCCGGCGTGGCCGGCATGAACCATTTCATGCTGCCCGACGACGGCGAAGCAGCCGGCACCGGCACGCGGGATGCCTCCGAGTCGATGCGTTACGGCGCCTACGCCATGGACACCCTGATCCGCGAGCTGGTACGCGCGGGCGCGCGCCGCGACCGGTTGCGCGCCAAGGTGTTCGGCGGCGGCGCGGTGCTGGCCAACATGACCACGCTCAACATCGGCGACCGTAACGCCGACTTCGTGCTGCGCTACTTGCGCAACGAACGCATCGAAGTCGCCGCGCAAGACCTGCGCGGGCCGCATGCGCGCCGCGTGTGCTTCGTGCCGGCGACCGGCAAGGCCATCGTGCGCAAGCTGCGTGCGCATACAGAAGTGGCGCAGGTGCAGAACGAAGAGGGCGAGTTGCTGCGCAGGCTGTCCGGCCTTCGCGCGGCGCCGGCTGCCTCAACCAAGGGAAACCCGTGAGCAATAAAAAAATCAAGGTGCTGTGCGTTGACGACTCGGCACTGATCCGCAGCGTGATGACGGAGATCATCAACAGCCAGAGCGACATGACCGTGGTGGGCACGGCGGCAGATCCGCTGGTGGCGCGCGACCTCATCAAGGTCACGAACCCCGACGTGCTCACGCTCGACGTCGAGATGCCGCGCATGGACGGGCTGGAGTTTCTCGAAAAGCTCATGCGGTTGCGGCCCATGCCTGTGGTCATGGTGTCGTCGCTGACCGAGCGCGGCTCGGAGATCGCGCTGCGCGCGCTCGAGCTGGGCGCCATCGACTTCGTGACCAAGCCGCGCCTGGGCGTGCGCGACGGCCTGCTCAACTACACCGAACTGATCGCCGGCAAGATCCGCACGGCCGCGAGCGCGCGGCTGCTGCCCGGCCGGCATGCCGCGGCCCCGCGCCCCGGCGGCGACGCGCCGCACGAATCGCTGCTGCGCAGCCCGCTGCTGAGCACCGAAAAACTCATCATCATCGGCGCCTCCACCGGCGGCACCGAGGCCATCCGCGAAGTGCTGCAGCCGCTGCCGCCCGATTCGCCCGCGGTGATGATCGCGCAGCACATGCCGGCCGGCTTCACCCGCTCGTTCGCGCAGCGGCTCGACGGCCTGTGCCGCATCAACGTGAAAGAGGCCGAGCATGGCGAGCGCGTGCTGCCCGGCTATGCCTACATCGCGCCCGGCGGCTTTCACCTGTCGCTCGCGCGCAGCGGCGCCAACTACGTGGCCCACCTCGACCAGGAGCCACCGGTGAACCGCCACCGGCCGTCGATCGACGTGCTGTTCGATTCGGCGGCCAAGCACGCGGGCAAGAACGCCATCGGAATCATCCTGACCGGCATGGGCAGGGACGGCGCCGAGGGCCTGCTGCGCATGAAGCGCGCGGGCGCGCACACGCTGGCACAGGACGAGGCCAGCTGCGTTGTCTTCGGCATGCCGCGCGAAGCCATCGCACTGGGCGCGGTGGACGACGTGTCCCCATTGAGCGAAGTGAGCCGCCGGGTGATGGCGCACCTTCGCACGTTCGGCGAACGTGCGAACCGAGTTTGAAAAACGACCTGTTGGAGTTGGAAATATCGTGATCGACAAGAGCATCAAAATCCTGGTTGTGGACGACTTCCCGACCATGCGCCGCATCGTGCGCAACCTGCTGAAGGAACTGGAGTTCCTCAACGTCGACGAGGCGGAAGACGGCGCGGCCGGTATCGAGAAGCTGCGCGGCGGCAATTTCGGTTTCGTGGTGTCCGACTGGAACATGCCGAACATGGACGGCCTGACCATGCTGCAGACCATTCGCGCCGACCCCGAGCTGAAGAAGCTGCCGGTGCTGATGGTCACCGCAGAGGCGAAGAAAGAGAACATCGTGGCGGCCGCTCAAGCTGGCGCCAACGGCTACGTGGTGAAGCCATTTACCGCCGCCACGCTCGAAGAGAAGATCACCAAGATCTTCGAGAAGCTTGCGAAGGAAGCGGCCTGACATGAGCCAGAACGCTGCCGGGGCCGCGGACCCCACCAACACCGCCGAAGAACTGCTGGGCCGCATCGGCCAGCTCACGCGCCAGCTGCGCGAAGGCCTGCGCGAGCTGGGCCTCGACAAGCAGGTGGCCAAGGCCGCGCAGGCCATTCCGGATGCGCGCGACCGCCTGAGCTACGTGGCTGCCACCACCGAGCGTGCCGCGCACCGCGCGCTCAACGCCATCGACGTTGCACAGCCGTTGCAGGAAGCACTGGCCAGCGATGCCAAGGGCCTCAGCAAGCGCTGGGACCTGTGGTTCGAAAACCCCATCGAGCTCGACCACGCGCGCGAACTCGTGCTCGACACGCGCAGCTACCTCAACGAGGTGCCGGAGCGCGCCGGCGCGATCAACTCGCAGCTCATGGAAATCCTGATGGCGCAAGACTTCCAGGATCTGACCGGCCAGGTCATCAAGAAGATGATGGAAGTGGTCAACGACGTGGAGACGCAGCTGCTGCAAGTGCTGATCGACAACTCCGCGCCCGAGAAGCGCCAGGAGGCCGCGCACAGCCTGCAGAACGGCCCGCAGGTCAAGCCCGGCAACCCCGATGCGGTGACCGACCAGGCACAGGTCGACGACCTGCTGGAGAGCCTCGGCTTCTGAGCCCGAGGCCGGGCTCCAGGCCCTGCCTATTGTCCGAATAGCAGGGCGATAAGGGCCCTTATCGGCAGATTGTTCCGGACGACCGAATTCAATAATTTGGTCATGAGCAAGGCGTACTTCGCCACTGCTGGTTCGGAGCATGAATGGCTGAGGAAAGCGATCTCGAAAAAACGGAACCCGCCTCCGAGCGACGCCTGGAGAAGGCGCGCGAGGAAGGCAACGTAGCCCGTTCGCGCGAGCTCACCACCTTCGTCATGCTGGGCACCGCATGCGCGGGGCTGTGGTTCGCAGGGGACTCGCTGGGCACGAGCATGAGCGGTGCGCTGCACCGCGGCCTGCAGTTCGACCGCGCCAGCGCCTTCGATCCCTCGCATATGCTGGCCCAGACCGGGTTGATGGCGATGCACACGCTCACGGCCATCGGCCCGCTGTTCGCGATGATGATCGTCGCTGCCGTGGTCGCGCCGCTGATGCTCGGCGGCTGGCTGTTCTCCACCAAATCGGTGGGGCCGAACTTCAGCAAGCTCAATCCGCTGGCCGGCATCGGCCGCATGTTTTCCGCGCAGTCGCTGGCCGAGCTTTTCAAGGCGCTGGCCAAGTCGGCGCTGATCGGCGGCGTGGCGTGGTGGGTGGTGTCGCGCGACATCGGCGCGCTGATGGACCTGATGGCGCAGCCCGCGCACTACGCGCTGCCGCACGCAATGGTGCTGGTGGCCAAGCATTGCGCGCTGATCGCGGCCACGCTGTTTCTCGTGGCGCTGATCGACGTGCCCTTCCAGCTCTGGAGCTACTACCGCAAGCTGCGCATGTCGCGCGAAGACCTGCGCCAGGAGCACAAGGAAAGCGAAGGCGATCCGCACATCAAGGCCGCGATCCGCCGCCAGCAACAGCAGATGGCGCGCCGCCGGATGATGGCCGAGGTGCCCAAGGCAGACATCGTGCTGACCAATCCCACGCACTTTGCGGTGGCGCTGAAGTACACCGACAGCGGCATGCGCGCACCGCGCGTGGTGGCCAAGGGCACCGAGCTGGTGGCCGCGCGCATCCGCGAGATGGCGCTGGAGCACAAGGTCGCGATTCTCGAAGCGCCGCCGCTCGCGCGCGCTCTCTACAAGCACACGAAGCTGGGCGATGAGATTCCGGCAGGCCTGTACACCGCGGTGGCCGAGGTGCTGGCCTGGGTGTACCAGCTCAGGCGCTGGAAGACCGAGGGCGGCGACGCCCCGCGCACGCCGACCGACCTGCCGGTGCCCGCAGACCTTCAATACACAGTGGAAGCCGCATGAACGCGATGACAAACCTGATGCGTCTGCCGACGCGTCTGTTCTCCGGCTCGCAGTTCAAGGGACTGGCCGGGCCGATTCTCATCATCCTCATCCTGAGCATGATGGTGCTGCCGCTGCCGCCCTTCCTGCTCGACCTGCTGTTCACCTTCAACATCGCCATGTCGGTGATGGTGCTGCTGGTGAGCATGTACACGATGAAGGCGCTGGACTTCGCGGCCTTCCCGGCCGTGCTGCTGTTCTCGACGCTGCTGCGCCTGTCGCTGAACGTGGCGTCCACGCGCGTGGTGCTGATGCACGGCCACACCGGGCCCGACGCAGCTGGCAAGGTGATCGAGGCCTTCGGGCACTTTCTGGTCGGTGGCAACTTCGCGGTGGGTGTGATGGTCTTCATCATCCTCGTGCTCATCAACTTCATGGTGATCACCAAGGGCGCAGGGCGCATCGCCGAGGTGGGCGCGCGCTTCATGCTCGACGCGATGCCGGGCAAGCAGATGGCCATCGACGCCGACCTCAACGCCGGCCTGATCGGCGAGGACGTGGCCCGCAAGCGCCGCACCGAGGTTGCGCAGGAGGCCGACTTCTACGGCTCGATGGACGGTGCCAGCAAGTTCGTGCGCGGCGATGCGATCGCGGGCCTGCTCATCATGGTGATCAACATCATCGGCGGGCTGGTGGTCGGCATGCTGCAACACGGGCTCGACTTTTCCACTGCCGGCAAGACCTACACGCTGCTGGCCATCGGCGACGGCCTGGTGGCGCAGATTCCGGCGCTCGTCATCTCCACCGCTGCCGGCGTGATCGTGTCGCGCGTGACCACCGACGAAGACGTGGGCAGCCAGCTCACGGGCCAGCTCTTTTCCAACCCGCAGGTGCTGTTTCTCACGGCCGGCATCGTCGGCCTGCTGGGCATGATCCCGGGCATGCCGAACCTGGCCTTCCTGCTGATCGCGGGCGGCCTGGTGTGGCTGGGCCGCCGGCTTGTGATGCGCAAGCCGCAGGAAGCCGCGCAGAAGGCAGCCGCCGCCGCGCAGGCCGCGAACCCCGCGCCCTCGGCCGAGATGGAAGAAGCGACGTGGGACGACGTTGCAATGGTCGACCCGCTGGGCATGCAGGTCGGCTACCGGCTCATTCCGCTGGTGGACCAGTCGCAGCAGGGCGAGCTGCTGGGCCGCATCAAGAGCATCCGCAAGAAGATTGCGCAGGAGGTCGGCTTCCTGGTGCCGGTGGTGCACATTCGCGACAACCTGGAGATCAAGCCCAACACCTACGTCATCAGCCTGAAGGACGTGGAGATCGGGCGCGGCGAAGCCTTCCCCAACCAGTGGATGGCCATCAACCCCGGGCAGGTGACGGGCACGCTGCCCGGCACGCCCACGCGCGACCCGGCCTTCGGCCTGGCGGCGGTGTGGATCGACGCCAGCCTGCGGCAACAGGCACAGGTGCAGGGCTACACGGTGGTCGATGCCTGCACGGTGATGGCCACGCACCTGAACCACCTGATCCAGACGCATGCCGCCGAACTGCTGGGCCGCCAGGAAGTGCAGCAGCTGCTCGACCAGATCGCCAAGACCGCACCCAAGCTCACGGAAGACCTGGTGCCGAAGGTGCTGTCGCTCAGCACGCTGCATAAGGTGCTGCAGAACCTGCTCGACGAAGAAGTGCCCATCCGCGACATGCGCACCATCCTCGACGTGATGGCCGAGCATGCGCCGACCATCAAGGACCCGACCGAACTCACCACGCTCACGCGCCTGGCGCTGGGCCGCGCCATCACGCAGCAGCTGTTCCCGGGCGACACCGAAATGCAGGTGATCGGCCTCGACGGCTCGCTCGACGGCGTGCTGCAGCAGGCCTTGACCAACAGCAGCGGCATCGAGCCGGGCATTGCCGACAACCTGCTCAGGCAGGCGCAGGCCGCGATCCTGCGCCAGGAGCAGATGGGCCTGGCGCCGGTGCTCGTGGTGCAGCACGCGCTGCGCGTGCTGCTGTCCAGATTCCTGCGGCGCAGCCTGCCGCAGCTGAAAGTGCTTTCGCATGCGGAGATTCCTGACTCCCGCACCATCAAGATCACCACCGCCATCGGAGGACGAGGTTGAATTCCAAGCAGACCGACGTGCGCACCACCGCGCGCAAATTCGTCGCGGCCACCAGCCGCGAAGCCCTGAGGATGGTGAGGGAGGCGCTGGGCGCTGACGCCATCGTGCTGACGCATCGCGCAATGGCCGAGGGCGTCGAGATCGTCGCAATGGTCGAGGGCGAAGTGCAGGGGGTGTTGAAAGACACCGCGCCTGTGCCTGCGAAGCCCGTGGTGATCGCGGCGCCCGTGGCATCGGTCCCCGTGCCTGTGGCGGCCCCTGTGCCCGCTCCTGCACCCGCACCCGCTGACACCGTGCTCACCGAACTGCATTCCATGCGCGGCATGATCGAAGAGCAGCTCGCCAGCGTCGTGTGGAACGACAAGCAGCGCCGCGACCCGGTGCGCGGCCGCCTGCTGCGCACGCTGCTTGGCGCCGGCTTCAGCGCGGGCCTGTCGAAGGCCATGCTGGAGAAGATGCCCACCGGCCAGACATACGCCGAAGGCATGGCCTACGTGCGCTCGGAGCTGATCCGCGCCGTGCCAGTGCATGAAGACGAAGACGCGCTGTTCGCGCAGGGCGGCGTGTATGCCCTGATGGGCCCGACCGGTGTCGGCAAGACCACCACCACCGCCAAGCTGGCTGCGCGCTGCGTGATGCGCTTCGGCGCTGACAAGCTCGCGCTGGTGACCACCGACAGCTACCGCATCGGCGCCTACGAGCAGCTGCGCATCTACGGCCAGATCCTCAATGTGCCGGTGTACGCCGTGAAGGATGCGGCCGACCTGCACCTGGTGCTGCAGGACCTGCGCGACAAGCACATGGTGCTGATCGACACCGTCGGCATGAGCCAGCGCGACCGCGCCGTGTCCGAGCAGATCGCGATGCTCGGCCAGAGCCAGCGGCCCGTGAAGCGGCTGCTGCTGCTCAACGCCACCAGCCACGGCGACACGCTCAACGAGGTGGTGCACGCCTACCGCCATGGCAACGAGCTCACCGGCTGCATCTTCACCAAGGTCGACGAGGCCACGCATCCGGGCGCACTGATCGACACCGTGATCCGCCACCGCCTGCCGGTGCACTACATCTCCAGCGGCCAGAAGGTGCCTGAGAACCTGATGCAGGCCGACCGCGCGCAGCTGGTGGACAGCGTGTTCCAGCCGCGCCAGCACAGCCCGCTGTTCGTGCCCGCGGAAAGCGATCTGCACGAGGAGCCGGCGGGCGCGGGCCCCTCGGCGCAGGTGGTGCAGGCGCAAGGCGAGACCGACCGCCTGCGGCTGAAGTACCAGAACCTGATTCGCGCCATGGCGCACGACGCGCAAGAACTCGCCACTGCCGCCAGCGCATTGGCCGGCGCGCAGATCGGCTTCGAGCGTTCGCGCGCACTCTGGCGCCAGGCCGGTGACGAAGGCACCGGCCAGAAGGCCGTGCTGCACGACCTGATGGTGCATGCGCGCAGCGAAGTGGCCGCTGGCTGCGAGACCCATGTGCTCGCGCTGTGCGGGCAGGTCGGGCTGCGCTCGAACGAAGGCGGCGACGCCTATGAATGCCACGGCAGCCTGCTGCTGTCGGACCGCACGGGCCTGCCGTTGGTGGCGCCGAACCAGTGGCTCTCGACCGCCGCCACGCGCGGCATGAAGGACGCCGCGCGCAAGCCCGGCGCACGCCAGGTGCCATGGCTGCGCCAGCAGGACTTCGGCCACAAGCCGCTGGTGTATCTGTTGACGAGGCTGCCCGGCATCGAGGCCATGGTGCAGTGGCAGGCCGCGGGCCAGCGCTGGCTTGCGCGCGCGCCGGGCTCCACCGCGGTGATCGACGTGCGCACCGGCGCACCCGACACGCTCGCGCGCATGGACTTCGAATTCGGCGAGGGGCGGCCCGTGCGCTTTCGCGGCAAGGCGGCGTTGCGCAGCGAGGCGCATGCCGACGTGGTGCTGCGCTTCAACGCGGCCGCCATGGCGGCGGGCATCGGGCGCGATGCGATGCCCGCGCTGCGCTGCGTTGCCACGCGGGTGGTCGATGCGCGCACCGGCAACGTGCTGGCGCAGGGCCATGCGTTGACCAACATCGGCGCGGACGTTTCCACGCAGCAGCTCGCGCAATGGCAGGGCTGGGCCAGCGACGCCGAGCCCTGCTTCCGCCTGCTGCGCGACGGTGTGCAGATGGTCGGCGGTATCGGCGAGCTGGGCGACCCCGACATCATGAAGCGGCTGCTGATCGCCGGCCAGATGACCACCACCGTGTGGCGCCTGTTGCACGCCGAAGGCGAATGGGCCGACCGCACGCGCGCGCTGCTGGGCCAGCTCACGGGGCGCCCGGCGCGCAACGGACGGGCCATGAGCGGCAGTGCGCTGTATGCGGGCGTGGGCAAGCTCTTTCTGCTGCTGGAGGCGCTGGGCACCGAGTCGACCGCTCCCACGCAGGCGCCGCGTGCGCTGGAGAAGTTGGGTTGAGGAATCAGGAATGAACAAGCTGGTTGCGGATCAGGCCGACGGACTGCGGCGCATGCTCGCACCGACGCATGCGCGCGTGGTGGCCGTCGCAGGCCTGGGGCAGGGCGCGGGGAGTACCACGGCCGCGATGAATCTCGGTGTGGCACTGACCCTGCAGGGTCGCAACGTGCTGCTGCTGGACGAGCACTGCCCGACTGTGGGTTCGGCCTGCGAGGTGTGGGACATCGATCCGCTGGGGAACCTGGCCGATGTAGCAAGCCAGCGCCTGACGCTGGATGGTGCAGAGGTCAAGGCAGCCTGCGGCGTGCACGTGCTACCCGCGCCGCACCGCGCGGTGAATGGTGCGGATGGCGAAATCGACCCGCGCAAGTTCTGGCACGACGGCGTCGTCATCGTCGATGCGGCTTTCGACGCCGAAGGCCGGCTGTCGGCGCTCGCGCAGGGCGCGGACGACCTGCTGCTGGTGCTGCAGCCGCACCCCGCGTCGATCACCGCGGCCTATGCGGGCATCAAGCGGCTGCACCATGCGCACGGCCTCAAGCAGATGCGCTTCCTGGTCAACGGCGCGGCCGACGTCGTGGCCGCGCGCCAGATCATGAGCAACCTCGCGCATGCCGCCAGCCGCTATCTCGCGCTGCTGCTTCAGCCCGCGGGCTGGGTGCGCTTCGACCCGCTCGTTGCCGACGCGTGGCGCCTGAAGAAGACCATCGTCGAGGCCTTTCCCGCGAGCCATGCCGCTGTCGACTTCCGGCGCATTGCTGGCGAGGTCGACCGCTGGCCATGGCGCGCGGCCGAGCCGCTGCAGGCCGTGGCCTGAGCCCGCCGACCCGGACAACCCAAGAAGGACGGCCGTGTACACCGCACAGGGAACCATCGAAAAATCACATCTGCTGGCGCAGCACCAGCCGCTGGTGCGCCGCATCGCGTTGCAGATGATGGCCAAGCTGCCGGCCAGCGTGGAGCTGGACGACCTGATCCAGGCCGGCATGCTGGGCCTGCTGGACGCCTCCAGCCGCTACCAGGACAACCGCGGCGCGCAGTTCGAGACCTTCGTCAGCCAGCGCATCCGCGGCGCCATGCTCGACGAACTGCGCGCCAGCGACTGGGGCTCGCGCGGCCTGCGCCAGTCGGCGCGCGGCGTCGAGAAGGCGATCCAGGCGCTGGGCCACAAGCTCGGGCGCTCTCCCACCGAAGGGGAGATCGCCAAGGAGCTGAAGATGGACCTGGAGGCGTATCAGTCGCTGCTGCAGGAGATCCAGGGCTGCCAGCTGGTGTATGTCGAAGATTTCTCCAAGGACGACCCGGACAGCCCGTTTCTCGACAGCCACTCGCAGGACGCGCGCAAGGACCGGCGCGGCAGCGACGATCCGCTGGAGCAGCTGCTGGAAAGCGGCTTCCGGCATCAGCTGGTGGACGCCATCGGTGCGCTGCCGGAGCGCGACCAGCTGCTGCTGAACCTCTACTACGAGGAAGAGCTGAACCTGCGCGAGATCGGCGCGATCCTGGAGGTGAGCCAGTCGCGGGTGTGCCAGCTGCACAGCCAGGCGATCAGCAGGCTGCGGGCCAAGCTGAAGGATGTGCTGTAGCCGACTCCGGGGCCAGGGCCGCCGCCTGAATCAGAAAGTCGCATCGAGCACCTGCGAGGGGATGAGGCCGTTGAGCGTCACATTGTTCGTGAGTGGATCGAACAGTTGCGGTTGCAGAACGTACTTCCAGGCGCCATTCCTGTAGTACAGGAAGTTGAAGGCGTTCGGCAGCGGAATATGCTGGTTGGCGTGGCCGTAGTCGTCGAAGCCGATGTACGAGATCACTTCCTGCCCTTGCGTCTGGATCATCTGATTGATGTTGGCTTGCCCGGGGTGCTGGTGGTGATACACCCTGATCAGATGCGCACCGAGCGGCGAGTTCGTCACCATCAGGGCGCAGCCATTCATGGCGGCGGTGAAGACGAACCTGTGCTGCGGGTTGTGTCGAGGTACGTCGACGAATCCGGGCATCACGTTGCCCTGGATGAAAGGACACCAATACGCCGAGATCGGCTGATCCTGATGGAGGACATTTCCCACCGGCCTCAAGGTGACCTGGAGGGCTTGCGCGGTGCCCTGCAGATCGAACGAGCCCATCTTGGCCGTGTTGAGTACCAGGACCTGCATGACGAAAGCTGGATTCTGCTGCGCCTGCGCGTTCTGCATGAACCACGAAACGCCGTTGATCGCGCGAAGCTGCGCGTACGCAACGGGATCGGCTCGGAAGAGTTGGTTGTGTCCGTTCACGTGTGATGTCTATTTGCGTTGGAATGGGAGGGGCAAAGTAGAGCGCTGCACCATGGGGCCCAAGCGGCGACCTGTGCCGTTTCATCTTCACGAGCCTCTTGTCATTTCGTGCGCGGCTGATGGTAGGAGCGCGACGGTGCGAAGGCCATCCCCAGGAACAAGTAGATGGGTGCCTTATTTGTCATGCGCCATTAGGCGTTGTCCGTCAGCAATCCGCGCCCGCCGCTGGCGTGCCACGCCCGCGCGCACGGCAAAGCTCAGCCTCTTGCCAAAGACTCCCAAGCAACC
The DNA here is from genome assembly GCF_900111625.1 of Variovorax sp. OV084. Classification (NCBI taxonomy): domain Bacteria; kingdom Pseudomonadati; phylum Pseudomonadota; class Betaproteobacteria; order Burkholderiales; family Comamonadaceae; genus Variovorax; species Variovorax sp. OV084. The sequence continues at coordinate 77,610 of NZ_FOII01000005.1, read as the reverse complement.
CTCCGCACGGCTTCACGCCGACCGCCCGAACCGCCCCATTGGCGACTACGCGCTCATCGGCTCGACCCACAGCGCGGCCCTGGTGCATTGCGGTGGCGATATCGAGTGGCTGTGCCTGCCGCGCTTCGATTCGGCCGCGATGTTCGCCAGCTTGCTCGGCGACGAGCGCAACGGCCATTGGACGATGCGCGCCAAAGACCGCAAGGCGCGTGTCACGCGGCGCTACCTGCCCGGCACCGTGGTGCTCGAAACCACGATCCGCACGGCCAAGGGGACGGCCATCGTCACCGACTTCATGCCGCGCCCGGCGCTCGACGGCACGCATGAGGTGGTGCGCATCGTGCAGGGCGTGCGCGGCACGGTCGCCATGCACACCGAGTTCCGTATCCGCTTCAACTACGGCGGGTGGTGCCCGTGGATGGAGCGGCGCGACGGCGCGGTGTTTGCCACGGCCGGACCGGACTCGGTGCGCATCAGCTCCGGCGTGCCGCTGACCAACGAGAACTTCGCAAGCTTTGCCGACTTCACCGTGTCCGCGGGGCAGGCCATCGCGTTCAGCCTCGACTGGTTTCCTTCGCACCTGAAGCCACCGGTGACGCGCGATGCCAGTGCGCTGCTGGCGCGCACCGTCGCCGAATGGAGCGCGTGGACCGGCCGCTGCGGCTACCACGGCGAGTTTCGCGAGCCGGTGATGCGCTCGCTGCTCACGCTCAAGGCGCTCACCTACGAGCCCACCGGCGGCATCGTCGCCGCGCCGAGCACCTCGCTGCCCGAACTGCCGGGCGGCGAACGCAATTGGGACTACCGCTTCTGCTGGCTGCGCGACGCGGCGCTCACGCTCTACGCGCTGATCGGTTCGGGCTATGTCGAGGAAGCCAGCGCCTGGCGCTGGTGGCTGATGCGAGCGGTGGGCGGCTCGCCCGAAGAGCTGCAGGTGATGTACGGCCTGCACGGCGAACGCTCGCTCACCGAGCTCGAGCTCGGCTGGCTGCCGGGCTACGAAGACAGCCGCCCGGTGCGCATCGGCAACGGCGCGCACGGGCAGCGCCAGCTCGATGTGTACGGCTCGGTCATCGCGGCCTTTCATGCGGCGCGCAAGGCCGGGCTGGCGGACATGGAAAAGGTGTGGCCGCTGGAGCGCGCCATCGCGAAGCACCTGATGGTGCTGTGGAAGGAGCCCGACTGCAGCCTGTGGGAAGTGCGCGGCGAGCCGCGCCACTTCGTGCATTCCAAGATCATGTGCTGGCTGGCCTTCGACCGGGTGATCGCGAGCGCGACGGAGTATGGGCTCGAAGGCCCTGTCGAGCGCTGGCGCGAGGTGCGCGACGAGATCCACGCCGAGGTCTGCGCCCGCGGCTACGACGCCGCGAGCAATTCATTCGTGCAGTACTACGGCGCAGACACGGTGGATGCGGCGCTGCTGTGGATGCCGCTGATCGGCTTTCTGCCGATTCATGATGCGCGGGTGCAGGGCACCATCGCGCGCATCGAGAAGGAGCTGATCTTCAACGGGCTGGTGTACCGCTATCGCACAGAGAAAGGCGTGGACGGCCTCGAAGGCGGGGAGGGCGCGTTTCTCGCGTGCAGCTTCTGGCTGTCGAACGTGTACGTGGCCATGGGCAAGCTGCGCAAGGCGCGAGCCCTCTTCAAGCGCCTGCTGGCGCTGGGCAACGACCTGGGCCTGTTCGCCGAGGAATACGACCCGGTGGCGCAGCGGCAGCTCGGCAATTTTCCGCAGGCGTTTTCGCACATCGGGCTGATCAACAGCGCGCATGCGCTGGTGTCGGCGGCCGGTGGCGTGTGGGAGCTGGCGGACCTCGATGGCAAGGCGGCATCGAAGAAGACGGCGCCGAAGAGAGCGGCACCGAAGAGGACGGCAAGAAAGACGCCGCTCAGGCGGCCGGCAGCGCGAACTCCTCGGCGCTGAACACCGTGTGGAAGACCGTGCCGTCGAACATCTCGAACAGCTTCTTCGAGACCTCGCGGCTTTCATGGCGAACGGGTGAGTCGAGTGCGCGGGCGATGTCCTCGCGACTCGCATAGCGGATCGACAGCACCATCGCCAGTTCGGGGTCGCTCACATCGCTTTCGATCTGGCGCAGCACGCGCACTTCGAGCGCACCGGGGAAGCGGGTCCACAGCGGCACGAGTTTTTCGTGCACGTGGCGGTCGAAGGCTTCTTCCATGCCGGCCTTGACCCGGCCCCTGAAAAACGCGCAGCGGATGAACATGGTGTCTCTTCTTTCCTGGGTGAAAGCTGTGTGTGGCGGGAGGCGCTTCAGCCGCGCCCGTAGCCGTCGAACTGCCGCATCATGGCCGCCGTGTCTTCGGCGCCGAGCCCGGCCGCGACGAAGGCTCGGTGCAGCTCCGAGACGGCGCCCGCCAGCGGCATCGGCAGGCGCTGGCCTTGCGAGAAGGCCTGCACCGCTTCGAGGTCCTTGAGCATGTTGTCGATGCGGCCGGTAGGCGTGTAGTCGCGCGCGGCCATCTTGGGGCCGAACTCGCGCAGGATCTGGCTGTCGGCGCGGCCGCCGGCCAGTGCGGCGGGCAGCTTCGATGCATCGACGCCACCGGCTTCGGCCAGCCGCACCGCCTCGGCCACGGCCTGAAAGCCGATGGCGCAGAGCAGCTGGTTGACGAGCTTGGTGGTCTGGCCCGCGCCGCTGTCGCCCATGTGGGTGTAGTTGGCGCACAGGCTGTCCATCACGGCGCGTGCGCGCAGCACGTCGTCGGCGCTGCCGCCTGCCATCACCGTGAGTTGCCCGAGCAGGGCCTTGGGCGCGCCGCCGGAAAGCGGCGCATCGACGAAGCCCATGCCCGTGCGCTCGCGCAGCGACTGTGCGAGCCGGCGCGTGGAAGGTGGGTCGATGGACGACATGTCGATCAGCAGCCGCTTCGCATCGGCAGGTGCGGCGGCGGCAATGCCGGCCTCGCCGAAGATTGCGCGCTCCACCACCGCCGCAGAGTTGAGGCTGGTGATGACGAAGTCGCTGGCTGCCGCTGCCGCTTGCGCGGTGTCGGCCGCTTGTGCGCCTTGCGCTGCCAGCGCGGCCACCTTGGCCGCATCGAGGTCGAACACGTTCACCCGGTGGCCGCATTCGAGCAGCCGGCGCGCGATGGCCGAGCCCATGATGCCCACGCCGATCACGGCCACGCGCTGGCTGGATGCTGCTGTCATGCAGAGACTTTCATGGAAGCATCCTTCGAGCGTTGAACGAGCCGTGCGCCGATGTCGGCCACGATCTGCTGCACGGGCACGGCGATGTCGGCGTGCAGCACGTCGGGTTCGCTCGCGTCGGGCCTCTCCAGCGTCTTCAGCTGGCTGTCGAGCAGCGCCGGCGGCATGTAGTGCCCGGTGCGTTGTTCCATTCGCTGCCGCACCAGCGCGGGCGACCCGTCGAGAAACACGAATTGCAGCTCGGGCGACGCGGCGCGCAGCCGGTCGCGGTAGGCGCGCCGCAGGGCGGAGCAGGCCACCACCACGCCACGCGGCGCGGCCGTGCGGTCGGCGAGGCTGGCGCCCACGCGGTCGAGCCAGGGCCAGCGGTCTTCGTCGGAGAGCGGCAGGCCGGCGCGCATGCGCGCCACGGCCTCGGGCACGTGCAGGTCATCGGCATCGACCCACGGCACGCCCAGCGTCTGCGCCAACCCGGCGGCCACGCTGCTCTTGCCGGTGCCCGACACGCCCATTACCACCACGCTCAGGCGCTGCGGCTGCTCTGGATGCTGCACGGTGCTACAGGCTCGAGGTGATGCCGCCATCCACATACAGGATGTGGCCGTTGACGAAGCTCGACGCATCCGAGGCCAGGAAGATGGCCGCGCCGCCGAGTTCTTCCACGTCGCCCCAGCGGCCGGCGGGCGTGCGGCCCGAGAGCCACGCCGTGAAGGCTTCGTCGGCCACCAGTGCCTGAGTGAGTTCGGTCTTGAAGTAGCCCGGCCCGAGGCCGTTGACCTGGATGCCGTACTTGCCGAGGTCGATCGCCATGCCCTTGGTGAGCATCTTCACCGCGCCCTTGGTGGCGGCGTAGGGCGCGATGCCCGGGCGGCCCAGCTCGCTTTGCACCGAGCACACGTTGATGATCTTGCCGCGCTTGCGTTCGATCATGCGTTGCGCGACGAAGCGGCCGACCAGGAAAACGCTGTCGATGTTGGTGGTGGTGATCTTGTGCCACGCGTCGATCGGGAATTCGGCGAACGCGCCGCGGTGCTGCATGCCGGCGTTGTTCACGAGGATGTCGATGGCGCCGATGTCGGCCTCGATGGCGGCCACGCCGGCTTCCACCGCTGCGGCGTCGGTCACGTCGAAGGCCATGGCCTCGGCCGCGATGCCCTTGGCGCGCAAGGCGTCGCGGGCGGCGTTGAGCGACGCGGCATCGCGTGCATTGAGCACCACGCGCGCGCCGGCGTTGCCGAGCGCAGCCGCCAGCGCAAAGCCGATGCCCTTGCTGGAGCCGGTGACGAGGGCGGTGCGCCCGGAAAGATCGAAGAGTTTCAAAGGAGGCTCCGAGTACATGGCTGACGGCATAAGTTACCGGTATCTTTTGAGATCGTCAACTGGTAAAACCTCCGCTGGCATTATTTTCTTTCATCAATTAAAGTTACCGGTATCTTATTGAGTCGCAACCGCTATCCGAGGAGACACCCGCTTGACCGCTACCGCTACATCCCCGCACGTGCTGATGCCAGGCACCTACCCGGAATGGGACATGGCGCCGATGCGGGCGGCCTACACGCTGCATCGCCTCTGGGAAGCGCCGGACCGGCAGGCCTTCATTGCCGAGCACGCGCCGAACATTCGCGCGGTCGCAACGCGCGGCGAGCTGGGTGCCAACGCCGAACTGATCGCCGCGCTGCCTGCGCTGGAGCTGATCGCCTGCTACGGCGTGGGCACCGACGGCATCGACCTTGCCGCCTGCCGCGCGCGCGGCATCCGCGTGACCAACACACCCGACGTGCTCAACGGCGACGTGGCCGACCTCGCCGTGGGGCTCACGCTGGCGGTGCAGCGGCGCATTCCGGCGGGCGATGCTTTCGTGCGCAGCGGCGCGTGGGCCGGTGGCGGCATGCCGCTGACCACCCGAGTCTTCGGCCAGCGCATCGGCATCGCGGGCTTCGGCCGCATCGGCAGCACCATCGCGCGGCGGCTCTCGGGCTTCGACGTGGAGCTGGGTTACTTCAGCCGCACGCCGAAGGCCGACAGCCCGCACCGCCACTTCGCCAGCCTGAGCGCCATGGCCGACTGGTGCGACGTGCTCATCGTCATCCTGCCCGGCGGAGAGGCCACGCGCGGCATCGTCAATGCCGAGGTGCTGCAGGCGCTGGGCCCCAGGGGCTGGCTCGTGAACGTGTCGCGCGGCACCACCGTCGACGAAGGCGCGCTGCTGCAGGCGCTGGAGGCGCGCGGCATTGCCGGCGCGGCGCTGGACGTGTTCCTCAACGAGCCGCGCATCGACCCGCGCTTTGCCGCGCTCGACAACGTGGTGCTGCATCCGCACCATGGCAGCGGCACCGAACAGACGCGCCGCGCCATGGGCGAACTGGTGCGCCGCAACCTCGAGGCCCACTTCACGGGCCAGCCTCTCATTACTCCCGTGCCCTGACTGGCCGAAGGAAAGAATCATGCGTTTGCGTTGTATGTGCCTCGTGATCCACGCCCCCGACGACCTGCGTCTGGACGAACAGGACGCCGGCGAGATCGGCCCCGGCCAGGTGCTGGTGAAGGTCGGCATGGGCGGCATCTGCGGCTCCGACCTGCATTACTTTCACAACGGCGGCTTCGGCACCGTGCGCATCAAGGAGCCGATGGTGCTGGGCCATGAAGTGGCCGGCACCGTGGTGGCGGTGGCGCCCGGCGTCGAGAGCGTGCGCATCGGCGACAAGGTGGCCATCAACCCGAGCCGCCCCTGCGGCGCCTGCAAGTTCTGCCTCGAAGGCCTGCCCAACCAGTGCCTCGACATGCGCTTCTACGGCAGCGCCATGCGCACGCCGCACGTGCAGGGCGCGTTCCGCAACATGCTGCTGTGCGAGGCCACGCAGTGCGTGAAGGTGGCCGAGCACGTGCCGCTGCGCCTGGCCGCGCTGGCCGAGCCGTTCTCGGTGGGGCTGCACGGCGTGTCGCGCGCCGGTCCGCTGCTGGGCAAGCGCGTGCTGGTGTCGGGCTGCGGACCCATCGGCGTGCTGGCCATCGCGGCGGCGCGCGCGCATGGCGCAGCCGAGATCACCGCCACCGATGTGGTCGACGAGCCGCTGGCCATCGCGCGTGCCATGGGCGCCGACAACGTCATCAACGTCGCGCAGGACAAGACCTGGGTGTCGCGCTATTCAGCCGACAAGGGCACCTTCGACGTGATGCTCGAATGCTCCGGCAACGAGCGCGCACTGCGCGACGGCCTCGAAGTGATGCGCCCGCGCGGCGTGGTCGTGCAACTGGGCCTGGGCGGCGACGTGAGCATTCCGCAGAACATGGTGGTGGCGAAAGAGCTCAGCATCTGCGGCTCGTTCCGCTTCCACGCGGAGTTCGCGCTCGCGGTGCGGCTCATCAACGAAGGGCGCGTGGACCTGTCGCCCGTGGTGACGCACACCTTCCCGATGCTGCAGGCGCGGCAGGCCTTCGAGCTGGCGAGCGACCGTCAGAAGGCGATGAAGGTGCTGATCGACTTCGCGGACGTGGGCGCGGAGGCCGTCGCGGCATGACGGGTTTTCCGCAGACGCCCGCAGCGTCATTGGCTCGCGTTAGGCGTTGCGCGCGCCAGCAGGCGGATGTGTTCGAAGTCCAGCATGTCCAGCGCATGCCGCACCGCGTCGACCAGCGCCGAGTGGCGCGCGTCGGCCGCAAGCCGGTCGGCCCATTCGTGCAGGTCGCTCCAACGGCCGTCGCGCGCGAGCGTTTCGAGTTCGTCGCGCACCGATGCGGGAAGCGGCGCGATCGCGGGCACCGGTGGACGTCTCACCCTGTGGCCCGGTACGGGCACGGGCGGTGCATGGCGCGGCTGCTGCGGCTGCTGTGACTTGGTGGCTAGGGGCAGCAATTCTTTCGGCGCGTCCTTCACGATCACCGAGAAGTGCACACGCGTTCCCAGGTTGCGGTGGCTCTCCAGCAGCAGGCGCCCGCCCATGTGCTGCACGATGCGCCGCGCGATCGCCAGCCCCAGTCCGTGGCCGTTGGCGCTGGGCGCGCCCTGCGCGATGGCCTGGACGATGCGCGCCTGGTCTTCCTTGTCGATGCCGATGCCGCTGTCCCACACGTCGAACCTGAGCCGCCACGAGTCCGCGCGCGGCCGGGCCTGCACGCGCAGGCCGATCTTGCCGTCGCGCGTGAACTTCGCGGCGTTCGACAGCAAGTTCAGCAGCAGTTGCTGGAAGCGCTTGCTGTCGATGTACACCGCGACCGGCAGTGCGCCCAGCACCTCCAGCTCGAACCGGTTGTGCTGCCGCTGCGCGAGCGTGTCTGCGTACTGCGCGATGTCGTCGATCAGCGCGCGCAGGTGCACCGGTCGGGGCTCGAAGGCGAAGGGCAGCAGCTCGCTCTTCGCGTAGTCGAGCAGATCGTCGATCAGCGCGAGCTGGTAGGCCACGCTGCGCTCGATGGCCTGCAGCCGCTCGGGCGGCGGCGAGCTGTCGCCATGCAGCAGGCGCGCGTTGCCGATGATGGTCGACAGCGGTGCGCGCAGGTCGTGGCTGATGTAGGCCAGCAGCTGCGTCTGCTCGCGCGCCTGGTGCTCGGCCTGCTCAAGCGCGGCGTTCAGCGCGTGCGTCTTGCGCTTCACTTCTTCCTGCAGCCGTTGCTGTTCCTCGGCCTGCCAGTGCACCAGCGTGCGCTGCGCGACGCGCTGCTGCCGCGACAGGTGGTGCGCCCACGCCGCCAGCGCCACCAGGCCGACCAGCATGCCCGGGAAGCCCAGCGCATAGGCGTCGAAGCCGGGGATCGTGTGCGCCGGCATCGCGAGTTCGGTGAGCCGCAGGCACACCCCGACGGTGACGATGCTCATCACCGGAAAGGCCAGCCGCCCGCCAGGTCCCGCGCGCCGCATGTAGATGAAGGTGCCGACGGTCAATGCGAGAACCACCACCGGCGCGCTCAGCGTGCCGGCCAGCGCGAAAGGCGCGTACGGCCCCAGCAGCGTGCCCAGCACCACGACGCATTGCCCTGCCGCGAGCACCGCGAAGAGCGACAGTCCGGGCGCGCGCACCGGGCTGCGCCGCGACACCGCGTACAGGTAGAACATCAGCGAGAGCACGCAGCAACCCGCGGTGACGCCGGCCGCGCGGTAGCTCCATTCGAGGCTGTCGGGCCACAGCGCCAGCCGTGCATGGCCGCGGTAGGCGCCCTCGTAGAGCGCCACGAGCGCGAAGCCCAGGCTCTGCAGCGCCGTTGCCAGGTCGCGCGAGATGAACCACAGCGCCAGCGAATACACGGAGAGCACCAGCAGCCCGCCGATCAGCAGGCCGTCGAGCAGTGCATGGCCGCTTTCTGCTTCGCGCCAGGCGTCGGCCGAATACAGCGCCGGCGCGAGCTTGACGCTGCTGTTCGTCTGAACCCGCACCAGCACGCGAGCCTGCTCGCCGGGCTGCAGGTCGAGGGCCAGCGTCGGTACGCGCTCGCGGTCCCGTCCGGTGCGTGATCGCACCGACACGCCGGTTTGCTCATGTGTCCACGTGGCCCAGCCCGCCAGCTCGCGGCGCGCATGGAAATCAACGTGCTGCAGCCACGTGGCGTCGAGCACCAGCCGAAGCGGCTGGATCGCGCCGGTGTCGTTCACCAGCGTGAGCCGCAGCCAGAAGGCCGAACGCGAAAAGCCCGGCCGCATGCGCGCTGCGTTGCCGGGCTGGAAGCCGCCGGGCACGCCGCTTTCCAGGGCATCGATTTCGTCGAGCGACAGCCGCGTGCTGGTGTCCTCGAACACCTCGGCGCGCGTGTCGAGCGCCACCGGCCAGCGGGTCGCGTCGTCGACGTGAAGCACGCCTGCATGCGCCGCGGACGACCCCGCCAGCCAGAAGGCGCAGCACAGCAGCAACGTGCGGATGCCGCGCAGGGCCGGGGTGGTCACCGCCTTCTCAACGCCGCATCAGGCCGACGGCACCGATGGCGGAGAGGTCGAGGCGGCAGGCGCCTGGCGAAACGCCGTGGGCGTGCGGCCGAAGCGCTCGCGGAACGCGGTCGAGAAGTTGGCCGCGCTGGAGAAGCCCACGGCCAGCGCGACTTCTTCCACGCTGAGCGCCGACTCCGCGAGCAGTCGCTGCGCCTCGGCGAGGCGCGCCTCGCGTGCGAACTCGAACACCGTGCGGCCCGTCTGTTCGCGGAACACGCGCGACAACCGCTTTTCGTGCGTGCCCACGCGCGCCGCCAGCTCGGGCAGGGTGGGCACGTTCGCCAGGTCGGCGCGCACCAGGCGCTCGACGGCCTGCGCGAGCACGCGGTCGGTGTGGTCGGCGCCCGGGGTGGTGCTGGCGCCGCGTTCCCGTTTCGCGTTTTCCACTGCGCTTTCGGCCTGCGCGATGCAGGCCTGCGCCTGCTGCCGGCTGCTTGACAGCGCAAGGTGTACGGCCACGCGCGCCAGCACTTCCGCAGGCTCGAAGGGCTTCAGGATGTAGTCGACCGCGCCTTCGCGCAGGCCGGTGAGCCGCTCTTGCACCGAGCTCGACGAGGTCACGAAGATCACCGGGATGCGTGTCGTCGCGCGGTCGGCCTTCAGCAGCCGGCAGGTCGCGAAGCCGTCGGTGGCGCCCATGCGCACGTCCAGCAGTATCAGGTCGGGCTGCAGCGCCGTGGCCCTGCGGTAGCCCTCCAGCGCGTTGAACGCCAGGCTGATGCGGTGCCCGGCTTCGCGCAGTACTCCCAGCAGCAACTGCAGTTCTTCGACGTTGTCGTCGATGACGAGGATGTGCGCGCGCCGGGGTGGCGTGGTCGACCAGTAAGACATGGACGTCGAGCGTAGGAGTGCGTCGCCGAAACGCTGTGTGATTTAGTTCACATTATGTTGCATTCGTAAACAAATGTCATTAACGGCAAAGCTTTTGTCCTGAATGCCAAAAGTGCACCGGCGAGTGGGGTCCAAGAATCGCGCCCTTTCCGGAGCACCCCGCCGCATCGAGCGGCGACAAAAGAAACGGTGCCCGGTCCATCAGAGCAATCACGAGGGACGGGATGTTCAGGACCCCAACGAATCTGTCGCACGCGTCGGCGCGTCGCGACGTGCCTTCCAACGCAGCGCGCTTGCGCCGCTGCCTGACGCGCGTGGCAGCGCCTCTGGCGGGGCTGCTGTTCGCCGCGGCCGCGCATGCCGTGCCGCAGGTGTCGAGCCTTGTTCATTCGCCCGACATCCTTCCCGCTGGCGGCACGGTGACCAGCACCATCACCATCGCCGAGACCGACAGCCTGCCGATCGGCGCGCCGGGCGCCTCCTTCACCTACACGATCCCCGCGAACACCATCTACATGGGCACCGGCGCGGTTCCTGTGGGCAGCTGCTCGTCCGGCGTCGCGGTGGGCGCAGCCGGCCCGGGCACGCTGACCTGCTCGGGCATCACGTTGGGTGCGAACCAGTTGCGCGATTTCCAGGTACTGCTGCGCACCACCGTCCAGGGCACGCTGAGCGTCACCGCCGCGATCAGCGGGGGCAGCTCGAGCGAAACCAAGATCATCACGGTGAACCAGGGCGCCGACGTGTCGGTGGCCATCAGCGCACCGGCCACCGCGCCGAGCGGCAGCACGGTGCCGATCGTCTTCACGCTCACCAACAACGGCCCCGACACCAGCTCGGGCTCGACGCTGACCTATTCCATTCCCACGGGGTTGTCGGTCTCGGGCTCCGGCCTGCCCTCAGGCTGCTCGATCAGCGGCAGCCTGCTGACCTGCAACGTGCCGGCCACGCCGGCCACCCCGGGCAGCAACACGCGCACCTTCACCGTCAACGGCGTGGTCACCGCGGGCGCGGGCTCCACCATCACGCACCAGCCGGCCGTGGTGTCGGCGGGTTCGATCGGCGATGGCGTTTCCACCAACAACAGCGCCACCGCCAACACCACCGTGACGGCGGGCTACGTGCTCGCGCTCGCCAAGAGCCATGACGGCGGCCAGCTGCTGGTGGGGCAGCGCTTCAACTTCCGGCTGAGCCCGAGCTTCAGCGGCACCGCTCCCACGGGCGTCACGCTGAGCGACACGCTGCCGGCCAACTTCACGATCCAGCCGTTCTCCGCGGGCGGCGGCTGGACCTGCTCGGTCGCCGGCCAGACGGTCAGCTGCACGCGCACCGACATCGGCGGCACCGGCGGCGCCAACGTGGCGCTCGGCGACATCCTCATCCCTGTGATCGCCTCGTCTGCCGGCACCGGCGTCGTCAACCAGGCCACCGTGAGCGCGACCGGGCCCATCGCCAACTCCGCCACGGGCAGCGTGCCCGCCGACGTGGCGGTCTCCGCCACCGACTTCCGCGCCGACAAGCGACGCGGCTGGCCGCAGAACAACGTGCCGCTGGGCCAGGCCTTCGACTACCAGGTCGGCAGCACCAACCTCGGCAGCACGCGCCTGCTGGCGGGCAGCACCATCCAGCTGGTGGACGACCTGCCGGCCGGCGTGCAGATCAACAGCGTCACGCAGCGCGACGGCTACACCTGCACGGTGACCCAGGGCGGCGCCACCGTCGTCCCGACGCCCGCCACGCCGGTGCCCGGCCCCGCGACCGTGACCTGCACGCGCACGCTCGCCGCCGACATCGATGTCGACCTGTCGAACGGTGCCAGCGCGCGCAACGGCGGCTACATCATCGTGAACGCCACCATCCCGGCGCTGCCGTCGGGCGGCGGCCAGATCGTCAACAGGATGTGCGTGAACGTGGCGTTGCCCGCGAGCGCGCCCACGCTCGGCACCGACCCGGACGCCAACACCGGCAACGACTGCGTGAACCTCGGCACCGGCGTGGACGACGTCGCCACCGCCGCTGACGTGAAAGTGCTCAAGCGCGTGGTGGGCATCGGCGACAGCGTCGGCAACCGCCAGATCGCGGGCCAGGACGTCACGTGGCAGATCGAGGTGGTCAACGCCGGCCCCTCCGAGGCGCAGAACGTGGTCGTCACCGACAGCTTCGCTCAGGTGATCGGCGCAGGCAGCGTTTCGCAGACGCCCAACGGCGGCACCTTCGCGGGCACCTGCGCGCTGCCGGCCAACGGCGGCGGCTTCGGGCAGGCGTCGCTGTCGAACTGCACGCTGTCGACCCTGCCGGTCTGCCGCGCGAGCACCGACCCCGCCAGCGCCCTGCCGCTGTGCCCGGTCATCCAGGTCGTCGCCAAGCACTACGGCGACGGCGCCTCGGCCACCGACCACGGCTTCCAGATCAACAACACCGCCAATGCACTGGCGACCACGCCGGCAGATCCGGACCTGGCCAACAACAACGGCAGCGCCTCCGCCTTCCTGCTCGCGCGCACCGACGTGACGGTCACCAAGTCGGCCAGCCCCACTTTGGCACCGGTTGGCCAGGTGCTCACCTACACGTTGACCGCCGTCAACCGGAACGTGCCGCAGAGCCTGAGCCGCGCCTATGCCGTGAGCCTGACGGACACGCTGCCAGCGAACCTGATGTTCATTGATGCAATCCCGTCCGGCGGCGGCACCTGTGGCACGACACCGACGACGACGAGTCCCACCGGCGCCACGAACAACCAGCTCGTGTGCACCTGGAACTCGCTCAACCGCAACGTGCAGCAGACCGTCACGGTGCGCGTGCGGCCGCTGTACGCGCTGCTGGGAGAGCCGCCGCCCGTGACCAACAACGTGGTCGTGAAGACGGAAACGCCCGAACTCGACATGACTAACAACGCCGCCAGCGCCTCGACCTCGGTCTCCGCACCGACGTACGACCTGGCGGTGACCAAGCACGACGATGCCGACCCGGTGAACGTGGGCGACGACGTCGGCTACACCATCACCGTATCGAACAACGCCGCATCGACGGCGGAAGGCGTGCGTCTGGTCGACACCCTGCCGCAGGCCCTGCCCTCCGGAGAAGCCGCACCCACTTTCGTGTCCGCGAGCGCGCCGGCGGGGATCCTCATCACCAGCCCGGCGGTTGGTACGTCAGGCGGGCAGGTCACATTCACCATTCCTGCGCTGGGCGGCAAGCAAAGCGAGAACGGGGCGACCGGGGAGCCCGACACGCTGCAGTTCCGCGTGGTGCTGCGCGGCGTCTCCCGCGGCACCTTTCGGAACAACGCCAAGGTCGACTTCGTCCTGGCCGCGCAGAACGCCTACGACACGCGGCAGGACAACAATTCGGTGGCAGAGAACACCACCTTCCGCTTCAAGGCCGACGTACAGGTGGTCTCCAAGGCCGCCGTCACGACCGGCACCGCCACGCCGCTGGCCACCGTGTCGTCGGCCCAGACCTTCGACTGGCTCGTGCAGCTGCGCAACAACGGCCCCGACAGCGCAGAGACCACCAGCTTCACCGACACGCTGCCCGCGCCGCTGGTGCTGACGGGCACGCCGGTGTTCACCGTCACGAGCGGCGCCTTCACGCCCGCCGCGCCCACCTGCACCGGCGTTGCCGGCGGCACGGCCGTGAGTTGCGCCATCACCTCGATGCCGGCCAACGGCACGGCCACCGTGCGCATTCCGGTGCGCTTCAGCGGCGCCGCGCCAGCCAACGGCACCGTGCTCACGAACCGCGCGCACATCGTCACTACCGGCTCGGGCGACACCAACGGCGGTGCCGATCCGGACGCCGGCAACAACTTCAACGACGGCCAGATCACGGTGCAGAACAGCGCGCTGTCCGGCCGCGTGTACGAAGACCTGAACGGCAACGGCCTGATCGACAGCGGCGAGCCCGGCATCGCCGGCGTGACCATGCGGTTGAGCGGCACCGACAGCTCGGGCAACGCGGTCGTCATGACCACCACCACCGACGCCAACGGCAACTGGGGCTTCACCGTGCCCGCGGGCACCTACAGCGTGGTGGAAGACCAGCCAGCGGCCTACCAGCCCGGCATCACGCGCGCGGGCACCGTCAGCGGCGTGGGCAGCACGGTAGGCACGGTCCCGCCCGGCACCAGCAACGGCCCGAACGGCTCCAATGCCAACCGCATCGACAACATCGTGCTCGGCACGGGCGGCGCTTCCACGGCCAACAACTTCGGCGAGGTACGCGCATCCAGCCTGGCCGGCCGCGTCTACCAGGACGCCGACTACAACAACGCCGCCAGCGCGGGCGACCCCGGCATCGCCGGCGTGACCGTCACGCTCACCGGCACCGACATGTTCGGCAACCCGGTGTCGCTGACAACCACCACGGCCGCGACCACCGGCAACTATGCCTTCAACAACCTCACGCCCGGCAGCTACACGCTGACTGAAACACAGCCCGCGGCCTTCGCCGACGGCAGCGACGCGGCCGGCACCGCCGGCGGCACCGCAGGCAACGACGTGGTGAGCGCGATCGCGCTGCGCTCCAACGTCACGGGCACCGGCTATGACTTCGGCGAGCTGCTCACCCGCATCACGACGCGCGTGTTCGTCGACGCCAACAACGACGGCGTGCCGCAGGCCGGCGACACCGGCATCCCGAACGTCGAGCTGCGCCTCACGGGCACCGACGCCGCGGGCAACGCGGTGAACATCCTGGCCGTGCCCACCGGCACGGTCGGCAGCTACGAGTTCCGCAACGTGCCCCCGTCGGGCGCGGGCGGCTACACCATCACCGAGACGCAGCCGGCCAACTACGCGCCGGGCAAGGCCAACAACAACGGCCAACCCGGCACGCCGCAAGGCGGTGGCAACGTCATCAGCGGCGTGACCGTCTCGGGCACCAGCGTGCCGACCACGCAGGGCGAATACTGGTTCGGCGAGCTGCTGCCCGGCGGCATCTCGGGCCGCGTGTACTACGACCGCGACGGCAGCGGCGCGCAGGGCGCGCCGGCCACCGAGCCGGGCCTGGCGGGCGTGACGATCACGCTCACGGGCACCGACGTCAACGGCCAGACGGTGTCGCGCACCACCACCACCGACGCCAGCGGCGACTACAGCTTTCCGAACCTCGCGCCCGGCAGCTACACCGTGACCGAGACGCGGCCCACGGGCTACCTGCCCGGCATCACGCGCGCCGGCAACGTCAGCGGCGCGGGCAGCACGCCCGGCGCCGTGCCGACCGGCGGCACCGGCGTGACCAACGGCCCCAACGGCTCGACGGCCAACGTCATCCAGAACATCGTGCTTGGCGCCGCGGGCTCGGGCTCGGCCGGCAACAACTTCTCGGCGGTGAAGCCCGCGAGCCTCTCGGGCTATGTGTACGCCGACGTGGCGCCGTCCAACGGCACCAAGGACAGCGGCGAGCCCGGCATCGCCGGCACCACCGTGCGCGTCACCGGCACCGACTTCCAGGGCAACGCCGTCGATCGCACGGTGCAGACCGCTGCCGACGGCCGCTACCTGGTCGACGCGCTGACGCCTGGCACCTACCAGATCGACGAGACGCAACCCGCCGGCGTGGCCGACGGCCCCGAGTCGCTCGGCACTGTTGGCGGCGCCGCGCGCGGCACCGTCAACCCCGGCGGCACCAACGACCGCTTCGGCGGCCTCGCACTGGTCTCGGAAGACGTGGGCATCGACTACAACTTCGGCGAGCGCGGCGGCCAGATTGCCGGCTGGGTGTACGTCGACACCAACAACGACGGCGTTCGCCAGCCCACCGAGGCCGGCATTCCGGGCGTGACGCTCACGCTCACCGGCCGCTCGGCCAGCGGCCTGGTGGTGAACGCCACCGTGGTCACCGACGCCAGCGGCCGCTACGTCTTCACCGGCCTGCTGCCGGCCGACGCCGCGGGCTACACCATCCGCGAGACGCAGCCCGTGACGTATGCCGACGGCCTCGACGCCGTGGGCACGCTCGAGGGCACGGCCAGCGGCACGCTGGGCAACGACGTCATCGGCGCCATCGCGTACCGCGGCGGCAACGGCGACAACTACAACTTCGGCGAACGCGGCGCATCGCTGGCGGGCACCGTCTACAACGACGCCAACCGCAACGGCACGCGCGAGCCGCAAGACTTGCCGATCCCGGGCGTGACCATCACGCTCACCGGCACCGATGCCGCGGGCCAGCCGGTGACGCGCACCGCCGTCACCGACGCCAACGGCCGCTACGAACTGCCCGGCCTGCCGTTGCCCGGCAGCGGCGGCTACACCGTCACCGAGACGCAGCCCACGGGCTACGACGAAGGCATTGCCGTGCCCGGCACGCTGGGCGGCACCGCGCAGGGACCGAACCAGATCCGCGTGAACTTCACCGGCCTGGACGCCCACGGCACCGGCTACGACTTCAACGAGCACAGCAACCAGCCCGCCTCGCTCACCGGCACCGTGTGGTTCGACCAGAACCACAACCGCACCCGCGAGTCGGGCGAAGGCCAGGGCGAAGGCTGGACGGTCGAGCTGCTGCGCTGCGCCGACGGCGGCAACGCCTGCGCGGAAACCGCGGCCACCGTGCTCTACACCGTGACCACGAGCGCCAACGGCAGCTACCGCTTCGGCGACCTCGTGCCCGGCGAATACCGCGTGCGCTTCCGCGCGCCCGACGGCCGCGTCGTGGGCGGCGTATGGCCGACCGATGCGTCGCAGAACGGCGCGGGCGGCCCGTATCCCACGCCCGCCGCGAGCGATCCGCGCTTCACCATCAAGGTGCGCGTGAACGCGGGCGCCAACGTGCAGAAGCAGGACCTGCCGTACGACCCGGGCGGCGTGGTGTACGACAGCGTCAGCGGCACGCCGGTGCCGGGCGCCGTGGTGCGCCTGGTCGGCCCGCCCGGCTTCGACCCCGCGCAGCACCTGCTGGACGGGCGCGACACCTACACGACCGGCCCCAACGGCTACTACGACTTCTTCCTGCTGCCGGGCGCACCGGCCGGCGACTACCGCCTGGCCATCACGCCGCCGGGCGCCTACCTGCCGTCGTCGATGTACCCGGCCGCGGCCGGCGCGCTGGGCACGCAGTCGTGCGCGGCGCCCGCCAACGGCCCGGCACCCGCGCAGACCAACCCCTGCGTGGTGAGCCCCGGCGCAGCGCTGGTCACCGGCGCGGGCTACTACCTGATGTTCAAGATGCCGGGCGGCGGCGGCCAGCACGTGGTGGCCAACAACATCCCGCTCGACCCGTCGGACGCCACGCTCATCGAGCTGCGCAAGACGACATCGAAGCTCACCGTGAAGAAGGGCGAGCTGCTGCCTTACCGCATCACGGCGCGCAACACGCGCGGCAACCCCGTGCCGGGCGTGGCCGTGGTCGACACGCTGCCGCCGGGCTTCCGCTACATCCAGGGCTCGCTCACCGTGCGCACCATGCCCGGCGGCGTGGCGCTGCCGGTGGTGCCGCAGATCAACGGCCGCCAGGTCGTGGTGCCCGGCCAGAACTTCGCACCCAACGAGACCAAGGAATACCTGATGGTCGCGGGCGTGGGGGTCGGCGTGGGCGAGGGCGAGTTCGTCAACCAGGTCGTCGCCCTGCAGGGCGTGGGCGGCCGCACGCTGTCGAACCTTGCCACGGCCACCGTGCGCGTGGTGCCCGATGCGCTGTTCGACTGCACCGACGTGATCGGCAAGGTCTACGACGACAAGAACGCCAACGGCTACCAGGACGATGGCGAACCGGGCCTTGCCAACGTGCGCATCGCAACGGTCAACGGCGTGCTGGCCACCACCGACGCCGAAGGCCGCTACCACATCGCCTGCGCCGCCATTCCGAAGGAAGGCACCGGCAGCAACCTGGTGCTCAAGCTCGACGAGCGCACGCTGCCCTCGGGCTATCGCACCACCAGCGAGAACCCGGCGGCCGAGCGCGCCACGCGCGGCAAGGTGCTGAAGATCAACTTCGGCGCCACCGTGCACCGCGTGGTGCGCCTCGCGCTGCAGGGCGCGGCCTTCGAAGACGGCAACAGCGCGCTGCGCGCCGGCTTCGCGGGCGAGCTAGACCGCACGGTGAACGTGCTCGCCGAAAAGACGGCAGTGCTGCGGCTGGCCTACAAGGCCGCGCAGGGCGAGCCCGCATCGCTGGGCCGCCAGCGCACCGACGCGGTGAAGGCTGCGGTGCTCGCGCGCTGGAAACAGCTCGGCGAACAACGCGCCGGGCGCAACGAGCCGCCGCTTTTCAACCTGGACATCGAGGTTGAGCTGGTGCCTGCCACCGCCGCCTCGGACGAGGCGAAGCCATGACCCGCCCACAGACACCGAACCCGATCCAGCGAGCCGACATGAGAAGAAGAAAGACGCTTCCGAAGCGCATGGCCCTTGCAGGCGCCGTGACCGCCGCCTGCCTGAGCATGGGGCTGGCCGCCGCGCAGGAGACCGCCGTGCGCGGCCGCATGCTCGACCAGGCCACGGCCGACCCGCGCGCCGTGGATATCGACGGCGCACGCCGCCTGCCGCGCAGCAGCGAGCGCGAGCTGCCCAAGGCCACCTTCGTGCTCGGCGATGCGGTCGAGCCCCGCGCGGCGACGGCCGCCGTGGCCGCATCGCCCGTCGAACGCAGCAATGCCAGCACGCCGCATTTCGATTCCGGCGCAGACGGCCTGCTGCCCGCCGACCGCGCGCAGCTCGACCGCATCGCCGACCAGGTGAAAGGCCGCGACGGCCTGCGCTTCGAGATCGTCGGCCACACCGACACGCAGCCCCTGAGTGCGAAGTCGCGCGAGCGCTTTGCCGACAACCACGCGCTGGGCCTGGCCCGCGCGCAGCAGGCCGGTCGCTACCTCACGCAGCGCCTGGGCCTGCCGGAGGCCGCGGCCTCCGCCACGTCGCGCGGCCCCGATGCACCCGTGGCCACGCCTGCAACTGACCCCGCCAACTGGGCCGCCAACAGGCGCGTGGAAGTGCGCGTGTACTGGCGCGATGCTGTCGTTGCGCCGGCACCCGCACCGGCCGACCCCGGCGTGTGCCGCACCTTCACCGCCTTCGGCACCGACGACGCACCGCTGCGCCTGAGCGTGGACGGCCAGCTGCTGTCCGCAGACGGCAAGCTCCCGTCCGCCGAAGGCACGACGAGTGCCGACCGCCAGCGTTGCGTCGACGTGCAGCTGGAGCGCAACCAACTGCGCCTGCAGTACGACAACCTCTCGCAGCCGCGCCGCCTGAGCGCCAGCGCATGGCCCACCACCGTGGTGGCGGGCGACACCGTGCGCTTCGCCGGCTACAGCAACTACCTGCTGTTCACCAGCAAGGCAGAACTGCGCGTGTTCACCGCCAACGACGTGATGCAGCGCCGCCTGGTCGCAACCGTGCCGCTGGACGCCGCATTGCGCGGCGAATGGCAGGTGCCCGAAGGGCTGCTGAACCGCCTCGCCGAAGGCGCGAGCGGCAAGCTGTACTACCGCGTGCGCGTGTACGACCGCCAGGGCCGCTTCGACGAAACCGACGACCTCTCGCTCACGCTGGCCCAGCGCCACAAGCCCGAGACCGGCACGCCGCCCGACCCGGTGCGCGAGCTGCTGCGCGGCTATGGCCAGAACAACATCGCCATCGCCAACATTCCGTTGAGCGCCGGCACCGTTACCGCCAGCGGCGCGGCCATTCGCCCCGGCGAGAGCGTGCGCGCGCTCGGCTTTGCGGTGCCGGTGGACGAGAGCGGCCGCTTCGTGTTCCAGCAGCTGGTGCCGCGCCGCGTGCAGACCGGCGAGATCGCCGTTACCGACGCTCAGGGCGCCACGCGTGCCTACCGCCGCGACTTCGAACTGCCCGCGAGCGACTGGTTCTTCGTGGGCCAGGCCGACCTCACCGTGGGCAGCAACAGCGTGAGCGGCCCGGCCGCGATCATGACCAACGACAAGAACCGCTACGGCGGTGGCGGCTGGAGCGAAGGTCGCATTGCCGGCTATGCGAAGGGCCAGCTCAACGACCGCTGGACGCTCACGGCCAGCGTCGACACCGAAGAGCGCCCGCTGAAGGAGCTGTTCCGCAACCTCGACCGCAAGGACCCGACCTCGCTGTTCCGCCGCTTCGACCCCGAGGATTCGTGGAGCACCTTCGGCGACGACTCCACCACCATCGAGGACGCGCCCACGCAGGGCCGCTTCTACCTGCGCGTGGACGACGGCCGCTCGCAGGCCATGTGGGGCAACTTCAAGCTCAACTTCGGCGACACCGAACTCACCCGCGTGAGCCGCGGCCTCTACGGCTTTCATGGCCGCTACCTGGGCGAGGAGTCGACCGCCTTCGGCGAGGCGCGCCTGAAGGTCGACGCCTTCGCGGCCGAGCCCGGCACGCTGGCCGCGCGCGAGGAATTCCGCGGCACCGGCGGATCGCTCTACTACCTGCGCAACCAGGACATCACGCGCGGCGCCGAGCGCGTGACGCTGGAAATCCGCGACAAGGACTCCGGCTTCGTGCTCAAGCGCACGCAGCTCGTGCCGAGTTCCGACTACGAGATCGACTACCTGCAGGGCCGCGTGCTGCTGTCGGCGCCGCTGCCCAGCCTGTCGGACGACGGCTCGCTGGTGCGCGCCGGCGGTTTCACCGGCATGCCGACCTACCTGGTGGTGGACTACGAATACACGCCGCTGACTTCCTCGCTCGACACGCTCGCCGTGGGCGGCCGCGTGTCGTGGTGGGCCAACGACCACGTGGGCGTGGGCGTGACGGCGTCGCGGCAGGACCAGATCGGCGGCGACCAGCGCCTGGCCGGCACCGACATCACGCTGCGCAAGACCGAGAACACCTACTTCAAGGGCGAGTTCGCGCGCAGCAAGGGCCCGGGCACCAGCCAGCTCGACTCGCTGGACGGCGGCTTCAGCTTCACGGGGCGCAACGGTGCCATCGGCAACACGCTGGGCAACGGACCCACCGGCAACGCAAACGCATGGCGCCTCGAAGGCCAGGCCGACCTGGGCGACTTCGACATCCGCGGCGGTGGGCGCGTGAGCGCCTACGCGCAGTCGCGCGACGCGGGCTTCTCGGCGCCGGGCCAGTACGCGAGCAACGCCACGCGCCAGACCGGCGTGCAGGCCACCGTGCCCTTCGGCGAGAAGGGCCAGAGCGGCGCAGGCGAGCTGCGCCTGAAGGCCGACCGCCGCGACGAGCGCGACGGCTACAACAGCAGCGTGCTCGACGCGCAGTACGCCCTGACCCTGTCGCCCGAGTGGAAGCTCGGCCTCGGCCTGCGCTACGACGACAAGACCGGCGACGCGCTCATCACCAGCCCGTCGCTGCCCACCACACAGGCGGTGTCGGGTGAGCGCGCCGACGCGGCCGTGCAGCTCGAATACACCGGCAGCGACCGCTGGAGCGCCTACGGCTTCGCGCAGAAGACGCTGCGGCGCACCGGCACGCGGCTGGAGAACGACCGGCTGGGCTTCGGCGGGCGCTACCGCGTCAACGACAAGCTCGCGCTGCGCGGCGAGGTCTCCACCGGCGACGGCGGACTGGCCGGCAAGGCCGGCGTCGACTACCAGTACGACGACCGCTCCAACCTCTACATGACCTACGTGGCCGACACCGGCCGCACCGACGAGAACCTCATCGGCCGCGGCGGCAGCCTCGTGACCGGCGTGCGCTCCCGGGTGGGCGACGGCCTGACCATGTTCACCGAGCATCGCCAGGCCACCGGCACGCAGCCGGGCCTCACGCATGCCTACGGCGTGCAGTACGCGCCCGACACGCGCTGGACCTTCGGCGTCAACTTCGAGAACGGCTGGATCGGCGCCGAGACCCTGGGCGCCACGCGCCGCGAGGCCGTGGCCTTCACCACCGGCTATTCGAGCGAGCGCATGAAGTACAGCGGCGGCCTCGAATACCGCAAGGACCGCACCACGGCCGAGACGCGCACCAGCTGGCTGGTGAAGAACTCCTTCAGCTGGAAGGTGGACGACGACGCGCGCTGGGTCGGCAAGTTCAACTGGGCCGACAGCGACAGCACCACCGGCACACTGGCCGCCGCCAAGTACACCGAAGCCATGCTCGGCTACGCACTGCGCCCGGCGCTGAACGACCGGCTCAACCTGCTCTTCAAGTACACCTACCTGTACGACCTGTCATCTCCGGGCCAGGTGGTGTCGGGCGGGGTCGACTCGAGCCTGGGCACCGTGTCGACCACCGGCATCGACTACCAGCAGCGCAGCCACGTGTTCGCGATCGACGCCACCTACGACATCGACCCGCGCTGGACCCTCGGCGGCAAGTACGCCTGGCGCCGCGGCGAACTGCGCGCGAGCCGCGACAACTCGTCGCCGTGGTTCAAGAGCTCGGCCGAGCTTGCCGTGCTGCGCGTCGACTGGAAGCTGGTGCGCAACTGGGACTGGATGCTCGAGTGGCGCACGCTGCGCGCCAAGGAACTCAAGGACCGCAAGAGCGGCTGGGTCACCGCCGCGTACTACCACGTCAACGAGAACCTGAAGGTGGGCGTGGGCTACAACTTCACCGACTACTCAGACAACCTCACCGACATGAGCTACCGCAGCAAGGGGTGGTTCCTGAACGTGCTCGGCAAGTTCTGACGAAGCCCGTGCCATGCGCGAAGGACACGACATGCCCATCACGGTTCCGCTGGTCGACATCGCGCAGGCGCTGGCGCGGGCGGGCTGCCCCGGCAACCGTTGCGACCGCTACCGGCTCTACGAGGAGTGGGCACGCGATTTCCAGGCCGACTTCGAGGCCCGCGCCGCGGCAGGGCGCAAGCCAGGGCGCACCTACCTGCACGACGTGACGGCCTTCGCGCTGCGCCGGGCGGCGGCCTACGGGTTCGACGTGCGCTGCGAAGACTTCGGCGCGCGGCTGTGCAGCGAGGCGCGGCTGGTTGCCGGCGTTCGCTGACCCTGGAAAAGCCCGGTACCTAGGAGCTTTCGCGCTGCTCGATGCGGAACGGGATCATCACCGTCTCCGCAGGCGGCCGGTGCCCTTCGCGCGCACCGTCGATCACACGCAGCAGCAGTTCGCCCGCCGCCTTGCCGATGCCCACGCAATCCACCGCCACGGTGGTGATGCGCGGGTGGCAGGCACGCGCCACTTCGAAGTCGCCGAAGCCGGCGATCGCGATGCGGCCCGGCACGTTCCAGCCGCGGCGCTGGCATTCCATCAGCGCGCCGAAGGCCGAGAGGTCGGACACGCAGATCACCGCATCCACGTCGGGCCACTGCCGCACGAGTTGCACCACTGCTTCGCCGCCTTGCGCCATAGAGATCGGCGGCTGGCCGAAGCTGATGACGCGGCCGTCGGGCAGGCCCAGTTCGCGGATCGCCTCCGCATAGCCGCGCTGGCGGTCCGCGCCGCGCGTGTCGCGGTTCGAGGTGCCGCCGATGAAGGCGATGCGCCGGTAGCCCTTGCCGTGCAGGTGCCGCACCATCGCGGCCGCGGCCTCCGCGTTCGAGAAGCCGACGGTGTGTTCGATGGGCGTGGCGGGCAGGTCCCAGGTCTCGACCACCGGCACGCCGGCGGCCTGCAGCATCGAGCGCGCGGCGGGTGTGTGCGAGCCGCCCGTGAGGATCACGCCTTCGGGCCGGCGCGCGAGCATGGCGCGCAGCAGGCGCTCTTCGGTTTCCACGCGGTAGTCGGTGTAGCCCAGCAGCAGCTGCAGGCCGCGCGCTTCCACCGCCGCGGTGATGCCCTGCGCGGTTTCCGAGAAGTTGGAGTTGTTGAGCGACGGAATCAGCACCGCGATGAAGCCCGAACGCTTGCTGGAGAAGGTGCGTGCCGTCTGGTCGATGACGTAGCCCATCTCCTCGCAGGCCTGCAGGATGCGCTGGCGCAGCGCCTCGGAGGTCACGCGGTCGCTGCTCGCGCCGCGGTTGAGCGCGCGCGACACCGTCATCTTCGACACGCCGACGCGCGCGGCCACGTCGGCCATCGTCGCGGGGCGGGTGAGGGGGGCGGCAGCAGCGGTGGCTTTGTTTGGAGGCAAGGGCTTCTTTCTCTCTCGGAAATGCGGGTTCGAGGATATGCGACGCGGGGTCAGATACCGATAACCTGTAAATCGCCGATTTAGGTATGTAAAGAATACAGCGATTGATTCTTTTACAAGAATGAAAAATAGCGCAATCAGCGTACGGGAAAAGCCTAAGTTACCGGTATCTTTTCCAGTGCCACACTGCAAACCCCAAGTTCAGGGAAACCAGCGCCGTGGCCATGACCATCGAAGTCTTCGATTCCCGTTTCGCCCCCGTCGCCCGCGATGCCGGTCCGCTCGAGCGCCTGTGCACCGGCGCCGCCTGGAGCGAAGGCCCGGTGTGGATGCGCGAAGACGGCGCGGTGCTGTGGAGCGACATTCCCAACAACCGCATGCTGCGCTGGCATGCCGAAGGCGGCATGAGCGTGTGGCGCGAGGGCGTGGAGTTCACCAACGGCCACACCCGCGAGGCCGACGGCGCTTTGCTGCATTGCTCGCACGGCCAGCGCGCCATCGTGCGCACGCGCTTCGGCCCGGGCCTGCTGCCGCTGGCCGACGAGGTGGTGGTCGACCGCTATCAGGGCCGCCGGCTCAACTCGCCCAACGACATCGTCGTGAAGCGCGACGGCAGCATCTGGTTCACCGATCCGCCGTACGGCATCGTGTCCGACCATGAAGGGCACAAGGCCCAGAGCGAACTGGGCCGCAACCATGTGTTCCGCTTCGACCCCGCAAGCGGCGCGTTGCGCTCGGTGAGCGATTTCGTCGAAGAGCCCAACGGGCTGGCCTTCTCACCCGACGAAAGCGTCCTCTATGTGAGCGACACATCGGCCGCCTTGCGCACCGACGGCTCGGGGCATCACCATATCGTCGCCTTCGAGGTGATCGGCGGGCAGGACCTTGCCAGCCCGCGCGTGTTCGCGGTCGTGAACCCGGGGCTTGCAGATGGCTTTAGCATCGACGTGCACGGCTTCGTCTACACAAGCAGCGCCGACAGCGTGCAGGTCTATCACCCTGACGGCACGCGCATGGCGCGCATCGCGGTGCCGGAGAAGGTGGGCAACCTGACCTTCGGTGGCAATGACGGCAACGAGCTGTTCGTGTGCGCCTCGACATCGCTCTACCGCATTCGCCTGAACACCCGCGGGGCGGTGCGCGCATGAACGCCGCTTCTGCCTTGCTGCAGTTCCAGGGCATCAGCAAACGCTTCGGCGGCACGCAGGCGGTCGACAACGTCACGCTCGACGTGCGCGCCGGAGAAATCCTCGCGCTGCTTGGCGAGAACGGTGCGGGCAAGTCCACGCTCATCAAGCTGCTCGCGGGTATCTATCCCGCGGACCAGGGAGAGATTCTTTTCGACGGCCGACCGCAAGCCGACTGGCGGCGCAGCGACCGGCGCGAGCAGCCGGTTGCGTTCATCCACCAGGACCTGGGCCTTGTCGAATGGATGACGGTTGCCGAGAACGTGGGTCTGGGCACCGGTTATCCGCGCCGCTTCGGCCTCATCGACTGGTCCGCCGCGAACGACACGGCGCGCCGCGTGATGGCGCGCGTGGGCTGCGACATCGATCCAGGCCGCCGCGTGTTCTCGCTCACGCGCGCCGAGAAGTCGCTGCTGGCCATCGGCCGTGCGCTTGAAGTGAAGGCGCGGCTGCTGGTGCTCGACGAGCCCTCGGCCAGCCTTCCGATGAGCGACGTGGAGCGCATGTTCGGCGTGCTGCGCGAATTGCGCCGGCAGGGCATGGCAATGCTGTACGTGTCGCACCGGCTCGACGAGGTGCTGGCCATTTCCGACCGCGCGGCCGTGATGCGCGACGGCAAGCTGGTGGCGGTGAAGGACACGGCGCAGACGAACGAGGGCGAACTCGTCGGGCTGATCGTGGGCAAGGCGCTGTCGGCTTCGGTGCAGAAGGCGAAGGCACCTGAACCCGGGAGCAGCGAGCCTGTGCTGCAGCTCGACGGCGCGGCCAGCGGCAACGCCGGCCCGTTGAGCCTCGCCGTGCACCGCGGCGAAGTGCTGGGTCTCGTCGGCCTGCGCGGTGCGGGCCACGAGGCCATCAGCCGCGCGATCTTCGGCCGCGAGCCGCTGTCGGCCGGCCGCATGCGACTGCTCGGCAACGCATGCGCCTTCACGTGTTCCGCCGACGCCATCCGCGCCGGCGTGGCCTACGTTGCCGGCGAGCGCCTTGAAGAAAACCTTGCCGGTTCGATGACCGTGCTGGAGAACCTCTTTCCCAACGCCGCATTGCATGGCGACCGCGGCCTTGCCTTCGACCGCCCGCGCCGGGAGAACGACCAGGCACTCGCGCTCATCCGGCGCTTCGACGTCAATCCGCCCGCGCCGTCCGCCGAAGTGCAGCAGCTCTCCGGCGGCAACCAGCAGAAGGTGGTGCTGGCGCGCTGGTTCCACCTGGACAAGCCGCTGGTAGTGCTCGAAGAGCCCACCGCAGGCGTTGACGTTGGCGCCAAGCGGCAGATCTACGGCGTGCTGCGTGAGCGCGCCGAGGCTGGCACGGCGCTGGTCGTGGTCTCCACCGACTTCGAGGAAATCGCGACCGTGTGTACCCGCGTGCTCGTGTTCCGCGACGGCCTGATCGCGGCCGAACTCACGGGCGACGCGATCACGGTCGAAAAGCTATTGGCATTGGCAGCAGGCGCGGCAACGCGCGAGGAGATTCACGCATGAGCAGTTCCATCCGGTCCACGGCGCTGGAGCCCGACAAGTCCCTCGACGGCGAGGCCATTTCCCTGGCGCAGAGCATCGGCCGCGCAATGCCGGTCTACGGGCTCGTGGTGCTGATGGCGGCGC
Source organism: Variovorax sp. OV084 (assembly GCF_900111625.1). Taxonomy (NCBI): domain Bacteria; kingdom Pseudomonadati; phylum Pseudomonadota; class Betaproteobacteria; order Burkholderiales; family Comamonadaceae; genus Variovorax; species Variovorax sp. OV084. The sequence goes on along the minus strand of NZ_FOII01000005.1, from coordinate 50,946 downwards.
TGGCGCTGCTGTTCTCGCTGCTGCTGCCCGACACCTTTCCGACGCTGTTCAACCTGCGCGCGATCCTGGCCGACAAGTCGGTGATTGCACTGCTGGCACTGGCCGCGACCATCCCGATGATCACCGGCAAGATCGATCTCACGGTGGGCTACGGCATTGTGCTGTGGCACATCCTCGCGATCAGCCTGCAGACGCAGCTCGGCCTGCCGTGGCCGGCGGCAGTGCTGGTGGTACTGGCGTGCGCGGCGCTGTTCGGCGTGCTCAACGGACTGCTGGTCGAACTGGCGCAGATCGATTCGTTCATCGCCACGCTGGGTACGGGCACCGTGATCTACGCGGTGGCCATGTGGCACAGCGGCGGGCGGCAGGTGGTGGGCGAGTTGCCCGACGGTTTTGTCGGCATCGCGGGCGGCAACCTGCTGGGGCTGCCGGTGGGCGCGTTCTATGTGCTTGCGGTGAGCGTCACGCTGTGGGTCGTCACCGAGTTCACGCCGCTGGGCCGCGCGCTGTATGTCATTGGCGCGAACCCGAAGGCGGCGCAGCTCAACGGCATTTCGGTGCGCAGGCATGTGATGGGCGCGTTCGTCGCGTCGGGGCTGCTGTCGGGCTTTGCGGGCGTGCTGCTGGCTTCGCGGCTGCAGATCGGGCAGGCGAGCGTGGGGCTCGAATTCCTGCTGCCTGCGCTGGTGGGTGCGTTCCTTGGTTCGACCACCATCCGGCCCGGCCGAGTGAACGTGTGGGGCACGCTGGTTGGCGTGGCGATTCTTGCCATCGGCATCTCGGGCATCCAGCAGTTCGGCGGCGCCTTCTATGTGGAGCCGCTTTTCAACGGCCTGACGCTGCTGGTGTCCATCGGCATCGCGGGCTGGGCGCAACAGCGGCGCAACCGTTCGATCAAGCGGCGCATTGCCGAGCGGCAGCTCGATCACGCGCAACCCGTTCCCTCAACGCCGTCGGAATGACGGCTCATCACAACGACTGGAGACAAGCATGAAGAAGAGTGTTCCCGCACGCACCGTCGCCGCTGCCGTGCTGGCCCTGTGCGCCGCCACGCTGGCACCCAAGGCCATGGCCGATGACTTTCTCGATGTTGCGAAGAAGAAGGTCGAGATCGCGACCATGACCAAGGAAAAGTGGGACGGCCCCACCACCGGCCCCAAGGCCAGCGCCGGAAAGACCATCGTCTTCGTCGCGGGCGACATGAAAAACGGCGGCATCGTCGGCGTCAGCAAGGGCGTGGAAGAAGCAGCCCGCGCCATCGGCTGGACGGTGCGCGTCATCGACGGGCAGGGCACCGTGAGCGGGCGCACCGCCGCGCTCAACCAGGCGTTGGCCGTCAAGCCGGCGGGCATCGTGGTCGGCGGCTTCGACACCACCGAGCAGAAGGCTGCGTTCGCGGGCGCCGCGAAGTCGGGCATTCCGCTGGTCGGCTGGCACTCGGGCGAGCAGCCGGGCCCGAACGACAAGGCGGGCCTGTACGCCAACGTGACCACCGTGACCGACGACGTGGCCGACGTCGCCGCCTCGTGGGTGGTGGCCGATTCGGGCGGCAAGGCCGGCGTGGTGATCTTCACCGACTCGCAGTACGCCATTGCGCTGTACAAGGCGCGCGCCATGGAGGCCGTCATCAAGAAGTGCGGCGGCTGCACCGTGCTGAGCTTCGAGGACAGCCCCATCGCCGAAAGCTCCACCCGCATGCCGCAGCTCACCACCTCGCTGCTGCAGCGCTTCGGCGACAAGTGGACGCACTCGCTGGCCATCAACGACCTGTACTTCGACTTCATGGGCCCCTCGCTCACGGCGGCAGGCAAGAAGGGCGATGGCTCGCCCAAGGCCGTGTCGGCCGGCGACGGCTCCGAGGCGGCCTACCAGCGCATCCGCACGCAGCGCTTCCAGGCCGGCACGGTGCCGGAGCCGCTGAACATGCAGGGCTGGCAGATCGTGGACGAACTCAACCGCGCCTTCGCCAAGGAGAAGTGGTCGGGCTACGTGCCCAAGGTGCATCTGGTGACGGTGGGCAACGTAGGCAAGGACGGCGGGCCGAAGAACGTGTTCGACCCGGACAACGGCTATCGCACGCAGTACAAGACCGTGTGGGGCAAGTGACTGCCGCAAGGGTGCCGAGAGGCACCCCAGGTGCCTTCACCGGATCTCCTTGTGCACGAAGGTGGCGTTGTCGATGACGTTGTGCCTTCCGAGCCCGCGCTTGTCGAACAGCTTGATGTCGGTGCTCGCTGGCGAGTATTCGAGGATGCCGAAGTTCTCGCGCTCGCCGGTGTAGTAGTACTTGGTGACGAAGGCGCCCGAGGAGACGACCTCGAACATCTTCGTCTCGCCGGCCGGCGGCAGGAACGCGTTCTCGTGGATGTCGCCGGTCAGGAAGATCACGTTGCGCTTGTAGATGATCTCGCGGAACTTCGCGTAGTCGTCGCGGTAGCGCATCCAGCCGTTGCCGGTTGCGCGGATCGGCATGCCGGCGCAGATCAGCACGTAGCCTTGCTCGTTGGCCAGCTCCTGCTTGAGGTAGTCGAGCTGCTTCTGCCCGAGCAGCGGGCTCGCGTCGCCGGGGTCTTTGCTGTACCAGCGGGTGTCGAGAAAAATCGCCTTGCCGATGCGCTGCTGCTGGTGCATCAGGGGCACCGAGTAATAGATGCCGTCGATCTTGGGGTCGAGGTGCGCGGGGTTGCGCAGCTGCTCGATCTCCATGTATTTGGTGAACAGCCGGCGGGTCTCCTGCTTCACCGGCGCCTTGACGTCCGAGCCGTGCGCGTTGTTCCAGGCGAAGTCGTGGTCGTCCCAGGTGCCGTACACGCCGCCGCCGTTGTCCTGCCGCTGGCGCAGCGCGGTTCGCAGCGCCTTGAAATTCGGCACGTTCCATTGCGCTTCGTACTTTCCCTGCATCACGTCGGCGAACTTGGCGGCGTCCCACTTGGACGGTTCGCCCAGGTCGGGAAAGAAATCCATGTAGATCTGGTCGCCCAGCAGGAACAGGTAGTCCGGCTGCTCCTGCGCGATGCGGTCCCAGACGTGCTGGTAGCCGTCGGGGCCGGACTTGAAGTTCATGCACGACGTGAAGGCGATCTTCATGGGGGCTCCTCATTCACCGGTCTGTATGCCGGGTGAGGCGGATCATAGGCAGCCCTTGCGCGTTGTCTCTCCGCAAAACATGGGATGGCGCCGTGTGCCCAGGCGTGCGCGCTCAGTTCAGAGCCAGTTGCCGCTCTGCGGCATCTGCACCTTCTCGGCCGGGTCGTCGCTCGTCACGAACGAGCCGATGGCGATGCTCAGCAGCGAGATGAAGATGCTCGCGAACAGCGCGGTCCAGAAGCCCGACACCTTGAAGCCTTTCACCAGCGCCGCCACCAGCAGGATCATCAGCGCGTTGATGACCAGCAGGAACAGCCCGAAGGTCACCAGCGTCAGCGGCAGCGTGAGCACGATCAGCAGCGGCTTGACGACGGCGTTGGCCAGGCCCAGCAGCAGCGCCGAGACCACCAGCGCGCCGGTGCTGTCGAACTTGAGTCCGCGAAACAGGTGGCTGGCCACCCACAGCGAGATGGCGGTGATGGCCCAGTGGATGAGGAAGGGAGTCAGGTTGTTCAGCATGGGTTTGGTGTGTGGCAGCAGACGCAGAGTTTGTTTCCGTCCGGATCGCGGAAGTAGGCGCCATAGTAGTCCGGGTGGTAGTGCGGCCTGAGGCCGGGCGGGCCTTCGCACACGCCGCCGTGCGCGAGGGCGGTGGCATGGGCGCGGTCCACCGTGGCCCGGTCGGCGGCCATCAGCGCCACCATCTGTCCGTTGCCGGGCGAGGCGGCCTGGTCGTCGTACGGGGTACCCACCAGGAAGAGCGGGCGGGGCGCATCAGGGCTTTGCCAGCCGGCCCAGGGCTTGCCGTCGTCGCGAAACCTCAGCTTGAGGCCGAGCTCGCCCATGAGCGCCGAATAGAAAGAAAAGGCGCGTTCGAAATCGTTCGCGCCGATGTAGACATGGGAAAGCATGCGAGTGAATTCTTCCTGGTTAGCGTTTGAATTGTTGAACGCTGTTTTCGATTGTTACCCTAGGAAACAATGGCGAGGACGCCGTTAAGATCGCCGCTCTTATGGCCAACGCGTCTATCGCCAGCATGACCCCCGCCCCGGCTTCGGCCGACGAGGCCGAATCGTGGGTGCGCGGCGAACTCATCCGCAGCCTGATGCGCTCCGCGCGGGGCTCGTATTTTGTCTCGGCCGCGCTGATGCCCGCGATGGTCGGCCTGAACTGGGCCTACGTGCCCCGCTGGGAGCTGCTCACGTGGCTCGTAGCCGGTCTTATTGCCACCGCGTGCCGCGCATGGGGCGCGCGGGTCTATGCGGTGCGCTATGCGGGGCGCAGCGCGGCGGCGCAGCAGCAGTTCACCGAGCGCTACGGCTTCGTCTGGAGCACCAGCGCGGTGGTGTGGGGCTTGTCGGTGCTGCTGTTCTTCGAGCGCACGCCGCAGGTCAATCAGTTCATGAGCTGGCTCATCGTGGCCGGTGTGGGCACCTTCCCGCTCAACGGGCTGGCGCTGCATCCGCCGCTGCTCAAGCGCTACGTCAACACGCTGTTCATCACGATGCTGGGCGCGGTGGTGATACGCCTGGCGTCGATCGCGCTGCACCATCCGCAGTTCCAGTACGGCTACCTGATGCCGATCCTGCCGATCCTTCACTGGTTCCTGCTGCTGCGGGCGGGGCGGCACATTCACGAGACGGCGCGCAACAGCCTGGAGCTGCTGTTCCACAACCACATCCTGATCAAGTCGCTGACCCAGCAGCGTCAGGCGGCGGTGTCGGCCGTGGCCATGAAGAATCGCTTCCTGGCCAGTGCAGCGCACGACATGCGCCAGCCGGTGCTGGCACTTTCGTTGTACGCCGATTGGCTGCGCAACGAGCCTGAGCTGGTGCTGGAGCTCGCGCCGAAGATCGTGCGCGCCACGCATGCGGTGAATGCGCTGTTCGACTCCATGTTCGACCTGGCGCGCATCGACTCGGGCCAGGTGCGCCTGCATGTGGAGCGCGTCGACGTGCCCGAGCTGCTGCACGACCTCGAACTGCAGTACCGCCCGGTGGCAGAGAGCCGCGGCCTCGACTTCCGTGTGCACGTGTGCGAGGGCTCGTTCCTGACCGACCCGATCCGCGTGCGCCGCATGATCGGCAACCTGCTGGCCAACGCCATCAAGTACACGGCCGAAGGCGGCGTGCTGCTGGCGGCGCGGCAGACACGCGACGGCCTGCGCGTGGAAGTGTGGGACACCGGCATCGGCATCGCGCCCGAGCATCTGCGCGACGTGTTCCTGGAGTTCTACAAGGTGGCGGACCATGCCGGCACCTCCGACGGCTTCGGCCTGGGCCTTGCCATCGTCGCGCGGCTGTCGCACGTGCTGGGCCATCCCGTCAGCGTGCGTTCGCGCCTGGGCAGCGGCAGCGTGTTCCGCGTGGCGCTGCACGACGCCGATGAGGCAGTGGCGCAAGCCCGCGTGAGCGCCTCGGGCGGCTGAGAGCCCTCATAAAAAAACCGCGCTCATGCGCGGTTTTTTAAATTCCAGAAACACCGAGGAGCCGGCTTTGCCGGGCCTCAGGTGTTGCCCCCTGCAAGGGGGAGGCGAAGCGACACGAAGTGCGCGAAGCCTGGGGGTTAGCCAGAGTTATCCCGACAGCAAACCGTTGGTGCGTGCGTAGTGCAGAGCTTGGGTACGGCTCTTCACGCCGAGCCTGCGGAACAGGCGCCACAGGTGCACCTTCACCGTGTGCTCGCTGATCTCCAGGTCGGTGGCGATGTCGCGGTTGCTCATGCCCTTGTCGAGCATGGCGATCAGCTGCGTCTGCCGCTTCGACAGCTTGCCGCTGTTGGCGGCTGGCATCTCGTCGGCTTCATCTTCCGAGCCTGCCATCAGCAGGCCTCGCAAGGCAGCCGCCAGCTCGTTGGAACTGGCCGACTTCTCGATATAGGTGTCTGCGCCGGCTTCGATGCAGGCGTCCTCCATGTCCGCGGAAGGTGCCGCCGAATACACGGCAATGGGCACGTTCGGATAGACCTGCTTGACCGCGATCACGCCCGACACGCCATTGGTGTCCGGGAGCTTCAGGTCCAGGCAGAAGAGGGTGGGCGCACCACGCTGCTGCACCGAGCTCGCGAGCTTGTCGAGGCGCTCGAGCTCGACGATGTTCTCGGCCGGACGCAATCGCCGCAAGACCATCACGATCGCGTCGCGCATCAGGGGGTGGTCGTCGATGACATAAATGCTCATGTTTTCTTCCTTTGTGATCGCACCGTCTTCTCTCTTCCTGCTCATCGGCGGATAAGCCGATGGGCTTTGCCGGATCAACTCCCGCTCGTTGTGGGTGTTGCCTCCGTCAGGGCCTCCAGCGCCTCGGTGACGGCGCGTGTTCCTTCTGTGTCGATGGGTTCCAGCTGGCTGGCCAGCGTGGTCAATGCTTCGCCGCGCTGCGCCTGCAAGACCGCGATGGTACGGCCCGCTTCCTGCGGCGACGTGAATCCACGGCTTTGCAGCAGGGTTTCGCCGCGCGCATCCAACAGCTTGAAATAGAAAAGCCCGTCCGCCTTTTCGCGGTACTGCTTGAAACTTGGCTTCGCGACCTTGGCAGCCTTGGCTGCGCCCTTGTCCTTGCCGGCCGCGAGATTGCGCAGGCCGACCGCGTGGCGCAGGCTGGCCATGAACGGCTTCGACAGGGCTTGCGCCTTCTCGGCGCCGATGAGCAGGATGCGCTCGATCTCTGCCGGGTCGTTCATCAGCGCGTCGTAGCGCGCGCGCAGCGGCGCCACTTCATGGTCGATGCGCTCGAACAGCAACTGCTTGGCGTCGCCCCAACTAATGCCATTGGCGTACTCCTTGCGCAGCGACTCGGTTTCTTCGGCGCTGGCAAAGGCCTGGTAGATCTGGAACAGGGCCGAGCCCTCGGTGTCCTTGGGCTCGCCGGGCGCGCGCGAGTCGGTCACGATGCTGGAGATCTGCTTTTGCAGCTGCGCGCGCGGCGCGAACAGCGGGATCGTGTTGCCGTAGCTCTTGCTCATCTTGCGGCCGTCGAGGCCGGGCAGGGTGGCCACGGCGTCGTCGATCTCGGCTTCGGGCAGCGTGAAGTGATCGCCGTACAGGTGGTTGAAGCGCTGCGCCATGTCGCGCGCCATCTCGATGTGCTGCACCTGGTCGCGGCCCACGGGCACCTTGTGGGCGTTGAACATCAGGATGTCCGCGCCCATGAGCACCGGGTACATGAAGAGGCCGGCCGTCACGTCGGCATCAGGGTCCTCGCCCTTGGCCACGTTCTTGTCGAGCTGTGCCTTGTATGCATGTGCGCGGTTGAGCACGCCCTTGCCGGTGACGCAGGTGAGGAACCAGGTCAGCTCGGGGATCTCGACGATGTCCGACTGGCGGTAGAAGGTGACGCGCTCGGGGTCGAGCCCGCAGGCCAGCCAGCTGGCGGCAATCTCGAGCGTGGAGCGCTGGATGAGTGCCGGCTCCTGCACCTTGATGAGCGCGTGGTAGTCGGCCAGGAAGAAGAAGCTCCGCACACCGGGCGCGACGCTTTGCCGCACCGAATGGCGGATCGAACCGACGTAGTTGCCGAGGTGAGGCGTGCCCGACGGCGTGATGCCGGTCAGGACGCGCAGGGGAGCTTGAGGAGACGGAGCCATGGGACGAAGAAAGAAGACTTAGAGCAGCAACGCCTTGAGCGGGGTGATGATCAGGTTGATGACGAAGTAGCCCACGTCCATCAGCGGTCGCAGCCAGTATGTGCTGACGACGCCCGCAATGACGAGGCCCATCACGATGAAGAAGCCGTACGGTTCGATGCGTGCCAGGAACATCTGCGCCTGTCCGTTGGGCAGCAGGCCAGCCAGTACGCGGCCGCCGTCGAGCGGGGGCAGCGGGAACAGGTTGAAGGCCCACATCACGAGGTTGACGAGGATGCCGCCCTGCGCCATCTTGATGAAAAAGGATTCACTCACGCCAGCGGCAACAAGCGCCACCAGCACCAGCGCCCACAAGATCGCCTGCACGAAATTGGAGGCCGGCCCGGCCAGCGCGACCCACACCATGTCGCGCTTCGGATGACGCAGCCGCCCAAAGTTGACCGGCACCGGCTTGGCATAGCCGAACAGGAACGCACCCGAGGTCGCGAAGTACAGCATCAGCGGCATCAGGATGGTCCCGATGGGGTCGATGTGCTTCATCGGGTTGAGGGTGACGCGCCCCATGACCTCGGCCGTGTTGTCGCCGAAATGGCGAGCCACATAGCCGTGCGCTGCCTCGTGCACGGTGATCGCGAAGATCACGGGCAGCGCGTAGATCAGTACGGTCTGTATCAGGTTGGAAATATCCACTGGGCGATTGTGTCAGACGGGAGTGGTTCTCAGCCCCGATTTCAGAGGCCGAGCACAGCCAATGCACCGCGTCCCTGGCGCACCACGACCGGCTCGTCGCCAGTGCCCATGGGCGTGAGGTCGACCACCGTGGTCGGCTGCGACGGGCAGGCGCCTGCGTCGATGACGCCGGCGATCTGCTTCTCGAAGCGCTCGCGGATGATCTGCGCGTCGTTCAGCGCCTCGGTCTCGCCCGGTGCGATCAGCGTGGTGGCCAGCAGCGGTGCGCCGTGCAGCGACAGCAGCTCCAGCAGCACCTTGTGATCAGGCACGCGCAGGCCGATGGTCTTGCGCTGCGGATGGCTCACGCGGCGCGGCACTTCCTTGGTGGCTTCGAGCAGGAATGTGTAGGGGCCTGGCGTGGCCGCCTTCAGCAGGCGGTATTGCTTGTTGTCGACGCGTGCGTAGTTGGCCAGCTCGCTCAAGTCGCGGCACAGCAGCGTGAGGTGGTGCTTCTCGTCGACCTGGCGAATGCGGCGCAACTGGTCTACCGCGTCCTTGTCGTCGAGATGGCAGGCCAGCGCATAGCTGGAGTCGGTGGGCACCGCAATGATCTCGCCGCGCTCGAGCAGCGCGACGGCCTGCTTCAGCAGCCGCTGCTGCGGGTTCTCGGGGTGGACTTCGAAGTACTGGGCCATGAAAAAAACTCCGGATCAGGATTCGGCGGGCTCGATAGGCACGCGGCGCTCGCGCACCGTAAGCCACGCACCGGCCGCACCGCAGACCGCGATCATCGCCATGCCGATGAGCGAGTAACGGTCGGGCAGTTGGGAAAAGATGAGCCAGCCGCCGAGCATGGCAAAAGCGATCTGGGCATAAAGATAAGGCGTGAGCGTGGATGCCGGCGCGCGCTGGTAGGCCAGGATCAGGATGAAGTGACCCACCGTGCCCATGAAGCCCATCAGGCACAGCAGCGCCCACCAATGCCACGACTCCAGCTCGGTCCACACGAAGGGCACTGCGAGCGATGCAATCAGCGCGCCGACCCAGCCGGTATAGAAATGCATCGTGAGCGGGTTCTCGGTTTGCGCGAGCTTGCTCGTGAGCACCTGGAACCACGCATTGGTCAGCACCAGCCCGATCGGCAGCAGGATGGCCCAGCTGAAGGCCTCGCCGCCCGGTCGCAGGATGACCAGCGTGCCGATGAAGCCACCCGCCACCAGCACCCAGCGCAGCGGCGACACATATTCCTTGAGCGTGGTGGCGGCCAGCAGCGTGATCACCAGCGGCGCAATCAGCACGATCGACGTGAACTCGGCCAGCGGCATGTAGCGCAGGCTGAGGAAGGCCAGCGTGCTCGACACCAGCAGCAGCGCACCGCGCAGCAACTGGTAGCGCGGGTGCCGCGTGCGCAGCAGCGCCGTGCCATGCAGCGGCAGGAGCACGGCCGTGGTGGCCACGGCCTGGAATGCGTAGCGGAACCACACGCCCATGAGGATGGGCACGCCTGCGGTGGATGCCTTGGTTGCGGTGTCGAGCGTGGCGAAGCAGGCCACGGCCACCAGCACAAGGCCGATACCCGCGAGGATGCGGCCCGATTCGGTGTCGCGCGTCTTTTGCGCCGCAAGGCGCGCATTCGCCAGCGCAACGGTTGCCGCGTTGTCGATGCCGGTCCCGGGGTTCTGGCTCACTGCTGGATGCGGTCGCCGAGCAGTTCCCACACAGGAGTGAGCGCGCCAGGCAACGGCGGCAGCTTGCCGAGATCGCAATGACTCTCGTCGGGGCTGTGGAAATCGCTGCCGCGCGAGGCGGCGAAATCGAATTCGAGCGCCTTGTCGGCGTACTCGACATATTCGGCCGGCGTGTGGCTGCCGGTGACGACCTCGATCGCCTTGCCGCCATGCGCCTTGAATTCGAGGAACAGCGCGTATTCCTCGTTGGCCGTGAACTTGTAGCGGCCAGGGTGAGCGATCACGGCCATGCCCTTGGCTGCGGTGATCCAGTGCACGGCGTCCTTCAGCGAGGCCCAGCGGTGCGGCACGTAGCCGGGCTTGCCTTCGGTGAGGAACTTGCGGAACACCTCGGGCGTGTCGCGGCAGTGGCCCTGCTCGACGAGAAAGCGCGCGAAGTGCGTGCGCGAAATGAGTTCGGGGTTGCCGACGAACCTGAGCGCGCCTTCGTATGCACCGTGGATGCCGACCTTGGCCAGACCTTCGGACATTTCCTGCGCGCGCTTGCCGCGGCCGCCGCGTGTGTCGTAGAGGCCTTGCGACATCGCTGCGTCGTTGGCATCGAAGCCCAGGCCGACGATGTGCACCGTTTCGCCCGCGAAGGTCACCGAGATCTCGGTGCCGGTGAGGTAGCGCATGCCGTTTGCACGGGCTGCTGCTGCTGCGCGGTGTTGGCCGCCGACCTCGTCGTGGTCGGTGAGGGCCCAGAGCTCGACCCCGTTGGCAGCCGCGCGCGCGGCCAGTTCTTCGGGCGTCAGTGTGCCGTCGGAGACCACGGAGTGGCAGTGAAGATCGGCATTGAGAATGGAGGACACCCTCGCATTCTATGGGGTCTGGAACATCGATGCGGGCGCATGGATGCTGTGCAAGTTGCTATTAAATAAATAGCATTACTGTGCCGCTGCATGCGGCTCAGCGCTTCTTGCGAAAAGCCGCCCAGGCCGCCACCGCGGTGAAGCTTGCGACGATTGCCACCACGATCCAGAAGCCGTGCTTGTGGTCGGCCAGCGGAATGCCGCCGACGTTCATGCCGAACAGGCCGGCCAGGATGTTGATCGGCAGTGCCAGCACCGTGACCACCGTCAGCACGAACAGGCTGCGGTTGTTGTCCTCGTTCACGTTGGCGGCTATTTCTTCCTGCAGCAGCTTGATGCGCTCCTGCAGCGCCTGCATGTCGCGCAGCACCACCGAGAACTCCTCGGTCGAGCCGCGCAGCGCCTGCGCGTCGGGCTCGGCCATCCAGGCGGGAGGCCCTTGCAGCAGGCGGAACAGGGCGGCAGGTTCGGGCGCGAGCAGTCGCTGCAGCCGCACCAGCAGCCGCCGCAGCACGCCCAGCCGAGCGCGCTTGTGGTCGAGGCGGCCGGCGAGCAGTTCGTCTTCGATGCGGTCGATGCGCGAGGTGACGCCGCGCACGATCTTCACCAGCACGTCGGCCTGCGCGCGCAGCAGGTGTTCGAGCAGCTCGGTGCTCGAACGCGGCGCGTCGCCCGCCTTCACGGCCGTGCGCAGCGTGTCGACCGAGCGCAGCGGCTTGGTGCGCGCCGTGACCACGAGGCGCGGGCCCACGCTGATCCACAGCGTGGAGATGTCGGAGGGCTCGAAGCTGAATTCGAAGTGCACGTCGTTGATGACGGCGATCAGCGAATCGTCGGCGCGTTCGATGCGCGTGGAGGGCAGGCCTTCGTGCAGCGTCTCGTAGAAGGTGTCCGGGAGGTTCGCGTGCCGCACCAGCCAGCGCTCGGCATGCGCATGGCTCAGGTTGAAGTGCAGCCAGACGTAGGAGGGGTTCTCTTCGCCGCTCCCTTCATCGCCTTTGTCGCGTTGTTCGACCAGCCATGCCGCCGCCTGCGCGGAGTCGATGACCCGCGCGGGCTCGGGTGCGGAGGCGTCGAACAGGTAGCCGGAGATCAGTCCGGCTTCGTCGCCTCCGTAAGACTGGGAGGCGAGGTCATGGAATGCCGACAAGATGCGTGATCAGAAAATACGGGTGAACAACCAGTAGAGCGACCCCGACAGCAGCATCGCCACCGGCAGCGTCAGCACCCAGGCCAGCGCGAGGTTGCGCAGCGTGGACATCTGCAGGCCCGAGCCGCTGGCCGTCATGGTGCCGGCCACGCCGGACGACAGCACGTGCGTGGTCGACACAGGCAGCCCATACATGTCTGCTGCGCCGATGGTGATCATTGCCACCACTTCGGCCGAGGCGCCCTGCGCGTAGCTCAGGTGCGTCTTGCCGATCTTCTCGCCCACGGTGACCACGATGCGCTTCCAGCCGATCATCGTGCCCAGGCCCAGTGCGATGGCCACCGCGACCTTGACCCACAGCGGGATGAAGCGCGTGGCGCTGTCCAGTTCCTGGCGGAACGTATTGACGCGCAGTTTTGTCTCGTCGTCGAACTTGGCCGCGCCGCTCTTGTCGAGGTGGCGGATAGCTTCGGAGGCCAGGTACATGTCATTGCGCACGTTGGCGACGGCATCCGCGGGGACGCCGGCCAGCGAGCCGTGCTCGCGCACCTGCCGTCCGATGCTGCCGGCGGTCGCTGCCAGCGCGGGCACCACCGAGGGACTGAACTCGCGGGTGCGCACATAGGTGGAGAGCGTGTCGCGCGCCGCGGCGGGCTCCAGCGCGGGCAGCGAGGTCGGCGCGCTGCGGGTCAATGCGGTCTGCGCCATCTCGGCCACGGCCGCGAACTTCACGGTCTCGTTGGCGGGCATCGCGCGGTTCAGCGCGTAGGCCATAGGCACCGTGCCCACGAGGATCAGCATGATCAGCCCCATGCCCTTCTGACCGTCGTTGGAACCATGCGCGAACGACACGCCCGTGCAGGTCAGGATCAACAGGCCGCGGATCCACCACGGCGGCGGCTCGGCGCCCTTGGGTTCTTCATACAGTGCGCGGTTCTTCACGAAGGCCCGCAGCGCCAGCAGCAGCAGCGCGGCGCAGCCGAAGCCGACCATCGGCGACAGCAGCAGCGAGTAGCCTACCTTGGTGGCCTGCGCCCAGTCGACGCCGCTGGTGCCGTCGCGCCCGTGCATCAGCGCATTGGCCACGCCCACGCCGATGATCGAGCCGATCAGCGTGTGCGACGACGAAGCCGGCAGCCCCAGCCACCATGTGCCCAAGTTCCAGATGATGGCGGCGATCAGCAGCGCGAACACCATCGCGAAGCCTGCGCCCGAACCCACCTGAAGAATGAGCTCCACCGGCAGCAGCGCGATGATGCCGAAGGCCACCGCGCCGCTGGACACCAGCACGCCCAGGAAGTTGAAGAAGCCCGACCACACCACAGCGAAGTTGGGCGGCAGCGAATGGGTATAGATGACGGTCGCCACGGCGTTGGCCGTGTCATGGAAGCCGTTGACGAACTCGAAGCCCAGCGCAATCAGCAGCGCCACGCCAAGAAGCATGTAGGGCACCCAGGTGGTGACGGGCGCCCCGGAGGACGTCACGTCGCCCACCAGGCTCCAGGCCGTGAAGAGCAGGCCGGCGGCCAGCAGCCCCACGAAGGTGATCAGCGTGAGCGGACCGGGCTTGGAGTCGAGCTTGGGCCGTTGCGCGGCGGGCGCGGACGGCAACTCGGCATGCGGGGCTGCAAGCGTGTTCATGGGCGTTTCTGGGGTGTTGGAATAGCTGCAGATGGTGTTCGCGGCGTGTGACAACTCCGTGTCAACGGGCCCAAAACCGTCACGCAGCCGTCATATACGGCGAGCAGCATGCTTTTTCCTGCCCCTTTCACTCTTTCCGCCCCACCATGCCGACCAGCGCACTTCCCGACCACGAAGACCTGATGCAACGCATCGCCCGCGACCTGATCGACAGCTACGACGAAGAGCTCGAGCTGGAGATCGAAGACCGCAACATCGACGGCCTCGACCCGGCCTTGGCAACGCCGACCTCCGCCGACAAGGCCGCCCGCCAGGCCTACTTCAAGGAGCTGTTCCGCCTGCAGGGCGAGCTCGTCAAGCTGCAGGACTGGGTGCAGCACAGCAAGCAAAAAGTTGTCATCCTGTTCGAAGGCCGCGACGCGGCGGGCAAGGGCGGCGTCATCAAGCGCATCACACAGCGCCTGAACCCGCGCGTGGCCCGCGTGGCCGCGCTGCCGGCGCCCAACGACCGCGAACGCACGCAGTGGTACTTCCAGCGCTATGCCGCGCACTTGCCGGCAGCGGGCGAAATGGTGCTGTTCGACCGCAGCTGGTACAACCGCGCCGGCGTTGAGCGCGTGATGGGCTTCTGCACCGACGAAGAGTACGAAGAGTTCTTCCGGACCGTGCCCGAGTTCGAGAAGATGCTCGTGCGCTCGGGCATCAAGCTCATCAAATACTGGTTCTCCATCACCGACGACGAGCAGCACATGCGCTTCCTCGGCCGCATCCACGATCCGCTCAAGCAGTGGAAGCTCAGCCCGATGGACCTCGAAAGCCGCCGCCGCTGGGAAGAATACACCAAGGCGAAGGAAATCATGCTGGAGCGCACCCACATCCCCGAGGCGCCGTGGTGGGTGGTGCAGGCGGTCGACAAGAAGAAGGCGCGGCTGAACTGCATCAGCCATCTGCTGGGCCAGATGCCGTACCAGGAAGTGGCGCATCCGCCGGTCGAGCTGCCCGCGCGCGTGCGGCACGACGACTATCTGCGCCAGCCTGTTCCGGCCAACATGATCGTTCCGGAAATCTACTGATGTGTGCCGGGGCGGTAAGGCCGCCCCTTGTCGGGTGTTGTTAGGCCGGCCGGCGCTTTGCGTTCACACTGCGCGCCATGGCCCGTTCTTCCACCGCTTCCGTCTTTGCCCGCGCCTACGAGCGCAACCTGCGCGCGCTCACCAAGGCCACGCTGAGCAACAGCAAGCGCATCGCGGGACAGGTCCAGCGCGCCGCGGCCAAGCGGCTCAAGCCGCCGCCCGGCAAAGGCGACTGGCTCAGCGGCATGGCGATGGGCCCGGGCGGTGCACGCGGCTATCACCTGTTCCGGCCGGCCGGCTTGCAGCTGAAGCCGGGCGAGCGGCTGCCGCTCATGGTCATGCTGCACGGCTGCGGCCAGACCGGGCGCGACTTTGCCGCGAGCACGCGCATGAACGCGCTGGCCGTGCGCCAGCGCTTCCTGGTGCTCTATCTCGAGCAAGACCGGCTCGCCCATCCGCAGGGCTGCTGGAACTGGTACGAGCGTCGCTCCGGCAAGGCCGACGCCGAAGCCGCGACGCTGATGGCCGCCATCGACCAGGCCTGCATGCTGTACCCCGTGGACCGCGATCGCGTGGCGCTGGCGGGGCTCTCGGCCGGCGCGAGCATGGCAGCCTTGCTGGCCACGCGCTACCCGAATCGCTTCCGCGCCGTCGTCATGCATTCGGGCGTGGCGCCCGGCGCGGCGAAATCGCCGGCCACGGCCCTTGGCGCAATGCGCGGACAGAACGTGCCGCCGATGCCCTCCACGGCAGTCGGCAAGGCGATGGGCGCCGCGGCTGTCTTCGCCACCTTGCCGCCGATGCTGGTGCTGCACGGCGATGCCGACGCAGTCGTTGCGCCGAGCAATGCAGTCAACAGCGCCGCGGTGTGGGCCACCGCGCTGGGCGCGAAGCCCGGGCTGTCGCGCAACATGCAGCGCGGCAAGCGCCGTTCGATGCGCGTGACCGACTTCAAGCGCAAGGGCCGCACGCTCGTCACGCTGTGCGAGATCGCGGGGCTGGGCCATTCGTGGAGCGGCGGCGCATCGAAGCTGCTGTTCAGCGACCCCGAGGGGCCTGACGCCACGCGCATGACATGGGCCTTTGCGGCCGCGCAGTTCAAGGCCGCAGCGAAGGCCTGAAGAGAAGGGCGACTATGCAGCGACAGCGCCTTCGCGCGCCGCTGCCCGCCAGGCACCGGGCGCCATCCCTTTCTCTCGCTTGAAGGCTTTGCTGAACGCCGCCTCCGACTCGTAGCCCACCGCCCCTGCGATCGCGCCCAGGGCAGCGTGGCCTTGCCCCAGCATGTTGCCGGCCTTGAACATGCGCCACTGCGTGAGGTACTCCAGCGGCGCCTGTCCCACCCGCTCGCGAAAACGCTGCGCGAAGGCCGAGCGCGACAGGCTCGCGACGGAAGCAAGAGCCTCCACCGTCCAGTCGCGCGCGATGTCCTTGTGCATCGCACGCAGGGCCGGGCCAATGCGCGCGTCGGCCAGTGCGGCGAGCCAGCCCGTCTGAGATTCGCCGTTGGCCGCGACATGCGCGCGCACGGCCTGCACGAACACGATGTCGGCCAGCCGGCTCACGAGCAGGCTGGAGCCCAGGCCCGGCTCGCCGGTTTCCATGGCCAGCAGTTGCAGCGTGCCTTGCAGCGCAAGGGCGCGGGCCTGCTCCATCTTCACGTGCAGCAGCACCGGCAGCAGATCGAGCAGCGGCCGCGCGGCGCGCTGGTCGAAGTGGAACCAGCCGCAGATCACCGATGCCGCCGTACCCGTGCCGCCGAGTTCCACCAGCCCGCCGATGCGGTCACGCACGACGGAGGCACAGCTTACCGTCGGCGTGTTCGGATGGTCGCGCAGGATGTAGGGCGTGCCATGCGCCAGCACATAGCAGTCGCCCGTCGCCAGCGCCACCGGCTGCGCCATGCCCTCGATCTCCAGCAGGCAGCCGCCGCGCACCACCAGCCCGAAGCGCGCACTCTCGCCGCCCGCCAGGCTCACACCCCAGGGCGCGCCGGCTTCGAGGCGGGCATACAGGGCGCTGCGCACGCGCATGGCGGCGAAGACGTCGTCGAGCGGATCCATGAAGACTCCTGTGGCGGTGGACGAATGGACAAGATTGTCGGCTTCCTAGGCATTCACTGTCCACCGGCGGAGGCAGAAACTGCAGCCTCACTCTTCCCAGACACAGAAACAACAGGAGCAGAACATGAACGCCAGAACAGAATTTGCCGAGCTCGCCGACCGCTACGTCGCCGTCTGGAACGAACCCGACGCCGACGCGCGCCGCGCCGCCATCGCCGGCCTCTGGGTGCCCGACGGCGAGCACTACGTGCGTACGCTGAAGGCCAAGGGCTACGAGGCGCTGCAGCAGCGCGTTACCGGCTCGCACGAGAAGAACGTGCGTGACGCCGGCTTCCGCTTCATCTCCGCAGGCGATGCCCAGTTCCTGCACGACGCGGTGATGTTCCATTGGCACATGATCCCGGCTGCCGGGGGCCCGGTGGCCGCAGTCGGGCTGGAGTTACTGGTGCTGGCCGAGGACGGCCGCATCGCCACGGACTACCAGTTCATCCTGCCGACGCCCGCTGTCTGAATCCCGGCGATGACCTCCGGGGTCATTGCCGCCGTATCGCTTCCTCCCAACACTCGAGCCCATCATGACGCAGTCAAACATCGCTGCTTCGGCAGCATCGCTTTCTTCCACAGGAAGCCAGAGCACGGGCGCGACGAAGCCCGGGCGGCTGGGCTTGTGGGTCATGCTCAGCGGCACCTTCCTGGTGGTGCTGGACTTCTTCATCGTCAACGTCGCGCTGCCGTCGATGCAGCGCGAGCTGCTGGCGAGCGCGGGCACCTTGCAACTGGTGGTGGCCGGCTACGGCCTGGCCACCGCAGCGGGCCTGATCACCGGCGGCCGGCTCGGCGACCTGTTCGGTCGCCGCCGCATGTTCATGCTGGGCCTGCTGTTGTTCACGCTGGCGTCAGCCGCCTGCGGCTTTGCGCCAAACGCCGAACTGCTGGTGGCGGCGCGCGTGCTGCAGGGGCTGGCCGGCGCGCTGCTGCAGCCGCAGGTGCTGGCGATGATCGGCCTTGCATACACCGGCGAAGACCGGGCGCGTGCCTTCGCGGCCTATGGGCTCACGCTGGGGCTGGGAGCCACGCTCGGGCAGCTCGTCGGCGGCTTGCTGATCCATGCCGATGTGGCTGGTCTGGGCTGGCGCAGTTGCTTCCTCATCAACGTGCCGATCGGCCTGCTGGCGCTGATGCTTGCACCGCGCGTCATTCCGCCGCTGGCGAACAACGGCAGCAGCAAGCTCGACCTCCTCGGCATGCTGCTGGTGGCCGCGGGTTCGGTGGCCGTGGTGCTGCCGCTGGTGGAAGGCCGCGAACAGGGCTGGCCACTGTGGAGCTGGGTGTGCCTTGCGGCGGCGCTGCCGCTGCTCGCAGCCTTTGCATATCAACAGCGCCGGCTCGCTGCACGCGGCGGTGCGCCGCTCGTGGCACCGGCGCTGCTGGCCAACGGTCGCTTCGTCACGGGCCTGCTCACCACGCTGGCCTTCTATGTGGGCAATGCCTCGCTGTACTTTGTGCTCGCGCTGTACCTGCAGCAAGGCCTGGCGCTCGATGCGCTCACCTCGGGCGTCGTCTTCACTTCGCTGGCGGTCGGCTTCTTCGCGACGTCAATGGCGGGTGCGCGCCTCGCGCGGCGCTTCGGAGGCAAGCCGCCCATCGCGCTCGGTGCACTGGTGCTTGCTGCAGGGCACGCATTGCAGTTCGTCAATGTGGCCGGCTGGGCGGGGCATTCGCACGTCGTGGCGTGGATGGTGCCGCTGCTGCTGTTGCAGGGCGCGGGGCTCGGCATGGTGATGGCGCCGCTGGTGTCCACCGTGCTGGCAGGGCTGCCGCCGCAACATGCGGGCGTGGCCTCGGGCGTGCTGTCGATGGTGCAGCAGGCGAGCAATGCGCTGGGGGTGGCGTTGATCGGCATCCTCTTCTACGGGCGGCTGGGCGAGGCGACGGACATGGCCGGCTATTCGGGGGCGTTCGGTGTGGCGCTGCTGTACCTGATGGTGTCGGCCCTGGTGGTGGCTGTGCTGCATTGGCGCGGAAGCCGACAGACCTGAGCTGTGGGGGCGTGCCAAACTCCTGACCGCACAACAGGAGCGACATGGTCACCGATCTGCAACAACTGATTCAGGCGCTGCGCGACTTCGCACAAGCCCGCAACTGGGAGCAGTTCCACTCCCCCAAGAACCTCGCTTCGGCCCTCTCGGTCGAAGCCGCCGAACTGCTCGAACACTTCCAGTGGCTCACCGAAGCGCAGAGCCGCTCTCTGCCGGCAGACAAGCGCGCCGAGATCGGCACCGAGATCGCCGATGTCTTTCTCTATCTGCTGCAGCTCGCCGACAAGCTTGGCATCGACGTGATCGAGGCGGCTAGAAGCAAGATGCTGGTCAACGCGCAGAAGTACCCCGCGCCATCACCACCCGCCTGAATACCTTCCGTGTACGCCACCCGGCGTATTTCCCCTTCCTGGTGCATTCCGCAGACTCCCTCCCACGCCAGCAAAGCGCTGGCGACAAGGTTCAACCAACCCGGAGCAGGAGTCCACATGCAACGTCGTTTCACACTCAAGGCGCTCACCGCCGCCGTCGCGCTGGCCAGCATTTCTGCTGCGCCCGCTTTCGCTGCCGACACCATCAAGGTCGGCGTGCTGCACTCGCTGTCGGGCACGATGGCCATCTCTGAAACCGTGTTGAAAGACACGGTGCTGATGGCCATCGACGACATCAACAAGAAGGGCGGCGTGCTGGGCAAGCAGCTCGAGCCCGTGGTGGTCGACCCGGCCTCCAACTGGCCCCTGTTCGCTGAAAAGACCAAGCAGTTGCTCGGCCAGGACAAGGTCTCGGTGATCTTCGGCTGCTGGACCTCGGTGTCGCGCAAGTCGGTGCTGCCGGTGGTCGAGGAAATGAACGGCCTGCTGTTCTACCCGGTGCAATACGAGGGTGAAGAGCTCTCGAAGAACGTGTTCTACACGGGCGCCGCGCCCAACCAGCAAGCCATTCCGGCCGTCGACTACCTGATGAGCAAGGAAGGTGGCGGCGCCAAGCGCTGGGTGCTGCTGGGCACCGACTACGTGTACCCCCGCACCACCAACAAGATCCTGCGCGCCTACCTCAAGAGCAAGGGCGTGAAGGACACCGACATCGACGAGAAGTACACCCCCTTCGGCCACAGCGACTACCAGACCATCGTTGCCGACATCAAGAAGTTCTCGGCCGGCGGCAAGACTGCAGTGGTGTCGACCATCAACGGCGACTCCAACGTGCCCTTCTACAAGGAACTCGGCAACGCCGGCCTGAAGGCCAAGGACGTGCCCGTGGTTGCCTTCTCGGTGGGCGAAGAAGAGCTGCGCGGCGTGGACACCAAGCCGTTGGTCGGTCACCTGGCCGCATGGAACTACTTCATGTCGATCAAGAATCCGACCAACACGGCGTTCATCAAGCAGTGGAGCGACTACGCCAAGGCCAAGAACATCGCCGGCCACAAGGACAAGCCGCTCACCAACGACCCGATGGAAGCCACCTGGATCGGCATCCACATGTGGAAGCAGGCGGTCGAGAAGGCCAAGTCGACCGACACCGACAAGGTGATCGCAGCCATGGCCGGCCAGACCTTCACGGCTCCCTCGGGCATCGTGTCGAAGATGGACGAGAAGAACCACCACCTGCACAAGAGCGTGTTCATCGGCGAAATCAAGGCCGATGGCCAGTTCAACGTGGTGTGGAAGACGCCGGGTCCTGTGAAGGCCAAGCCGTGGAGCCCGTACATCGAAGGCAACGACAAGAAGCCTGACTATCCGGCTGGCAAGTCGATGTAAGTGTGTTTCTCCCTCCCCAGTGGGGGGAGGGAGCCAACCCAACTTCCATTCTCATGATGCTTCGACGAACCCTTCACTGCGCACTCGCCGCCATGCTGCTCATGGCATCGGCCGCCCACGCGCTGACCGCCGACGAAGCCCGGGCCATCGCCTCCGGCGAATCCGAAGCCCGCATCGCCGCGCTCAACAAGGCCGTGCTCACGGCCGACGACAAGACCACCGCCTTCATCCAGGCCATGTCCGACGACGCGGTCAAGTACACCGAAGACAAGGTCTTCGTGATGAAGGACGACAAGGGCTACGACCCCGTCACCGGCGCCGAGCTGAAGGTGCCCGACACCGCCGAAGACGTCGTCAACAACAACCTCATGCGCGGCGCGCTCGATGCCGCTCAGGCCGCGCTCAAGCTCACGAGCAAGGACGACGCGGTGCGCGCCGAAGCCGCGCAGGCGCTCTTCAAGGAGCCCGACGAATCGCGCGTGCCCATGGTCGAGAAGGCGCTGGCCGCCGAGACCAATCCGAAGATCAAGGCGCAGCTCGAACTGGTGCGCGCCGCCAGCATGCTCACCAGCGCCGACAAGGCCAAGCGCCTCATCGCCGCCAAGGAGCTCGGCAACAACCGCAACCCCGACACCAAGCTGCTGCTCAACCAGCGCCTGGCCGACGAAACCGAGGCGGACGTCAAGGCCGCCATCGTCGCTTCCATTGCCAGCATCGACGGCGCGCTGGTCTGGGGAGACCGCATCAACGCCGTGTTCAGCGGCATCAGCCTGGGCTCGGTGCTGCTGCTGGCCGCGCTCGGCCTGGCCATCACCTACGGGCTGATGGGCGTGATCAACATGGCGCACGGCGAGCTGATGATGATCGGCGCCTACGCCACCTACGTGATGCAGGGCATCTTCCAGAAGTACGTGCCCGAGGCGGCCTTCGGCTTGTACCTGGTCGCGGCCATTCCGGTCTCGTTCCTCGCGTCGGCGCTCGTGGGCGCGGTGTTGGAGCGCGGCGTGATCCGTTTCCTCTACGGCCGACCTCTCGAAACGCTGCTCGCCACCTGGGGCATCAGCCTGATGCTGCAGCAGCTCGTGCGCACGCTGTTCGGTGCGCAGAACGTCGGCGTCGAAAACCCCGGCTGGATGAGCGGCGGCTTCACCATGCTGAGCAACGTCACGCTGCCGTGGAACCGCATCTGCATCATCATCTTCGCCGCTCTGGTATTGCTTGCGATGGGCTGGCTCATCGGCAAGACGCGCCTGGGCCTCTTCGTGCGCGGCGTTACGCAGAACCGTCCGATCGCCTCGTGCATGGGTGTGAACACCGCGCGCATCGACACCTACGCCTTCGCGCTCGGCTCCGGCATCGCGGGCCTTGCCGGCTGTGCGCTGAGCCAGATCGGCAACGTCGGCCCCGACCTGGGCCAGAGCTACATCGTCGACAGCTTCATGGTGGTCGTGATGGGCGGCGTCGGCCAGCTTGCGGGCACCGTGTATGCGGCGCTGGGGCTGGGCATTCTCAACAAGTTCATCGAAGGCTGGGCGGGCGCGGTGCTCGCGAAGATCGCGGTGCTTGTCTTCATCATCATCTTCATCCAGAAGCGGCCGCAAGGCATCTTCGCTATGAAAGGCCGGAGCGCTGAGGCATGAGCAAGGTCGTACTTCCAACCAAGGGGCCGCTGCTGAGCGGCAAGGGCTGGACGGCCTTCTTCGTCGCGCTGATCGTGGTGTGCGCGGTGGCACCGGTGCTCAACATCTGGGTGCCGGTCGACAGCCCGCTGCACATGAGCGACTACGCGGTGGCGCTGGTCGGCAAGATCATGTGCTACGCCATCTGCGCGCTGGCCATGGACCTGATCTGGGGCTACACCGGCATCCTCTCGCTGGGCCATGGCCTGTTCTTCGCGCTCGGCGGCTACATGATGGGCATGTACCTCATGCGCCAGATCGGCCGCGACGGCAATTACAAGAGCGACCTGCCCGACTTCATGGTGTTCCTCGACTGGAAGACGCTGCCCTGGCACTGGACCTTCAGCGACAGCTTCATCGCCACGCTGATTTTGATCGTCGCGGTGCCGGGCCTCATCGCCTTCGTGTTCGGCTTCTTCGCCTTCCGCTCGCGCATCAAGGGCGTGTACTTCTCGATCATCACGCAGGCCATGACATTCGCGGCCATGCTGCTGTTCTTCCGCAACGAGACGGGCTTCGGCGGCAACAACGGCTTCACCGACTTCAAGCGCATCCTGAATATTCCGATTGCCACGCAGGAAATGCGAATGACGCTGTTCGCGCTCACCGGCGCCACGCTGCTGGGCTTCTTCCTGTTCGCAAAGTGGCTCATCGGCAGCAAGTTCGGCCGCGTGCTGCAGGCCATTCGCGACGCCGAAACGCGCGTGATGTTCTCGGGCTACAACCCGCTGCCGTACAAGCTCACGATCTGGGTCATCTCCGCCATCATGTGCGGCGTGGCCGGCGCGCTGTACGTGCCGCAGGTCGGCATCATCAACCCGGGCGAGATGAGCGCGGCCAACTCCATCGAGATCGCCATCTGGGCCGCCGTGGGCGGACGCGCGACGCTGATCGGCCCCATCATCGGCGCCTTCATCGTCAACGGCGCGAAGAGCTGGCTCACCGTGGCCTACCCCGAGTACTGGCTGTACTTCCTGGGTGCCTTGTTCATTGCTGTCACGCTGTTCCTGCCGAACGGCATCGTGGGGTTGGTGCGCAAGTGGGTGTCGAGGGAGAAGAAGCCGGTGTCGCCCGAGCCCGTGCAGGATGCTGCACGGCGCTCGGTTGCGGCGGAGCAGGGCGTCGAGCCCGATGCGCTGGCCTCGCTGCCCGTGGACGCGAAGGGAGCACGCGCATGACGCCCGACCTGATGGAAGCCGGCGCCGAGCGCGCGGCACGCGCCAGCGGCATTCACTACGCGAGCGGCAGCACCGAATCGGGCGGCCGCGCCGCAGATTTCGGCCGCCATGTCACGCCGGGCGAAGTCGACGTCACGCATGGCCGCATCCTCTACCTCGAAGACGTCAGCGTGAGCTTCGACGGCTTCAAGGCCATCAACAAGCTGTCGCTCGACATCGCGCCAGGCGAGCTGCGCTGCATCATCGGCCCCAACGGCGCGGGCAAGACCACGATGATGGACATCATCACCGGCAAGACGCGGCCCGATTCGGGCACCGTGTTCTTCGGCAGCACCATCGACCTGCTGCGCCACCGCGAAGCGGACATCGCGCAATTGGGCATCGGCCGCAAGTTCCAGAAGCCGACAGTGTTCGAGCACCTGACCGTGTTCGAGAACCTCGAGCTCGCGCTGAAGACCAACAAGGGCGTGCGTGCCTCGATGCTCTTCAGGCTCGACTCGGCACAAAGCGACCGCCTGGCCGAGGTGCTGGAAACCATCCACCTCGCCGACAGCGTGTCGCGCCTGGCCGGCAACCTGAGCCACGGCCAGAAGCAGTGGCTCGAAATCGGCATGCTGCTGATGCAGGACCCGAAGCTGCTGCTGCTCGACGAGCCCGTCGCAGGCATGACCGATGAAGAGACGGCGCGCACCGCCGAGCTGTTCCTCACCCTCAAGGGCAAGCATTCGCTGATGGTGGTGGAGCACGACATGAGCTTCATCCGCACCATCTCCGAGATCGTCACCGTGCTGTGCGACGGCTCCGTGCTGGCGCAAGGCACGCTGGACGAAGTGCAGGCCGACGAGCGGGTGATCGAGGTCTATCTGGGCCGCTGAGGAACTGAACCCATGCTGACAGTCAAGAACATCCACCAGTACTACGGCGGCTCCCACATCCTCCGGGACGTGAGCTTCGAGGCAACGCTCGGCAAGGTCACGGTATTGCTGGGCCGCAACGGCGTAGGCAAGACCACGCTGCTGAAGTCGCTCATGGGCCTGGTGCCCATCAAGAGCGGCAGCATCGAACTCGAAGGCAGGCCCATCCACAAGGCCACGCCTTACGACAGGGCAAGAGCCGGCATCGGCTTCGTCCCGCAGGGCCGCGAGATCTTTGCGCGGCTCACGGTCGAGGAAAACCTGCGCATGGGCCTGGCCTACAAGAGCGGCAGCACGCCCATTCCGTCGGAGCTGTTCGACCTGTTCCCCGTGCTCAAGCAGATGATCAGCAGAAGAGGCGGCGACCTCTCCGGCGGGCAGCAGCAGCAGCTTGCGATCGCCCGGGCCCTCGCGCCCAAGCCCAAGCTGCTGATCCTCGACGAGCCTACCGAAGGCATCCAGCCCAGCATCATCAAGGACATCGGCCGCGTCATCCGCATGCTGGCCGACCGCGGCGACATGGCCATCGTGCTGTGCGAGCAGTACTACGACTTCGCCCAGGAACTGGCCGACGACTACCTCGTGATGGAGCGGGGCGAAGTCATTGCCCGCGGCCTTGGCAAGGACATGGAGGCGCAGGGCGTGCGCCAGCTCGTCGCCATCTGAACCCCTTGGGCAGGGCTTCGAAGCCCTGCCAGTACAAGGCCTTGGGCAACTGCGTATCGGCAGAAATTCAGGGTTTACCCTAAAATCCGGCTTCTGCCCGCGGCCGCCGGGCACCTTCCCAGGAGCCTGGCCTTGAACGCCTCCCCACCCGCGCTGGACAGCGCGGACACCGATATTTCCGTTTCTTCCTCTCCCGCCGCGCCCGTCAACTTCCTGCGCGCGGTGCTCGCACTTGGCGTCGGCGGCTTTGCCATCGGCACCGGCGAATTCGTCATCATGGGCCTGTTGCCCGAAGTGGCGAAGGACATCGACGTCAGCATCCCGCAGGCAGGCCACGTCATCAGCGCCTACGCGCTCGGCGTGGTCATCGGCGCGCCCGTGCTCGCGGTGCTCGCCGCAGGCTGGCGCCGCCGCGCGCTGCTGATCGCGCTCATGGCCGTGTTCGCGGCCGGCAACTTCGCCAGCGCCGCGGCCCCCAACTATTTGCTGCTGAACCTGCTGCGCTTTGCCACCGGCCTGCCGCACGGCACCTACTTCGGCGTGGCCGCGCTCGTGGCCGCCACGCTCGCGCCACCGGGGCGCCGCGCGCGGGCCGTGGGGCTCGTCATGCTGGGGCTCACCGGCGCCACGCTGGTCGGCGTGCCCATCGCCGCCTGGCTGGGCCAGATCTTCGGTTGGCGCGCCGCCTTCGTGTTCGTCGGCGTGATCGCGCTGGTAGCCATCGCGCTGCTGCGCCGCGACATCCCCGACCTCGCGGCGCCCGCAGGCGCCAGCCCGTGGCGCGAACTCGGCGCGCTCAAGCGCAAGCAGGTGTGGTTCACGCTCGGCATCGGCGCCATCGGCTTCGGCGGCATGTTCTCGGTGTTCAGCTACATCAAGCCCACGCTCATCGAAGTGGCTGGCATGCCGCTGGGCGGCGTGCCCTTCGTGCTGGCGCTGTTCGGCCTGGGCATGGTCACCGGCAACCTCGTGGGCTCGCGCCTGGCCGACAAGTCGCTCATGCGCACCATCGGCGGCCTGCTGGTCTATGCGGCGCTGGTGCTCGCGATGTTCACCTTCGCGGCGCACAACGTCTTTACCGCGGCGTTCAACGTGTTCCTCATCGGCACCACCGTGGCCATCGGCCCGGCGCTGCAGATCCGCCTGATGGACGTGGCCGGCGATGCGCAGACGCTCGCCGCCGCGCTCAACCACTCGGCCTTCAACATGGCCAACGCGCTCGGCGCGTGGCTCGGCGGCGTGGCCATTGCCGCGGGCCTGGGCTGGACCTCGACCGGCTGGGTCGGTGCCTTGCTGGCGCTGGCGGGCATGGGCGTGTTCGGTTGGGCGATTGCGAGCGCGCGTGCCGAAGCGCGCCGGCCCGAAACGGTTACTTGCTGAGGGCCGTGCCCTCGGGCGCGCCGCGTTCGCGCAGCAGCGTGGCGAAGCGGCGAAGCTCCGCTGCGTTCAGGTCCGACACCGCCCACGCCTGCATGCCGCCCTGGGCCCATCGCGCCAGCTGGTAGCCCTGGCGCGTGGAGAACACCGGGCCCTGTGCCTTCGCATCGGCCGCCGGCCAGACGAACACATTGATCACATGCGGCCCTGAGCGATAGACCAGCGCAGCAACTGTGCGCCCATCGAGGTAGTCGAGCCGCCCGCCAGTCAACGAAAAGCCTTCCGCAGCCAGGTCGATCACCGGCGGTGAAAAGTCGAGCTTGCCGGCGAACCACGGCTTCACCGTGTGCTGGTCGGACGAGGCCACGTCGGCCAGGTGCGAGGCCATCAGCGAGCGCACGTGGTTTGCGGTGACGGCTTCGGCGAGCGCGTCCTGCGGCGGCACCGGCGTCGCGAGCAGCATCAGCGCAAGGCCCCATGCCGTCGCCGCGCCCGTGCCGAACCACGCCAGGCCTTGCCACAAGCCGCGACGAGGCTGCTGCACCGGCGTGGGTGCGGTCACTGCCTCGGCGCGCACCGCCTGCCCGATGCGCTCGGCCAGCCCATCCGGCGGCGTGTGCCGCACGGCGTGACGCCGGATCAGCGTTCCCAGTTCTTCTTCAGACATTGACATGGTGGATCTTTCCTCCAGCGTCGCCAGCGGGCCGTTCGTCGCGCAGGCTGTCGCGCAGCAAGGCCCGCGCGCGCGACAGCCGCGACATCACCGTGCCCAGCGGCACGCCGGCAATGCGCGCGATGTCCTCGTAGCGCATCTCTTCGAGCTCGCGCAGCACGATCACTTCGCGGTACACCGGCGGCAGCGCGTCGATGGCGGCATTGATGCGCTCGCCCTGTGCACGCTGCTCCCATTGCCGGGCCGGATCGCCGGCCTGCGCTGAAGAGTGACCATCAGCCGCCTCGCTGTCGCGCAGTTCGTCGAACTCGACCTGGTCGGCCAACTGCCGGTTCTGCCGCATCCAGTCGTAGCAGGCATTGCGCACGATGCCCAGAAGCCAAGGCCGCGCGCTCTCGCCGCGCAGCCCGTCGAAAAAACGGAACGCACGCAGGTACGCCTCCTGCACCGCATCGTCGGCCAGCTGGTCGTCGCGCAACAACCAGCGCGCAAGATTCCACGCCGCATCGAGATGCGGCAACGCTGCGGCTTCGAACTGGCGTGTGCGATCGGTCGTCAACAGGCTCAATGGGCTCCTTCTTCCTGCATGACGGAGTGGCCTGGCGCCTTATTCCATCTTCTCCATCTTTTTTTACCGACCCGCGTGGAATAAGCAGGGCACGCCATGCGTCATGCCCTGTGCGGATTCTGCTTGCTTCCGTTCAATTCCCCAGGAGGTCTTCACCATGCTCGCCATTCCCGGTTTCGCACGCATCCTCGTACTGCTCTCGGCCCTGGCCGCCTCGGCCGCCCCCGCCTTGGCCGCCGGGCCCAAGGCCTACGTCGGCAACTTCAAGGACAGCACCGTCAGCGTGATCGACACCGGCACCGAGCGCGTCGTCGCCACCGTGCCGGTGGCGGCCGGGCCGGACGGCATCATCGTCGCGCCGGGCGGGCGCAGTGTGTTCGTCAGCGGCTCCAGTGCTTCGACTGTGAGCGAGATCGATGCCGCCACCGACCACGTCGCGCGCAACATCGACGTCGGCAAAGGCCCGCAGGGCCTGGCCATGACGGCGGACGGCAAGTGGCTGCTGGTGGCCGTCAACGGCGACGACCGCGTGGCCTTCGTCGACACCACGGCCCACGGCGTGAGCGCCACCGTGCCGGTGCCCAAGCCGCACACCATCGCCATCCGACCCGACGGGCGTCAGGCCTACGTTGCGTCGCAGGAGCCCGGCCATTTCGCGCTGGTCGTGATCGACATGGCCACCCGCAGCGTGGTCACCGAGATCCCGCTCGACAAGCCGCCGCGCGACCTGGAGTTCGGCCACGACGGCAAGGCGCTGTACCTCACGCTGGCTGGCGTGCCTGCAGTGCAGGTGCTCGACCCTGCCACCAACCAGTGGAGCGCGCCGGTGCCCACGGGCGTGTCGCCGCACATCGCACAGCACTTCGCGGGCATGGCCAGCGGGGTGGTGGTGGTGCAGGGCCCGGGCGAAGTCATGCTGTTCGACCCGGCCACGCGTGCGGCGGTGCGCAGCATCGGCGTGGGCAAGCAGCCGCATTGGCTCGACCTGTCGGCGGACGGCAAGAAGCTGTGGGTGAGCAACGAAGGCTCGAATGACGTCAGCGTGGTCGATCTTGCGGGGGGGCCGGTGCACACGGTGGCGGTGGGCAACGCGCCGCGCAAGGTCGCGGTGCAGCGCGTCGTGGCCGCCGAAGCCGCGCATGCCGGTAGCTCCAGCCACGTGACTATCCGCAACTTCGCCTTCGAGCCCGCGCAGATCACGGTCAAGGCCGGTCAGCGCGTGAGCTGGCAGAACGACGACGGCGCGCCGCACGGCGTTGTCTTCAAGGACGGCGGCACCGGCATCGACCTGCTGCTGCCCGGCAAGACCTTCGCCCGCACCTTCGACAAGCCGGGCACCTACGACTACGTGTGCTCGGTGCACCCTTACATGACGGCGCGCGTGACGGTCATTTCCCCCTGAGCTGCGCGCAGGCGATGCGGTGCCTATGATGGTTGAGCGGGCCAGGCATGTGCACGGCCCCTTCGCTTCCAAGGAGCCAACCCCCATGAGCATTCCCACCACGCGGCTCGGCCGCACCGGCCTTACCGTGTCCCGCCTTGCCCTCGGCACCATGACCTTCGGCCTGCAGACCGACGAGACGGTGTCGCACCAGATCCTCGACAAGGCTGCCGAAGGCGGCATCAACTTCCTCGACACCGCCGACGTGTACCCGCTCGGCGGCACCGTCGAAACCACCGGCCGTACCGAAGAGATCATCGGCCGCTGGCTGCAGAAGCAGGGCCCCACGGGCCGCCGCCGTTTCGTCGTCGCCACCAAGGCGGTCGGCAAGGTCGGCCCCAACAGCTGGGACCAGGGCGCGTCGCGCAAGCACCTGCTGGACGCCATCGACGCCTCGCTCAAGCGGCTGCAGACCGACCACGTCGACCTGTACCAGCTGCACAGCGACGACCGCGAGACGCCGCTCGAAGAAAGCCTGGAGGCGCTCGACATCATCGTGAAGTCGGGGCGCGCACGCTACATCGGCGTGTCGAACTTCCTGGCCTACCGCCTGGCGCGCGCGCTGGGCAAGGCCGAGCTGCACAAGCTCACGCGCTATGTGTCGGTGCAGCCGCGCTACAGCCTGCTGTTCCGCGAGATCGAGCGCGAGCTGCTGCCGCTGGTTGGCGAAGAGGGGCTGGGCGTGATTCCCTACAACCCCCTGGCGGGTGGCCTGCTGACCGGCAAGTACAAGCCCGGTGCCAAGCCCGAGGAAAACACCCGCTTCACGCTCGGCACCGCGGGCAACATGTACCAGGACCGCTACTGGAACGAGCGCAGCTTCAACACCGTGACGCAACTGCACAAGCTGGCCGACGAGGCGGGCGTGCCGCTGGCAACGCTGGCCGTGGCGTGGGTGATGGCGAATCCGCTGATCACCGCGCCGCTGCTCGGCGCGAGCCGGCCCGACCAGCTCGACGCGACGCTGGCCGCCGCCGAATACAAGCTCGATCCGGCGCTGAAGCAGAAGCTCGACGAGCTGACCGCCGAGTACCGCAAGGGCGATGCCCCGCGCTGACGCTGAAACTGTCAGAACTGTCAGTTAGTCGACAGCGAGGGGTTTGATGAGGGTGCCTAGAGTGCCCTCATCATGGTTCTTTCCGACGTACCTCCTCTCTCGCGCGCGGCCCTCGCGCTGGCCGTTTTGGTCCTCGCAGGCTGCGCTGTCGGCCCCGACTACGTCCGCCCGCAGATGGACGTGCCGGTCGCCTACAAGGAAACCGGCGGCCCCTGGAAAACCGCTGCCCCGCAGACCATCGACGCCAGCCACCCCTGGTGGGACGCCTACGGCGACAGCACACTCAGCGCGCTGATCGTGCAGGCCAACGCGGCCAACCAGAACATCCGCGTCGCCGAGGCGCAGTACCGCGAGGCGCAGGCCATCACCGCGGCAGCGCGCGCCAACTTCTTCCCGACCGTCGGCATCAACGCCGGTGCCACCCGTGCACAAAGCAACAGCACCGGCACCGTCAAGCTAGGCACCACCGACACCCTCGGCTTCGCCGCCAGCTGGGAGCCCGACATCTGGGGCGCGGTGCGCCGCTCGGTCGAGGCCGGCAGCGCGAGCGAGCAGGCCAGCGCCGACGACCTCGCCGGCGCGCGGCTCAGCATCCAGACCACGCTCGCGCAAGACTATTTGCAGATCCGCGTGATCGACCTGCAACGCGACCTGTACGCCAGCACCACCACCGCCTACGCCAAGGCGCTCGAGCTCACGCAGCACCAGTACGCGGCCGGCACCGTGCTGCGCTCCGACGTGGCGCTGGCAGAAAGCCAGCTCAAGACGGCGCAGGCACAGGCCGTGGACCTCGACGCCCAGCGCGCCCTGCTCGAACACGCCATCGCGGTGCTGACGGGGCAGGCGCCCGCGTCGTTCTCGCTGCCGGCGCTCGAATCGTCGTCGCAGCCGCCCACGGCCGAAACGCTTTCTTCGGCCACCGCGCTGCGCGTGCAGCTCCCGGTCACGCCAACGGGCCTGCCTTCGGAGCTGCTCGAACGCCGCCCCGACATCGCCGGCGCCGAGCGCCGCGTGCAGGCAGCGAACGCCAACATCGGCGTGGCCAAGGCCGCGTACTTCCCGCAGATCGTGCTCAGCGCCAGCGGCGGCTTCAGCGCGGCCACGCTGGGCACGCTGTT
The DNA here is from genome assembly GCF_900111625.1 of Variovorax sp. OV084. Classification (NCBI taxonomy): domain Bacteria; kingdom Pseudomonadati; phylum Pseudomonadota; class Betaproteobacteria; order Burkholderiales; family Comamonadaceae; genus Variovorax; species Variovorax sp. OV084. The sequence continues at coordinate 19,667 of NZ_FOII01000005.1, read as the reverse complement.
CAACACGCCCAGCCGCGTGTGGTCGCTCGGCGCGGCGCTGGCGCAGACCGTGTTCGACGGCGGCTTGCGCAAGGCGCACACCGACCAGGCCGTGGCCACCTACGACGCCTCGGTCGCGCAATACAAGCAGACCGTGCTCGGCGGCTTCCAGCAGGTGGAAGACAACCTCGCCACCCTGCGCGTGCTCGAGAACGAATCCGCCCTGCAGGCCGATGCCGTGCGCGCCGCGCAACTCGCCGAGCGCCTGGCCCTGAGCCAGTACCGCGCCGGCACCGCCACCTACCTCAGTGTGGTGACGGCGCAGACGCTCTCGCTCACCAACCAGCGCACGGCCGCGCAGGTGCTCGGCCGCCAGCTGGCAGCCAGCGTCTCGCTGATCGCGGCCACGGGCGGCGGCTGGAACGCCGCCGATGCCGCACAAAAGACTTCCGGAAATTGACGCCATGACGACGACCGCAGACACCACCACAACGCACCCCCTGTTCCAACGCCGCTCCACCTGGCTCGCGGCCGCCACGCTCGTGGTCGTGCTGGGCGGCGGCGCCTGGGCGCTCACCCACCACGCGGCCAACGCAGCCAAGCCCGATGCGCCCAAGACTCCGCCGGTGCAGGTGACCACCGCACGCGTCACGCCGCAGACCGTGCAGGTCTATCGCTCGGGCATCGGCACCGTCGCCTCGATGGCCACCGTTACCGTCAAGGCGCGCATCGATGGCCAGCTCGACAAGGTCGGCTTCGTCGAAGGGCAGGACGTGAAGGCCGGCCAGCTGCTCGCGCAGCTCGACCCGCGCACGCTGCAAGCCCAGCTCGCGCAGGCGCAGGCCACCAAGGCGAAGGACCAGGCCACGCTCGTCAATGCGCGCGCCGACCTCAAGCGCTACACCACGCTGCTCTCGCAAGACGCCGCCACGCAGCAGCAGGTCGATACGCAGAAGGCCCTGGTTAACCAGCTCGAAGCCACCGTGCAGAACGACGCCGCGCAGGTGCAATTCGCCGAGGTGCAACTGAGCTTCACGCGCATCTCCTCGCCCATGAACGGCCGCGTCGGCGCGCGGCTGGTGGACCCGGGCAACATCGTTCACGCGACCGACACCAGCGGCCTCGTCGTCATCAACCAGATCGACCCCATCGCCGTGCAGTTCACGCTGCCCGAAGACGCGGTGCAGGACATCAACCGCGTGCAGCAGCAAAGCGCGCAGCCGCTCTCGGTGGTGGCCTTTGACCGCAGCGGCGCGCAGATGCTGGGCACCGGCAAGCTGATCCTGCTGAACAACCAGATCGACACCACCAGCGGCACGGTGCAGCTCAAGGGCAGCTTCGCCAACCCGCAGCACACGCTGTGGCCCGGCCAGTACGTCAACGTGCGGCTGCAGCTCGACCGCCGGCCCGATTCGCTCACCGTGCCCGCCGCCGCCATCCAGCGCGGACAGGACAACACCTACGTCTGGGCCGTCGATGCAGAGAACAAGGCCGAGAACGTGCCCGTGCACGTGGTGCAGATCGCCGACGGCACGGCAGTTGTCGACAAGGGCCTGACGGCCGGCCAGCGCGTGGTGGTCGACGGCCAGTACAAGCTCAAGCCCGGCGCCACCATCGTCGAGCCGCCGCCCGCCGCCAAGAATGCAGATGGCAAAGATGGCAAGAAGGCCGCCAGCGGGAGCAGCAATTGAGCATCTCTGCCGCATTCATCAAGCGCCCCATCGGCACCACGCTGCTGGCGCTGGCCATCCTGCTGGTCGGCGCGGCGGTGTTTCCGCTGCTGCCGGTGGCGCCGCTGCCGCAGGTCGACTTTCCGACCATCCAGGTTTCGGCCAACCTGCCGGGCGCGAGCCCGGAAACCATGGCCTCCAACGTCGCTCAGCCGCTGGAGCGGCAGTTCTCGCTGATCGCGGGGCTGTCGCAGATGACGTCCACCAGCGGCCTGGGCTCCACGCAGATCACGCTGCAGTTCGACCTCGACCGCAGCATCGACGCCGCCGCGCTCGACGTGCAGGCCGCCATCAACGCATCAACCGGCCAGCTGCCCGCCAACCTGCCGAGCCCGCCCACCTTCCGCAAGGTGAACCCGGCCGACGCGCCCATCCTGATTCTCTCGGTGCAGTCGAAGACGCTGCCGCTCACCGAGGTGAACGACTACGCCGACAACATCCTCGCGCAGCAGATCTCGCAGATCTCCGGCGTGGGCCTGGTCAACATCGGCGGCGTGCAGAAGCCGGCCGTGCGCATCCAGGTCGACCCCGCCAAGCTCGCAGCGCTGGGCCTGAGCCTGGAAGACGTGCGCACCGTGCTTGCCTCGGCCACCGTCAACGCGCCCAAGGGCACCATCGACGGGCCTAACCAGAGCTTCACCGTCTACACCAACGACCAGTTGCTGAAGGCCCAACCGTGGAACGACGTGGTGCTGGCCTACCGCAACGGCGCGCCCATTCGCGTGCGCGACCTGGGCGTGGCGGTCGATGGCCCCGAGAACGCCAAGATCGCCGGCTGGGCCTACGCAGGCGCCGCCGCGCCCGAAGGCAGCAACGTGCGGAACGGCCGCTCCATCGTGCTCGCCATCACCAAGCAGCCCGGCGCCAACGTCATCGAAACGGTAGACCGCATCAACGCCGCGCTGCCGCGGCTGAAGGCGTCGATTCCGCCGACGGTGGACGTCAACGCCATCATCGACCGCACGCAGACCATTCGCGCCTCGGTGAAAGACGTGGAGTTCACGCTGCTGCTGACCATCGCACTCGTGGTGGCCGTGATCTTCGTGTTCCTGCGCAATGTGCCCGCCACGCTCATTCCCAGCGTGACCGTGCCGCTCGCGCTGCTGGGCACGGTGGCGGTGATGTACCTGCTGGGCTACAGCCTCGACAACCTCTCGCTCATGGCGCTGACCATCGCGGTCGGCTTCGTGGTGGACGACGCCATCGTGATGCTCGAGAACATCTACCGCTACGTCGAAGAGGGCATGTCGGCCGTCGAGGCCGCCTACAAGGGCGCGAGCGAAATCGGCTTCACCATCATCTCGATCTCGGTGTCGCTGGTGGCGGTGTTCATTCCGCTGCTGCTCATGGGCGGCATCGTTGGGCGCCTCTTCCGCGAGTTTGCGGTAACGGTCACGCTCACCATCGTGGTGAGCGTGGTGATCTCGCTCACGCTCACGCCCATGCTGTGCTCGCGCTTCCTGAAGAACGAGCACGGCAACAAGCACGGGCGCCTGTACCAGCTGTTCGAGCGCGGCTTCGACGCCATGCTCAACGGCTACAAGCGCGGGCTGCATGTGGTGCTCGACCACCAGTTCATCACGCTGATGGTGTTCATTGCCACGGTGGCTGCTACCGGCGTGCTGTTTGCGATCATCCCGAAGGGCTTCTTCCCGCAGCAGGACACCGGCTTCATCTCGGGCTTTGCCGAGTCGGCTCAAGACGCATCCTTCGCGTCGATGAACGCCCGCATGCTCGAGCTGGCCGACGTGGTGCGCAAGGACCCTGACGTGACCGGCTTCGGCATGAACGGCAGTTCGTCCACCTACAACACCGGCAACTTCTTCATCAGCCTGAAGCCCAAGGACGAAGGCCGCACCGCCACCGCCGACGAGATCATCACGCGCCTGCGCCCACAGCTCGCCAAGGTGCAGGGCGTGAACCTGTTCCTGCAGGCCGGGCAAGATATTCGCGTGGGCGGACGCGCCTCGCGCACGCAGTACCAGTACACGGTGACCGACGCCAACCTCGACGAGCTCAACACCTGGGCACCCCAGTTGCTCGCGCGCTTCAAGCAGCTGCCCGAAATCACCGACCTGGCCTCTGACCAGCAGAACGCCGCGGCGTCCGCCGTGCTCACCATCGACCGCGACCGCGCGTCGAGCTTCGGCATTTCTCCCGCCACCATCGACGCCACGCTGTACGACGCCATCGGCCAGCGCCAGGTGGCGCAGTACTTCACGCAGCTCAACAGCTACCACGTGGTGTTGGAGGTAACGCCCGAGCTGCAGCAAGACCCGTCGCTCTTCAGCAAGCTGTACCTCAACTCGCCGCTCACCGGCCAGCAGGTGCCGCTGTCGACCTTCGTGAAGGTGGACACCAGCAAGACGGCCTACCTGTCGATCAGCCACCAGGGCCAGTTCCCGGCGGTGACCATCTCGTTCAACCTCGCGCCGGGCCATGCGCTGGGCGACGCGGTGAACGCCATCAACAAGGCGCAGGCCGAGATGGGCCTGCCGCAGTCGCTCACTGGTTCGTTCCAGGGCACGGCGCAGGCCTTCCAGGATTCGCTCGCCTCGCAGCCCTACCTGATTGCGGCGGCGCTGGTGGCGGTGTACATCGTGCTGGGCCTGCTGTATGAGAGCTACATCCACCCGCTGACGATTCTGTCGACGCTGCCCTCGGCCGGCGTGGGAGCCCTGCTGATATTGATGGCGGGCGGCTACGACCTGAGCGTGATCGCGCTGATCGGCATCATCCTGCTGATCGGCATCGTGAAGAAGAACGGCATCATGATGATCGACTTCGCGCTCAAGGCCGAGCGCGAGCAGGGCATGTCGCCGCACGACGCCATCTACCAGGCCTGCCTGCTGCGCTTCCGCCCGATCATGATGACCACCATGTGCGCGCTGCTCTCGGGCCTGCCGCTGATGTTGGGCCACGGCTCGGGCTCGGAGCTGCGCCGGCCGCTGGGCTACGCGATGGTCGGCGGGCTGATACTCTCGCAGGCACTCACCCTGTTTACCACGCCGGTGGTCTACCTGTACCTCGACCGTGCCCACTACTGGTACATGAATCGCAAGGAAGCGCGCAAGGCCCGCAAGGCAGCGAAGGAAGGCAAGGCCCCGGTGCCGGCCGAGGCGCACTGATGAGCGCCGGCTGACACTACGGACGGGGACGGAGACAGAGACAAAAACGCCATGAAGATCCTGATAGTCGAAGACGAGCTGAGAACCGCGGACTACCTCTCCAAGGGGTTGACCGAGCAGGGCTGCGCCGTCGACATGGCGCACAACGGCATCGACGGCCAGCACCTGGCGCTCACGCACGACTACGACGTGATCGTGCTCGACGTGATGCTGCCCGGGCAGGACGGCTTCTCGGTGCTGCGCGCGCTGCGTGCCGTCAAGCAGACGCCGGTCATCATGCTCACCGCGCGCGACAGCGTGGAAGACCGCATCAAGGGCCTGCACGAAGGCGCGGACGACTACCTCGTCAAGCCCTTTTCGTTTCTCGAGCTGCTGGCGCGGCTGCAGGCGCTGAACCGGCGCGGGCGCAAGCAGGAGCCGATGCAGCTGCGCATTGCCGACCTGCAGATCGACCTGCTGGCGCGCAAGGCTTTTCGTGGCAGTGGCGGCGGCAACACGCGCATCGACCTCACAGCCAAGGAGTTTGCGCTGCTCGCCGTGCTGGCAAGGCGCCAGGGCGAAATTTTGTCGAAGACCGCCATCGCCGAGCTGGTGTGGGACATGAATTTCGACAGCAACACCAACGTGGTCGAGGTGGCCATCAAGCGGCTGCGCGACAAGATCGACGTGCCCTTCAGCCCGAAGCTGCTGCATACCATCCGCGGCATGGGCTACGTGATGGAAGTGCGCGACGGCGACAGCAACACCGCCGAGGGGGAGGGCGCCGCACCGTGAAGCGCTCGATCACCGCGCGGCTGGTCATCATGTTCGCCGCGGCGGCGCTCGCGACCTTTGCGCTGACCGGCTTCGCGCTGCACAGGGTGCTGATTCGCGAGCTGGACCGGCACCAGTACGAAGAGCTCGACACCACGCTCAAGAGCCTGCAGTTCTGGATCAAGGCCATCGACACCCCCGAGCGCTGGACCCGCGTGCAGGCGCGCATGGATGCGCTCACGCCGGAGGACGGCAGCGTGCGCTTCTGGGTGCTCAGCGACGATCCGCGCTTCCAGTACGGCAAGGGCTTGGCCGAAATCGACGGCCTCACGCGCGAGGCCAACGGCCACACCAGCAGCGTCGTGCTGCCGGGGCAGGAGAGGCCGTTTCGCACGCTGTCCGTGCACATCGAGCCCCATGCGCAGCGGCCGGCCGTACGGCTGATCGTCGGGCGTAACACCGAGCCTTATGCGCGCACGCGCCAGACCTTTCTGACCGCGCTGGCCGCGCTCGGGCTGGGGTCGGCGCTGGTGGTGGCCATTGCCGGCTACTGGATCGCGCGCGTGGGGTTGCGGCCGCTGGAGCGGCTTTCGGCCGAGGCGCAGGCGTTGCGGCCCAAGACCTTGTCGCAGCGACTTCAGTCGGGGGCCTTGCCGGTCGAACTCTCGGCGCTGGCCGAGGCCTTCAACGGTGCGCTGAACCGGCTCGAAGAGGCCTACGGACAGCTCGAATCGTTCAACGCCGACGTGGCGCACGAACTGCGCACGCCGCTGGCCAACCTCATCGGCAGCACGCAGGTGGCACTGTCGCGCCAGCGCAGCGCGGGCGAGTTCCAGGAGGTGCTGCAGGCCAACCTCGAAGACCTGGAGCGCGTACGCTCCATCGTCAACGACATGCTGTTCCTCGCGCGCGCCGACCGCGGCGAAGTGGCGACCGGGCTGGTGCTCACGCCCGTGGCGCAGGAAGTGCGCAAGACCATCGAGTTCTTCGAGTTCGTGCTCGACGAGACGCGCACGCAGGTCGCCATCGAGGGCGACGTGCTGGCCGAGGCGCGGCTGGAAAGCGCGCTGTTCCGCCGCGCCATGTCGAACCTGCTGCAGAACGCCATAGAGCATTCGAAGCCGGGGGCGCAGATTGCCGTGACGCTGCGCGAAGAAGCCGCCTCGACGTGGATCACCGTGTCGAACCCGGGCGCACCCATCGACGAGCAGCATCTGCAGCACCTGTTCGACCGGTTCTACCGCGTCGATGCCGCACGCAACGACGGCGGCGAGCATCACGGCCACGGGCTGGGGCTGGCCATCGTGAAGGCGGTGGCGAGCATGCACGGGGGCCAGGTGAGCGCATCGAGCGAAGGCGGCCTGAACACCTTTGGTTTCAGCGTGGCGCGCCCCCCTGAAAAACTCGCTGGCTGAAGCCGCCCACCAATGGCCTGTGCCCAGTACGTTCTTGGGCCATGCCCGAGAATCGCGGTTCGCATGAACCGCACGCAACCACCGCAAATTCATCCAGCATCCGGACAAGGGCAGCCATGGCGCAGCTGATGTCCCTGCTCGTGCAGAACGCGATCCTGGTGGTGTTTGCCGCCAGTTTTGCCGCACGCCTCGGGCTGCCGGTGCCGGCGGCCGCGGTGCTGGTGGTGACGGGCGCACTGCTCGCGGCGGGCGACGTCTCGGTGCCTGGCGTGGTGGCGGCCGCGGTCGTCGCCAACCTGCTGGGCGATGGTGCGTGGTTCTATGCCGGACGGCGCTTCGGCTACCGCTTCATGCGCCTGCTGTGCCGCATCTCGCTGTCGCCCGACACCTGCGTGCGGCGCGGCGAATCGCTCATTACCGACTGGGGCGGCATGTCGCTCGTGGCCGCCAAGTTCGTGCCGGGCGTGTCGGTGGTGGCGCCGCCCATGGCGGGGGCGCTGGGCATGTCGGTGCGGCGCTTCATCGGCTTCGACGTTGGCGCAGCGCTGGTCTGGACGGGCCTCTTCCTCGGGCTGGGCTGGGTGTTCCGCAACCAGATCCAGGAAGTGCTGGCCGTCATGGCGCAGGCCGGCGGCATCGCCACTGCTGCGCTGGGCGTGCTGCTGCTGGTGATCCTCGCGGTGCGCTACTGGCGCCGGCGCGCCTTCATGCGGCTCACGGGCATGCCGCGCATCTCGGTGGAAGAGCTGCACGACTTGCTGAACGGGGAAGAGCCACCGCTGGTGATCGACGTGCGCGGCCAGGCCGGCATGCAGGTCGACCCGCGCCGCATTCCGGGTGCAGAGGCGTACACGCTCAAGGCGCTGCAGCAGCGCAGCCTCGACCTGTCGCATGCATCCGGGCGCGTCGTGGTGCTGTACTGCAACTGCCCCAACGAGGTGTCGGCCGCGCAGGCTGCACGCGTGCTGCTGGCGCGCGGTGCGCGGCGGGCCCTGCCGCTGACCGGTGGGCTCGACGCATGGGTGGCCTCGGGCCGGCCCACCAGCGTGGACTGACCTCGCGCCTGCAGAAATCGGCCCTGCGTGCTAAGGTGCCCGGGCTTCGGGTTAACCCCTAAGCCCACCCCCCTTCGCAACTGGCAACCGGGACTCCTCGTGTCTTCTTCCGCTCCCACAGCCTCTCCGGCCGCTTCGACCGCAACAGGCCTCACGCCCGCGCTCACGCTGGTCTTCGCCATCGCCTGCGGCCTGTGCGTGGCCAACATCTACTACGCCCAGCCGCTGATCGGCCCCATCTCCGACACGCTGCAGCTGCACGCCGGGCTGGCCGGCCTGATCATGACGCTTACCCAGCTCGGCTACGGCGCCGGCCTGCTGCTGCTGGTGCCGCTGGCCGACGTGGTCGAGAACCGCAGGCTCATCGTCGGTGCGCTGTTCGGCGCGGTTATCGGGCTGGTGGGCATTGCGCTCTCGGACTCGGCCGTTACCTTCCTGGCTGCCTCCTTCGTGGTTGGCACATGCGCGGTCGCGGCGCAGGTGCTGTTGCCCTTCGCCTCGCACCTCGCGCCGGAGGCCACGCGCGGCAAGGTGGTCGGCAACATCATGGCCGGGCTGCTGGGCGGGATCATGCTGGCGCGGCCCTTTGCCAGCGTGGTGGCTTCGGCGCTAGGCTGGCGCGCGGTGTTCTGGTTGTCGGCCGTTCTGATGGCCACCCTCATCGCCGTGCTGTGGCGCGTGCTGCCGCAGCGGCAGCCGCATGCCTCGGTGGGCTACGCGCGCACCATGGCCTCGCTGCCCGGCATCGTGTGGAACACACCGCTGCTGCGCCGGCGCGGCTTCTACCAGGGAATGATGTTCTCCGGCTTCCAGGCCTTCTGGACGGCCGTGCCGCTGGCGCTGGTGCATGAGTTCGGCATGGGGCAGCGCGGCATTGCGCTGTTCGCGCTGGCCGGTGCTGCCGGCGCGCTGATGGCACCGCTGGCGGGCCGGCTGGCCGACAAGGGGCTGACGCGGCCCGCCACAGGAGCCGCCATCGTCGTCGCACTGCTTTCCTTCGTGCTCGGCGCAATCGCCATGCACTACCACTCGCTGGCCGGGCTGGTCGCGGCGGGCATCCTGCTCGACGGGGCGGTGCAGCTGTGCCAGGTGCTCAACTTCCGCAGCCTGTTCATGCTGGCGCCGGAGTTGCGCGGCCGGCTCAACGGGCTGTTCATGACCTTCATCTTCATCTGCGCGGCAGTGGCCTCGGGCATTGCAGCGGCGGTGTATGCCTTCCACGGATGGAGCGGCCTGTGCCTGCTGGGCGGCGGCTATGCGCTGCTGGCGCTGCTCTACTACGCGACCGAGTTCCGCCAGCAACCTTCGGCCGTGCCCGTCGGCAGGTAGCAGACGCAAACGACCGTAGACTCGTTCGCTTTGCGTTGCATTCAATGAGCTCGCCGATTTTTTCGCGGTCCATTCAGGTAACCCAAACCGACGCGAGCGGTATCTGGCCCATCTTGCTGCTCTGCACGGCGTACTCCGTATTGATCGTCGGTGCGGCGTCGTGGGCTATCGACCCGGATGCGAAGGGGTGGTACATCGCGCTTGGCATGGTGATCATGCTTGCGTTCATCGCGCTGTGGCTGGTGGGCCTGGTGTTCGTCGTGCGTGCATGGATCTGGGTCGAGACGCATTGGCTGCAATCGGCCAAAGGCCGGGCAAAGCCGTTCAACGAATGCACCCACGTCGACGTCGGCGAAGGCGGTTTCTCCGTGCAAGGGCTTGGCCATGTCGATTGGATCGACGTGCTGACCCTCGAAGGGATTCCCGACAGCGACAACTATCTGATCGTTCACACACGGCCATTCAAGAAGCTGATGCTGACGGCACCTGTCGATGAACTGGCGCCGGTCATCAACCACTATCTCGCGCTGAGAAGCAGCGTCAAGGCAACGCGCACGGGCACTCTGCAAAGCCGCGCCATGGTTTTTTGCTGGCGATGCTTTCTCGCCTGGATCTGGGCGGGGTATGCGTTGGCTGGCGCCGCAGGCATCGCGTTGCTCCTCAACGTGTCAGATGCAGGATTCATGAAAACCATGGTGGGCCTCTGCGTGCTCATGCCACTGATCGCGTGGCTGGTCTGGGCCATTCCTGTCTCGCAGATCAGCACCTTTTCGCATTCGCGAGTGCGAGCCTTCGAACTCGACGGCACGCGGCTGCGCAGCATCGACGGTGCTTGGCAATTCGACCTGCTGCGAGCGCGCGTCAGCCGTCGCCGTGCGAGCGGTATCGGCTACGAATTCACTTTCCTGACCGTTCGCCCGGAGTCTGGAAAGAGGCTCGATCTGATACTGGAAGGCGGAGCCGATCAGGAGGCGTTGCTGGACGCCTTGAGCGATCGAGGCTTGCTGCCTGCGATGAACCCGCAAGGCTGAACGCCCGGGCCCCACGGGGGAGCCAGGGCGAAAGTGCTCAGTGGTAGCCTTGCCACCCGATGAATCTCCGCACCAAGATCGTTGCGCTGGCCGTTGCACCTTTGCTCATCGCACTGGTGCTGGTGGCCCTCGCGGTGCGCCACCAGGAGCATGACCTCGCCCAGCGCGAGCGAGCCCTCATCGAGCGTAGCTACATGGACCAGCGCCGTAGCGAGCTGCGCAGCTATGTCGAACTGGCCGTGAGCAACCTGCTGCCGCTGTACGAATCGGGCCAGGACGACGAAGCCACCCGCAACGAGGCCCTGCGCCGCCTGGCCTCGCTCAACTACGGCGACGACGGCTACTTCTTCGTGTACGACCTGGAGGGCAACTCCCTCATGCACTCGCGCCAGCCCGAGCTGGTCGGCCAGAACCTGTGGGAGCTGCGCGACTCGCGCGGCCGCTACACCATTCAGGAGCTGATAAAGGGCGCGAAAGAAAACGGCGGCGGCTACATCGAATACGAATGGCGCAAGCCGTCGAGCGCGCAGATGGCGCCCAAGCTCGGCTACGTGACCGCCATGCCGCGCTGGAACTGGATGGTAGGCACCGGCCTGTACCTCGACGACATCCAGTCGACCATGGACACCCTCGACCGGCAGATGAACGCCAACGTTACCGCCACCCTGCTGTGGATAGCCGGCATTGCCGCGCTGTGCCTCGGCGTGGTCAGCGCCGCCGGCCTGCTGCTGAACCTTAGCGAGCACCGCACCGCAGAAGCCAAGCTGCGCCTGCTCGCGCGGCGCGTGGTGCAGTCGCAGGAAGAAGAGCGCGGCCACCTCGCGCGCGAGTTGCACGACGGCACCAGCCAGACGCTGGTGTCGGCCAAGCTGCTGATCGAATCGGCCGTCGAATCGCTCGACCGCCAGCGGCAGCCCACGCCGCCCGCGCTGGCCAAGGCGCTGCAGCGGCTCAACGATTCGCTGATTGAAGTGCGCCGCATATCGCACCGGCTGCGCCCCGCCTTGCTCGACACCCTGGGCCTGCCCGCCGCGCTGGAACGGCTGGTCGACGAGTTCAGGGAAGAGGGCGGCGTCGACGCATCGATGATGATGGGCGGCGAATCTTTCGAGCTGCAGCCCGAAGTGAAGACCGCGCTCTTCCGCCTGACGCAAGAGGCGCTGACCAACGTGCGCAAGCACGCGAATGCACAGCACGTGAACATTGCGCTGCACTTCGACGAAGAAGAAGGCGTGCGGCTCGAAGTGAGCGACGACGGAACCGGCTTTGACATACAGGCCGTGCAGCTCGACCCCCGGCGCGGCATTGGCCTGCGCAACATGCGCGAGCGCATGGAAGCCATTGGCGGGCGGCTCATCATGTGCAGCAACGCCGGGCGCACATCCATCGAGGCCGAAGTGCCGACCCGCAGCGCGAGGGCAGCCGAAGAAGCGCCCGCATCCATAACATGACGACGACGAAGACCATCAGGCTTTTTCTTGTCGACGACCATCCGCTGGTGCGAGATGGCCTGCGCGCCCGGCTCGGCTCCATGCCCAACCTGGAGATCGTCGGCGAAGCCGGCAGCGCGGCTGAAGCGCTGGCGCAGGTAGACAGCGTGCAGCCCGACCTGATGCTGATGGACGTCGGCATGAAGGATATGAACGGCATCGAGCTCGCGGCCCTGCTGCTGCAACGCCAGCCCGCGACGCACATCGTGATGCTCAGCATGTACGACAACCCCGAGTACGTGCAGAAGGCCCTGCAGGTGGGCGCGCGCGGCTACGTGCTGAAAGACGCGCCCGCGGCGGAGATAGTCGCGGCCATCGAGGCCGTGTCGGGCGGCGGCACATTCCTGAGCCCGGCCGTGTCGAAGAAGCTGTTTCGCACGCAGGAGCCCCGGCCCCTGCTAACGCCGCGCGAGAGCGAGATTCTTTCGGCGCTGGGGCGAGGGGAGTCGAGCAAACAGATTGCCCGCGACCTGGGGCTGAGCGTGCGCACGGTGGAGGCGCACCGGCAGAGCATCAAGCGGCGGCTGGGCATCGAGGGGCAGGCGGAACTCATCAAGTACGCGGTGGAGCATGCGCGGGAGTTCGGGCAGCGCTCGTGAGCTTCAGCGACTGACTGTCAGAGCTTTGTGTATTGGCGCTGCGGCACGGCGAATACCTGAGCTATTCGAGAAATTCTCGGCAGAAGTTTCTTCCTGCGCCGGGCTGGTTTTCTCTACAGTGAATGCCCCTGTGATTGAACGACCCGCTATGTGGGTGAGGAAGGCGGCATACACAACCAACACCAACAACCGGATGAATGAATGAACCGCTTCGCTTCACGGCGGGCCATTGGTGCGACATGCATCGATGCGAACGTGAGGCACAAAAGGCGACGGCCAAGGTGCGCGAACACCTTGACCGTCTAACCAAGTGACGTGCATTAACTTTGGAAAGAGAGCACACCAAATGGCTGAACGAATTATGGCCGGGCCTGCGAGGCCGGCATCTGCGGACGCGACCGCCACGACACGGGATCCGTCCGATCTTCTTGAGAACAAGCTGGAGCAGTTGAACTCACTGCTGTGGTGCTTCTACGGCGCAGGGGACGGATGGTTCCAGGACGCGGGAGAGGCGCATCGGGAGAATCTGCTTTGGATTGCTTCTGATTTGGCGCGGGAGGCGGTGGAGTTGTTTCAGGAGAGTGGGGGTGGGTGACGGGGCTCGGTGCTAGATGCTTTGCAGGGTGTCCAGGGCTGCTTCAGACTGGTTGCGGTCTCTCGAGTTTGGTTCGCGAACGACCGCTGGTGCTGGAAGCGGCCAGTCACCCCTTCAGCGATGAATGACTGCTGCCAGGATGCCCGGCTACACCGTCGGTGATACCGGATAAGTCGGCATCGTACTTAGCTGCTGCTCTGCGGTGGCCTGGGCACGGATCCTGCGCAGTTGCTCAAATTCGAACCCCGGGTTGCGAGTCGAGAAGTTGATGCGGCTGACGGATCGTAGATTCTCGACCAACTCCTCGCCCGTGGCGGAATGCTGTAGCAGTTCTTCGATGAAGCCAAGGTTGTGAAAAAAGATATTGTCGTAGGGGTGTTCGCGGTACGGATTGTGGGCAACCGCGACCAGTTTTGACAGAACCGACCGTAGGCCAACGAGGTCCCGATTGCCTGCTCCAACACGACGCGTTTGACTGGAACTTGATGCATTCGTCAGGGCAATCTCCACGCCCGCTAGTGCCTCAAGCCCGCGACGCATCGTCATCGTGTCGTGGAGACCACCGAAATCCGCGATGGTAAGGACCACTTTGAGCACTTCGCGCCCGCGCAACTCAAGGACGCCGTTGGGAAGCGTTATCGAGTCTTCCTGAAGGAGGCGTAGTTCACATTTCGAGAGCTGCGTCACACCATGCACCAGTGTTTCAGCGATGTCGATGAAAAAGGTGGCTGTGTCATTCGCCCTTGACTCGGTGCGCAAGGCTTTGGCCTTCATCTCGAACAGCACGATGTGGCGGTCTGTCTCGATAGCAAGGTCTACGTCGCCGGTGACTTGGCGGCCGCGCTTCATAACACCCCACAGGCACAGAATGCCTCGCTGCGCGAGGCGCTCCGCCATGTGCAGTTCGAACCTCCTGCCGACTTCGGTGTTGAAGTTGGACCTGCCGTTGGCCAGTAGGCGAAAGGCCCGCTGGTAGAACGCGGCCCCCAGGAAAGCCGCCGGAGGAATCCACAGCCTGCTGCCGTCGAGCTGGACTAGCGCCGCTTCCAAGGCCTCGGCGTCGCTGCCATGGCCTGGCGAGTAGTAGTTCCGACAAGGTCGGTCCAGGGAAAAGGTATGCACCAGCATCTCTGCCGCGTGTCGGTCGAACAGCCGCGCGGCGAGTCGCGCTTCGACCTCACTGCGTTGCACAACGGTGCCTTGGCAGGGGTTTTCTGCCATGCCTCGCAGCACCAATAACAAGGCCAGGATATGGTCCGGTCTCCAAACTGGCCCGCCAGGGAGTTGGTCTGCTACCGGCACGACCACGTCGCGAAGCAATGCCTCGACCACTGGCTGACGCATCTGAGGCAACGCGAAAACTTGGTCATAGAGTACGACCCGTCCAAGCGAACGGATGACGTCGGCGGGATAGTGGTCACCCAGAGATTCGAAGGCTGACCACGGCTCCGCGTCGACCAGGGCGCCCAAGTGGCGAGACGCGGTGAGCGCGCTATCGAGCAATTGCTTTCGCCCCATGCGCGCAGGCGGCACGTGAAGGTGTTGGAGCGCTATGCGATATAGATAGCCGAGCGGGATCGACGGCTCGATCCTCTCGCTCATCATTGAGAGCTCGGGGTGGAGATTGACATGCTTCCGCACAGGATCGTAGCGTCGCTCGAACGTCTGCTGCAGAAACTCCATCGCCAGGGAGCCGAGGCGACCAAAAGGCACACGTACGGTCTGAGCGATGCTTCGGCTCCCCTGGACGTCCGGCGTTCCTATTTCCGTTCCGCTAACTTGGATTGGGATGCCCTTGTTCGCGAAAAACCTAGCGGCGTTCGCTCTGCTGACGTGCCGTGGGGACCAGTGCGGTGACGTCTGCGTTTCATAGGCCCGGATATACCGAATCGCCTCGATCCAAGGCACCTGCCCCTCTTCCATCGGGACCAACGCATCTACGAAGTGGCGGGTGTCTCGCAGCGCATCGAAGAGCAGCGGTGCAGCCAAGCGCAGCGGAGCCGTATCCTCAGTGCGCAGTACTTCCGCGAAGACTAGCTGCGTCAGCAAGTCACGCCGCAACACTGACGCTCTCGGCCAACCCTGGAGGCCGTCGTCGTCTGGCCCAGTTGGCATCGTGTGCGGCACCAAGATCGATCGAACTATCCCAAAAAGCCATTGGTAGCGGTGGTGGGGCACTGCCGCTAGCGGGTACCGCCCGGCCTCTCGATAGAGCTCGGCGAAACGATCTGCCAATGGCAGTTCAACAGTTAGGTTTCTCGGCAGGGTCACAGCATTGCCCAGGTCGGCTAAGTACACAGGGATGCTACCTGCGCTAGTAGCACCGCCGGCCCATTAGCATAGGCGCCGCCATGCCCAGACTCGACCCCGATGGGCCGATGGGCCGATGGGCCGATGGGCCGATGGGCCGACGGATCGTGTGACCCAGCTTCAAGTTGAGGGGGCCACAGGCGGTTGAAACCAGCCGTATTTAGCTCGCGACCGGTTCAACGGCGACCAGCTCGGCAATTTTGGTGGCAATTACTGCCATTGAGTCTTCTGCAGTGTCTAGGCCGCTTCGAGAGGCAAGCAAGGGACTGAGATTGCGGAGAGCCTCATACGTCGTGTTGTGCACGATGGGGACGAGCCGGTTACCCGCAAGGAGGGCCGAAAGCTCTTTGTCGGCGACGCTCTCTTTAGGGAGGCGGGCCAGGAGCGCAGGGGTCACTAGGACGAGCCCGATGCGCGAGGCCGCCAAGCCCTTGTCAATGGCGCGCATCATCGGCACGCCTAGGCCAAGGTCCTTCTCACTGAACCAGACTTTGACACCCGCCGCCTCGAGCAAATCGTGCAGCTGCTTGGCGGCGCCCTGTCGGTCGTCCCACGCATGGCACAGGAAGACGTCGCGAAGGTCAGGCTGCTCCGCTGCTTTCGTCTCAACGGCATTACGGACTGGCGTCAACGACTGTACTTGGGCAGGCGTGTACGAGACGGACGAACCGGCTCGCGACCAACGTGGCTTTGCTCCGCCGCTGGACCTGCTACCTCCACCGCCGCTGCTATAGCCTCCCCCGCTGCTGCCCGACGACGAGTAGGACGGGGACGAGTACGAACCGTAGCTGCTGTAGCCGCTGGAGCGGCCATACCGGCCACGGCATGCAGGGCAAGCCGCTGCAGCGCTCGCTGAGCGATGGCCCTCGACTGGTGCTGTGCATCTAGACATGTGAGTGATGTTAGCGCTGGCGACCGCTGTCCTGGAATCACATGTTTTGGGGAATCTGCACTAGATCTCTCTGTAAAAATGCGCGGACAGTTCCGGCGCCTCTCGTGCCGCTCATTTTGTGGAGCCGCGATTCGTGCACGCGATAAGCGGAGCTAAAGGTACAAGATCCAGCCTCGCTGGGAGTGGCCTCAGAGCGGCAGCTTGCGGTCATTCGCATCTATCGAGCCGAGCGACCGCTACCGCTGGCGGATTCAACCGGTCGATGCAACACACTAACCACCGCATAGGCGGAAGGAGTGTTGCAGATGAAGCGGCGACCAAGAATCTACTATTCAGGCAGTCAGAAGGCACTGATGTGGGAGCGCTGGAAGCAAGGCTGGACGTTGCATGAGATCGGCAAACTCTTCGATCGGCCTCACACGTCGATCCATCGAATACTTGCGGAAACGGGCGGATTCCGGCCGCCTCAGCGATCGCGCGCATCGACTGCATTGACGTTGGCCGAGCGCGAGGAGATCTCGCGGGCGATGATGGCAGGCGAGTCGATTCGATCCACTGCAGCGCGACTGGGGCGAGCACCATCGACGATCAGTCGAGAGATCAAGCGCAACGGTGGTAGCGATGGCTACCGTGCCAGCCTGGCCGATGAAGCGACTTGGGATCGAGCGCGACGTCCCAAGCGTTGCAAGCTGAGTGAGAACCGCACATTGGCTCGCATCGTGATGGACAAGCTGCGCGTGCTTTGGTCGCCGGAACAGATCGCAGGTTGGCTCCGGCATACTTATCCGTGCGACGAGAGCCACCACGTGTCACACGAGACCATCTACCGCAGTCTGTTCATTCAAGCGCGTGGCGCCTTGAAGAAAGAGTTGTTGGAGCACCTGCGGCGCACCCGTGGAATGCGCCGGTCACGCCACTACACGCAGAAGACGGCAATTCACGGGAAGATCGTCGATGCTGTTTCGATCAGTGAGCGGCCCGCCTGCGTTGAAGACCGAGCAGTGCCTGGTCACTGGGAGGGCGACCTGGTCTTTGGCAGTGGCAACAGCCAGATCGCGACATTGGTTGAACGTCAAACGCGATACGTGATGTTGGTGAAGCTGGATGGAAAGGACTCGCAGACGGTCGTCAATGCACTCATCAAGAACGCCCGCAAACTGCCGCAGGAGCTCTACAAGTCACTGACTTGGGATCGAGGCACGGAGATGCACGCGCACAAGAAATTCACGATGGCCACCGACATCCGGGTCTACTTCTGCGATCCGCAAAGCCCATGGCAACGCGGAAGCAACGAGAACACCAATGGCTTGCTTAGGCAGTACATGCCCAAGGGCGTGAGCCTCGCAGGCTTCTCACAGCGCCAGCTCAACGCGATCGCGAGACAATTGAACGAGAGGCCGCGCAAGACGCTCGGTTTCCAGACACCCGCTGAGATGTTCAGCGAATGTGTTGCATCGACCGGTTGAATCCGCCCTGCATAGCCGTCCTTCGTGTGCGCCCGCTTCAGACTGTTGCGAGACCGGCCTGCACGCCTGGCTATCTCGCGAATGCACAACCATTCATTTCATTTGCATCTTTTACTCAGAGCAAATCAGCCGGCGCATCATGCCTTGTGCATGTCGTATTGATGCACTTTGGGTCTCGGCTCGACCCACCCGGCCGCTCCGGTATCCAACTACTTCAATTGGAGATCCAAATGAAAAAATTCATTCCCAGCGCCATCGCCAGCCTCCTGATCGCAGGGGCAATCTTGACGGCCGCCGCCAAGGAGAAAGTCGTCGACCGGAGCATCACGGAAGCGGAAGTCCTGGGGGCCCAGCAGGCCTGGTGCAAGGCGCTGGTCGACATCAGCGCTGCGAATTCCAGCGGAGGGCAGCCGGCCGCCAGGGCGCTGGCCGAGAAGGTCATCGACAGCGCTTACGCCTACCAACTGGGCGCAGTGCTGTTCAAGCCGACGCTCACGACATCGCCGCAGACCTTCCGCACCGCTCGCGACGGCGCGCTGGCGTACTTCGTGGGCGGCAACCCTGCCTTTCCCAACGACACCGGCTTCGCCCTGAAGGGCTGGACTAAATGCGAGATTGCCAACACTGCCGTACTCATCCACGGCGACGTGGCCAGCACGCTGGGTAACGTGCTGTTCACTGACCCGGACGGCAAGGTCACCACGGTCGACAAGACCTGGACTTTCGTGAAGGACGGTGCCGGCAAGCTGCGCATCGTCGTGCATCACTCGTCGCTGCCGTACGCTGGCCGTTGAACACCGCGTTCGAGTGCCGGCAGGCCCAGGCTCTAGGGCGGCGCCTTCAAGGGGCCTTCATCGGGTGATGAAGGCCCCTCGGAGGACCGTCATTGGTGGCTCAAAGGCGCGAATCGGTGGCAGCACGACATCGTAGCGCTCGACCTGCACCGTGGTGAATTGCCCCACGCAACCCTGCGCCAGTGATGAGGTGCCGATGTCGCGCGTCAACACATTGGGGTTGCCGTGCACGTTTGCACTTCGAGCGGCAGTGGCCAGAGTGGCCGAACGCCTGTCTGTCTTGGGTCAGTAGGCACCCATGTAGTCGCGCTTGCCGATCTCCATACCGTTGTGACGCAAGATGGCATAGGTGGTGGTCACGTGGAAGAAAAACTGCGGCAGTCCATAGTGCAAAAGATATGCGCTTGCGGTCAGCTTCTTTTCCTTGGGGGTGCCGGGGCGCAATACGATCTCGCGGCTTTCGCTGGAATCAAATTGCTCAGGCTTGAAGGAGCCGATATGGGCCAAAGCTTTGGCGATCAACGCTTGCAGGTCGGCGAAGCTGACCTCGGTGTCGGGCCAGGACGGCACCTCGGCACCAGCCAGGCGGGAGGCAATGCCCTTGGAGAAGTCTGCGGCGATCTGTACCTGACGTACCAGCGGAAACATGTCAGGGAACAGCCGCGCCTGCAGCAGCGCATTTGGATCGATATTTCTTTGCGTCGCCTGGTCTTCGGCCTTCTTGAGCACGTCGGACAGGGCGCGCAGCATCTGCTGCATGACGGGAACGGAGGCGTTGTACAGCGGGCTAGTCATGGTGAGTTCACTTCAAAAATTGGGCACGATGGCCGGAGTTGGCGTGGCAGGGGCCCTGCCGACCATGTAAGGCTAACAGCACAGGGCGAACTGAATCGCCCCGGCTTTTGTGGCTAGCTTTTCTTCCCGCTGGTAGTCGGAGCAGCCGCGTTGAAGGGCAGTTCACTGGCAAGAAGCGGACGTCAATTGCAGACGCACGACAGACCGCGATCGCTGGAGGCCGTGTGATAACGCGCAAGAAGGTCGCGCGACGCGGATACAGCTCGCAACCTGATGGAAGTTTCGGATTGGTCGCGTCTACGCCCC
>NZ_FOII01000004.1:0-526808 GCF_900111625.1 Variovorax sp. OV084 | reverse complement strand
AGCCGTCAGCGTCGTCTTGCCGTGGTCAACGTGACCGATCGTGCCCACGTTCACGTGCGGCTTGGTGCGGGTGAATTTACCTTTTGCCATTTTTCGACTCCGAAAAAAACGTTTCCAACGTATGCAGATGGGTTGCAAAGCTGCCGTTGCAACCCCCAAAAACTGGTGCCCTTTGCGGGAATCGGACCCGCGACCTCTCCCTTACCAAGGGAGTGCTCTACCACTGAGCCAAAAGGGCATTTGTAACAAAGTTACGAATTCACATCGCCTCAACAATGAACCGAGTCTCTGGAGCGGGAGACGGGAATCGAACCCGCGTCATCAGCTTGGAAGGCTGGGGTTCTACCATTGAACTACTCCCGCATCGGGGGCACTCAAGGCACCCAAAGCGCGAAATCCAATCGCTCTTAGAAACCAAATTCATCGCTGGTGGAGAGGGCTGGATTCGAACCAGCGTACTCGTAAGAGGGCAGATTTACAGTCTGCTGCCATTAACCACTCGGCCACCTCTCCGGCGAACCTCGAAATATAGCACGGTTTTGTGACTACTCAGAAATCCAAGCATCCAGAAGATGCAGGGAAACTGCTCAAGGTGTGAGCCTGCGATTATCGCCCAACTTCACCCCTCCGCCCGCTGGGCCTCCCGCCACGCACGCGCTTCACCGAAGTGGCCGCAGCCGATGAACGGCACGGGCGGGCGCAACGCCGAAAGAGGGGACGGATGATTCGACATCAGCACCTTATGGCGCTTAACGTCGATCAACGCCCGCTTACTCTGCGCGTGCGAGCCCCACAGCATAAAAACAACAGGTTTTGCGCCGTCTGAAACATGGCGAATGACGGCATCCGTCAGCACCTCCCAGCCACGGCCGGAATGGCTGGCCGGCTGCGCTTCCTCGACCGTCAAGCAGGTGTTGAGCAGCAGTACGCCATGCGTCGCCCACTTCACCAGACTGCCGCCCGGATTCGGGAATGCTGGCGGCGGTGTGCCCAGGTCGCGCTGGAGCTCCTTGAAGATGTTGCGCAGCGAAGGCGGCAGTGCCACGCCGGGCGCCACGGAGAACGCCAGCCCCTCGGCCTGGCCGCGCCCGTGGTACGGATCCTGGCCCAGAATCACCACGCGCACGTCTTCCGGCGGCGTGAGTTCCAGCGCCCTCAGCGGCTGCGGCGGAAAAATCACCGCCCCCGCATCGAGACGCTCGCGCAAGAAGCCCAGCAGCTTTTGTCCCACGACACCGCCAAAGAAATCGTCAACCAGTGGCTGCCAGCCAGGCGCCACCGGCCAGTCGGCAGGATCGCTGCTCGACAGCTGATCGGGCCGACTCATTTGAACAACGCAGCGAGGGCCTCGCCGGGTTCCTTGGCACGCATGAATGCTTCGCCGACCAGGAAGGCGTTGACACCGGCCGCACGTAGCGTGGCGACGTCTTCGCGCGTGCCGATGCCCGACTCGGTCACCGGCAAACGATCGGATGGTAGCTTCGGCAGCAAGTCGATGGTCGCCTGGATCGACACCTCGAAATTGCGCAGATTGCGGTTGTTGACCCCGATCAGCGCCGTCTTCAGCTTCAGCGCACGGTCGAGCTCAGCCGCGTCGTGCACCTCCACCAGCACCGCCATGCCCAGCCCGCGCGCGATGGCTTCGTAGTCCTTCATCTGCGCATCGTCGAGACAAGCGACGATCAACAGGATGGCATCGGCACCCATCGCGCGCGATTCATACACCTGGTACGCATCGATGATGAAGTCCTTGCGCAGCACCGGCAGGTCGCACGAGGCGCGCGCCTGCTTGAGATAGTCCACACCGCCCTGGAAGAACTGCTTGTCGGTCAGCACCGAAAGGCAGGCCGCGCTGATCTCGCCGTCGCCCTCCGCATAGCTCTGGGCGATGTCGGCCGGAATGAAGTCTTCGCGCAGCACGCCCTTGCTCGGGCTGGCCTTCTTGACTTCGGCAATCACCGCGGCCTGCCCGGCGGCGATCTTGGCGCGCAGGGCGCCTTCGAAGTCGCGTGTCAGCACGCGGCTCTCGGCATCGAAGCGCACGGCCTCGAGCGGGGCGCGCTTCAGGGCCGCAGCCACCTCCTGGTGCTTGACGGCAACGATCTTGTCGAGGATGTCGGACATAACTTCTGGGGTTTCCGGTTTCTTGGGGCTCAGACTGTCGTGGAGGCCTTGATCAGCTCGGCCAGCTTGGCCTTCGCCGCGCCCGAGGCGATGGCGCTGCGCGAGCGCTCCACACCCGCTTGCACCGAATCGACCACGTTCGCCGCATACAGTGCCGCGCCGGCATTCAGCAGCACGATGTCGAGCGCAGGGCCAGCCTGATTGTCGAGCACGCCCAGCAGCATCGCCTTCGACTGCTCGGGCGTTTCCACGCGCAGCGCGCGGTTGCTCGACATCTGGAAGCCGAAGTCCTCGGGATGCAGTTCGTACTCGCGGATCTCGCCGTCCTTCAGCTCGCCCACCATGGTGGCGGCACCGAGCGAGATCTCGTCCATGCCGTCGCGCCCGTAGACCACCACCGCATGCTCGGCGCCGAGCCGCTGCAGCGCGCGCACCTGGATGCCCACGAGGTCGGGGTGGAACACGCCCATCAGGATGTTCGGCGCGCCGGCCGGATTGGTCAGCGGCCCGAGGATGTTGAAGATGGTCTTGATGCCGAGCTCCTTGCGCACCGGCGCGACGTTCTTCATCGCCGGATGGTGGTTCGGCGCGAACATGAAGCCGATGCCGCACTCCTCGATCGAGCGCGCGATCTGCTCGGGCTTGAGGTTGATGTTCACGCCCAGCGACTCCAGCACGTCGGCACTGCCCGACTTGCTCGACACGCTGCGACCGCCGTGCTTGCTCACCTTGGCACCCGCCGCGGCCGCCACAAACATCGAGCAGGTCGAGATGTTGAAGGTGTGCGAGCCATCGCCGCCCGTGCCGACGATGTCCACGAGGTGCGTCGTGTCCGCGACGGGCACCTTGGTCGACACCTCGCGCATCACCTGCGCGGCGGCGGTGATCTCGCCGATGGTTTCCTTCTTCACGCGCAGGCCGGTGATCAGCGCGGCCATCATCACGGGCGAGCACTCGCCGCTCATGATGAGGCGCACGATGTGCAGCATCTCGTCGTGGAAGACTTCGCGGTGCTCGATGGTGCGCTGCAGCGCTTCCTGGGGGGTGATCATGGAAAGTCTCCTCGAGAGTGAATCAGCGGCCGACGCGAACGGCGGGCGCGTCGGTGAACGCGAGCTTGAGGCCGAAGCCGATGAAAAGCACGCCGGCAGCACGGTCGAGCCAGTGCATGCCCTTCTGCACGGCGCTGCGGTGCGCCATCCAGCCTGCGGCCAAGGCCCATCCCACGTTGACGGGAATGGCATTGAGGTTGAACAGCACGCCCAGCAGCACGAAGTACAGGGCCTTGTTGTCGGCACCGGGTGCAATGAACTGCGGCACGAAGGCCAGGAAGAACAGCGCGACCTTGGGGTTCAACACGTTCGTCCAGAAGCCCCCGAGAAAGATCGCCTTGAGACTGCGCTCCCCGCCCGCATCGGCGGCCGCCTTGTCGAGATCCGCGGGCGGCGCCGCGCGCGACAGCAGCATGCGCACGCCCAGATACAGCAGGTACGCCGCACCGATGTACTTGAGCACCGTGAAGGCCGCCGCCGATGTCGCCATCAGGGTGCCGACGCCGACTGCGGCGGCAAAGATGTGAACGAAGCAGCCGGCCGTGATGCCCAGCCCCGCCACGATGCCGGCGCGCACGCCGGAGCGCAGCGAATTCGTCACGACGTACAGCACGTCGGGTCCGGGCGTGAGGTTCAGCAGCCAGCCGGCGGCGATGAAAGCGAGCAGATGGGGAAGATCAGGCATCGCGTCCTCGCAGGGCTCAGGCGTTGAAGAAGGCGCGGATCGCGGCGACGGCCCGGTCGACGCCGGCGGCATCGACGTCGAGGTGCGTCACGAAGCGCAACCGGTAAAGCCCCGTCGCCAGGATGCCCTGCTGGTTCAGGCTCGCGATCAGTTCCGACGAACGCGCCTGCGCAGCCCCGGTGAGATCCGCGAACACGATGTTCGTGTGCGGCGCCTCGACCGTCAGGCCCTCGATGCCTTCGAGCCCTTGTGCGAGCCGCTGTGCCAATGCGTGGTCGTCGGCCAGGCGATCGATATGGTGATCGAGTGCATGCGAAGCCGCCGCAGCCAGCAGCCCGGCCTGCCGCATGCCGCCGCCTGCCATCTTGCGAATGCGATGTGCGCGTGCTATGAATTCACGCGATCCCACCAGCGCCGAGCCGATGGGCGCGCCCAGCCCCTTGCTGAAGCACACCGACACGCTGTCGAAGCATTGCGCGATGCGGCGCGCCTCCGCGCGGATGTCGCTGCGCTTGTTCAACGCCGCCTGCGCGGTCGCCGCATTGAAGAGCCGTGCGCCGTCCAGATGCCGCTGCAGCCCCTTGCTCTTCGCCAGATCGGTCGCAGCCTGCACGTACTCGAAGGGCAGCAGCTTGCCGCCCAGCGTGTTCTCAAGCGCCAGCAGCCGCGTGCGCGCGAAGTGCGCGTCATCGGGCTTGATGGCCGCCTCGATCTGCGCCAGCGGCAGCGTGCCGTCGGGCGCGTGGTCGAGCGGCTGGGGCTGCACGCTGCCGAACACCGCCGCGCCGCCGCCTTCCCACCGATAGCAGTGCGCCTGCTGGCCGACGATGTATTCGTCGCCGCGGCCGCAGTGCGAAAGAATCGCGCACAGGTTGCTCTGCGTGCCGGTGGGCACGAACAGCGCAGCCTCGAAGCCCAGCATCGTGGCAATCTTTTCCTGCAGCGCATTGACGCTCGGGTCGGTGCCGAAGACGTCGTCGCCCAGCGGCGCCGCCATCATGGCCTCCCGCATCGCGGGCGTGGGTTGCGTGACGGTGTCGCTGCGCAGGTCGACGAGGGAAGTGCGATCGGTCATGGTGGCTCAGTCCAGGAAGTTCTTGAGCATGGCGTGGCCGTGCTCCGTCAGGATGGATTCGGGATGGAACTGCACGCCTTCGATGCGCACGTCATGCGCGAATCCGGTGTGCCGCACCCCCATGATCTCGCCGTCATCGGTCCATGCGGTGACAGCCAGTGCCTTCGGGCAACTCTCGCGCTCGATGGAAAGCGAGTGGTAGCGGTTGACGATGAACTTCTCGGGCAGCCCCGCGAACACGCCTTCTTGCGTGGTCGTGATCTCGCTGGTCTTGCCGTGCATGAGCTGCTGCGCGCGCACGATCTTGCCGCCGAAGGCCGCGCCGATGGCCTGGTGGCCCAGGCACACGCCAAGAATGGGCAGCTTGCCCGCGAAGGCCTCGATGGCCGCCACCGAAACACCCGCCTCAGCAGGCGAACACGGCCCGGGCGACACCACCAGCCGCGTCACGCCGGAGGCAATCAGCTCGCCGATCTGCTCCACCGTGATCTCGTCGTTGCGGTGCACCTGCACGTCCGCACCCAGCTCGCCGAAGTACTGGACGATGTTGTAGGTGAAGGAATCGTAGTTGTCGATCATCAGCAGTTTCATGGCTTGCTCACAATCCGGTGCACGCCCTTGACGACGGGGAACACGTTGAAGTTGATCAGAAGGCCCAGCTTGAGGCCCGACAGGCGCAGCGCGGCAAGCACCTGCGCACGATGCAGGTCGGTCAGCACGTCGACCGCCTTGAGTTCGACGATGACAGATTGCTCGATCACGAAGCCCGCACGGTACACCTCGCCGAGCGAGCGGCCCTTGTAGCTGGCCGACAGCGCCACGTCGCGCGTGAAGCCGATCTCGCGCTCGGCGAGCTCGATGGCCAGCGCAGCCGCATAGGCCCCTTCATCGAGCCCCGTGCCGAGCACGCGCTGCACCTCGACGGCCGCGCCGATGATCTCGTGCGAGAAGTCGTTCTGAATATCGGGTGCGGTGCTCATTCCAGGCCTTCCTCGACCAGTTCGGCGGCACGCAGGAGTGCGCGCGCCTTGGCTTCAGTTTCTTTCCACTCCAGCTCGGGCACCGAGTCGGCCACCACGCCGGCCGCGGCCTGAACGTGCAGCATCTGGTCCTTCACGATGCCGGTGCGAATGGCGATGGCCACGTCCATGTCGCCCGCGTAGCTGATGTAGCCGCACGCGCCGCCATACAGCCCGCGCTTGGTCGGCTCCAACTGGTCGATGAGTTCCATCGCATGCACCTTCGGCGCACCGGTCAGCGTGCCCGCCGGGAACGTGGCTTTCAGCACGTCGATGGCGGTCATGCCGTCCTTCAGCGTGCCTTCGACGTTGCTCACGATGTGCATCACGTGGCTGTAGCGCTCCACCGCAAAGGCTTCCGTCACCTTCACCGTGCCGGTCTTGGCGATGCGGCCGATGTCGTTGCGCGCGAGGTCGATCAGCATCACATGCTCGGCGCGCTCCTTCGGGTCGTTGATGAGTTCTTCCTCCGCCGCCTTGTCGAGCTCGATCGATGCGCCGCGCGGGCGCGTGCCGGCCAGCGGGCGGATGGTGATCTTCTGCTCGCCCTCGCCCGTGTTTTCCTGACGCACCAGGATCTCGGGCGAAGCGCCCACCACGTGGAAGTCGCCGAGGTTGTAGTAGTACATGTAGGGCGAGGGGTTGAGCGAACGCAGCGCGCGGTACAGCGACAGCGGCGACTCGGTGTAGCGCTTGCTGATGCGCTGGCCCACCTGCACCTGCATGAAGTCGCCGGCGGCGATCATTTCCTTGGCGCGCTCCACTGCCGCGAGATAGTCGGCCTTGGCAAAGCTTCGCTCCGGCGGATGCGGCTGCGTGGGCTTCACGACGGGGGCGCTCACCGAGTACTTGAGCTTTTCCTTCAGCTCGCGCAGGCGGCGCTTGCCCACGGCATAGGCCTCGGGCTGCTTCGGGTCGGCGTAGACGATGAGGTAAAGCTTGCCCGACAGGTTGTCGATGACGGCCAGCTCCTCGCACTGCAGCAGCAGGATGTCGGGGCAGCCCAGCGTGTCGGGCGGGCAGCTCTTTTCGAGCTTGCGCTCGATGTGGCGCACGGTGTCGTAGCCGAAGTAGCCGGCAAGGCCACCGCAGAAGCGCGGCAAGCCGGGCCGCAGCGCAACCTTGAATCGCTTCTGGTACTCGGCCACGAAGTCGAGCGGGTTGCCCTTTGCAGTCTCGACCACCTGCCCGTCGGTCACCACTTCGGTGACGGCCTCGGCGCCGAAGCCGCTGGCGCGCAGCAGCGTGCGAGCCGGCAGTCCGATGAAGCTGTAGCGCCCGAAGCGCTCGCCGCCCACCACCGATTCGAGTAGAAAGCTGTGCTTGCCGCCGCCCTGCGAGTGGGCCAGCTTGAGGTAGAGGGAAAGAGGCGTCTCGAGGTCGGCAAAGGCCTCGGCCATCAGCGGAATGCGGTTGTAGCCCTGGGCGCTGAGGCTCTTGAATTCAAGTTCGGTGATCACGGATTCGTTCTCCAGTTGCCTGCGGCGCTCCTTCGGCCGGCGGCAAGGTCATTCACGGGTGGTCCGGCGTCGTAGTGTGTATCGACTCGGAACCGCGGGCGCACGGCGTGCGCCGTGCAATCAAACAGTCAGCGAAGTATGGCGACGCCAGGGCCAGGCTCCCCGGCTGCCTTCACCTGTTTGAATGATGTGATGAACGAACATATGAGGCGCGGAGTTTAGCCCACGAAAACGCCAAAGCGTGCAACGGTCGCCTTCATTGGCCGCTTTCAGGGTTCCCCCGAAGCCGTGAACGTAAAACAAAAAGATACATTCGCACGACCGTTCGCAAAACTCCAAGGAGACTCCGTTGACCGCTCTCTCGCTCCCGACCGTGCTCTTCTCCCGCCTCGCCCTGGCCGCCTGCCTGGCCACCGCCCTCGGCGCCTCGGCCGCGCAGGTCGACGTGGCCGGCGTCAAGCTCGAAGACCAGATGGATCTGCGGGGCAGCCCCTTGGTGCTCAATGGCGCAGGCATCCGCTACAAGGCCATCTTCAAGGTCTACACGGCCGGCCTGTACGTGGGCAAGAAGGTATCGACCACCGAAGAGGCACTGGCCGCGCCGGGCCCCAAGCGCGTGGCCATCACCATGCTGCGCGACATCGACGCGAACGAACTCGGCAAGCTCTTCACCAAGGGCGTGGAAGACAACTCGCCCAAGAGCGAAATGGTCAACCTCATTCCGGGCCTGCTGCGCATGGGCCAGATGTTCGCGGACCAGAAACAGCTGAAGACTGGCGACACCTTCACCATCGACTGGCTTCCCGGCACCGGCACGGTGATCACGGTGCGCGGCGTGCCTCAGCCCGACCCGGTGAAGGAGCCGGCCTTCTTCAATGCGCTGCTGCGCATCTGGCTGGGGCCGAACCCGGCCGACTGGAAGCTGAAGGACGCGCTGCTCGGCAAGCAATAAGAAGGGCCGTTACCGCAACGCAGCCGGAGCAAGCTCGGCCAGCGAATCGACGAAGCCGTCGGCATCGACGCCGCGCACCGGCTCACCGTGGTTGTAGCCGTAGGTCACGAGCACAACGGGGCAGCCCGCGGCGCGTGCGGCGCGCGCGTCGTTGCTCGAGTCGCCAATCATCAGCGTGCGCGCGGGCGTGGTGCCCAGCGCTTCGCAGGTCTTCAGCAGCGGCATCGGATCGGGCTTCTTGCGCTCGAAGGCATCGCCACCGAACACCAGCTCGAAGAAACCGTCGAGGCCCTTGTCGATCAGCAAGGGCTTTGCGAACGACGTCGGCTTGTTGGTGAGGCAGACCAACCGCAGGCCGCTTGCGCGCAACGCCTTCAGCCCGTCGATCACGCCGGGGTACACCGCCGAGTGCTGTCCGTTGATGGCGAGGTAGTGGTGCTGGTAGCGCTCCCATGCGCGGTCGAACAAGGCCCGCGCCTTCGCATCGGCAGCAGCATCTGGCGCCATCACATGCACGAGCGCCGAATGAATCAGATGCTCCGAGCCCTTGCCCACCATCGTCTCGATGGCGGCAGGCGCCACATGCGGCAGCGAGAGGTCGTCGAGCATGCGGTTCAGCGACGCAGCGAAGTCGCCGAGCGTGTCGACCATGGTGCCGTCGAGGTCGACGATCGCGGCGTCGAAGCGGGTGTGGTCGAAGCTGATGGAGTTCAAAACAAACAAATAGAGTTCAAAAATTGCCCGGTACTTTACTGGCCATCAAAAAATAGAGTTCCAAAAATTTCGAAAATCCTGGGTGAAAAGCGAAGGCTGCGAAGCCGGCCTGCGCGACCTCAGCCTCCCAGTCCCTGCAGATCACCCGCCTGCTCCAGCGACCAGATGTTGCGCAGCAGCGTCCGCGCTCGCTCGGTGCCGATCACCGGCGCCGCCAGTTCCAGCAGCTTGTCTTCCAGCTCCGCGTCCGACAGCGGCAGTTCGGGGTCGCCCTTGCGGTCGGGCTGGAGCCAGACGTGGCGCTGGCCGTCGATCGTCTCGATCTCCACCCGGGCAGAGCGGCGGCCCGGGAAGGCGGCGTCGATCCCGGGATCGACCACGGCCGTGATGCGCGCCATCAGCGCACGCGTGTCGGCATCCGCCAGCCGCTCGGGCGTGTACGCCGCGAGCCGCACGCTGCCATGCACCAGCGCCGTGGCCACCACGAAGCGCAGGCTGAAGCGCGCCTCGTTCTCGGTGCGCGGATCTTCGTAGCAGGCGATGTCCAGCGCGGGACCATAGGTGGCCACGTGGACGCTGCGGATATCCGCAGCCCGCAGGCCATGCTGGCGCGCCAGCTCCAGGGCCCCGTCGATGGCAGCGAAGGCATGGCCGCAGCCGATGTGGTTCTTGAAGGTCAGCCGGGTGATGTGGAAGTCGCGCCCCAGCGTGTCGCCCACCGCCGACCAGTCCGGACCGTCGCTCATGGCGCGGCCGAAGCCCGCCTCGCCCTCGAGCACGTCCAGCGAGCCCGTCACACCCTGCGCGGCCAGTTGCGCGGCGAGCACGCCGCCTTCGGCAGCACGCCCCGCGTGGAGGGGCTTGGACATCGAATCCATGCGGAAGGCCTGCTGCAGCCCCGCTGCAAAGGTGGCGGCCGTAGCCATCGCATGGGCGAAGGGCGCGCCGTGCAGCCCCAGCAGGCCGGCGGCGGAAGCGGCCGCGCCAAAGGTTCCCACGGTGCCGGTGTTGTGCCAATGGCGATAGTGCGCCCGCCCCATCGCCACACCGATGCGGGTAGACACCTCGTAGCCGAGCACCACGCCGCGCAGGAATTCAAGGCCGCTGGCGCCCCGGTCCTGCGCAATGGCCAGCGCGGCCGCCACCGTGGCCGCGCCGGGGTGGTACATGGCATCACGGAAGCTGTCGTCCACCTCGGCCGCGTGGGCCGCCGTGCCGTTGAGCAGGGCGGCCGCGCGTGCCGGCGCCAGGCGGCCATCGGGCAGGCGCGCACGGCCACGGTCGAGGTCGTCGGCAAGCAGCGCGCGAAGCTGCGGCATGGGCGCAACTTCCAGGCCGGGGAACAGCGCGGCATGCCAGTCGATCACGGCGCGCTTGGCGTGGTGCAGTACCTCGTCGCCCAGCCGGGCCTGACGGAATTCGGTGGCGTAGCGGGCAAATACTTCGGTGGCGTACACGGGATGTCCGATCGGTTCGAGAAGAAGAGAAAAAGAAGAGCCGGGCCTGTCGCTCAGGCCAGCACGACCACGCCGTCGGCGGCGCGCACGCCCTGCCCCTGCGGCAGCACGAAGACGGGGTTGATCTCGGCCTCGACCAGACGCTCGCCAAGCTGCGCCGCCATCCTGGAGAAGGCGACGATCGCATCGACCAAGGCCTCGATGTCGGCCTTGGGCCGTCCACGGAAACCATCCAGCAGCGGCCAGGTCTTGAGGTCGTGCGCCATCGAGAGCGCCTCGGCGCGGCCGAGCGGCTTCAAGCCACGCGCATCCTGCGCCAGCAGCCGCATGGTGGTGTCCTTGAAAAGCTCCGCCGTCACGCCGCCCATGCCCAGCAGGATGGCCGTGCCCAGCGCATCGCGGTGCATTCCCAGGATCAGTTCCGTGCCGCCCGCCACCATCTCCTGCACGAGAAAGCGCTCTGGATCCACGCCGGTGCGGGCCTTCACGTCAGCCGCCATGTGGCCGATGCACTCGCCGATGGTGTCGCCGTCCAGCCCGACGGCAACGCCCCCCACGTCGCTCTTGTGCGTGATCTCGGACGACAGGATCTTGAGCACGACACGCCCACCCAGCTCGCGCGCAGCGGCTTCCGCCGCGGCCGGCGAAGCGACCACGCGTTCCGCGGCGCAAGGCACGCCGAAGCGCGAGAACAACTGTTTGGCCTGCGCCTCGTCGAGCGAACCGGAGGGCAGTTCGCCGGCCTCCACCGGCGGCAAGGCCGCGGCGTCTTCCCCGGACGCCACGAAGCGCTGCACGCGCAGCATGCCGGCCAGCGCGGCAGTGCAGCTCTCGGCTGCGGTGAATGCAGGCACGCCGCGGCGCGTGAGCAGCGCTCCCACTTCGGGCGCATGCGGGCTCACGTAGGCCATCACCGGCTTGTCGGAATTCGGCAGGCATTCCTGGATGGCGCCGGCCAGCAGTTCGGGCATGGCCAGGCTGGAGGAGCCGACGATGATCACCAGCGCGTCATAGCTCGGGCTTGCCAGCAGTGCATCGATGGCGCCGCGCAGCAGGTCGGGGCGCAGGCCGGCGAGCGTCACGTCGATGGGGTTGCGGTCCAGCACTGCCTCGCTGCCGGTCTGCAGCGCGCGCAGAGCATTGGCGGTGGCCTCGTCGGGCGCGGGCGTATCGAAGCCCGCCACGCCCAGGTCGTCAGACACCAGCGTGCCGGCGCCGCCCGTGGAAGTGAGGATGGCGACGCGCCCGCCGCGCAGCTTGCGGCCCGTGGACAGCGCGGCAGGAATGTCCAGCAGATCCGAGAAGCTCTGCGCCCGGATCACGCCGACCTGCCTGAACAGCGCGTCATACATGCTGTCAGCACCCGCCATGGCACCGGTGTGGGACACGGCGGCCTTTGCGCCCGCCTCCGAGCGGCCGATCTTGAAGGCCACGACCGGCTTGCCCATGCGCGCGGCCTTCAGGCAGGCCGCGCGGAACTTCGCGGGGTCGCGCACGGTTTCGACATACAGCGCAATCACCTTGGTGGCCGGGTCGTCGGCCAGGTGGTCGATGAAGTCGGCCAGTTCCAGGTCGACCTCGTTGCTCGTGGAGATCAGCTTCGACAGGCCGATGCCGCGCGCCGAGGCGCGCGACAGCAGCGAGCCCAGGATGCCCCCGCTTTGCGAGACCACGCCGATCCCGCCGGCCTGGAACTCGTCCATCTCCAGCGCTCCGGACGGCGACAGGACGATGTTGTCCGTGAGGTTGACGAGCCCGATGGTGTTGGGACCCAGGATGCGCATCGTCCCTGCTGCCTCGACCAACTGCTGCTGGCGCCGCGCGCCTTCCTCGCCGGTTTCGGTGTAGCCGCTGGCCAGCACGATGGCGGCGGCGCAGCCCCGTGCCGACAGCTCCTTCACCGCCAGGTGCGCGCGCTCGGCTCCCAGCAGCACGACGGCTACGTCGGGCACTTCCGGAAGCGAAGCGATGTCGGGATAGCACGGCAGCTCGCCGATGCGCTCGACCTTCGGGTTCACCGGCATGATGCGGCCCGCAAAGCCATGCTTCTGCAGATAGGCCACGGGGCGGCCGGTGGTTTTCCTGGGGTCTGCCGAGGCACCGATGACGGCGACGCTGCGCGGCGACAGCAGCTTGGCGATGGCTTCGTTCATGGCTCAGTCCCTGGAGGCCGTCTTGGCCAGAAAAGCTTCCACCGAAGCACGGTGCTCGCTGCTGGTGTAGCAGATGCCCTGCGCCTGGCTGCCCTGCGCGAACACGTCGTGCGAGGAGAGTTCGAAGCTCTGGTTAAGGATGGTCTTGGTCAGCGCGAGCGCAGTGGAAGACGCAGACGAGAGTTCGACCGCCCACGCCTGCGCGTCGGCGAGCAGCGTGTCCGCGCCGGTCTTGCGGTCCACGATGCCCAGCGAGAGGGCTTCGTCCGCCTTGACCTGGCGGCCGGTGAAGATCAGCTCCTTGGCCTTGGGCAGGCCCACGCGGCGCGGCAGGAAGTACATGCCGCCGCCATCGGGAATGATCCCGCGCAGCACATAGCTCCAGGCGAAGCTGGCCCATTCGCTGGCAATGATGAAGTCGCAGGCCATCGCAGTGTCCGCCCCCAGACCGGAGGCAGCGCCGTTGACCGCTGCGATCACCGGCTTGGGCATGGTGTGGAGCAAGGCCTGCACGTGGTGCACGCGCTGCTGGCGATGCCAGCCGTTGAACCCCACTTCACCTGCCGGAGCGTTCATGCGCTTCTGCATTCCGCTGATGTCCCCGCCGGCGCAGAAACCCTTGCCTGCACCGGTCAGCACCATTGCCCTGATGGCCTTGTCGGCGGCCACGTGCTCCAGCACGTCGATGAATTCCGTGCGCATGTCGTCGCTCATGGCGTTGCGCTTGTCCGGGCGGTTGAATGTCACGGTCGCGATGGCGTCCGTCACCTGAAAGTCGATGAGGGTGTATGTCATGTGCTTTTTCCTGGGCGGCCGATGGCCGCAGTTCAATCGGCCTTGATGCCGTTTTCCTTGATGACGCGCGCCCACCGTTCTTCTTCGGCCCGCACGTAGTTGTCCAGTTCAGCCGGCGGCCCGGCGTTGATGACCAGCCCTTCGTGTTCGATCTTTCGTACGAAGTCGGGTGCACGGGCGGCCTTGCGGCCGGCGGCGTTGAGGCGCTCGACGACTGCTGGCGGCGTACCGGCCGGCACGAACAGGCCGTACCAGCTCTCCACCAGGTAGCCCGGCACGCTGGCCGCAATGGCCGGCACACCCTTGAATGCCGGCGAGGACTCAGCCGTGGTCACGCCCAGGGCGCGCAGCTTGCCGCTGTCGACGAAGGTGGACACGGCCGCTGCGGTGGCGAACATCATGTCGACCTGGCCGCCCAGCAGATCGGTCAGCGCGGGACCTGCGCCCCGGTAGGGAATGTGCGAGAGCTTGACCTTGGCGAGGTTGGCGAACATCTCGCCGGCCAGATGGGCGGAGGTGCCCGCGCCCTGCGATGCGAAAGTCAGCTTGCCGGGATTGGCCTTCGCGGCGGTGAGCAGATCGGCCACGGACTTGTAGGGACTGTCGGGGCGCACCACCAACACGTTGGGTCCGCGACCGACGAGGATGACCGGCGCAAAGGCCTTGTTGCTGCCATACGAAAGCCTGGGCTGCAGCGATGGATTGACGGCGTGGGCGAACGAGGCGACCACGACGCTGTAGCCGTCGGGCGCGCTCTTGGCCACGTTGTCCGTGCCGATCAGTGTTCCCGCGCCCGGCTTGTTGTCGATGATGACCGGCTGCCCGAGGTCCTTGGACATTTCCGCGCCCAGCGTGCGAGCGATCAGGTCGGTGCCTCCGCCCGGCGCGAAGGGCACGACGAAACGGATGGGCTTGTCGGGGTAGGCGAAGGCCGTGCCGACGACTGCGAAGCCTGCGAGAAGGAAGGCGAGCACGCGTGCTCGCCCGGTGGAAGGGGCTGCCATGGTCTGATGTCTCCAGAACTGTTTGATTTGAAAGTCCGTCACATGCCCGAGCTGCAGCGCGTGACAGCCGAACTCTAGGATCAAGCGGCTCGCAAAGGTGATTGCAATTCCACTGGATGGAACACAGGCAATGGATACTTCGATTCGATCCATTCACGGTGAATCCACGCGTCGCCTGTCCGCAAGGCTCCCATGACCGAACTTCCCAACTTCAATCTCGACCACAAACCCGGACGATCACCCGCCAATCGATCGCTGGAGCGAGGCATCGAAATCCTGCGTGCATTCCGGCCAGGCTCCGAGCTGTTGGGCAATGGCGAACTGGCCGAGCGCACCGGACTTTCCAAGTCCACGGTCAGCAGACTCACGCAGACGCTGGTGGGTGCGGGCATGCTGCAGCTGGACAGCATCGAACGCGCCTATCGCCTGGCGCCCGCCGTGTTGAGCTTGTCGCACGCGATGCGCACCGGATCGCGTGTTCTACAGGCAGCAACACCGCACATGCGCGAGTTGGCGCTGCAAAAGCGCATCAACGTCGGACTGGCCGCGCCGGACCGGGACGAGATGGTTTACCTTGAATCCATTCGCTATGCGAAGCGCGTAGCGCTCCGGCACGTGGTTTCGGGCCAGCGTGTGCCGATGGAACTCACGTCGCTGGGCAGGGCTTACCTGGCGGTCGCTTCGCAACCTCGCCGCGCCAGGCTGATGGAACTGTTCGCGCAACGCCGCAGGCACTGGCGCAAGATGGAGACAGAGATCAAGCAGGCGTGGGCGGACGTGCATGCCAAGGGTTACTGCGCCGCGGCCTGGCAACCCGAGGTGGTGGCGCTGGCCACGCCGCTGCAGGTGGACGACGTCATCTACGTGCTGAATGTCAGCGTCTCGACCGAGGAGTCGATCGCCGTCGTATCGCGCGAGCTGGCGCCCGCTCTGCTCGAACTGGCGCAGAAGATTCGTCACGCGCTGATCGTGCAGGAACCGCGAGGCGCCTAGATGCCCGGTGCTTTCCAAAGCATCAGGCAATAGGGCTCAAGACATCGAGCCATTCGCCAAGTATGGCTCGCGGCTCCAGTCGCTGAACTTCGCAGCATTCGCAAATCTGCCTGCTCCCGTTCGCAGGAGTTCGCCCTTTCAGTCCTTCTGCAGTCGTTGCTTTCTGCGTAGATTGCGAACCATGACGACACCCGTTGGAACAACCGAACTCCGCGAACTGGTGCTGCCGGTGCATGCCAATCACCGCGGCACGCTCTTCGCCGGCCAGGGCCTGCAGCTCATGAGCAAGGCGGCCTTCCTGGCGGCGCGCGGCCTGGCGCAGCGCGAAGTGGTGATGGCCGAGGTGACCAGCGTCAGCTTTCTGTCGCCCGTGCCGGTGGGCTATCAGCTTGTCCTGCGCGGGTGGGTCAGCCGCATCGGCCGCTGTTCGATGACCGTGTGCGTGACCGGCCTGGCCGACGTGCCGGGCGTTCCGGCGGAAGAAGTCCTCAAGGGCGTGTTCGAGATGGTGGCGGTCGATGCCGCCGGCCGCCCCGCCGCCATCGATCGCTCTTATCTGGACAAGGAAACCGCATGACCACCACGACCCTCATGACCCCCACGACCGAGATCGCCGCCCCGGCCGGCTTCAAGGCCAAGAAGTCCGTCGCCCTGTCGGGCGTGACCGCGGGCAACACGGCGCTGTGCACCGTGGGCCGCACCGGCAACGACCTGCACTACCGCGGCTACGACATCCTGGACATCGCCGAGGTCTGCGAATTCGAGGAAATCGCCCACCTGCTGGTGCACGGCAAGCTGCCCACGCGTGCCGAGCTCAAGGCCTACAAGGCACGCCTGAAGGCCATGCGCGGCCTGCCGGCGAACGTGAAAGACGCACTGGAGAGCCTGCCCGCCGGCGCCCACCCGATGGACGTGATGCGCACCGGCGTCTCCGCGCTGGGCTGCATCCTGCCCGAGAGAGACGACCACAACCTGCCCGGCGCGCGCGACATCGCCGACCGCCTGATGGCTTCGCTCGGCTCGATGCTGCTGTACTGGTATCACTGGAGCAGCCAGGGCAAGCGCATCGATGTGGAGACCGACGACGACTCCATCGGCGGCCACTTCCTGCACCTGCTGCATGGCGAGAAGCCTTCCAAGGCCTGGGTGCGCGCGATGCACACCTCGCTGAACCTGTATGCCGAGCACGAGTTCAACGCCTCGACCTTCACCGCGCGCGTGATCGCCGGCACCGGCAGCGACATGTATTCGTCCATCGCGGGCGCAATCGGCGCGCTGCGCGGCCCCAAGCACGGCGGCGCCAACGAAGTGGCCTTCGAGATCCAGAAGCGCTACGACTCGCCCGACGAAGCCGAGGCTGACATCCGCCACCGCGTGGAGGCCAAGGAGGTGGTGATCGGCTTCGGCCACCCTGTCTACACGGTGAGCGATCCGCGCAACGTGGTGATCAAGGGCGTGGCCAGGCGGCTGTCCGACGAAGCCGGTTCGACCAAGATGTTCGACATCGCGCAGCGGCTGGAGTCGGTGATGTGGGAGGCCAAGAAGATGTTCCCCAATCTCGACTGGTTCAGTGCCGTGAGCTATCACATGATGGGCGTGCCCACCGCGATGTTCACGCCCCTGTTCGTGATCGCGCGCACCAGCGGCTGGGCCGCGCATGTGATCGAGCAGCGCGTAGACAACAAGATCATTCGCCCGAGCGCCAACTACACCGGCCCCGAGGACGTGAAGTTCGTGCCGATCGAGGCGCGGATCTGAGCCGCACAGGAGTCTCCGAGCGTTTGTCGCGGGTTTGCCATACGGGCGCAAACTAGCGACTGCCACCGCGATGGCACGCCGTCGCGGGAGGCATGCACAACAACACTGGAGACAACAGCATGACCCTGAATCGCCGCGCCTTTTCATCAGCAGCCCTGGCCGGGCTGGCATTGCCTGTCGCCCGCACCGGCTGGGCCCAGGATGCCTTTCCGGCCAAGCCGCTCAAGATCGTCTGCCCCTTCGCACCCGGCGGGGGCTCCGACTTCATCGCGCGCGTTGCGTCGAACGTGCTCAGCCAGCGGCTGGGCCAGGCCGTGGTGGTGGACAACCGGCCGGGCGCCGGCGGCACGCTCGGCACCGAGTACGCATTGCACACGCCCGGCGACGGCTACACGCTGCTGCTGATTGCCGGCAGCTACACCGTCAACCCTTCCCTGTACAAGCTGCGCTTCGACCCGGTCGCCGACATGACGCCGGTGATCCAGTTGTCGAAGGGCGCATACGTGCTGTGCGTCAACCCGGCCAAGGTACCTGCAAAGAACCTGAAGGAGCTGCTCGACTACGGGCGCCAGAACCCGGGCAAGCTGACCTTCGCTTCGGCGGGCAACGGCAGCCACCTGCACATCGTGACCGAGTACATGTTCGGCATGGCCAAGGTCAAGGCCACGCACGTGCCGTACCGGGGCACGGGTCCGGCCGTTACCGACCTGGTGGCAGGCAACGTGGACATGCTGGTCGCGGGCACCGAGGCCTTGATGCCGCACGTGCAGTCGGGCCGGCTGCGTGCGTTCGCCGTGACTACGGCGCAGCGCCTGCAGGCCTACCCCAACATTCCCTCGATCGCCGAGGCCGGCGGCCTGCCCGAGTACGACGTGGTGGCATGGCACGGGCTGATCGCGCCCAAGGGCATGCCGCCCGCCGTGCTCGCGAAGCTCAACGGCGCGCTCGACGCCGGCCTCAAGGCGCCCGAACTCAACGCCAAGCTGGAGCCCACCGGTGTGTCTGCTGCAGGCGGCACGGCGGAACAGTTCGGCGCGCTGATTCGCGCCGAAATTCCGCGCTACGCCAAGGTCGTGAAAGACAACGACATCCGCTCCGAGTAAGCCGCTTTCCGATTTGCCACGATGAATTCACGACACAGAAAACAACTCCCGGGCACCACGCTGGACTACATCGACGCCCGCGCCGCGGTCGATGCACTGCGCCCCGGCGCCTGGGACACCCTGCCCTACACCGCGCGCGTACATGCCGAGAACCTGGTGCGCCGCTGCGACCCGGCCATCCTCGATGAATGCCTGCTGCAGCTCATCGAGCGCCGGCGCGATCGTGACTTTCCGTGGTTTCCCGTGCGCGTGGTGTGCCACGACATCCTGGGCCAGACCGCGCTGGTGGACCTGGCAGGCTTGCGCGACGCAATCGCGGCCGAGGGTGGCGACCCTGCGCAGGTGAACCCGGTGGTGCCGGTGCAGCTGATCGTCGACCATTCGCTGGCCGTGGAGTGCGGCGGATTCGATCCGCACGCCTTCGAGAAGAACCGGCAGATCGAGGACCGCCGCAACGAGGACCGCTTCCATTTCATCGACTGGACGAAGCGCGCCTTCGCCAACATGGAAGTGATTCCGGCGGGCAACGGCATCATGCATCAGATCAATCTGGAGAAGATGTCGCCGGTGGTCTACGTGCAGGACGGCCTGGCCTTCCCGGACACCTGCGTGGGCACCGACAGCCACACGCCGCACGTCGACGCACTGGGCGTGATCGCGGTGGGCGTCGGCGGCCTGGAGGCCGAGAACGTGATGCTGGGCCGCGCCTCGTGGATGCGCCTGCCCGACATCGTCGGCGTGGAGCTGACCGGCCGGCGCCAGCCGGGCATCACCGCCACCGACATCGTGCTGGCGCTCACCGAGTTCCTGCGCAAGGAAAAAGTGGTCGGTGCGTACCTGGAGTTCTTCGGCGAAGGCACGCACGGCCTGACCATCGGCGACCGCGCCACCATCTCCAACATGTGCCCCGAGTACGGCGCCACGGCCGCGCTCTTCTACATCGACGACCAGACGCTCACCTACCTGCGGCTTACCGGCCGCGAAGACGCACAGGTCGCGCTGGTCGAAACGTATGCGAAGACAGCCGGCTTCTGGGGCGATGCGCTGAAGACCGCCAGCTACGAACGCGTGCTGAAGTTCGACCTGTCGAGCGTGGTGCGCAACATGGCCGGCCCTTCCAACCCGCACCGCCGACTGCCCACCTCGCAGCTGGCCGAGCGCAACATCGCCGTCGGTCTTGCAGAGGCCAGGCGGCAGGAAGCAGCGGGCCTGATGCCCGACGGCGCCGTGATCATCGCGGCCATCACGTCGTGCACCAACACTTCGAACCCGCGCAACGTGATCGCCGCCGCGCTGCTGGCGCGCAATGCCAACCGCCTGGGCCTCAAGCGCAAGCCTTGGGTCAAGTCATCGCTGGCTCCGGGCTCCAAGGCCGTGGAGCTCTACCTGCGCGACGCCGGCCTGCTG
Organism: Variovorax sp. OV084; assembly: GCF_900111625.1. NCBI lineage: Bacteria > Pseudomonadati > Pseudomonadota > Betaproteobacteria > Burkholderiales > Comamonadaceae > Variovorax > Variovorax sp. OV084. The sequence continues at coordinate 507,057 of NZ_FOII01000004.1, read as the reverse complement.
CACGAGCTGGAGCAGCTCGGCTTCGGCATCGTCGCCTTTGCCTGCACCACCTGCAACGGCATGTCGGGTGCGCTGGACCCGAAGATCCAGCAGGAGATCATCGAGCGCGACCTGTACGCCACCGCGGTTCTCTCGGGCAATCGCAACTTCGACGGCCGCATCCATCCGTACGCGAAGCAGGCCTTTCTCGCGTCGCCGCCGCTGGTCGTGGCCTACGCGATCGCGGGCACGATGCGATTCGACATCGAGCGCGACGTGCTGGACGTCGTGAACGGCAAGGAGATACGCCTGCAGGACCTCTGGCCGAGCGACGAGGAAATCGACGCCATCGTCGCGGCCTCCGTCAGGCCCGAGATGTTCCGCAAGGTGTACGAACCCATGTTCGCGATCCACGCAGACAACGGCGAGAAGGTGAGCCCGCAGTACGACTGGCGGCCGCAGTCCACCTACATCCGCCGCCCGCCCTACTGGGACAGCGAGGGCGTGGGCGCGCTCGCGGCCAATCCGCGCACGCTGCGCGGCATGCGGCCGCTGGCGCTGCTGCCGGACAACATCACAACCGACCATCTGTCGCCGTCCAACGCGATCCTGCTGGACAGCGCTGCCGGCGAGTATCTGGCGAAGATGGGTCTTCCGGAAGAAGACTTCAACTCCTACGCCACGCACCGCGGCGACCACCTCACGGCCATGCGCGCCACCTTCGCCAACCCGCAGCTCGTCAACGAGATGGCGGTGGTCGACGGCGCGCAGAAGAAAGGGTCGCTCGCGCGCATCGAGCCTGAAGGCAAGGTCGTGCGCATGTGGGAGGCGATCGAGACGTACCTGAACCGCAGGCAGCCGCTGATCATCGTGGCCGGCGCCGACTACGGCCAGGGCTCGTCGCGCGACTGGGCCGCCAAGGGCGTGCGCCTGGCCGGTGTGGAGACCGTCGTGGCCGAAGGCTTCGAGCGCATCCACCGCACCAACCTGCTCGGCATGGGCGTGCTGCCGCTGGAGTTCAAGCCCGGCACCACGCGACTCACGCTGGGCCTGGACGGCACAGAAACCTACGACGTGATCGGCAAGCCCGCACCGCGCGCCGACCTCACGCTGGTCGTCCACCGCATGGGCGGCGACACGCTGCAGGTTCCGGTGACCTGCCGGCTGGACACGGCCGAGGAAGTGTCGATCTACGAAGCAGGCGGCGTGCTGCAGCGCTTTGCACAAGACTTCCTGGCCGAGAACAAGTCGGCAGCCTGAGACAACCACCACTCCCATTTGCCATGGCATCCGCTCCCCAGATCAAGATTCCCGCCGTCTACATGCGCGGCGGCACCAGCAAGGGCGTGTTCTTCCGCCTGCAAGACCTGCCCGCGGCGGCGCGGCAGCCCGGGCCGGCGCGCGACGCGCTGCTGCTGCGCGTGATCGGCAGCCCCGACCCCTACGCCAAGCAGATCGACGGCATGGGTGCGGCCACCTCCTCCACATCGAAGACCGTGATCCTGTCGCGCTCCACGCGGCCGGACCACGACGTCGACTACCTGTTCGGCCAGGTCTCCATCGACAGCGCCTTCGTCGACTGGTCGGGCAACTGCGGCAACCTGTCGGCGGCGGTCGGGCCGTTCGCAATTGCGCAGGGCCTGATCGATCGGGCGCGCGTACCGCAGAACGGCACGTGCACCGTGCGCATCTGGCAGGCCAATATCGGCAAGACCATCGTCGCCCACGTGCCGATCGCCCGAGGCGAGGTTCAGGAAACCGGCGACTTCGAACTCGACGGCGTGACCTTTCCGGCCGCCGAGGTGCCGCTGGAATTCATCGACCCGGCCGACGAGGGCGACGGCGAAGGCGGCGGCGCGATGTTCCCGACCGGCAAGGTGGTCGAGGAGCTCGAAGTGCCCGGCGTGGGCACTTTGCGCGCCACGCTGATCAACGCGGGCATTCCGACCATCTTCGTCAACGCAGGCGACATCGGCTACACCGGCACCGAGTTGCAGGACGCGATCAACAGCGATGCGAAGGCACTGGCAATGTTCGAGACGATCCGCGCGCATGGCGCGGTGAAGATGGGCCTCATCAAGGACATCGGTGAAGCCGCCAAGCGCCAGCACACGCCCAAGGTGGCCTTCGTCGCAACGCCCAGGGACTACACGGCCTCCAGCGGCAAGGCAGTGAAGGCGGCGGACGTGGACCTGCTCGTGCGTGCGCTGTCGATGGGCAAGCTGCACCACGCCATGATGGGCACGGCCGCGGTCGCCATCGGCACCGCAGCGGCGATCCCCGGCACGCTGGTGAACCTCGCGGCCGGCGGTGGCGAGCGCCAGGCAGTGCGCTTCGGCCACCCATCGGGCACGCTGCGCGTCGGCGCCGAGGCCCGCAAGGTCGATGGCGAATGGGTGGTGACCAAGGCCCTGATGAGCCGAAGCGCCCGCGTGTTGATGGAAGGCTGGGTGCGCGTGCCTGGCGACAGTTTCTGATCGACACGCCGGAGTGGGACGCGCTGGAAAGGCGCTACACCTGACGCGCCAGCTCGACAAAGGCCTTCAGGTAATCGACGTCGGTGTCCGCCTCCCGCGCGCCAAGAAAGATCTGCTTGGCGATGCCGCGCGAGCCCAGCCGGACCGGGACGATTTCCATCTTCTCCGCGTACTCCTCCACCAGCCAGCGAGGCAGCGCGGCCACGCCACGGCCGCTCGCCACCATCTGCAACATGATGTCCGTTGTCTCGATCGCCTTGTGGCGCTTGGGCGTCACGCCCGCGGGCATCAGGAACATGTTGTAGATGTCCAGCCGGTCCGTCGCAACCGGGTAGGTGACGAGAACCTCCTCGGTCAGTTGCGCGGGCTTGACGTAGGGCACGTTCGCCAGGCGGTGGCCGCGCGCGACCGCGAGCACCTGTTCGTAGTCGAACACGGGCTCGTAGTGCAGGCCTGGCTTGTAGAGCGGATCGGGAGTCACCAGCAGGTCGATCTCGTAGCCGAAGAGCGCGCCGATGCCGCCGAACTGGAATTTCTGCTTCACGTCGACGTCCACGTCGGGCCATGACGCCAGGTACGGCGACACCACCTTCAGCAGCCACTGGTAGCAGGGATGGCATTCCATGCCGATGCGCAGCGACCCGCGCTCGCCCTGGGCGAACTGGCGCAGTCGCTCCTCCGCCAGCGTGAGCTGCGGCAGCACCCGGTTCGCTACCGCCAGCAGGTACTGGCCCGCCTGGGTCAGCCGCAGACTGCGCCCTTCGCGCTGCCAGATCTCCGTTCCGAGCTGGATCTCGAGCTTGCGGATGGAATGGCTCAAGGCCGACTGCGTCAGGTGCAGCACCTCGGCAGCGGCCGTGAGCGAGCCTTGCTTGTCCACTTCCTGGACGATGGCCAGATGCGTGCGCTCCAACATGACTAATGAGCAGTATTCATGGATACGTGAAATAAGACCATTTTACTTCAAGAGTCGTCAAACCTAGGATCCACCCTTTCTCTGACTGCCCGGACGCTCCGATACCCATGACCACCACCCACAACCTTGGCTTTCCCCGCATCGGCGCCAGGCGCGAACTGAAGTTCGCGCTCGAGTCGTACTGGAAGGGGGAGTCCTCGCGCGACGCGCTCAAGGCCCTCGGCGCCGAGTTGCGCCAACGCCACTGGCAAGACCAGGCCGGAATCGACCTGGTGCCGGTGGGCGATTTCGCGTTCTACGACCAGGTGCTGGACATGAGCTTCACGCTCGGCAACCTGCCCGAGCGCGTGCGCGGCTTTCACGGCGACACCCTGGACAACTACTTCCGCGTGGCGCGCGGCCGCTCGGCGCAGTCCGCCGAAGACCACGCGGGCTGCTGCGGCGGCGTGGCCGCGGGCGAGATGACGAAGTGGTTCGACACCAACTACCACTACATCGTCCCCGAGTTCACGTCGGCAACCGAGTTCAAGCTCGACGCATCGCGCATCCTGGAGCAGCTCGCCGAAGCCAAGGCGCAGGGCGTGAAGGCCAAGCCCGTGCTGGTCGGCCCCGTGACGTACCTGTCCATCGGAAAGGCCAAGGACGACTCCGACAAGCTCGCGCTGCTGCCGCGCCTGCTGCCGGTGTACGCGGAACTGCTCGACGCGCTGGCAGCCCAGGGCGTCGAGTGGGTGCAGATCGACGAGCCCCTGCTCGTCACCGAGCTGGATGCCGACTGGCAGCATGCCTTCAACACGGCCTACCACCATCTCAAGGCCGCCAAGGTCAAGATCCTGCTCGCGACCTATTTCGGCCAGCTGCAGGAGAACAAGTACCTGGCCGCCAATCTTCCGGTGGCGGGCCTGCACGTCGACGCCATCAACGGCCGCGACGACGTGGTGCCTCTGCTGAGCATGCTGCCCGCGCACAAGGTGCTGTCGCTCGGGGTCATCAACGGCCGCAACATCTGGAAGAGCGACCTGGCCGCCATCCTCGACTGGCTCGAGCCACTGGCGCAGCGCCTGGGCGAGCGCCTCTGGATCGCACCGTCGTGCTCGCTACTGCACGTGCCGGTGGATCTGGCCAGCGAGCAGAAGCTCGATGCCGAGGTCAAGTGGTGGCTCGCCTACGCACTCCAGAAGCTCGAGGAGCTGAGAGTGCTGGCCACCGCCCTGCGCCACGGCCGCGATGCCGTGAAGGATGAGCTGGCAGCCAATCAGGCCGCCATCTCCGCCCGCCGCAACTCGCCGCGCGTGAACAACCCCGGCGTCAAGGCCGCCATCGCCAGGCTGAACGCGGCCTTGGGCCAGCGCAAGAGCGTCTACGCCCAGCGCGCGCCCAAGCAAGCCGCCCTGCTGAAGCTGCCGGCCTACCCGACCACCACCATCGGCTCATTCCCGCAGACTGCGGAAATCCGCCATGCGCGCAGTGAGTTCAAGGCGGGTCGCCTCGATGCAGCAGGCTACAAGGCCGCGATGCAGGCCGAAATCGGCCGCAGCGTGAAGGAACAGGAAGTCCTTGGCCTGGACGTGCTGGTGCACGGCGAAGCCGAACGCAACGACATGGTCGAGTACTTCGGCGAGCAACTCGACGGCTACGCCTTCAGCCAGTTCGGCTGGGTGCAGTCGTACGGTTCGCGCTGCGTGAAGCCGCCGATCTTGTTCGGCGACATCAGCCGTCCGAAGGCGATGACCGTGGAGTGGATCAAGTACGCGCAGTCGCTCACGCAAAAGCCGATGAAGGGCATGCTGACCGGTCCGGTCACCATCCTGAACTGGTCTTTCGTCCGTGACGACCAGCCGCGCTCAGTGTCGTGCCACCAGCTTGCGCTGGCCATACGCGAAGAAGTGCTCGACCTGGAGAAAGCCGGCGTGCGCGTGATCCAGATCGACGAGGCGGCGCTGCGCGAAGGTCTTCCGCTGCGCAAGTCGCAGTGGCAGGAGTACCTGGACTGGGCTGTCGAGTCCTTCCGCATCACGGCCAACGGCGTGCGCGACGAGACGCAGATCCACACGCACATGTGCTACTCGGAGTTCAACGACATCATCGCGTCGATCGCCGACATGGATGCCGACGTCATCACCATCGAGACCTCGCGTTCGGACATGGAGCTGCTCGATGCCTTCGACAACTTCAAGTACCCCAACGAGATCGGCCCGGGCGTGTACGACATCCACTCGCCGAACATTCCGAGCCAGGAGCACATCGTGCAACTGATGAGGAAGGCGGCCGAGCGCGTTCCCGCCGAACGCCTGTGGGTCAACCCCGACTGCGGCCTGAAGACGCGCCAGTGGGCTGAAGTGGTGCCGGCGCTGACCAACATGGTGGCAGCCGCCAAGACACTGCGCGCATTGGCCTGAGCTCAGCGCGGACTCCACCGGCCCCTTCTAGGGATGCCAGGTGGAGACCACCGCCGGAGTCTGCGCAGTGGGCCGGCCGGCCAGTGCGTAGGAGAGTTCGTTCGCGGCCTTCATGATCGTCTTCGCGTGGCCGAGCAGCTTTGCCTTGGGCAACCGGTCCGCGGGGCCCGAGATGCACACCGACCCCAGCAGCGCCCAGCGCAGGCCGAAGACCGGCGCCGACACGGTCGCCACGTTCTTCTCGCGCTCGCCGATGGAGAAGTGATAGCCCTTCTTGCGGATGTCTTCGTACAGCTTTCCAGGCTCGCCGGAGAACGCAAGAATCACCCGCCCCGGTGACCCTTTTTCCAGCGGCAGCATCGCGCCCATGCGTGCGTGGTGCCGGATGGGCTGCGGCCCTTCCACGCGCGCCAGGCAAGTCCTGGAATTTCCTTCGCGCACATAGAACGCTGCGCTCTCGCCCGTTGCATGCGACAGGGCAAGCAGCATCGGCTCCACGACATTGTTGGCATCGAAGCTGGCTTGGTAGCGGGCTCCGAGCCAGCCTGCCGCAGGTCCCAGTCGCCATTCGCCGTCGTCGCGCTGCACCACGTAGCCGGCAAGCGCCAACGTGCGCAGCAGCCGCAGCGCGGTTGTCTTGTGCATGTGGCTGCGGCGGGTCAGCTCGGCCAGCGAGAGGCGCTCGTCCTGCATGCCGAAGGCATCGAGCAGCTGCAGGGCGCGGGTGACGGCGGTCACGCCGCCCGTGGCGCCCGCGTCCACTTCACGCGGCTCTTCGATGACTTCGGTCGGCCTCTTGGCTGCCCGCAATTTGTTTCGCACAGTGGTCCATGGTCCGTTCAGTGGACCACCATTGTATGGAGCGGAACGCAAATCTAAAGTCGCTTCATGCCTCGGAGCACCACCGCTCGCAGGCACTGATTGATCGAACGATTCCGGAGACAAGACAAATGCGTACCTCGAGCCCCAGCTCCATTCCTCGCCGCGCGGCCATCGGCCTCGCCCTTCTACTTTCTTGTGGCGTGACGCTGGCGCAAGGCTATCCGGCGCGACCCATCCGCCTCGTCGTGCCGTTCCCACCGGGCGGCGGCACGGACATCATTGCCCGCGAGGTGGCAAACAAGGTCGCGAACTCGGAGGGCTGGACCATCGTCATCGACAACAAGCCCGGCTCCGGCGGCAACATCGGCGTCGACGCGGCAGCCAAGGCCAACCCCGACGGCTACACGCTGGTGCTGGGACAGACCAGCAACCTCGCGATCAATCCGACGCTCTACGCCAAGCTGCCCTACGACCCGGTGAAGGACCTCGCAGCTGTGGGCCTCGTCGCCTCCGCACCGCTGGTGCTGGTGGTCTCGGCCGCGTCGCCCTACAAGAAGCTCGCGGACGTGGTCGCCGCCGCAAAGGCCAAGCCCACCGCACTCAACTACGCGAGCTCGGGCAACGGCACGGTGGCCCATCTCGCCACCGAGCAGTTCCAGAAGGCCGCGGGCGTGCAGTTCACGCACGTTCCCTACAAGGGCGCATCGCAAGGCCTGACCGACCTGGTCGGCGGCCAGATCCAGATGTACATCTCGTCCGTGCCGACCCTGATCGCGCAGATCAAGAGCGGCCAGTTGCGCGCGCTGGCCGTGACCTCTCTGCAACGCAACCGCGACTTGCCTGACGTGCCGACCATGGCCGAGTCGGGCTACAAGGATTTCGAGGCCGTTACATGGTTCGGCGTGGCAGGCCCCGCGGCCATGCCGAAGGATGCGGTCACCAAGCTCAACGCAGCTTTCAACAAGGCGCTCGCCACGCCCGAGGTGCAGAAGAAGCTCGCGGCACAAGGGGCAGAGGTGATGTCCGGCTCGCCCGAGAAGTTCGCATCGCTGATTCGCACGGACGGTGTTCGCTGGGGCGCCGTCGTCAAGGTTTCGGGCATCAAGCTGGATTGAGCGCCCTTCTTCATCCCATCACTTCTGAAAGCACTCCCATGTCATCGCCCCTCCCCGACATCGTCCGCAACTTCGAGCGCGTGCCCGCGCACATCGTGGCGCAGGCTGCCGAATTCCAGCCGGCCATCCTGGCCGACGTGGCCGGGCGCCGCGGCGCGGTGGACGGCCGCATCAAGGCACTGCGCCCCCGCATGAAGCTGGCCGGCACCGCGATCACCGTAGAAGTTCGCCCCGGCGACAACCTGATGATCCATGCCGCCATTGCCATGGCGAAGCCCGGCGACGTGCTCGTGATCGACGGCAAGGGCGACCAGACCTCCGCGCTCATGGGCACGATCATGATGACCGCCTGCAAGCAGGTCGGCATTGCCGGCGTGGTCATCGACGGGGCCTGCCGCGACAGCAACGAGATAGACGAGATGGACTTCCCTGTCTTTTCCGTCGGCACCAACCCGAACGGGCCGACCAAGAACATCGGCGGGCGCATCGGGCATCCGGTGTCGATCGGCGGCGTAACGGTGCATCCGGGCGACTTCATCGTCGGCGACGGCGACGGCGTGGTCGTGGTGGAGCGCGAGAAGATCGAATCGCTGCTGCCTCTCGCCGCGAAGAAGGTGAAGGACGAGGCCGCACGCATCGCCGCCATCAAGGACGGGGACACCGCCGCCAAGTGGCTCGATGCAGCCCTGCGCACGGCCGGTGTGCTGAAGGAGGGCGAGACGCTGTGACAGCCATCCTGGTGACGGGCGCCGACCTCGCGCCACAGGCACTCGACCTCCTCGAGGGATACGAAGTCATCTACGCGGGCAAGACACCGACCGAAGACGACCTCGTGGCCCTGTGCCGCGCGCATGACCCGGTGGCCATCATCGTGCGCTACGGCAAGGTGGGCCCGGCGGTCATGGACGCAGCCCCTGCGCTCAAGGTGATCTCCAAGCACGGCAGCGGCACGGACACCATCGACAAGGCGGCCGCACAGGCACGCGGCATCGAGGTCGTCGCGGCCGTGGGCGCCAATGCAGCAGCGGTGGCCGAGCAGGCGCTCGCGCTGCTCCTGGCCTGCGCCAAGTCGGTGGTGGCGCTCGATGCGCGCATGCATGCCGGCCACTGGGACAAGGCAACGCACAAGAGCCTCGAACTCGGCGGCCGCACCATCGGCCTCATCGGGCTCGGCGCCATCGGGCTTCGCTTTGCGCGCATGGCCGATGCGCTCGGCATGCGCGTGCTTGGGTTCGATCCGTACGCCAGGAATCTTCCGGCGTACGTACAAGCCGTGGACCTGGCGACCATCTGGGCCGAGTCCGATGCCATTTCGCTGCACTGCCCGTTGACGGACGACAACCGCGGGCTACTCAACGCCGAGACGCTGGCACGATGCAAGCGCGGCGTGATCGTCATCAACACGGCACGCGGTGGCCTGATCGAAGAGGCCGCGCTGCTGGCGGCGGTCCGCTCGGGCCAGGTGGCCATGGCCGGGCTGGACAGCTTCGCGGTCGAGCCGATGGCACCCGGCCATCCGTTCCAGGGCGAAAGGAACATCGTGCTGAGCCCGCACATCGGCGGCGTCACCAGCGATGCCTACGTGAACATGGGCGTGGGCGCAGCGAAGAATCTGCTGCAGGTGCTCGCCCGCCAGACGACGAGCGTCTGAGGCGCAGCCGCAAGGCGGCACCATCCGGACCAGGACAAGGAGACAAAAAAATGAACAGAGGCAAGAACGCCCGCCGGGCGGTGGCCGTGCTCGGGCTGTCGGCCACGCTGGCGGCAGTAGCAACGGCGCATGCACAGACCTGGCCAGCCAAGCCGGTGCGCATCCTCGTCGGCTTTTCCGCAGGCGGCCCCACCGACGTGGTGGCGCGCGCCTTTGCCGACCATGCATCGCGCGCCCTGGGCCAGCCCTTCATCGTGGACAACAAGCCCGGCGCCAACACGATCCTCGCGGCAGAAGCAGTCGCTGCCGCGCCGGCCGACGGCTACACGCTGCTGCTGGGCGCAACGAATCACACGATGATCCCGGCGCTCTACAGCCAGCGGGTCAAGTTCGACGCCGTGCGGTCGTTCGCCCCGGTGTGCTCGCTCGCCGTGAGCCCGACGGTGCTGGTCGTAGGGCCGTCAATGCCCGTCAAGTCGTTCGGCGCGTTCCTGCGGGCGGTCAAGGCCGAGCCGGGCAAGCGCACCTATGCCACGCCGGGCTCGGGCAGCTCGGGGCACTTCGCGAGCGCGCAATTCACGCGGCTGACAGGCACGTCGATGAACCACATCCCGTACAAGGGCGCGGCGCAGGCGACGACCGATCTCATGGGAGGCCAGGTCGACAGCTCTTTCGCTACGCTGGGCTCGGTGCTCGCCCAGGTGCAGTCGGGCAAGCTGACGGCCCTGGCCGTGGCGGCGCCGAAGCGCTCGGCACTGCTGCCGGACGTGCCGACTTTCGAGGAGGTGGGCGTCAAGGGCTACACGGCCGACGCCTGGTACGGCCTGCTGGCACCCGCAAAGACGCCGCCGGAAGTCCTGGCCGTGCTGCGCCGCGCAGCCAACGAGTTTGCGCAAGCGCCGGCCACGCAGGAGAAGCTGCGTTCGCTCGGCATGGAAGCGCAGAACACCTGCGCCGATGCCTTCGGCGCGCAGCTGGCGCGCGAGGTCAAGCTCTATGGCGAGTTGGCCCGAACGCTCGATCTCAAGACCGAATGAACGCACACCCCAAGGAACCCATGATGAAAGCCATCCGACGCATGCTCGCCGCGTGCCTCTTCGCTGCAGCCGCTTCCGCCCAGGCCGCCTTTCCGGACCGCCCCATCACGCTCGTCGTGCCGTATGCGCCGGGCGGCTCCGCGGACGCGCTGGCGCGCGTGCTGGCGGTGCGCATGGGCGAGAAGCTGGGCACCAGCGTGATCGTCGACAACAGGCCTGGCGCCAGCGGAACCATCGGTGCGAGCTTTGCGGCCAAGGCCGCGCCCGACGGCTACACGGTGCTCTACGACGCGACGCCCTACTCGATCAATCCGCATCTCTTTCCCCGCATGCCATACGCCGGCAATGCCCTGCAGCCGCTGGCGCTCGTCTCGCTGGCGCCCAACATCGTGATCGTCCGCGCGGAGTCGCCGGTGAAGAGCATCAAGGACCTCGCGGACAGAGCGAAGGCCGAACCCGGAAAGCTCAACTTCGCATCGGGCGGAAGCGGCACCGTGCAGCGGCTTGCGGCGGAATTGCTGCGCCAGCGGCTCGGGCTCGACATGGTGCATGTCGGCTACAAGAGCGGCGGCCCCGCCATCTCCGATGTCATGGGCGGACAGGTCGACTTCATGTTCAGCACCATCGCGGCGTCGTATCCGCTCGTGTCCTCGGGCAAGCTGCGCGCGCTGGCGGTGTCGTCGCCGCAGCGCTCCGCACGCCTGCCCGATGTGCCGACCATCGCCGAGACCGTTGCGCCCGGCTACGAGGCCTACGAGTGGAACGGCCTGCTCCTGCCGGCCGGCACGCCCGCGCCCATCGCCGACAAGCTCCACAAGGCGGTGGTCGATGTCCTGAAGAATGACGAAGTGAAGCGGCGCTTCGTGGACGTTGGCGTGCAGCCGGTCGGCTCGACGCCATCCGAGTTCGCCGACTTCCTGAAGAAGGAAGATGCGAAATGGGCGGAAGTGATCCGCAAGGGCAACATCAAGCTCGACTGAAGACAGCCATGGACCACACCTCTGACGCGCAGCCGGTTCCCCATTCGGTGGGGACGAACCGGCCCGCGACTGCACTGCCTGCCGACGCCTGCGACAGCCACATGCACATCTTCGACCCGCGCTTCGCCGCGTCGCCGCACTGGAAGCGCCAGCCGCCGCGGGCCGAGGTGGCAGCCTATCGGCTTTTGCAGCAGCGGCTAGGAACTTCGCGCACGGTGGTCGTCAATCCCTCGACCTACGGCACGGACAACGCCTGCACGCTCGACGCACTCGCGCAACTGGGCGAGCGCGCGCGCGGCATCGCAGTCGTCGGCCAGGACGTGGCCGACGACGAGCTCGACCGCCTGGCGGCGCTTCGTGTCTGCGGCTTGCGCGTGAACTTCGTGACGCCGCAGTCCTGGGGCGTCACCACGGCGCAGATGCTGACGACGCTGGCGCGAAAGGTGGCCCGGCTGGGTTGGCACATCCAGGTCTTCCTGCAGCCCGAACAACTGGTGGAACTCGCGCCGATATTGGCGGCACTCCCGGTGCCGCTGGTGATAGACCACATGGCCCGCATCGACCCGGCCGACGGTGTCGACGGCGCGGCATTTGCGGTGGCGCGCCGGCTGCTCGACGGTGGCAACACGTGGATGAAGCTGTCGGGCGTCTACATGCGATCGCGCGACGGGGCGCCCGCCTACCAGGATGCCTTCGCGCTGGGCCGTGCGCTGGTCAAGGCAGCACCGGAACGGCTGGTCTGGGGCAGCGACTGGCCTCACACCACGGAGACTCCAGGCACCGTCAACGATGCCGACCTGGCCGACGTACTCTTTGCGTGGTGCGACGGCGCCACCGCCGTGCGCGACCGTATCCTGGTCGACAACCCGGCGAGGCTCTATGGCTTCGCGATGACCTGATCGCAGAGGAGACCGACTTGTACCTATTGCAAGCGCCCCAGGTGCTGGACCTGCAGACCTTCACCAGCATGCCCGAGTCCTTCCGCCGCCCGGAGCCCAGCGTCTGGGCCGATGCCAACCGCGGCGGCCAGGTGACCGATTCCTTTCTCGAAGGCCCTGTGTTCGACGACGACGGCAACCTCTACGTCACGGACATCCCTTTCGGCCGGATCTTCCGCATAGACACATCGGGCGAATGGACGCTGGTCGCCGAGTACGACGGCGAGCCGAACGGCATGAAGTTCGTCGACGCACACACCCTGCTCGTCACCGACTACAAGAACGGACTGATGCGGGTGGATGTGCGAACCGGCCGCGTCACGCCACACCTTCAGCGGCGCAACACCGAGAGCTTCAAGGGCGTGAACGACCTGGTGCTCGATGCGCAGGGCAACGTCTACTTCACGGACCAGGGCCAGAGCGGGTTGCACGACCCCTCGGGCCGCCTGTATCGCCTGAGGCCCGACGGGCAGCTCGACCTGCTGCTGTCCAACGTGCCCAGCCCGAATGGCGCGGCCCTCTCGCCGGACGGCAAGGTGCTCTATCTCGCGGTGACGCGCGGCAACTGTGTCTGGCGCGTGCCGTTGCTGGCCGACGGGAGCGTTGCCAAGGTGAGCCAGTTCTTCACGTCCTACGGGCCCAGCGGTCCCGACGGGCTTGCGGTCGACACGCAGGGTCGGGTGCTGGTGGCCAATCCCGGCCTGGGCTATGTCTGGGTGCTCAACACGCGCGCCGAACCCGTCATGGTGCTGCGCGGGCCCACCGGCGCCTCGACGACGAACATCGCCTTCGGTGGCGCTGGCAGGTCGACCTTGTTCGTCACCGACTCCACGCACGGCAACGTGCTGAAGCTGGCGCTCGACGCTCCCGGCGTGGAACTTCATCGCTGGTCGTCCTAGCCCCCCAAAGCCCTTCCTGCAGGCTCGCAAGCGTCGATGGGCCGGTCTTTTTTCGATTTGTTTCAAAAAAGGCCTTTACCTCCCGAAGGAAACTTTTCCCGGTCTTTTGCACACCTACCACGCATTGTTTGCAAAACCCAACACCGAGGAACACTCCATGCGTCTCACGACGAAGGGCGGCTTCGCCTTGACGGCCATGATCGATGTCGCCATGCGCGAACGGGATGGCCCCGTACCGTTGGCGTCGATCAGCCGACGACAGCACATTGCCCGCTCGTCGCTCGAACTGCTGTTCAGCAAGCTGCGCCAGCATGCGCTGATCAAGGCAACGCGCGGACCGGGCGGCGGCTACACGCTGACGCGCAGGGCGTCCGAAATCACCGTGGCGGACATCCTCGCTTCGGTCGATGGCCAGCCACTGGCCGACACCGAAGCCTCGCCGAACAAGGAAGACGCCGGCGGCAGCAGCAAGGGCTGCTACTCGACCGATGCGCTGTGGGCCTCCGCCAAGCACCATGTCATGGAATTCCTGGGCTCCGTCACGCTGCAGAGCCTGGTCGAAGACCAGCTGGCCAAGGGCGTGCGCGTCGAGCACGAGCCCCCGAAGAAGAAAGAAGCCCTACCGAGCCCCGCAACCCTGCCGATGCGCGTGAACGCGCCGAACTCGGTGTTCGCGTGGAACGGCGTGTTCGCCAAGCGCTGAAGACGAAGCAGGCTTTACATGGCTGACTGACCTGAAACGCAAGGCGCATTACGGGTTTTGAAAACTCGTACGGCAAGGGATCGATGCTTCCGGAAAACGCCGGAGGCCCTTGCCGGAGATCGCCTTGGTTTCTCTTTCTGCACGCCCACGCGCGGCCTGTGTCCGCCTGTCCGACATCGCTTTCACGCTGCTTGCCATCCTTGCGATCGGTGCGCTGGTCCCCGCCTGCGGAGGCGACAGGGGCAGCAGCAATAGCCACAGCAGCAGTGCCCCGACCCGTCCGGCGGCGTCCGCGAAAGCGCCCGACGACGCACCCCGCGACTGCACCGTCACCCTGGAGGGCGACTCGATCCTCTATGGCGCCTACAACAACAACCAGCGCTTCGACGAGCCGCCCGCGGCGATGCTCAAGCGCATGCGGCCGGCCTACACGGTGCTCGACAACAGCGTGGCGGGGTCGACGGCCGCCCAGCGCGCGCCCGCCTTCTCCAGCACGCCGCTGACCACGCATTTCGTGGTGCTGCAACACGGCATCAACGACGGGCAGTTCGGCCAGCCCTACGAGCCGGCACTGCGCCGCATGGTGGCGCACGTGCAGGCCCAGGGGCGCACGCCGGTCGTCACCGGCCTCAGCCGCCAGACGCACCCCGCCCCGGGCAGGGACGCAGCCGACAACATCGCCCGGCGCGTGGCCGGCGAGACCGGCGCGCTGTTTGCCGACTGGGGTGCCGTGTCCTTCAAGCCCGCCGAGATGGCGGACGTGCTGCACCCAGCCCCGGCCTACAGCGAGCGGCTGGTCGGGCGCATCGTGGCCTTGCTCGACCAGGCCGCGCCCGAGTGCAGGTACTGACACCCGCAACTTTTTTCGATACGCCATTACGGGTTTTGGCGGCTCCGTTCGGCAAGGAAGTGCATTCACCTGAGACCGAAAGAGGAGCCGCCTCGCCATGCTTCAGAGCACTTTCCGCACGCCACCGTCATCGCCCGAATCGTCCCCGTCGCCCCGCCAGGAGGCTGCCCGATGAGCGCAAGCAGCCTTTGCGTCGTCGCGACCGCCTTCTTCGCGCTCGGCGTCGTCTGGTTCACGGGCAAGGCGCTCGGCGTGCGCGCCGCGGGCACGCCGCCGGCCCACATCGGCGCCCGGCCGGAGCCGGTCACCGCGCGCGAGCGCATCGACCTGCGACAGCCGCTGCGCGCGCTCGCCGTCACCCACGGGGCAACGCTGGCGCAACGCGGCATCGGGCTCGACCTGCGCCTGCCGGAAGACCCGCTGCCGGTGGCCGTGATCGCGGGCGACCTGCCCCAGCTCATGGCGCACATCGCCGACGCGGCGGCTGCCACCTTGCCGCAGGGCACGACGCTGCACGTGCTGGCGCGCGCCGAAGGGCACCAGGCGGTGATCAGCTGGCGCGAGGCCACCATCGACAGCGACAGCGACACCGACGCACCCCGCCTGTCGCACGCCTTCGAAACCAGCGCCAGCCGCGCGGCCACGCCCCGCATCCATGCCTGCCAGGCCATCGTGGCGCGGCACGGCGCGCGCATCTATACCGCGCCCTCTCCTCTTGGCGACGGCTGTCTCACGCTGCGGTTTCCGCTGTACGGCGACCGCGCGGTGCGTGCCCCGAAGGGGCTGCTGTGATGGCCGCCCCGTGGCTCTTCGTGCCGCCACCCACCCGCGCACGAACACGAGCGCGAGCCACCGTCGGCGCCCCCGGCTCCCTGCGCTCCTGGCTGGCCAGCGCGGGCTGCCTCGGTGCGGCGGCGGGCGGCCTTGCGCTGTCGATCGGTCTCGGGCGCTGCGAGGCTGGCAGCACCAGCGCCGCCAGCCTGTCCACGCTCGCGCCGATCATGCAGACCCGGGGCCATCCCCCGGCGGGATGCAGCCGCGGCAGTAAAGCTTTCACAAATGCCAACCCAGTGAGATAGATTCATGCCTGCAACGCTCGCTGCGTTCCCGAACGACTTCTCTTTCCCTTCCATGCCGGACCGTCCTCCCACGCGCAGTGTGGAAACCCTCTACGGCGACCACCACGGCTGGCTGCTCGGATGGCTGCGCCGCAAGCTCGGCCACGCGGGCGACGCCGCCGACCTCGCGCAGGACACCTTCGTGCGAGTGCTGGGCCGTCCGGGCGATGTGGAAGAGGTGCGCGAGCCGCGCGCCTGGCTCACCACCATCGCGCACGGCCTCGTGGTCGACCACGTGCGCCGCCGCACGCTGGAGCGCGCCTGCATGGAAGCCATCGCGGCCCTGCCGGAGCCCCAGGCGCCCTCGCCCGAGACGCAACTGCTGCTGGTCGAGGCGCTGGTGCGCATCGACACCATGCTCGACGGTCTCCCGCCCAAGGCGCGCAGCGCCTTCCTGCTCTCGCGGCTCGACGGCCTGGGCTATGCCGAGATCGCGCAGCGCCTGAACGTGAGCCTGAGCTCGGTCGAGAAATACATGGCAACTGCCATCCGCCACTGCCTGGCGCTGCGATGAAACCTGCATTCCCCACTTCTTCTCCTTCGTCCGGCGACGGCGGCAACGCCTCCGACCTGCTCGAACAGGCCATCGCCTGGGTCGTGCGGCTGGGCTCCGGTAGCGCGGACGAAACAACGCACAGCGCCTGCGACGCATGGCGCGCCGCGCACCCCGCGCACGAACAGGCCTGGCAGCAGGTGCAGGCCGTGGAAGACGCCTTCCGCCAGGTGCCGCGCATCGGCGGCAGTATGAGCGGCGGTATGAGCAGCGACATGGGCGACGCAGGCGGCGCGCTGGCCCACGGCGCGTTGCAGGCCGCGGCCCTGATGCGCGCACAACAGCAGCGGCAGCAGCAAAGCCGGCGCCGGGCACTGGGCGTGCTGGGCCTGGCTGTCACCGGCGGCGTCGTCGGCCTGTTCGTCTGGCGCGAAACGCCCTGGGAGCAACGCACGAACTACGCCACCGCCGTGGGCGAGCGCCAGCGCGTGACGCTGGCCGACGGCACCGAGCTGAACATCAACACCGGCTCCGAGGTGCAGGTGATCTTCTCGCCGCGCCAGCGGCGCATCGTGCTGAGCCGCGGCGAGCTTTTCGTGCGCACCGGCGCCGACAGCGGCGCGCCGCTGGGCCACCGCGCCTTCTGGGTCGAGACGCCGCATGCACGCTTCGAGGCACTCGGCACGCGCTTCGGCGTGCGCGAACAGAACGACCAGACGCGGCTGTCGCTCACCGAAGGCCGCGTGGCCATCCATACCGAAGGCGCGCCGCCGGTGGTCGCACAGGCCGGCGACGGCTACATCGTGCGCGGCGGCGCGGCACAGCCGCAGCGCATCGTGGACCGCAGCTTCGAGCCCGACGCATGGACCGACGGCGCGCTGGTGGCCCGGCAGATGCGCCTGGACGCCTTTGTCGCCGAACTGGCGCGCTACCACGGCACGCCGCTGCTGTGCGATGCGGACGTGGCCTCGCTGCGCGTGTCGGGCGTGTTCCAGCTCAACGGCCCCGACCCGGTCGGCCGCGCGCTCGAAGCGCTGGTTCGCACACTGCCTGTACGGCTCGAACATGGCACAGGAGGCACATTGACTGTTGCGCGACGTTGAGACGGCTTAATCCGGACCGCCCTCCCGGGTTCTGGCGGTTCCGGCCGGCAAGGCCCACCCTGCTTCCCGCGCTGCTGCTGGGCGTCGCGGCGGGATGGGCTGCGCCCGCAGGATCCGCACGTGCACAGGCGGAGGCCTCCGCAAGCGCCGGTTTCGATGTTCCGGCCGGCGCGCTCGAAGACGCGCTCAGCACCTTCGCGCGCCAGGCCGGCATCACGCTGTCTTTCGATCCGGCGCTGGTGCGCGGCAAGAACGCGGCCGCGCTGCAGGGCAGCCGCACGGTGCCCGAAGGCCTGGCCGAGCTGCTGTCGCCCCACCAGCTGGAAGCCGTGCCCGGCAGCAGCGGCGCCTATGCGGTGCGCCCGGCCGTGGCCACGGCGGCAGCGCCGGGCACCGGCAGCACGCTGCCCACACTCACCGTCACCGCACAGGGCGAGCGCGCTGACGGCCAGGTGCAGGGCTACGTGGCGCAGCGCAGCGCCACCGCCACACGCACCGACACGTCGCTGCTCGAAACGCCGCGCGCCGTCACCGTCGTCACTCGAGCGCAGATGGACGACCAGGCCGTGCACACCGTCGAGCAGTCGCTGCGCTATTCCGCCGGCGTGCTCACCGAGGTCAGCGGCTACGACCCGCGCTTCGCGTCGCTCACGGTGCGCGGCTTCACGCCCGCCGAATATCTCGACGGCTTCAAGCTACCCACCACCAGCCTCGTCACACGGTGGCTGGTCGAGCCGCAGGTGCTGGAGCGCGTCGAGCTGCTGAAAGGACCGGGCGCGGTCTACGACCCGTCGGCGCCGGGCGGGGCCATCAACATGGTGTCGAAGCGCCCTTCGGCGGAGGCGGTGCGCGAGGTGAGCCTTTCGGTGGGCAACCGCAACCGCTACCAGGGAAGCTTCGACCTTGGCGGCGCGATGAACGCCGACGGCAGCCTGCTCTTCAGGCTCAACGGCGTGCTGCGCAACAGCAACGGCCAGACCGACTTCTCGCGCGACGACCGCAACTTCATTGCCCCGTCGCTGACGTGGACGCCATCGCCGCGCACCAAGGTCACGCTGATGGCCGAGGCCACGCGCGACCGCATGACGCCCAAGAGCATCTGGCCCGAAGGCGCCCTCATCTCGCCCAACCCCAACGGCAGCATTCCGCGCGAGCGCTTCATCGGCGAGCCCGGCTTCGACCGCTACAACCGCGATGCGTTCTCGCTCACCTACCTGCTGGAGCACCAGCTGAACGACAACTGGACGCTGCGGCAGAACGCGCGCCACGCGACGCTCGACATCGACTACCGGCAGATCTACGGCACCGGCTTCGAGAGCGACCTGCGCACACTCGACCGCTCGGTGGTGCGGATGAAGGACAAGAGCCGCACCACCACGCTCGACACCCAGCTCGAGGGGCGCTTTCGCACCGGGCCGGTGGAGCACACGCTGCTGATGGGGCTGGAGTACCAGCGCCAGAGCAGCACCACGCAGACCAGCGTCGATCCGGCCTCCTCCATCGATGCCTTCGCACCGGTCTATGGCGCGCCCGTGCCCGAGCCCGCGTTCTCCGTTCAGTCGACCAACGGCATCACGCAGCGCGGACTCCATGTGCAGGACCAGATGCGCGCGGGGCCGTGGTCCCTCGGGCTGGCCGTGCGGCAGGACCGGGCGCACAACAGCGCCAGCCCGGGGCCGCAGGCGGCGGCGTCGTCCATCGGCCTCGACACCAACACCAAGACCACCTACAACGCGGGCCTGCTCTACCTTGCGCCGAACGGCCTGGCGCCCTACTTCAGCTACTCGACCTCGTTCACCCCGCTGCTGGGCACCATCGCCGGCGGCGACCTCCTGAAACCCGAGATCGGCCGGCAGTTCGAGGTGGGCCTGAAGTACCGCCCGCCGAACGTGGACGCACTGTTCACCGTGTCGGTCTTCGACCTGAAGAAGAACAACTCGCCCACGTTCACCCCGTATGTGCTCAACCCGGTTTCGCAGATCGGCGAGGTGCGCACGCGCGGCCCGGAATTCGAGGCGCGCGCCTCGCTGACCCGCCAACTCAAGCTGGTGGCCAGCTACACCCTGCTCGACGCAAAGATCACCCGCAGCCTGAACCCCGAAGAAGTGGGCAAGCAGCCGCTCAACACAGCGCGCCAGACCGCCGCGCTGTGGCTCGACTACCGCTTCGGCAGCCCCGAGCTGCAGGGCTGGAGCGTGGGCGGCGGCGTGCGCCGCGTCGGCAGGGTGCCGGCCAGCGTGGACAACAGCAGCTACAACCCGGCCTACACGCTGGTCGATGCGGCCATCCGCTACGAACGCGGCCCCTACAGCTTTGCGCTGAACGCCACCAACCTCTTCGACAAGAGCTACGTCGCGGGCTACGGCCAGTACTTCGGCCAGGGGCGCACGGTGCAGGCGAAGCTCACCTACCGCTGGTAGGCACCATGGCTCAGCGCAGCGTTGCGTGCGGATGCAGCGGATGCGCCAGCGTGTCCGCAATCAACCGCAGCGCCTGATCGCACTGCTCGCGCGACATCGGCCCGCCCAGGCAGATGCGCACCGCATCGGGCGGGTCACCATCGGTGGAAAAGGCCGCGCTCGCCACCACGCCCACGTTCTGCGTGCGCAGGTACGACGCGAACTCCACCGGGCTCCACCCCGGCGTGAGCGGCAACCACGCATGAAAGCCCTCGGGGTGCGCCTGCAGGCCGCTGTCGCCCAGGTAGCGCGTGGCCAGCAGTTGCCGCGCCACCGACTCCGCGCGCACCGCCTGAAGCATCTCTTCGGCCGTGCCGTCTTCCACCCACAGCGTGGTCAGCGCATTGGTGATCGGCGAGGCCATCACCGTGGTGGCGCGCATCGCGCCCGCCAGCCGCTGCGACTGCACCACGGTCGGCGAGCACACGTACGCGCTGCGCAGCCCCGCGCCGAAGCATTTGGAGAAACCGCTCACGTAGTACGTGAGCCCCGGCGCCAGCGTGGCCAGCGACGCGGGCGTCTGGCGCGGCAGCATGCCGTAGGCGTCGTCCTCGATGATCGGCACCGCATAGCGCAGCGCCACGTCGGCCAGCGCCTCGCGCCGTGCGCGCGACACGGTGGCGGCCGTAGGGTTCAGCAGCGTGGGGTTGCAGTACAGCGCCTTGGGCTTGAGCGTCTTGCAGGCGTGCTCGAAGGCATCGGCGATGGGGCCGTCGTCGTCCATCTGCAGCGCGTGCAGCTGTACGCCGAGCTGCGCGGCGATGGCCTTCACGCCCGGGTAGGTGAGCGTTTCCACGCAGATCAGCTCGCCCGGCCGCGCCAGCTGCGAGAACAGCGCGGTCAGCACGCCGTGGATGCCGGGGCACACCAGGATGCGGTCGACGCTCGCGTCGGGCACGAAGGGCCGCAGCCAGTGCATTGCGGCGGCGCGGTCGTGCGCGGTGCCGCCGAAGTCCTGGTAGCGCAGCAGGTCGTGGAAATCGACCTGCGCGAAGGCGCGGCTGGCGCTGTCGTGCAGCCGCGCCATCAGGTGCTCGTCGTCGGGCTCGGGCGGCATGTTCATCGTCATCTCGGCGCCGCTGCCGCCGCGCAGCCGCAGGCTCGGGCTGCCCGAGCGGATGAAGGTGCCGGTGCCGGCGCGCGAGTCGATCAGCCCGCGCTTGCGCGCCTCGGCGTAGCCGCGCGCCACCGTCGTGTAGTTCAGCTCCAGGTCGGCGGCCAGCTCGCGCAGCGTGGGCAGGCGGTCGCGCACGCCGAGCCGGCCGGTCTTGATGTCGTCGGCGATCAGGTCGGCCAGCAGCAGGTAGGCCGGCCGGGCGGTGTTGCGCAGCTGCTTGCGCCAGTGGGCGGTGATCGTGGTCATCGGTGATGGTCCGGCGAAGTTGATTGCATTCATTGATTGCATCTGGCCACCGATCAACATGCAGGATCCGCGCCCGCGCCAGAGGGGATGAATGCTTCGATCAGGTGCGATCAACCCCATTGATCGGGTGCATTGATCGCATGGCATGTGCGTCGTCGCGGTGCAGAACAGGCCGCGCAGGCCCACCCCGAGGCGGCGTTTTCGGGTACCGGAAAAATTTTTGCGTGCACGCAGCCCGCACTGCTGCACGTTGATCGCGCATTGATCGCATGAACCCGGCAAACCGCTGGCACATCGCCTGCGAAGGGAAAGGCACGCAACACCTGCGTACCCATCACCCAACCGGAGTACCTCATGCCCAAAGTCACCCGCCCCCGCAACGAAAAAGGCGAGTTCCTCGTCGACTACGAAGAGAAGGTGTTCGAAGACGTCAAGGCCGAACCCGGCCAGAAGGCGCTCGTCACCTTCCACACCGTGGCCTTCGAGGGTTCGATCGGCTTCGTGAACCTGCTGCAGGCCACGCGGCTGCGTCGCAAGGGCTTCGAGACTTCCGTCCTGCTGTACGGCCCCGGCGTGACGCTGGGCGTGCAGCGCGGCTTTCCCACGCTGGGCGACGAAGCCTTTCCGGGCCACCAGAACTTCAACAAGCAGCTCGCCAAGTTCATGGAAGAGGGCGGCAAGGTGTATGCCTGCCGCTTCGCGCTTCAGGCGCTGTACGGCCATGGCGAAGGCGCGCTGATCGAGGGCATCACGCCGATCAACCCGCTCGACGTGCTCGACCTCGTGCTGCTGCACAAGAAGGCGAACGCCGTGGTCATCGACACCTGGACGCTGTAAGGCAGCACGAGCGATGGCTTCCACCTCCCGCATCGTGCGCGCAGCGGCGATCCAGATCGCGCCCGACTTCGAGCGGCCCGACGGCACGCTCGACCGGGTGTGCAGCGCCATCGACGAGGCCGCATCGAAGGGCGCGCAGATCGCGGTCTTCCCCGAGACCTTCGTGCCCTACTACCCCTACTTCAGCTTCGTGCTGCCGCCGGTGCTGCAGGGCGCGCCGCACCTGCAGCTGGTGGAGCGCGCGGTGGTCGTGCCCGGCCCCGTCACGCAGGCGGTGGCCGAGCGGGCCCGTGCGCGCGGCATGGTGGTGGTGCTCGGCGTGAACGAGCGCGACCACGGCAGCCTCTACAACACGCAGCTGGTGTTCGACGCCGACGGCACTCTGGTGCTCAAGCGCCGCAAGATCACGCCCACTTATCACGAGCGCATGGTCTGGGGCATGGGCGACGGCGCCGGCCTCAAGGTGGTCGACACGGCCGTGGGCCGCGTCGGCGCACTGGCCTGCTGGGAGCACTACAACCCGCTCGCACGCTACGCGCTGATGGCGCAGCACGAGCAGATCCACTGCGCGCAGTTTCCCGGCTCGCTGGTCGGCCCGATCTTCGCGGAGCAGATGGAAGTGACCATCCGCCACCACGCGCTGGAGTCAGGCTGCTTCGTGGTCAACGCCACCGGCTGGCTCACCGACGAGCAGATCCGCAGCGTGACGCCCGACGCCAACCTGCAGAAGGCGCTGCGCGGCGGCTGCCACACGGCCATCGTCTCGCCCGAGGGCAAGCACCTCGCACCGCCGCTCACCGAGGGCGAAGGCATGGTGGTTGCCGACCTCGACATGGCGCTGATCGCCAAGCGCAAGCGAATGATGGATTCGGTCGGCCACTACGCGCGGCCCGAGCTGCTGTCGCTCGCCATCAACGACCGGCCGGCGCAGACCACCGTGCCCATGCACCTCACGCAACCTTTCGCCCAACGGAGCCCCGACCATGACGACAACACCCACGACGATGCAGCCCCAGGACAGCCGGCAGCTGATGACCGAGCTCCAGTCCTTCGGGTTGCGGCTGGTTGACCCTTCGGCCGGCGTCTCGAGCCGCCGCGGCGGCGCGGGCCCTTCGGACCACAAGGCCGTGACGGTCGACGGCCACACGATCATGGTGCCGGTCCACACCTCCACCGCCTGGCACTCGCCCTTCACCGCCGAGGCGCCCGACGCCACCGGCATGAGCCGCGTGATGCGCGGCAGCATTCCCATTGCGAGCATCAGCTTTCCGAAGCAGCCGCGCTTCTACGCGATGCAGACCTTCGACGGCGTGCCCTACTCGCACATCGCCACGCTGCACGGCAGCGACGTGCTCGCCACCACCGTGCTGCAGACCTGCATCCGCTACGAAAGCCGCAAGAAAAGCTGCAAGTTCTGCGCGATCGGCCAGTCGCTCGCGGCCGGTCGCACCGTCGCGCGCAAGACGCCCGAGCAGCTTGCCGAGGTGGCGCGCGCCGCCGTGCTGCTCGACAGCGTGAAGCACATGGTGATGACCACCGGCACGCCCAACGCCACCGACCGCGGCGCGGCCGTGCTGTGCGAGAGCGCCTTCGCCATCAAGGCCGCGGTCGACATTCCCATCCAGGGCCAGTGCGAGCCGCCTGACGACGACCAGTGGTTCCACCGCATGAAGGCCGCGGGCATCGACACGCTGGGCATGCACCTCGAAGTGGTCACGCCCGAGGTGCGCGAACGCATCATGCCGGGCAAGGCCAGCGTGCCCGTCTCACGCTACATGAGCGCCTTCGAAGCGGCCGTGGGCGTGTTCGGGCGCGGGCAGGTCAGCACCTACATCCTGGCCGGGCTGGGCGACACGCGAGAAGCGATCCTCGACACCTGCGACCAGCTGCTGGCGCGCGGCGTGTACCCCTTCGTCGTGCCCTTCGTGCCGATCAGCGGCACGCCGCTCGAAGACCACCCCGCACCCTCGCCCGAGTTCATGAAGTCGCTGCTCGCGCCGCTGGGCGAACGCGTGGTAGCGGCGGGCCTGCGCTCGGCCGACATCAAGGCCGGATGCGGCAAATGCGGCGCGTGCTCGTCGCTCTCCGTCTACGAAAGCTGAGCATGCTGTGCATCGACGACCTCTGCGAGATGCGCGAACGGATGGGCGACCACTACGCGCCCGTCGAATACCTGGTGCGCGAAGCCGCGCAGCAGTGGGAGCGCGACGAGGCCATGGCGCTGCGCCGCGCGGTGTTCTGCATAGAGCAGGGCATCTTCGTGCGCGACGACCGCGATGCCATCGACGACCATGCGCGCTTGCTGGTGGCCATGTCGTGCAACGGCGGCATGCCCGAGCAGGTGGTGGGCACTGTGCGAATCCATCGCGGTGAAGCCGAAGGCGAATGGTGGGGCTCGCGGCTGGCCGTGCACCCCGCGTTCCGCAGCCAGGGGCACCTGGGTGCGACGTTGATACGGCTGGCGGTGTCGCGCGCCAACGCGCTGGGTTGCGAGACCTTTCTCGCGCAGGTGCAGATGCAGAACGTGCCGCTGTTCAACAAGCTCGGCTGGACGGTGCTCGAAGAAACGAGCGTGCACGGCCGCCCGCATGCGCGCATGCAGGCCGACCTCGGCCGCTATCCGCCATGCCACGACCCCGTGAGCGGCTTCGTCACGCGCGCGAAGGTGCTGGCATGACGACGAAGGTCCACGAGATTGCAGAGGCCTTGCGCGCCACGCGCGGCTTCGCCCACAAGCGCGACATCAGCGACGTGGTGTCGGCGCTGGGCCGCTCGCTGCCCGGCGGCCATGCCGCGCTCGCGCAGGCCGTGCCCATCGGCGACGATTGCGCGGCCATCCCCGACGGCCATGGCGGCTACCTGCTGTTCGCCATCGAAGGGCTGGTGGAAGACTTCATCGTGCGCATGCCGTGGTTCGCGGGCTACTGCGGCGTGATGGTCAACGTGAGCGACATCTACGCCATGGGCGGACGCCCCACCGCTGTAGTCGATGCGCTTTGGAGCAGCGGCATGAGCCCCGCCGACGACGTGCTGCGCGGCATGGCCGAGGCCGCCGTGCGCTACGGCGTGCCCATCGTGGGCGGGCACAGCAACAACCGCAGCGAGCGGCCGCAGTTGGCAGTCGCCATCCTCGGCCACGCGCGCCGGCTGCTGACCAGCTTCGACGCGAAGCCGGGGCATCTGCTGGTGATGACCGCCGACCTGCGCGGCGCCTACGAAGAGCCCTTTCCGTACTGGAACGCCTCGACCCGCGCGCCCGCCGTGCGGCTGCGTGCCGACCTGGAGCTGCTGCCAGCCATCGCCGAAGACGGCCTGTGCGGCGCCGCCAAGGACATCAGCATGGCCGGTGCAGTGGGCACGGCCATGATGCTGCTCGAGTGCTCTGGCGTTGGCGCGCGCATCGATCTCGACGCGCTGCCAAGGCCCGATAGCGTGCCGCTGCTGCGCTGGCTGTCGACGTTTCCGAGCTACGGCTTCGTGCTCAGCGTGGCACCCGCGCAGGTGGCCTCGGTGATGGCGCGCTTTGCCGCGCGCGACATCGCCTGCGGTGTGATCGGCGAGGTCGATGCCACTCGGCAGGTACGGCTGCGCGCCGAAGGCGAGGAAGCGCTGCTGTGGGACTTCGGCAGCGACGCCTTCATCCAGCCGCCCTCCGCCCTGCTGGAGCCCTCCGCATGCCTGTGATGCACTTCCGCGTGCGCTGGCCCGATGCCAGCGAAACCCGCTGCTACTCGCCTTCCAGCGTGGTGCGCGACTACCTTGCGCCCGGCGAGCGCTACGCCCTGGCCGACTTCATGCGGCGCACGCGCGAGGCATTGGGCATGGCCTCCGAGCGGGTTCGCGCGAAGTACGGCTTCGCCTGCTCGCAGGCCATGGACCAGCTCGCCGAGATCGAACACATCGCCACGCGCTTCAGCGAAACCGCAGAGGCCCAGGTCACCGTCGTCGCCTTCGACTGACTGTCCCCACATCCAGAGAGAGAAAGAAACCCATGTCACACCCCTACGGCGGACGCAGCCACTACAGCGTCGTCATCGTCGGCGGCGGCCAGGCCGGCCTGTCGCTGAGCCATTGCCTGCAGCAGCGCGGCATCGACCACCTCGTGATCGAGAAGCGCAGCCTCGTGCACACCTGGCGCACGCAGCGCTGGGATTCGTTCTGCCTCGTCACGCCCAACTGGCAGTGCCAGCTGCCGGGCTGGGGCTACATCGGCAGCGATCCGCACGGCTTCATGGTCAAGGACCAGATCAACGAATGGCTCGCAGGCTTCGTCGAGCATGTGAAGGCGCCGGCCATCGAAGGCGTGACTGTCGAACGCGTATCGCGTGACGGCGAACGCGAGCGCTTCAGCGTGCAGACCGACGCCGGCCTCTACACCGCCGACCAGGTGGTGGTGGCCTCCGGCGGCTACCACCGCCCCATCGTGCCGCGCCTGGCCGAGAAGCTGCCTGCAAGCGTGGCGCAGTTCCACTCGGCGCAGTACCGCAACCCGGCGCAGCTGCCCGAGGGCGCGGTGCTGGTGGTGGGCTGCGGCCAGTCGGGCGCGCAGATCGCCGAAGACCTGCACCTGGCCGGCCGCAAGGTGCACCTGGCCACCGGCAACGCCCCGCGCTGCGCGCGCTTCTACCGTGGCCGCGAGGTGGTCGACTGGCTTGCCGACATGAAGTACTACGACATGCCCGTCACCGAGCATCCGCTGCGCGAAGGCGTGCGCGACAACACCAACCACTACGTGACCGGCCGCGACGGCGGGCGCGACATCGACCTGCGGCGCTTTGCGCTCGAAGGCATGGAGCTGTATGGCCTGCTGAGCGGCTTCGACAACGGCGCCTTCGAGCTGCAGCCCAACCTGCGCGACAACCTCGACCAGGCCGACGGCACCTACAACCGCATCAACGCATCGATCGACAAGCACATCGCCGCGCAGGGCATCGAGGCACCGCCGCCTTCGGTCTACACGCCGTTGTGGGAGCCGCAGGAAGAACGCACGCGGCTCGATCTTGCGGCGGCGGGCATCACCAGCGTGGTGTGGTGCATCGGCTTCTCGCCGGATTTCGCATGGGTCGATGCGCCGGTGTTCAACGGGCGCGGCGCACCGGTGCACCTGCGCGGCGTGACGAACGAACCAGGGCTGTACTTTCTCGGGCTGCCTTGGCTGCACACCTGGGGTTCGGGGCGCTTCTCGGGCGTGGCGCGCGATGCGGAATTCCTGTCGGAAGCCATTGCGCAGAGAAAAGAGGGATTGCGCGGCAGTACCGGTACCCCGGCGCCCGAATTGCGCGCAGCCTAGGCCTGCTGCGCCTCGGTCAGCGCCTGCGCAGCCACCACCGCCTCTGTGCGGTTGCGCACATTGAGCGCGCGAAAGATGGCTGCCAGGTGGATCTTCACGGTGCCTTCGCTGATGCCCAGGCTGCGCCCGATCAGCTTGTTGGGCTTGCCCTGCGACAGCAGCTGCAGCACCTCGACCTGGCGCTCGGTGAGCACGTTGCGCAGGTGCTCCAGCGTCTGGGTGCCGCCATTGCCGCCGCCTGCGCCGCGCGTCAGCGCCTCGGTGGCCGCCTGCGGCGCCACGCCGGCCACGATGCCCGGCGGCAGCGCCGTCAGCATCATCGGCGGCACGTACACACCGCCGGCCAGCACCAGCCGCACGGCCGAGAGCATGACCTCGGGTGAGTAAGCCTTGGGTATGAAGCCCAGCACGCCGCGCTCGAGCGCGCTGCGCATGATGGCCGGGTCTTCGTAGCCCGACAGCACGATCACCGGCACGGCCGGATGGCGGCGGCGGATTTCGTCGATGTGGGCCTGGCCGTCGGCGCCTGGCATGTTGAGGTCGATCAGGGCCAGGTCGAGGTCGTCGGTGGCTCCGGCAAGCAATTCGTCGACGCTCATCGTCAGAACGAATTCGATGCCAGGCTCCAGCTCCGACAACTTGGCTTTGACCGCCTCGATGACGAGCCGGTGGTCGTCGGCGATCAGGATTTTCATGATGTCTTTCCCCGTGTCCCAGCGTGCAGTGCACTTGCAGACGCTGAAGATACCGGCGAATGCCCCGCGCAGCAAGGCCGCCCGCCCCACCAACGGCATAGACCCCAAGCGATATGGCGCCCGCCGCGCCCCCTTTGGAAGAATGAACGCCTACTCGAAGGAACCGGGGACATGGGCATGTGCCATCGCAGCAGACTCTGGCGCCGGGCATCCTTCGCAACGCATGGCTGAGCGGGCCCGCCCATGGCCCGCCTTCTAGACTGCTTCTCCAGCTTCATCTCGTTCGGCCTCGCACTGGACGCATCGATCGCGGCCGGCTCACCCATGCTGGCGCACGATGCTGCACAGCAGCAGGCCCGCCAGCGGCTCGATGCGGCCCGCGCCGCCGCCGAGGCCTCGGGCACGCCCGCGGGGCAGATCGAATCGGCGGCTTTCGCAATGGTGGCCTGGATCGACGAAATCCTCGCGCGCCACCCCGAGGCCACCTTGGCGGCAGGCGCGGCGGCCCCGCTGCAGGTGCAGCTCTTCAACTCCAACAACGCGCACAGCGAGTTCTTCCACCACCTGTCGGCCCTGGGCGCGCGGGACGACGCGGTGCGCGAGGTGTACTGGCATGCGCTGGCGCTCGGCTTCAAGGGCCAGTACTACTTCGAGGACGGCGACCAGGGCGAGCTGGGCAAGCTGAAAGACCTGCACGGCAGCCAGCTGCTGCTGCGCCCGCTGTCGACCGGCAGCCTGGTGCAGGACCGCATCACGCCGCAACCCTACGAGGTGCCCGACCCGCGCGGCCCCAACGACACGCGCCGGCGCGACCGCACGCTGCTGCTGAGCAGCGCCGCGCTGGCACTGGCGCTGCCCCTGCTCTACCTGCTGTGGCTGTGGTCCACCGGTCCGCCCGCGGCCGCCACCGGCCTGAGCCAACGCGTCGAGCAGCACCTGCAGACTTTTGCCTGCGCCGACCTCACGGCCACCGTCGACCGCGACGGCCGCACGCAAGTGACCGGCTTCGTCTCGCTGCCGGGCGACCTGCCGCGCGTGGAGCATGAAGTGAGCGCGCTGCCCGGCGTGAAGGCGCCGCGCTTCGACATCGGCCTGCGCGTATGGCCGCACTGCGAGGTGTTCGCCATCCTCAAGCCCTACCAGATGCGCAACAACGAGAAGGTCTACGGGCTGGACGTGACCGCGCTCTCGGCCCGCGAAGGCCAGCTGCGCGAGGGCGACAACGTGCGCGTGCAAGTGGTCGCGCCGCGCCACGACAGCTACATCTGGGTCGACTACTACACGGTCGACGGCTCGGTCATGCACCTCAATGCCGGGCAGGTGCCCACGCGGCTGCACGCCGGCGAAACGCTGGAGCTGGGCCGAGACATTCCGTCGAGCTGGCTGGTGAGCCCGCCCTTCGGCAACGTGCTGGTCACCGTGCTGTCGTCACCGACGCCATTCAGCGAAACCTCCGACCGTCCGCCCTACGAGCTGGCCTCCGCCTACCTGCTGCGGCTGCGCGAAGCGCTTGCGGCCGGCAAGAGCAGCGAGCGGCTGATCGCCGACTTCGTCTTCCTCGAGACCGTTTCCCGATGAACGCCCTGCTCTCACCCACCCATCGCTTCTGGCTGCTGCTGGCGCTGTGCCTGCTCGGCTTCGGCCTGCTGTACGCGGTGGTGCGCGATGCGGGCCGAGGTGCGCGCAGGCGTGGGCTGCAGAAGCGCATCGCGGCGCTCGGCGCGCCATCCACCGGCGCCGACGAGGCTGCCATCGACGCCCTGAGGGACGGCATGACGCAGGCGCAGCAAGCCCTGCGCCGCTCGCCACGGCCGAAAGCCGTGGTGCCCGCGCCGTGGTTCCTGTGCTTCGGCGACGCTGCGGCCAACCTGGCCGGCCTGTTCGCGACGGCGCGCGCCGACCGCGTGCCCCCGCCTGAACCTGCGAGCGGAGGTGGCGGCGAACCCTTCGGCGCAACGTGGTGGCACTGGTGGCTGACAGGCGCGACGGTGGCCATAGAGATCCATCCGGGCGCGCTCGGCGACACGGCCGGTACGCCGCCGCTGCGCGGCCTGTGGCTGCAGTCGCTGCTCGCGCTGGCCGAGCGGCGCGACCGGCTGCCTCTCAACGGCCTGGTGGTAGGCGTGGCGGCGGACGAGCTGCTGCATGCCGATGCCACGGAGCTGAAGTCGCTGGCCGCACGGGCGCGCCGCCTGCTCGACGAAACCAGCGACACCCTGCGCCTGCAACTGCCCACCTACCTCGTCGTGACCGGGCTCGAACAACTCACGGGCTATGCGGCCCTGCGCGGTGCGCTGCCGCCTGAAGTGCTGGCGCAGGTGCTGGGGCATCGGCTGACCGATGCCTCGCCCTTCATCGAGACACCGGCCGGCGAGCGGCTGGATACCGTGTTCGAGCCCATCGCGAAGCACCTGCACGCGCTGCGCATGGCGCTGCTGCGCGAGCAGCCCGGCGCCGCGGGCCGGCTCGCCATTCACGAATTCGTGGAGGCCGTGCGCGCGCTGCAGCCCGGCCTGCGCCAGTTCGCGCAGGTGCTGTTCGAGAACCACGGCAAATCCTCGCGCGCGCCGCGCTGGCGCGGGCTCTACCTCACGGCAGCCGCATCGGACTCAACCGGCGGGGCCTTCGTGAACGATCTGTTCGAGCACTTCCTGCCTGCCGACCAACCGCTGGTGCGGCCAGGGCGGCCGTCATGAGCCGCCCCCGGGGCAAGGTGCGGCGACTACTTCGCGTCGACACGGATCGCGCGTGCGCCGAAGTTCACGTCGAGTGCCTGCGCCTTGCCCGTGGTGACCGGGCGCACTTCGCGCCAGCGCGCTCGGTCGAGATCGCGGAACGCCGCCATCACGCCGATGGACTTCGCATCGGGCGGCAGGTTGAAGTCGAGCTTCTTCGTCTCGCCGGGCCGCAGCAGCACTTCTTCGCGCTGCACGAGTTCAGCGCCGAGCGTGGCCTGGTCTTTCTCGAACAGCGAGAAGAAGTCGGCACCCTCGAACGGGCCAGGCGACTTCAATGCATACACGCGCACGGTGAGCGGCGAGGCCCGTCCACGCGCATCGGGGTTGGCATCGGCGCCGGCCGTGAGGGTCACGGCCACCGTGGTGACCACCGGTTTGCTCGCGCAGCCCGCGATGAAAAGACCCGCTGCAGCAAGGCCAAGAGCTGCGATGCGGCGCCGCGTTGCCGCGCCAAGGAGGCCTTCATAGGACGAATGGTGTGTACCCAGCGTGCGCATGCTATTCCCTTCGTTGCATTGACCGGTCAAGACGCATCTTTGATTATCACCAGCGAACTCCAACAGGCAACATGCTGACCAACGAACTCGCAGCCACACTGCTCGCGCCCATCGGCGAGGCCTCGCCGTGCGGCGACGATCTCGAGTACGACGCGGACTTCATGACGCTGGTCTCGGCCGCGCAGGGCAAGCCCGAGCAGCAGTTCGGCGACACCGTGATCCCCGCGGTCGAACCCGAGTGGCGCGAAGTGGGCGAACGGGCCGACGGCATCCTGCGCCGCAGCAAGGACGTGCGCGCCGCGGTGCTGCTGCTGCGCGCGTCCACCCGCATGCAGGGCGTGGAAGGCTTCGCCGCCGGGCTGGGCCTACTCAACGGATTGCTCGACACCTTCTGGGAAGGCATACATCCAAAGCTGGATGCCGACGACGACAACGATCCGACGATGCGCCTGAACGCGCTCGCGCCGCTGACCGACGAGAGCATGGGCCTGCGCGACCTGTACGAGGCGCAGATCGGCATCGCACGCGGCGTGGGCCCGATCCGCGTGCGCGACATTGCCATTGCCCACAACACGCTCACCGCCGTCGGTGGCGAGGCCACGTACTCCGCAGCGCAGGTGCATGGCGGGCTCGAAGCCATCCAGGCCGAGCGGCCCGAGGCGATCCAGGCCGCACTCGGCGTGCCCGCACTGGTTGAGCAGCTGAAGAAACTCGTCGCCAATCACACCGGCCGCGCCGATGCCGTCGACCTCGAACCGCTGCGCACCATCGCCCGCGTGCTGCAGAAGGCCTGTGCCGCCGCCAGCGGCGCGCCGGCCGATGCCGCTTCGGATGCCTCCGGCGACACGGCCGCCGATGCACAGGCGAACGGCAGCGCGGCCGCCCGCCCCGCCGCCGCACGCGGCGAGATCCAGAACCGGCAGGACGCGGTGCAGATGCTCGACCGCGTGATCCGCTACCTCGAGCAGGCCGAGCCGGGCAACCCCGCGCCGCTTCTGATCGAGCGCGCCAAGAAGCTCATCGGCGTGAGCTTTCTCGAAATCATGGCCAACCTCGCGCCGAACGCAATGGACACCATCGAAACGGTCACGGGCCGCCGCCCGTCCGAGTAAGCCAGCACCACCCCACACCCGCCCCCATTCACACCCGCAAGGAGCATCTCCATGGCCAAGAGCAGTCAGAAATTCATCGCCCGCAACCGGGCGCCCCGGGTCCAGATCGAATACGACGTGGAGCTCTACGGGGCAGAGAAAAAGGTGCAGCTGCCCTTCGTGATGGGCGTGCTGGCAGACCTCTCGGGCAAGCCGGCAGACCCGCTCGCGCCGGTGGCCGATCGCAAGTTCCTGGAGATCGACGTCGACAACTTCGACTCGCGCATGAAGGCCATGAAGCCGCGCGCGGCCTTCGCGGTAGAGAACTCGCTCACCGGCGAGGGCGACCTGAAGGTGGAGCTCACCTTCGAGAACATGGAAGACTTTTCGCCAGCCGCCGTGGCGCGCAAGGTGGGTGCGCTGAACAAGCTGCTCGAAGCGCGCACGCAGCTGTCGAACCTCGTCACCTACATGGACGGCAAGGGCGGCGCCGAAGACCTGCTGGCCAAGGTGCTCGAAGACCCGGCCCTGCTGCAGACGCTGGCCGCGAGCAAGAAGCCCGAAGACGCCGGCGGCACACCCGCCGCCTGACGACGACACCCATCCGACCGCCACACAGGATCACGAGGAGTAAACCACCATGGCCACCGAAGCACTCGAACAGAGCGCGCTGAAAGATGTCGCGTACGCGGGCAGCGACTTTTCGTCGCTGCTGCAAAAGGAATTCAAGCCGCGCAGCGACGAAGCCAAGAGCGCCGTCGAAGCCGCGGTGCTCACGCTGGCGCAGCAGGCGCTGGCCAACAGCACCGTCATCGGCAAGGACGTGACCAAGTCGATCCAGGCCATGATCGCCGCGATCGACGCCAAGCTCACCGACCAGGTGAACAAGATCATCCACCACCCCGAATACCAGAAGCTCGAGAGTGCGTGGCGCGGCCTGCACTACATGGTGAACAACACCGAGACCGACGAGAACCTGAAGATCCGCGTGATGGACATCTCCAAGACGGATCTGGCCAAGAGCCTGAAGAAGTTCAAGGGCGCGGCCTGGGACCAGAGCCCGATGTTCAAGAAGATCTACGAGCAGGAGTACGGCCAGTTCGGCGGCGAGCCCTTCGGCGCGCTGGTGGGCGACTACCACTTCGACCAGAGCCCGCCCGACGTGGAACTGCTCGGCGAAATGGCCAAGATCGCCGCGTCGGCGCATGCCCCCTTCATCACCGGCGCCAGCCCCAACCTGATGCAGATGGAGTCGTGGCAGGAGCTCGCCAACCCGCGCGACCTGACCAAGATCTTCCTCACGCCCGAGTACGCCGGCTGGCGCAGCCTGCGCGAGTCGGACGACTCCAAGTACCTCGGCATGTGCATGCCGCGCTTCCTGGCGCGCACGCCCTACGGTGCCAACACCAACCCGGTGGAAGAGTTCGATTTCGAGGAAGACACCGCCGGCGCCGACCACAGCAAGTACGCCTGGGCCAATGCGGCCTACGCGATGGCGACCAACATCAACCGTTCGTACAAGCTGTACGGCTGGGGTTCGCGCATCCGCGGCATCGAGTCGGGCGGCGCGGTGGAGAACCTGCCGCTGCACACCTTCCCGAGCGACGACGGCGGCGTGGACCAGAAATGCCCGACCGAGATCGCCATCAGCGACCGGCGCGAGGCCGAGCTCTCGAAGGCCGGCCTGCTGTCGATGATCCACCGCAAGAACTCCGACTTTGCCGCTTTCATCGGCGCCCAGTCGCTCAACAAGCCGGCCGAGTACGACGACCCGGACGCCACGGCCAACGCCAACCTGGCGGCGCGCCTGCCCTACCTCTTTGCCTGCAACCGCTTTGCGCACTACCTCAAGTGCATCGTGCGCGACAAGGTCGGCAGCTTCAAGGAGCGCGAGGACATGCAGCGCTGGCTGAACAAATGGATCATGAATTACGTGGACGGCGACCCGGCCAACTCGTCGGAAATCACCAAGTCGCAGAAGCCCCTGGCGGCCGCCGAAGTGGTCGTCGAGGAAGTGGAAGGCAACCCGGGCTACTACACGTCCAAGTTCTTCCTGCGCCCGCACTACCAGCTCGAAGGCCTCACGGTTTCTTTGCGCCTGGTGTCCAAGCTGCCGACGGCCAAGGGTGCCGGCTGAAAAAAATCTGGGGATTCTTCTTGAATTCCCGGTTCCGTTTCGTTCTATGAGTAGCTGCCGGGCATCGGAACTTACCTCCCACCGCCGGCAGCCATTTTTCTCGTTTCGATCATCAACCGCCCGAACGCAATCGGGTTCCAAGGAGTAGGAACATGTCATCTGACTTTCACATCAAGCTCGACGGCGTCAAGGGCGAGTCTTCCCACAAGGACCACAAGGACGAGATCGAGATTTCGTCGTGGTCCTGGAACGTGGCCAACTCGTCGGGCGCAGGCTCTGGCGGCGGCTCGGGCAAGGGCAAGGCCACGCCCGGTGAATTCCACTTCACGCACACCTACGACAAGGCCTCCCCGGTGCTGGCCAAGAACTGCGTGAGCGGCAAGCACTTCAAGGACATGGTCCTGACCTGCCGCAAGGCCGGCGAAGGCCAGCAGGAGTACCTGAAGGTCACGATGAAGGAAGTCTTCATCTCTGCCGTGAGCCCCGGCGGCGCGCAGGGCGGCGACGTGTACGAACAGGTGATGTGCTCGTTCAAGGACATCGAGTTCGCCTACAAGGCCCAGGACGACAAGGGCGCCGGCGGCGGCGAAGTCAAGTTCGGCTGGAACGTGGCAACCACCGAGACCCGCTGACGGGCGACGGACCGCCGGGCACGGCATCGGGCGCGCCAGTGCCCGGTGCGGTTTCCATGCGTCCTCACCGCACCGGAGCAATGCAATGGCATTCAGCACCCCAACCATCGGCAGCAGCGGCGCGCTGCTCACGACCTACAACACCGACTGGTCGGTCGGCCGGATCGGCTCCAACACACGTGAAGACGTGATGCTCGTGCAGGCGCTGTTCAAGATCTTCTACTACGAGCTGCTCGGCTTCAACCACGATCTGAACCCACCTCCCGGCCAGACAGAGGTGATCGTCGTGGACGGCTACTACGGGCAGATCACGCAGAAGCACATCACGCACTTCCAGACGCAGGTGATAGCGCTCGGATACAAGGTCCTGCCGGACGGCATCTTCGATCCGTTCCGGGAGCCCGGTGCGTCCAGCACGATCAGCAAGACACGCTACGCGCTCGACCTGCTCAACAACGCCTGTGCCAACTGCTGCAAGGAGCAGGGCATCGACAACTACACCAACCTGCCGAACCGGGAAGACATGCCCCTGTTGCTGCGCAGCGCGTTGAAGAAGGTCAAGAAGACGGCCAAGAAGTACAGCTGAACGGCCCCAGCGACCGCCAGCCTGGCGCCCGTCCGATGGACGGGCGTTTTTCTTTTGGGGCTGGCTGCGCCGCCTTCGCTCGAGCGGAAGCGCTCAAGGGTTCGTCGTGTCAGTCGAGGCGGCGATTTCGGGCATGAGCCGCGTCGCGTCGTCCTCGTCGTCCTCGATCACCCACAGCGTGAGCGCCGTGTAGTTGTCGTACCCCGGCTTGGCATTCGCCTTGACCTGCGCGTCGATCAGCTCGGTCCACTGGCTGGGTGTGCGGGAGGCATGCAGCGTGTCTATCAGGCACTCGTCGCCCAGCGGCTCCCACACGCCGTCGCTGCACAGCAGCAGCACGTCGCCGGGCAAGAGGCGCATGCGGTCCGACACCGCGATGTCGGGCGCCTCCTCGACCGAGCCCAGCGCCGACAGCAGCATGTTGCGCTGCGGATGCAGCCGCGCGCCCTCTTCGTCGAGCATGCCGCCAGCCACCATCTGCTGCACCAGGCTGTGATCGGTGGTGCGCGCCACGATGGCGCCGCCGCGGAACAGGTAGGCCCGGCTGTCGCCGCTGTGCACCCACGCCAGAGCCTGGCTTTCGAGGTCGATGGCCGCGAACACGATGGTCGAGCGCATGCCCGCGAGCTTGCCGCCCTCGGCCTGGCGCGCCACCACGTCGAGGTTGGCCTGCTCCACCAGCCGGCGCAGCGTGGCCTCGTCGAGCCCTGGCGCGGCCGAGAAGCCGCCGAGCATGCTGCCGCGCGCAGTGGCCGCCGCCACGTCGCCCCCGCCGTGGCCGCCCGCGCCGTCGGCCACCAGGCAGGCGACATAGCGCTCGTCGTGCCAATGGCCGTGCACGTCCTCGTTGTAGGTGCGGCCTCCCTGCCGGGAGAGCGTGACGATTTCGATTTCCAAGCGGGGTGCCTCGCGGGTGCTGGGGTTGTTTTGATTCTTTTCAGGCGTCGGACTTCAGGCGTGCCATCTGCTCTTCGTAAGCCTCGAGGAAGGCCTTGCCGAAGAGGCTGTGGAAGTCGTCCTCCGCCTCGCTCGCGATGCCGCCATAGAGCGACACGAACTGGTCCCAGAGCTTGGCCTTGCGGTTGGCGCTGAAGAGCGCGTCGAGCGCCGACTTCGCGCTGATCTTCTTCTCCAGCTCCGCCGGCTCGAAGCGCCCGATGACATGGGCCAGCGCCGCGCGCATGCCCACCATCACGCCGAATTGATGCGCGCGCAGGTCGTTGAAGGCATCGCGCATCGCGGCCTCGGGCGGCATGAAGCCACGCACGCCGGGCCCCAGCAGATGGGCCAACGCCACCTCGACCGTGGGCGAGAACTTCAGCGGGTTGTTGGCCTGCGCCGCGATCATCGTGACCTCGGCGCGCACCTCGCGCTTGAACTCCTGGCGCGTGAGCAGCAGCTGCAGCGTGCCCTCGGTGGCGCTGCGCAGCATCGAGCCGATGCGCTCCATCAGGCCCGGCGTGAGCATCTCGGGCGGCTGGTGCGTGCTGGCCAGGCCGCGCAGGAAGGCGGCGAGCAGCTCGTCATCGGTGGCGATGCGCTCTGGCGGAGGCGTTGCCGCGGTGCGCCTGGCTGGTGGCGCAGGCGCGATGTCGATGGGCGGCGGCAGCGACTCGGCGGGCCTGCCGGAACTCTCGGGCCCGCTGATGCGTATCGGCTGGCCGGTGATGTCGTCGAACTGCGCCAGCGGTTGCACGGGCACCGGCGCAGCCACTGGAGGCGGTGCAGACGGTGGCGGCGGTGGTGGCGGCTCGATGGCCTTCGGCGGCGTGAAGCCGAACTGGTCGATCGGCAGGTGGTCGGAGCGCGGCGTGGGCGTACGCGGCGCCGCGTGCTGCAGCGCGGCCAGCGGATCGGCTTCGGAAGCGGTATTGGGCTGCAGCAGCGGATCGGCCAGCGGCGACAGCGCAAGCGGATCGCCGCCGATGCCGCCGCCACTATTGCCCATGCCGCCGAACAGCTCGTCGATGCCCGCGGCCTTGCCGTGCGCGGGCGGCGCGCCGAGGTCGGAGAAATCGTCGAGCGCGCCAAGACCGGCCGCCGGCGTCGACGACGGCGTGGGCCCCAGCAGGTTCGCGAAAGGATCGATCTGCGCGGCTTGCACGTTGCGCGAGCCGCTTTCCATCGGGTCGGGGAACAGCAGCGAATCAGGCAGTGCCGTGGCAGGGGTTGGGGCGGGCGCTGCCGCTGGTGCGGCCGGCGGCGCGAGGCCCGCCAGCAGGTCGGCAAAGGGGTCGTCGCTCGAAGGTGCGGATGGCGCGGCCATGGCAGCCCCTCCAAGCACCGTGTTCGGGATGGCCAGCGACGGCGGCGCGGCGGCCGTCACGCGCACCGTGAGCTCGAAGCTGCCCACCACCAGCCGCGCGCCATCGGTCAGCGCGGCCTCCTTGCCCGAGCCCAGCGACACGCCGTTGCACTGCATCGGGTTACTGCCCCGATCGATGACGAAGTACTGCCCGTCACGGCACAGCACCTGCGCATGCACGCGCGAGACCGTGCGGTCCGGGTCGTCCAGCACCAGCGTGTTGGTGTCGGCCCGGCCGATGGTCCCGCCATTGGGTCCGAAGTCCGCGGCAATGGCCTGCCCCGCCGGAGCGCCTTGCCGGGTGATGACAGCGATATGGATCATGAATCGGCCCCCGAAGGCTCTGTGCCTGAATGCGCCCGAACAAACTCGCAAGGAGTATTCATTCCGTGGGGCATGTTGGCAATCTCGCCTAAAGAGGTATGCCATCGCCAAGCCAGCGCTGCTGCCGCCATGCCGGCGCGCTGGTTGCGAACAGCGGTGCGCGCGCGTCGAGCAGCGCCAGATGCAGCGCCGCTGCCACGCGCTGACGCTGGAAGCCCTCACGCAGCACACCCGTACAGCTGTCGGGCGAGACCGGCTGCCCCATGAAGAGCCGCACACCAGGGGCAAAGCGTGCACCGTTCTGCTGCCACCACGCACGGATCTTGTCGATGTCGGGCCAGGGCAAGGCGATGTCCTCGGGCAGCTCGACGTTGTCGTCGTCGGGGTCGTCGGTCGGCCCATCCTCGAAGCCGTCGGGCGGCGGAACTTCCATCTGCGCGAGGTTGAAGTCCACGCCCGTGATGGTGACGAAGGCCTCGGCCGCGATGCGTGCCGTGGCCGGCTGCGCCATCTGCTCGATGAGCCACGGCACATAGCGCGCGTCGCCAATGAAGCCCGAGCCGATGATGCGCAGGCGCTGCGCCTCGGGCAGCGCGGCGCTGTCGAGCAGCAGCGCGTGGCCCGGTGCCAGCTCCATCGCCTGCAACGCGAGCTGGAACGCGCGCGGCTGGCGCGGCCCGCTCTTCAGCGCAAAGGCCGCAAGCACGTCCAGCGCCTGCGCCCGGTCGCCGAGCAGCACCGCCGCCCACGCGGCCCAGAAGCGCAGCTCGGGCTTGGCCTCGCCGAGCAGCGATTGGGCCTGCGGCAACAGGTCGGCATGGCCCAGTTCGCCGGCTGCACGCAGCGCGCGGATGCGGACGCTGTCTGGAGCGCCCGCAAGCAGCTGCCCGAGCAGCGGGCCCACGTCGCGCCGATGCAGCGCGCAGGCTGCCACGCCGAGCTTCTGCCGCAATGGCGAGGCGTCCTCGAGCAAGGCCCTGACACGGCCGCCAAGATACTTCGGCTCGACCCAGCCCAGCGCGGAGATCAGGCCGGGCACGACCTCGGGCAGGTCCTTGGCGCGCTCGACCAGATCATCGAAGCGGCCATCTGCCGCCTCGACGGCGAGCACGGCGGCGACGAAGAAGTCTTCGGGGCCTTCGTTGTCGGTGATCGCCAGTGCATGCTGCCAGCCTTCATCGCCGGCAACGCGCAGGCCGTCGATGTGGGCGGCGAGGCGCTCGTCGAGGTCGGCGAACTGCTGGGGCGAGTAGTTGGGGGCGTGGACTGCGCTGGCGCGTTGGAGCCAGAGGAAGGAGGCTTCGTCGGCGTGTTCCTCCAATACGTGCTCCAACGTCGTGTTCGCCACAGTATTCACGACGCGCCCCCGGCAAAACGACCTATCCACGCTTGCATGGACTCTTCGTCGAAATCCATGTATGGCACGGTTCGCGGGTGGAGCCCGGCCTCTAGCAGGCCGAAGACCCACTGGTACAGGCTCAGATCCTGGCGGCGATTCACGTCGCCGAAGATCGGCAGCGAACCGAGCGTCACCTGCAGTCGCTCGTCACCGATGCGCTCCACGCGCACATCAGTGTCAGCCAGGGCCGTGACCAGCCGCGCCTCGCCGCCTGCAAGCGCGATCGCCTTCGGCCCCAGAAAATTGCACCAATACACACCCTTCACACCGGTGCCGGTTTCAAAGCAATCGACCAGTAGCGCCGGGATGTCCATGCAGCGATAGCGTCGACACAGCCGGGCGACGGCCTTCATCGCCACGTCCTCATCGATGCCTTCGCGCCAGATGAAAGCCGGCGCCACGTAGCCACTAGTGATAGGCAATGCGCGTGCGCACTGGGCTGCGAAGTCGCAAATGTCAGACAGGCCGTTCTCGTCCATGGCTTCGAGCGAAAACGTGAAACGCAGCCCGCACACCGCCTGAGGCCAGTCGAGTTCCGCAAGATGTTCGCGATCCATGCCGCAGTACGCGGCCGAGAAGCGCGGCGCGTGTATCGCACTGTCGAGCAGCGCAAACTTGGGAGGCTGCGCGGGATGCACGACGTGCGCCTCGAGCAGAGCCGCAACTTCTTCAATGTCAACCTCGCCAAAGACATCGTCGTCCGGATAGTAGATCGGGCCGACGGTCATGAAACGCGTCGCAAAGCCCTGCATGGCCAACTTCACTAGACCGGCATGGGCCGCATGCGCATCTTCGAGGAAGAAGATTGCCACGATGCCGCTGCGCAGCAGCACGTTGGCGTTGCCGTCGGTCAGGTCAATAGCGATGTGTTCGTAAGCTGTCATGGCTTCATGGCCTTAGCGGAAGGGCAGCCGGATGTTCAGCAATTGCGCCGCCACACGCAACGCAGTGCTTGCGCTGCCCGCGATCAGCGCGTTGTATGGTGACACCAGTTTCGCGACCACGCGAAAGGTGGCTAGGTAGTCGGCCCCCTGATTGCCCGACCAGCTCGGGCTGTTGGACCCGGGTGGGCAAGGTGCCTTGAAGTCGTAGACGGCCCGAGCCGCGCTGACCGCTGACAGCGGGCCAGGCGCATGCAACACCACGTCAGGTCGCACCGTGTTGGCCACCACTTGCCCGGGAGCGCCGACCGCCTGGATGGCACCCGGTCCCCCGCCGCGCACGTTGCGGAATGACTGATCGAGAGCCACCTCGTTAGAGCGACCCTGCGCCGCCATCGCACTGGCCACGCAATCCGAAGCGTCCTGTCCGATCTTTTCGCCTCGCGCCTGCCGTCGGCTGGACGAGGCGCAGAACTTCTTGTAGTCCGTCGGACCGTTGTCGTTCTCCCAATCGTCAGAGGCCTTGTTCATGCAGTCTTTGAGAATTTCCTCGAAGTCCGGCACAGCAATGGGTGGATTCACGCAGCCCGACAGGTTGGCCGCGTTCTCGGCGTTGTGGAACATCTTGTCGCTCAAGCGGCAAGCGCTCTTGCCGTCCATCTTCACGTCGAAGGAGTAGAGGATCCAAGTCGCCTCCTTCATGAAGGTGCTCGACTTCACGCCGCCCGCCACGCCCGCATTGTCGCCGTTGGACAGTGCGAACTTCGAGCCCTTGTTGGCGGCCATCGCCTTGTCGCCCTTGACAGTGCTGGTGCCATCCGAGAGCGTGATCGAGTTCGCGATGTTGGGGTACGGCACTGGGACGGGGCCACCCGGGCTCGGGGTTTTGCACACGTCGGGGATGGTTGCGGTCGTAAGGCCAGTGCTGAACTTGTGCACCAGCGACAGCGTCGTTCCATTGACCTGGATGGTGACTGGCATGGCTCAGCCTTCGCTTCCGGCCACGCGCCAAGATCCCGCGCGCAGCAGTACCGCGCCGCGCTCGCCTGACGCCGAGCTTCCCCACACCATCGACAGCGGCCCTTTGTCATAGCGCTTGAGGTGACCGATGGCTGCCAGTGCCATGTGCAGCGGCAGGCCCGCCGCGCCCACGTCGCCCCAGCAATCGGCCGGTGCGATAAAGGCAGTGGCAGCTCGAAAACGGTCGCCGCCGCGCAGCACGGCGAATCCGTATTCATCGGCGCGCCAAGCCTCGCCATTCATGTCGCACACCACGTTATCGATGCACGCTCCGTTCGCAAGCTCGGCCAGAGCCGCCCTGAAGGCCTGCGATAACCCTTCACCCGTGATCGGCTCATCGCTGCCGGGCACCTTGTTTTCGTGGCCGATGCCAACGGCATCGATGGCCGCCATCGGGGCGAGGCCGTGACGCTGCACAAAATCAGCACCGCCGACCAATGCCACACCTGCCGCCTCACCCGGAACGAAGCCCCATGCGTTGTTCAGTGGTCCGCCGCCGTGCAGCTGATCGCATGCCTCGATCCAGTCCAGCGTTTCGGGATCGAGATAGGAGTCGACGGCGCAAACCATGCACGCCTCGATCGACCCGGCAGCACAACTCCTAACGGCCGCGTCGAGCGCGAGATGTCCGCCAGCGTGGCCGTTCTCGAACGCCAGCGCGCGCCCGAAGCGGCCCGGGTGCCGGTGCTCAATGCGTGCCAACAGATCGCCGGCCAGCGACGCCGGTCGACCGGGCCGCTGAGGCGGTAACGCCAACGCGAGGCCGATGTGCGCGGGCGCGCCATGCCACGCAGCCATGGCCTCGTCGATCGCGGGCAGCAAAAGTTCGGCGTAGCGCTCCACCCCTTCGACCTCGATATCGATCCAGGGAGCACGCGCAATGCGCATCGGTTCGCCTGCCGTATCCACCATGTACGGATGCTCACAAAAGCCGCAAACGCCGGCACGTGCAGCGGCGGCGCTCGTCCACACGTTGCGCCCGACGGGGGTGCTCGCGCCGAGGGCTGAAAGGTACAGCGGTGGGTCGGCGCAGCTCATCCCGGTGACTCCGCCGTACGTCGCGTTGCGGGCCGCAATTTAGCTGGAATGCGCATCCTAGGCCACCTCCTCCCGCGCAACCGCACCGAGCCGCACGAGTCTTTTTTCGACAATGCGCGTTTTCTGCAACTTGTTGACCGAGGCATGGCATGGCAACGCGCTTTGCCATACGAGTGAGACACGGGACAGGTCGGGCTCGACGATCACGGTATGCAACTTCGCTCGCTCGTGCAGCCGCCGTCTGCCATCGCTGAAAAAGCTCTCGAGGCCCAAAATCACCCTCGGCAACTCGAAGCACAGCACTTCTCCATGCGGCCACACGTTAATCAACGCCACTGGTTCGCCTCCGCGCAAAAACTGTGGCGCCTGCTGATCCCCCGCCGCGCACTGGTAATGCCTGTCGTCAAAGTCCACCGGCAACAACGGCTGTCGCCCTTTCCGCCATACCTCGTCATACGTCCCCGCAAACCTCGCGCGCGGCTGCCAGTGATTGCACAGCGGCCCGAAGCCCGCAGGCTCCGGCCGGTCGCTCCACGCCCGCACCCATTGATCCGGATACTCGATATTCGGCAGTCGCACACCTTCCGCATGCGCAGCCTCCATCACAAAGCCCGTGCCCACCGGATTGCGCACGTCGAACTGCGGCAACGGCGCATCGCGCGTCCACGGATCGACACCGCCGTATGCGCGCTCCCACACCAGCGGCATGGTGCTGAAAGGCTCGGGCTCCGATGGCGCGCCGCCGAGCCACACGCGGTCGCCGGTCACGCGCAGCCGCTTGGCAATCGGGCCGACGCGCAGGCCCACATCGAGCTGCGTCACGGGCACTCCACCGGGCGCATGCGCATTGCCGATCAACAGCACGTCGGTCGTCAGCTTGGTGCGAACCAGGTCCATCTCGTAGAGCAGGCTGGGCTGCGGCGCGGCCTCGTCGACGAAGACGGGCGCCTGCGCGACGGGTGGTTGTTCGGGGGCAACGCTCGTCTCGCCATCGGGCGAAATATCGAAGCTGCACTTCACCGCCACGAGCCAGATCTCCGCTCCGTCGCGGTCGCGCACCCAGGTGCGTTCGGCGGCATAGGGTGTGCGGTTTTCGAGCTGCCACATGGGGTGTGCCTCGTTCGTCAGTTGATGCCCACGTAGGCACCCTTGACGCGGTTCGCACCGCGCGAGCGCGTGAGCACGTAGTTGCCGTTGATCAACACTTTGCCCGCACGCGTGAGGACGATGCTGGCCTCGCCGCAGCGCAGCTCGATGCGCTCGCGCCCCTGCAGCACGACGCGCTCGCCATCCACGCGCGCATCGAGTGCCGGTGGCGCTTCGGTGCGCAGCGGCTGCACACGTCCGACGATGACCGGGTGCCGCACCTCGCCCTGCTCGAAGGCCACGACGATCGCCGCGCCTGCATCACCAGGCGCCAGGCCCACTGTCGAGAGCGCCTGCACCGGCGTCATGCCATCGCCCAGCGTGACCAGGAAGCGCCCCTCGGCATCGAAGCCGGCAAAGGCGGCCACCGCCACGCCCTGGCCCGACAGCTTCGACCAGGCCGCCACGCTGTGCAGCACGCTGCGCGCGCTCTGGAGATCGGTGTGGTCTTCCACGGCTCAGTCCTCCCCCAGGTTGGAGCCCTTGATCTTGATCGAGCCGCCAGCCTTGAACGACGCGCTGCCGTCGGCCTTGATGGTGATCTTGGCGCCCTTGATGGTGATGCCGCTGGCGTTCATGACGATCTTGCTGCCGCCCGCCTTGAGCATGATGGTGGGCGCCTCGACCATGCAGATCGCGCCCGCCTTGATCTTGATCGGCCCCTTCGATGTCTCCG
The DNA here is from genome assembly GCF_900111625.1 of Variovorax sp. OV084. Classification (NCBI taxonomy): domain Bacteria; kingdom Pseudomonadati; phylum Pseudomonadota; class Betaproteobacteria; order Burkholderiales; family Comamonadaceae; genus Variovorax; species Variovorax sp. OV084. Next base: position 462,463 of record NZ_FOII01000004.1, on the reverse strand, counting down.
AGATCACCGCTGCCGACAGCTTGTGCGGACCGCCCACGGAGATCGACTGCAGCGCGCCCACGCTCACCTTTTGCACGCCGCCCACACTGACCATCTGCGCGCCGCCAACGCTCACGGCCTGCACGCCGCCCACGTTGATGGCCTCGCCCGCGCCAACGCTGTGCATGCGGCCCGCGCCCACGGTGTGCGCCTCGGCCACAGAAATGGTGGTGGTCTGCATGCCATTCACGGTATGACTGCGCCCGCCGTTGACGGTCACGGTCTCGCCACCGTTCACGGTCTCCGTGCGATGGCCGGTGATGACGATGGTCTCGGTGCCGCCCACCGTCTCGCTGCGGTTGGAGCCTATCGACACGGTCTGGTCGACGCCCACGTGCTGCTTCTGGTTGTTGCCCACGCTCTCCGAGTCGTCCACGTCGATGGTGTCGGTGCGGCTGTTGTGCACTGTGGTCGTCTGGTTGTTCTCGACCGTGGTGTTCATGTCGTACTGGCCGTGGATGGTCACCTTCTCCTTGCCGGCGGTGTCGTCCATCGACAGTTCGTTGTAGCCCTTGCCCTTGTGCGTGTTCGACTTGATGCCGCTCACCACGGCGCCGGCCGGCAGGCCGAAGGGCGCCATCGATTCGCCGTTGTAGAAGCGGCCGACGATGATGGGCTGGTCGGGGTCGCCATCCAGAAAATCGACGATCACTTCCTGGCCGATGCGCGGGATGCTGATCGCGCCCCAGCTCTTGCCGGCCCAGGGGTGCGACACGCGCACCCAGCATGAGCTGTTCTCGTCGTTCTTGCCGTAGCGGTCCCAGTGGAACTGCACCTTCACGCGGCCGTGCTCCTCGGTCCAGATCTGCTCACCGCTGCGGCCCGTGACGATGGCGCTCTGCGGGCCGGGCATGGTGACGCGCGGCGTCAGGCGGGGCGGGCGCCAGGGCGTGTTCAGCGGAATCACCGTGAGCAAAAAACTGCTGCTCGCGCGCTGGCCGGTGCTCAGCGCCGGCGTCTCGGCGATCAGGTCGCCCACCAGTTCGCCCAGCCCGGTGTTGACGGGGTCGTCGGCCAGCGCGTCGTGCAGCACGACGTCGATCGAACGCCGACTCTCGGGAAAGTTCGCGCCCTCGTAGCCGGGATGGCTCGCGACGAAGGTGCAGGCCGCGATCAGGTAGTCACCGTCGCGCTTGCCGTCGGGATCGCCCTTGAACGCGAAGCTGCGCCCGGCTGTCACGTCGGGCCAGCTGGTCAATGCCCAATGGCGCTGCCGCCGGCCGATCAGCTCGTCGAGCCGCAGCTGCGCGAGGTTGTCGGTGTCGTCGCCCGACTGATAGCCGCCCGGGAACTCGAACACTTCCAGGTCCGACAGCTCGTGCGTGTCGGGATCGCCCTTGTCGGCGCGCAGCTGCTTGCTGATGACCTTGAAGTCGCGATCGCGCGACGCGAACTTGCCCGATTCGAATTGGCGCGAACTTATCCAGCGCGTGATCTCGTTGAAGCGCCCTTCCGACGCACCGCGCTCTGCATGGTTCAGCGTATCGGCAACGGGCAGTTTCTCGTGTGCCAGCGTGCTGCTGTCCGACAGGTACAGGGTGCCGGGCGCGTCGTGCGCGTCGAACCAGTAGTAGATGCCCTCTTCTTCCAGAAGGCGCGAAAGAAACTGGTAGTCGCTCTCCCGGTATTGCACGCAGTACACGTGGGGCTCATGGGGGCCGACCACGCCGCCCGCCTTGAGCTTCTTGAGGCTGCCGATGGGGCTGTCGTCGAGCACGGCATCGATCACGCCCAGCACCGGCTTGTTCTGCAGGATGCGTGCGTTGACGCGCTTGCTCAGCAGCCAGAACCACGAGCGCAGGCTGATGCGGTATTCGAGGAAGCGCCCGCTCTGTGCCACGCGCGTGAAGCGCACGGCATGCCCCTGGCAGTGCCGCTTGTGGGTGTCGCCGTCGGCATCGGCGAACTCGATCACGACGTCGAAGGAGCGGCCCAGCACGTCCGCGGCATCGATGCTCTCGTTGTCAGTCAACACCGTGAGTTCGTAGGCCGAGGGGCGCGCCAGCACCTCGTGGCCCACGATGCGCCAGAACATGAGCTTGTCGACTACGGGCGAATCGCCCTGGATGCTGAACTTGTGATCGGCCATGCTTCCCGTCCCTTTTTTTTGCGTTCCCCTCCCTCGCGAGCCGCACCGCCGTGCGGCCGCGCAGCTACCTCCGCCTACGGCGCCAGCAACAGCACCAGCGGCTGGCTCGGCACCGTGCGCACACCGGGGCAATTGGTGCTGTTCTGCAGCGACGTGCTGGTAAGCCGAGACGCGGGCATGCCCATCCATAGCACCGTGAAGGCGCCGGTGAGATGGCGGCTCGGCCCCATCACCGTGCCCGAGGCCACGCCCAGCATCACGCCCGGGTTGTCGCCGTTGGTCATGGGAATGGTGGTGCCGAGGTTGTGCGCCGGCCCGCCCATGATGAGGATCGTGGGGCAGTTCGGAATCGCCATCGGCCCCATCGCGATGTTCGGATATGGCACCGGAATGGGCGACGGCGCAGCGGGCGTGATGCAGACATCGGGAAAGCCCATGTCGGTGCCCATCAGCTGGCAGTTGGCGAACATTTCCTGTTCTCCCTTTTCGCTTCAGCCGAAGTGGATCTGCGCGCCGCGCGCCTTGATGAGCTCGCGGCCGTTCACCAGCGTGTGCTCGCCTTCGAGCCGCAGCAGTTGCTTCGCCTCGCACTCCAGATGCGTGGCCGCCACGCGGTCGATGCCGTCGGTGGTGCGCAGGTAGTGCTTGCTGAAATGCTGCACGCGGTCCATCACCGAGGACAGCACCGAGCCGACCAGCTTGATGCCAGTGCCCACCACGGTGAGCTGGCGGCCGACGACGTCTGCGGTGTCGGCGGCCAGGCGCGTGCGCTGGGTGGCCACGTCGAGCTCTTCGGCCGCGAGTTCGAGCCGGCCGCCCTCCACGGCAATGCGCATGTTGTTGCCTTCGCAGCTGACGACGTTGGCAGTGCCTTCCTCGCGCTGCAGCACGGCCATGACCCAGACCTCGTCGGGCGCAATGCGCAGGCAGGCAACGCTGTCGCCAGCGGCAGGTTCGAGCAGGCAGCTCGCCGCGCGCCGCGTGCGAAGCCGCAGGCCGCCACTGTCGACGACGAGCGCCCCGACCTCGTCGAGGCCGAGCACGCCGACGCACCACTGGCCGGTGATGGCCTGGGCGGGCGCTGGTTTCAGGCTGCTTGTCTTCATGGTGTTTTTCCTCCGTTGCTTGGCTTCGATGTGGTGTGGCTGCGATGTGGCGTCATGCGACCAGCGGCTGCCAGCGCTCGGATTTCTCCAGCTCCGGGTCGCTCTCGATGGCGCGTGCGCGGTCGGTCATCTGCGCGTCTTCCGTATTGGCGCCATGCAGCACGGTGCGCATCAGCGTGGCGTGGCGCAGGTCGGCGGTGCCCAGGTCGGCATGGCGGAAATCGGCATAGGTGAGTTCAGCGCCCGTGAAGTTGGCGCCGCGCAGCTTCGCGCCCGCGAAGTGCGTCTGGTACAGGTCGCAGCCCGAGAAGTTGGCCTGCGGCAGAACGGCCCCGGTGAACAGCGCCTGCCTCAGCTTCGCGCCGGAGAAGTCGCACCCCGTGCCGCCCGCCTCGCAGAAGATCGACGAGGGCGCCACCGCCTTCGCGAACTTCGCTCCATCGAGCCGCGCGCCCTGGAAGTTGCACTGCCGCAGCACGATGCCGCTGAAGTCCGCGCCACCCAGATCGGTGGACGAGAACTGGCAACCCTCCAGCTCCAGCCCCGCGAACGACATGCCTTTCAGCGAGGTCTTGAAGAACACGTTGCGCAGCATGCGCGCGCCGGTCCACGTGAGGTGCGACAGGTCGCACTCGTTCACCGCGGTGTAGTGCCAGCTGGTGTCGTCGGCGCACACGTCCAGCAGCACCGACTGGCTGAACACCGCCGAGTCGAGCTGCGCGCCGCGCAGCACCGCGTGGTCGAGCCGGCACTTCGCGACGGTGGCCATGGTGAGCACGGCGCCGGCCAGCTGCGCGTGCGTCAGGTCGCATTCGGTGAACACCGCGCCGTGCAAGTTGGCCTTGCGCAGATCGACGTGGTCGAGCAGGCAGCGGTTGAACACGGCCTTGCGAAGGTTCGCGCCCGAGACGAGAGCGCCGCGCAGGTCGCACTGGTCGAACACGGTCTCGCGCAGGTCTGCTGCGCGCAGGTCTGCTTCGGCGAAGTTGACCTTGGAGAACACGCCGCCGCCCAGCAGCAGTTTCGCGAACTGGCCCTTGCGCAGGTCGAGACCTTCCAGCGTCTCCCCGACGCCAACGGCAATGGCGAGCAGTTGCGGTGTCATGCTGCAGCCTGCTGTTCAGGAGTGAGCCTCGGCCACGTGCGCGCACGCTGGAGCAACGCGCCGTCGAAGCTGGTCGATCCGTCGAGCCGCACGCGGCTGAGGTCGGCACCGAAGAGGTTGCTGCGCCGCAGGTCGGCACCGCGCAGGTCGGCCGACTGGAACACCGCGTCGCTGAAGTTCACGCCCGACAGCAGCGCTCCGGTGCAGATGGCCTTGCGCATCAGTGCGCCCTTGGCGCTGGCCAGCCGCAGGTCGGCCCCGTCGAGCCGCGCATCGCAGAGGTTGGCGCCGTCGAGCACGGAACGCACCAGCTTCGCACCGCGCAGGTCCGAAGCGCCGAAGTTGAAGTTGCGCAGGTCGGCCAGGCCCATCTCGGCATCGGCGAGGCTGGTGCCCTTCACGGCCACGGCGCCGGCGCACTTCGCGCCCATGAGCCGGGCGGCGTCGAGCTTGCAGGTGACGAAGGTGGCGGCTGCGAGCGTGGCGTCGTGCATGTCCACGCCCGTGAGGTCGCATTCGATGAAGTTGCAGGCCGACAGGTCGGCCTCGGGCCAGCGCATGCCCTTCAGGTCGAGCCTGTGAAAGACCTGGCCCGCGAGCAATGCACCCGTCCAGTCCGCCTCGCCCCAGGTGGTTTCGAGCAGCTGGGCCTTCGTGAAGTTGGCGCGCCGCATCTGCGTGCCGCCGAAGGCGCAGTGCATGAGCATGGCCTGCGAGAAATCGCAGCCGTCGAACACGGCGCGCGCGAGCCGCGCCTTGCCAAGGTTGGCCTCGCGAAAGCTGGCACCGATGGCAATGGCGCCTTCGAGGTTCGCATGCGCGAGCACCGCCCCCGCGAAAGTGGCGCCCGAGAGATTGGCATTGCTGAAGTTGGTGCTCTCCAGCCATGCGCCTTCGAAGTTCACCTCGCGCAGGTCGAGGCCAGAAAAGTCGGCGCCCGTGAAGTTGGCGCGCGAAAACAGCTTGATGCCGGCCGCGATGGCGCACGTCATCTCCGCACGCAATACCGCTGCCGCATCGGCCGGCATCGCAAAGGCCGGCGGCTGCACATGCGCGGACTGCAGGTAGCCCTTGCGCTGCACTTCCTCGAGTTCGCAGAGCTTGGGGAACATCGGCGTCAGGTCGACCTTGCGGGTGCTGCCCGCCGCCTGCGCCTGCATCTCGGCCAGATGCCTCTCGGCGTTGTAGAGCGGCGGCCCGCGGTGCTGCACCTTGGCGAGGTCGATGCGGTTCTGCTCCGCCGCTTCCAGCGCCTTCTCGAGCACGGTCAAGGCGTCTTCGACGGCGGCCCAGCCCTGCGCGTTGGCCTCCTTCATCTTCTTCTCGAGGTACGGGGGCAGCTCATCGCCCACCGGCACCTTCTCGCGCGGCGGCATCCTGATGCCGAGCGCGTCGGGGTCCTTGCCCATTTCCACGGCCTTGTCGCGCGCGAACTCGACATCCATCTCCGCGCGACGATACTGCGCCTCGCCCTGCAGGCCGTCCATGCCGAACGGCGCCTTGGCGGCTTCCACGTCGGGGTCGAGCGTGCTGATGCCTTCGGGCAGCAGGTCGCTGTCGATGATGGCGTAGACGGGGCCCATCTTCGGGTCTGCGCGCTTCGCGGCGGCCTCAAGGTAATGCGCGTCGCTGCGCGGCTCGCCGGTGCGCTCTACCGCGCCCATCAGGCTGGCCACGTCGGAGCCGTCGTCGGTACCGACCTCGGCCAGCCCCTGGAAGATCGCGATGCAGCGCTCCGCATGCGGGAAGAACCACACGGTGGTCAGCCGCAGCGGCACCTCCCGAACTTTGGGCTCGCTGCTGCCGGCAATCCTGTAGCCGACGAACACGCGCGCGCGCAGGCCCGGCAGGCGGCCTTCGATGCGCGGCTTTTGCGGGTGCATGTTGTCGAAGGCGAAGGGCTCGTCGCCGGCGAGAGGCGCAGCCATCCACTGGTCGGGAGGCGCGAGGTTGAAGTAGCGCCAGTCGGTGTCGGGCGCAAAGCCCGGCGCATGCAGCTTCAGGTAGTCGGCGTCGTAGGTGCCGCGGTACTGCGCGCGCTGCGGATGCATCAGGTCGAGCGCGCCGAAGCCGGCCGGCGCAATGGCCTGGTCGGGCCTCAGCAGGCGGTCTTGCGGCAACTCGGTGTTCGGCAGCCACAGGACGCCGTCGCGTGCCTGCCGGCCCCGTCCTTGCGGGTTCTGCGCGAAGTCGGCACCGCCGTATGCGGCAGCCCAGTCGAGCGGCAGCGACTCGAAGGGCTGCGGCGCGGTGGCGCGCGTGCCCTCCCAGTGCCGCTCGCCGAAGACGAGCAGCGTCTTCTCGCACGCGCCGAAGCGCGCGCGCACCGCGCAGGCATCGGGCCGGTCGGTCGGCGCGAAGGCCTTGCCGTGCACCAGGAACTCGGGCGTGAGCTTGGCAACGCCTTCGTCGATCAGCGGCTGCGCCATTTCCTTCGCAAGAAAGGACCACATCGACTGCTCGGCCCACAGCGTGCCGCGCTCGCCCTGCGCGAACGGCAGGTGCAGGTACGCGCTGACGCTGAGTCCGAACCGCTTGCGGAACTCGATGGGCCGCGTCGAGAGGCCGAGCGCCTGGGGCTTGAGGACTTGCATTCGGCGCCCCGGCTAGTCGTCTTCGGGCTCGCGCTCTGCGGGCGGCCGGGCCGAGCCGTCGGGCTCGACGGCGTTGTTGACCTTGCCGAGATCGGCGGTGCCGCTGGGGTCACTGGTAAAGACCTCCGCGATCGGCAACCCCAGCCCCATGATCGGCACCAGGCCGAGGATGGCGTCGAAGCGCCGGTTGCTGGCCTTGCCCGCCAGCGACCGCAGCCGGTCTTCCAGGCTGTGCAGGCCTTCGGCATGCGCGTCGTCGGCGGCCTTGCCCAGGGCCTCGGCCGCATCGGCGTACTGCTTGAGCGTGGCGCCGATGTCGACATAGGCCGAGGCGGCGCCTGCCACGGCGGCCAGGCCGCCGGCCACCGCGGCCGCCCCGGCGCCCGCGCCACCGGCGCCCGGCGTGAAGGTGTGCAGCGCCGATTGCTTGACATCCATCGCCACCGCCGCGATGTCGGGCGCCGCGCAGTTGGTCAGCTTCACGCCCGCCGTGTTCTCGATGTTCACGCCCAGCACGTTGGCCATGGCCAACGCCAGCGCGTTCTCGATGCTCATGCCGATGAAGGTCGAGCGGGTCACGCCCATGTTGGCTTCGCTGTTGGTGCCGATATAGCCGCTCGAGTTGGAGCCCAGCACCGTGGTGTTCGAGCCGATGGAGGTGGCGTTGATGTCGCCCACCGCCATCATCTCGATCTTGGTGTTGCTTATCAGCTTGATCTTGTCGGCCATCAGCCCCAGCGGGCCGCTGGGCACGGTGATGTACTTGGAGTTGGAGCCCGTCACCAGCCAGTCGATGTGGGCGGCCTCGAAGCTCATCTTCGCGGCCTTGTAGGTGACGTTGCCGCTGACGGTGATGGTCTGGTTGCCGGTGACGTTGCGGGTTTCGCCGGCGCGCGAGGTGTCGGTGCGCGCGCCTGTCACGTCGCTCAGGCTGGTGCCCGTGACCATGGTCTTGTCGTCGCTGTCGACGAAGGTGGTGCGAGTGCCAACCACCTGGTTGTTCTGCTTGCCCTTGACGGTGTTCTTCTGGTCGACCACCACCATGTTGGTGTCGTTGCGCGTGACGGTGCTCTTGCGGTCGCGGTCTACCAGGCTGGTCTGGTCGCGCTTGACGGTGATGGTCTGGTCGCGGTCGACGGTGGTGGAGTCGTCGCGCTCCACGCTGCGGCTCATGTCGAGCTCGGCGTGGATGTTGATGTTCTCCTCGCCCTTCTTGTCCTCGAACATGATCTCGTTGTAGTTCGCAGGGCCGCCGCCGGGCGTGGAGCGGGTCTTGAAGCCGCTCTGCGTGGGCGACTTGTACGGAATGGGCTGCTCGTCGTTGTAGACGCGCCCGACGATGATCGGCCGGTCGGGGTCGCCGTTGAGAAAGTCGACGATCACCTCCTGCCCGATGCGCGGAATGAAGTAGCCGCCCCAGCCCTTGCCGCCCCAGGGCTGCGACACGCGCACCCAGCAGGTCGACTTCTCGTTGCTCTCGTCGTAGCGGTCCCAGTGAAAGTGCACCTTCACGCGGCCGTGGTCGTCCACGTGCAGCTCGTCGCCCTTGGGGCCGACGACGATGGCGGTCTGCGGGCCGGGCATGGTCACGCGCGGCGTGAGGCGCGGCGCACGGAACAGGCGATCGGCCGGCATCACGGTGAGCAGGAAGATGCTGTTGCCGGTCTGCGCGGCGGCCAGCGCGGGCGTGGCGGCGATGAGCTCTTCGAGCACAGGCAGCGTGTCGGCGTTCACCGCGTCGTCGCGCAGCACGTCGGCCAGCGCGTTGTGCACGGGCCGCGCCGCGGCGCTGGCGCTCACGCCCTCGTAGCCTCGGTGGCTGGCGACGAAGGTGCAGGCAGCAATGACGTAGTCGCCGTTGCGCGTGCCGTCGGGGTCGCCTTCGTACTTGAAGCCGCGCCCGGCGGTGACGTCGGGCCACGGCGTCACGGCCCAGTGGCGGTCGCGGCGCGCGTTGAGTTCGTCGCCGCGCAGCTTGGCGCGGGTCTCGGCTTCGTCGCCGGTGAAGTAGCCGCCCGGAAACTCGAACAGCTCCAGGTTGGCCAGCTCGTGGTCGTCCGAGGCGTCGATGTCGGCGCCCAGCTTTTTCTTGATGGCCTTGAAGTCGCTGTCGCGCGAGGCATGCTTGCCGGTGTCGAACTGGCGCCCGCTGACCCAGCGCGAGATTTCGTTGAAGCGTGGCTCGGCGGCGTTGGTGGCCATGTGGCGCAGGGTGTCGGCAGCGGGCAGCTTGTCGTGCGCCATGTCGCTGGCGTCCGAAAGGTGCATGGTTCCGGGGGCGTCGTGCGCGTCGAACCAGTAGTAGATGCCTTCGTCCTCGAGCAGGCGCGAGAGAAACTGGTAGTCGCTTTCCTGGTGCTGCACGCAGTAGCGGCGCGGGTTGTGGGTGCCTACGACGTTGTCGGCCTTGGTTTTCTTGAAGCGCTTGATGGGGCTGTCCTCGAACACGGCATCGAGCACTTCGAGAACTTTCTTTTCTTGCAGGATGCGGGAGTTGGCGCGCTTGGTGAGCAGCCAGAACCACGAGCGCAGGGTGATGCGATATTCGTAGTGCCGTCCCATGTGGCCGGCGCGCACGAAGCGCACGGCATGGCCCTGGCAATGGCGCTCATGCGTGCCGCCGTCGGCGTCCTGGAACTCGATGACCACGTCGAAGGCATGCCCGAGGATGTCCTTGGCCTCGATGGCCTTGTTCTGCGAGATCACCGTAAGCTCGTAGGCCGACGGACGCGCAAGCGCCTCGTGGCCGACGATGCGCCAGAACATCAGGTCGTCCTTCGCGGGTGAATCGCTTTCTATGCGGAACTCGTGGTCGGCCATTTTTTTCTCTTGATGGTGGTGGCGTGTCAGTCAGTCAGTCAGGAAGACATTCGGGGTGCGTGCGAATGACACCGGGTACTCCCCTCCGCGAATGTCCCCCGCCTTCGGCTCCTCCTTTATTTCGCTGCGGGGAGCACCCGGTGCCATTCGCACATGGACGCGGCTGTGGTGCTGGCCGATCAACCACCGATGCGAACAACGATCACGCCGATGGGGTGCCTTGCGCAGCGAAATAAAGGAGGAGGCCGCAGGCCGGGGGACATTCGCGGAGCAAGGCACCCCATCGGCGTGATCGCACCCCGAACCAGCGCAGCGAATAAAAGAGCAAGACGACATCTCAGTCGAACGCGTAAGTGAAGTCCGCATCCTTCACGTCCAGCGCAACACGGCGGATCTCCCCACCAGAGGCCAGACGCTGCAGATACTCGACAGAAATCGTAGGCAGCACGGTGTTGGTAAGGATCGCGTCGATCACGCGCCCACCCGACTCCGGGTCCTGGCACCGCGCGACCACCTGCTCGACCACCGCTTCGCTGTACTCGAAGGGCACGCCGTGGTTGGTCTCGACGCGCTTCTTGATGCGCCCCAGCTGCAGCCGCACGATCTTCTTCATCATCTCGGGCGACAGCGGGTAATAGGGAATGGTGACGATGCGGCCCAGCAGCGCGGGCGGGAACACCTTCATCAGCGGCGCCTTCAGCGCATCGGCCAACGCGTTGGAGTCGGGCAGCAACTCGGGGTCGCGGCACATGCTCATTACCAGTTCGCTGCCGGCGTTGGTGGTCAGCAGGATGATCGTGTTCTTGAAATCGATCATGCGGCCCTCGCCGTCTTCCATCCAGCCCTTGTCGAACACCTGGAAGAAGATCTCATGCACGTCGGGGTGGGCCTTCTCGACTTCGTCGAGCAGCACCACGCTGTAAGGGCGGCGGCGCACGGCCTCGGTCAGGATGCCGCCTTCGCCATAGCCCACGTAGCCCGGAGGCGCGCCCTTGAGCGTGGAGACGGTGTGCGCCTCCTGGAACTCGCTCATGTTGATGGTGATGATGTTCTGCTCGCCGCCGTACAGCGCCTCGGCCAGCGCAAGCGCGGTCTCGGTCTTGCCCACGCCGGAGGTGCCGCAGAGCATGAACACGCCGATCGGCTTCTGCGGGTTGTCGAGCCGCGCGCGCGATGTCTGGATGCGGCGCGCGATCATTTCCAGCCCGTGCTTCTGGCCGATGACGCGCTGGTTGAGCGTGTCGGCGAGCTTGAGCACCGCCTCCACTTCGTTCTTCACCATGCGGCCGACGGGAATGCCGGTCCAGTCGGCGACCACCGAGGCCACGGCCTGCTCGTCGACCGAAGGCAGGATGAGCGGCGACTCGCCCTGCACCGCGTGGATCTTGGCCTGCAGCTCGTGCAGCTCGGCGAGCAGCGCGGCTCGGTCGTGCGCGGGCTCTGCCGCGGCTGATGCCGCATCGGTGGCAGCAGCAGGCGTATCCACCGGCTTGTTGCCCGCGCGCAGCTTGCTGCGAAGTTCGAGCAGCCGGTCGACCAGCCCTTTTTCTTCCTGCCAGCGCGCATTCAGCGCATCGAGCTGCACCTTCGATTCGGCCAGCAGCGCGGTGACCTGTGCTGCGCGCTTGGTCACGTCGATGCCGATGGCTTCTTCGCGGCCGATGATTTCCTGCTCGACCGTGAGCCCTTCGATGCGGCGCATGCAGTCTTCCACCTCGGGCGGCGTCGCGTGCTGCGACACGGCCACGCGCGCGCAGGCCGTGTCGAGCAGGCTCACGGCCTTGTCGGGCAATTGGCGAGCGGGAATGTAGCGGTGCGACAGCTTCACGGCCGCCTCGATGGCCTCGTCGAGCAGTTGCACGCGGTGGTGCTTCTCCAGCACGCTGGCCACGCCACGCAGCATCAGGATCGCCTTGGTCTCGTCGGGCTCCGGCACCTGCACCACCTGGAAGCGACGGGTGAGCGCCGGGTCTTTCTCGATGTACTTCTTGTACTCGGCCCAGGTGGTGGCACCGATGGTGCGCAGGTTGCCGCGCGCCAAGGCCGGCTTCAGCAGGTTGGCCGCGTCGCCCGTGCCTGCCGCACCGCCCGCACCCACCAGTGTGTGGATCTCGTCGATGAACAGGATGATGGGCGTGGGCGAGCTCTGCACCTCGTCGATCACCTGGCGCAGGCGCTGCTCGAATTCGCCCTTCATGCTCGCGCCGGCCTGCAGCAGGCCGATGTCGAGCGTGAGCAGCTTCACGTCTTTCAACTGCGGTGGCACGTCGCCGCGTGCGAGGCGCTGCGCAAAGCCTTCGACCACGGCCGTCTTGCCGACGCCGGCCTCGCCGGTGAGCAGCGGATTGTTCTGGCGGCGGCGCATGAGGATGTCGACGATCTGGCGGATCTCTTCGTCGCGGCCGGTCACCGGGTCCATCTCGCCCTTCTTGGCCTTCTCGGTGAGGTCGACCGCGAACTTCTTCAGCGCATCGCCCTTGCCCATGGCGGCTGGAGCCATCGCGCCCGAGTCTTCGCCGGGTGCGCCGCTGCCCATGCCGGTGCCGTCCTGCGCGCGCATCTGTGCTTCGGGCGAGGCATCGCAGATTTTTGCGAAGTTGTCGGCCAGGTCTTCGACCTTGACCTTCTCGAACTGCTTCGACAAGCCGAACAGCGGGTTGCGCAGGCTCTGCGTCTTCAGCATGCCCACCAGGATGTAGCCGGTGCGCACCTGCGCCTCGCCGAACTGCAGGGTGGCATAGGTCCACGCGCGCTCGATGGCGTTCTCGATGTGCGGAGAAAAGTCGCTGATGGCGGTGGCGCCGCGCGGCAGGCGGTCGAGCGCGGTGGTCATGTCTTTCGCAATGACCGACACGTCGAGCCCGTAGTGCTGGATCACGCGGTGCAGGTCGGAGTCCTGCGCCTGCAGCAGCTGGGCGAACCAGTGCTCCAGCTCCACGTACGGATTGCCCCGCATCTTGCAGAACACGGTGGCGCCTTCGATGGCCTTGTAGGCCAGCGAGTTGAGTTTGCCGAAAAGGGCGGTGCGGCTGATTTCACTCATGAGGGACTCCGTATCTCTTCTGAACGAATGAAGATGGGTTTGTTGAAAGACTGGTTGCCGATGCGCACGTCCGCCGCATCGCGCGAACGCTTGCGCTGCCCGAGCCACGACACCCAGCCCAGGCGCGGTGCATTGCCCTTCGCGTCGCCAAGGCGCGTGAGCGGAACCTGCGCCTTCTCGAGCACCAGCTCGGCGTCCCACTCGAGCTCGTCGCCGAGCAGTTGCTGCATCCAGCGCTGCAGCACGGGGCGCGCATTGCCGATGGGAAGGAACATCCGGTACTGCTCCAGCGTGAGCGGGCCCAGGTGCAGGCGCACGCGGTGCTGGCGGTCCCAGGCGCGGGTGCCGAGCATGGCGCCCATGCCCATGGAACGCGAGCTCTCGCCCTGCCCCAGCCGCGTGAGCTCTGCCACCGGCAGGCTCATCCAGTGGCCGACCCAGCGCTCCAGCTTCACGGGCACGCCGAAGTAGCTGCACAGCACCGACTCCACGCTTTCCACGTTGTGCACGCGGCGCGCGAGCCAGCCCGAAAAATGCAGGCGCGCGTCGTCATGGATCTCGTCGCGGTCCACGCGGCCCGGCGTGCCGATGCCGACCAGCGCACCGACCTGCAGGCGGAAGCGGTCTTCGCCCGGCCGGTCGAGCGCCACGGCCGGACGCGACTGCGCCCACGCGCGATAGAAGTGCAGCGAGAAGCGGTGCGAAAAACTGTCCAGAAAGGCCAGCCACGTCGGGTCGCCGTGGTTCAGGCTGCGCTCGCGAATGAAGTCGCTCAGGTGCACCGGCAGCGGACCATTGGGGCCGATGTAGCTGAAGAAGTGCTGGCGCAGGCGCGGCGGCGAATAGGCTGTGGCGGGCTCGAAGCGGCTGAAGCTCGCGGGCGCGAACGACAGCGATGGCTCCTGCCCCACGCGCACCGGCTCGGCGCTCGGCAGCAGCGCGCGGCCCCAGCGCGGCGTGGTCTTCGCGACGGACTCCAGCCGGCGCATCACCGCGAAGTAGTCGAACGACCACGGCTCCGCGGACCACCCGCGCAGCGCGTTGTCGACGCGGGTGCTCACAGAATCTGTCGCGTCCCGCACAGCGGCCTCCAGCGCATGGTCTCGCCCTTGCCCGCGATGCGCAGCACGGTCTCGACGAAATGGTTCACCTCCACATGGCGCGACAGGAAGCGCGCCAGCACGGCCCCGAACAGGAATGCGCTGTGGCCATGAAAGGCGTCCTTGTCGACTTCGAGCGTCACTTCGAGCCCGCGCCCGAAAGCGATCGGCCCCTTCAGCGGCAGGCGGCGCGCAACCGGCTTGCACTTCACCGACAGCAGGCCGCGCACCTGGCCCTGGCGCATCTCGTCGGCATGCACGGCATAGAGCATCAGCGTTTCGCGCAGCGCGGCCGCGCCCTGCTCCGGCGTGCTGTCGGAAAGCGACAGGTAGTTCAGCGCAAGGTGATCGACCACGCGCCACCCCAGCCCCTGGCTCACCACCGGCGACACCGGCCGCGACGGCCCGCGCACCATGCGCACGCGCTGCACGGGAAATGAATCGACGCAGTCGAAGTCGTTCTCGCGGCCCAGCGGCATCAAGAGCGGCAGGTCGCGGTTGGTGCACAGCGCCGTCACCGCCAGCTGCCGCAGCGTGGCCGCATACGGCGCCTGCTGCGGATCGACGATCTGCATGTAGACCTCGGAGCCGATGTGGCTGCTGCGGTTGCCCTCGGTGCGCTGTCGCACCGACAGCATGCGCGGCTCGCGCGTGGTCGTGAAGTAGGCCGGGTGGCTGTTGCGGCTGCCGTGAAAGGCCGAATAGAAAGGCCTGAAAGGCTGCTCGGCCGCGACCGCATCGGCACCGGGCGCGCCGTGGCCGATGACTTCGGTGATGGTGTGCACCTCGAAGTCCTGCGGGCGCGTGCGATCGGGCACCAGATGGAACTGGCTCACGCCCTCGGTCATGGGCACGCGGTCGAGCCGCTTGCTGAACAGGTTGACGGCGGGCACGCAGTGCAGCTGCACGTTGTCGGCGCTCACCAGCTTTTCGAGTGCTGCGTCGCCGCGCGAGAACAGCAGCACGATTTCGACGTCGGTCACCGGCATGGCCGCGAGCAGCGCCTGGAGCCCGCCGATGCGCACGAACTGGAAGCGCTGCGGAAACGCGAAGTACTCCTGCAGCAGCCGAAAGCCCGAGAAGCCGGTGGCGGTGGTGGGCAGCAGCGCTTCGTCTTCCTCGAAGCCGACCGCGCCGATGGCGCTGGCGGGCAGGCTCTGCGCCACGCCTTGCAGCGCGCCGCTGGGCGCGAGCGGCCGCACCAGCACGCCGATGGGCTGGCCCAGCGCGCATTCGTGCAGTTGCCAGGCCACGTCTTCGGCACCGCCGAAGTGCAGCACCAGATCGTCGAGTGCGATCTGGCTGAAGTTCAGGCCGGCCGTGGCATGCAGCGCAATGCGCAAGCCGCCGCGGATGGCGCGCGATTGCGGGTGCGTGTTCAGCGGCAGGTCGGGCGCGTAGGTGAAGTACTGCGCGCGCTGCACTTCGATGGGCCAGATGCGCAGCGCATTGGCCGTGCGGAATTCGCAATGCGTGTTCTGCCCCACCGCCTGCCGTGCGCGCAGTCCGCTGCCGCGCGGCAATGTGGGGCCGGTCGCAAGGTTCGCGTCGTCGGGGTCGGGCACGAAAGACACGACCACCATCGCCGGCGTGGGCGAAAGAAAGTGCGGATAGACGATGTCGAGCAAATGGCCCGTGAAGCGCGGGTACTCGGCGTCGAGCTTCAGGCCCACCCGTGCCGAAAGAAACGCCGTTGCCTCGATGAGCCGCTCCACATACGGGTCGGCCACTTCCTGGCCCTCGATGCCAAGTCGATGCGCAATCTTTGGAAATGCCCGCGCGAACTCGGAAGCGCTTTCGCGGAAGTAGCGCAGCTCCTGTTCGTACAGGCTCAGCAGCCGAGGGTCCATGCGGGACTCACCTTGGGTTTTGCGCCATGTCCACTATCTCGATGCGTCCTTCTTCCAGGTCAACGCGGCTTCGCATCAGGAACTCCAGCGGCACGGGCTGTGCCCACAGCATGCCGCGTATCTGCAGGCCGATGCTGTTGTGGGAGTCCAGTGCCGGGCCTTCCATGACGAGTTCCACTTCGAGTGTGCGGGACAAAATGCGCGGCTCGAACTGCAGGATTGCGTTCTTCAAAGCCTGTTCCATGCTGACACGCTGCACCGACGAGGTGAACTGGCCAGACAGCATAGGCAATCCGTAGTTGATGACCGAGCGCGCCGCATTCGGGTATTGCTTGTCGTCCATCGAGAGGCCGTAGCCGGTGGCGTTGAACAGCCAGCCGAGGTCGCGCAGCACGGCCTGGCGCAGCGCCTGCTTGGTCAGCGTGCGCTTCTCGTCGCCCTCGCGCTTTTCGTCGGGTGCGTTGTCGACGAGGCGATCGAGCAGCGAGGGCTGCAGCCGCTCCTGCGCGGTGAGCTCAGCCATCGACGCTGCCCTCGGCCTCTCCGGCCTCTGCAGCGCTTTCGCTGGCCTGCGTGAACAGGATCTCGCGCACGTCCATCAGCGCGTACTCGCCCGCATCGCTGCCGAGCACGCGCTGGCCGTAGCCGGCCCAGACTTCGGGGCGCAGCTCGCGCCACTCGGTCTTGCGCGCGAGACGCAGCTCGCCGTCTTCCACCTTCTCTGTACCCTCGTAGCGCGTGGGAATCAGCGCAAGGGTTTCACCGCCGTTCTCGAACTGCAGGTGCGCGGGCATCCACACGCAGTCGCGCAGGTCTTCGGGCGGATCGATCTTGATGTGCGCGAGCCGCGCGTACGGAATCCAGTAGTACTTGCCGTTGACGAAGGCTTCGAGCACCGGGCCCAGTCGCATGTCGGCATCGGCCAGCCATTCGAAGGGTGCGCCGTCGATGGTGCCGCTGATGGCGGGCGCGCCGTCGAAGGCGCGCTGGCGCAGGTCCTCGGCCAGTTCGCTCTCGCCGCGGCCCTGGCGCAGCAGCGACTCGATGAGCAGCGCCAGCCATTGGTCGGGCTGGCCGAAGATCATGGGCGTGCGCGTGCCGGCGAACACTTCGGCGCGCAGGCCCTCGCAGCGCACGGCCTCGCCGTAGACCTGTTTCATGGGCACGGCGAGTGCGTCGAGCTCGGCCGCGACGGTGAGCTGGTTGAGCGCGCGCTCCCACTGCCCGAGCACGCACAGCAGCTGCGCCATGAACACGCGGTGCTTGCTGTCGGAAGGCTTGGCGCGCACGTCGTCGCTCAGGGCCTTGAGGGCGGCGGCCGGATCGGCGGCCTTGAGGAATTCGGCGGCAGTCGTCATGGTGTGCGGCTCCTGGGTGGGGTGATGAGGCTCAGGCGCGGGTGAACTGGCATTCGCGCACCGCGCCGCGCAAGCCGGTGGTCTTCTGCGGTGCCGACTTGACCTTCACCGTGCGGTAGCTGATGGAGATCAGCTCCGAGGGCACGCCCCAGTGGCCGCCGGAGTTGAGCACCAGCCGGCAGATGCGCGCGTTCTCCAGCACCAGCTCGAAGGTCGACTGCGCATCGGGCGAGCGCTCGTCGCCGCCCGACTTGAAGGCGCTGATGACGACCTTCAGGTCTTTTTCCTGCGCGCGCAGCAGGCTGGCGATGGTGGCGGTGGCCGCGTCGCTGCGGCGCGCAACGATCAGGTTGTTGGGCACGACCTGGTTCTGGCTGGAAGACTCTGGCACCTGCACCGACCAGTAGTAGCCGCCGATGTTCATGCGCGCCTTGCCGTCGTCGAAGGGGCGGTCGAGTTCGCCTTCGACTGGCGCACCCTTGTTCTCGATCAGCATGACCAGGTCGGTTTCGGCCGAGCCGGTGCCGATCAGTTCGTAGAACCGCTGGGCGTCTTCAGGGCTCCAGGAGCCGTCGTCTAGAAATGCCATATCACCTCCGGAAATCGAAACGAAGAAAAGAAACCGTGATCTCGGACCGCGTCGTCATGGCCGGGCTCCGCCACCATCCGTGGCGCCGCCGCTCCTGCGCAGCAGGGCCGCGAACACCTGCCGCTCGCCGCTCTCTGCAGGTGGCTGTCCACCGCGCACGCGCACTTCCGACACATCGGCCTGCGCATAGGCCACGCCGAACAGGCGCGGCGCGCTGTAGGGCGTGGCGGGCACTGCCATGACCAGCAGGCGCGCGTCGCCGGCGGCATCGAGCCACGGCAGGTCGAAGCGCTTGACCGAGGGCTGATCGGGCGTGCCGCGCTTGAAGCGGTTGGTTTCGCCAACGAGCTCGTCGGGGTAGACCGACTGCAGGTTGCCGCGCGCGTCGATGCCGGCGATGACGAGATCGAGCGAACGGCCGCTGGTGTTGCGCACGTTCAGGCGCAGGCGCTCGCCGGCGCGCAGCGAGGGCAGCGCGTTCGCCGCTTGGGCCTGAACTTGAACGATGGGCGTGCTGCGCAGCATGCGGTCAGCGCTCCACACTTCGAGCGCGGCATCGAAGCCGTCGAGCTGGCCATCCTTGCCGTAGGCCTGCAGCTGCGCGAGCCACTTGAGCTGCGCCAGTACCTGCAGGCGGCGGCGCAGCGCGGCGGTGTCGGGCAGCACCACGGTGGAGACAGTGGCGCCGAACAGCGGCGAGAGCAGCTCGAGGCGCTGGCCCGAGGGGCCGAGGTCGGTCCAGCGCACGTCGGCGGTGGCCGCATCGTCGGCCGGGCGGATCGCAGCCGGGTAGTCGAGGCTGAGGCCGGCGGGCAGCGGCTTGTCGGCGCGCACGCGCAAGGCGGTGGCGGCCGGTTCACTCATCGGCGTGACGCTCCAGAACGCAGCGCCCGACACATCCTTCAGCGCCGTAGGCACGGCCAGCCACGCGCCGCCGAGCTTGATCTGCGACACGGTGGCAGGCGCGCTGCGCACGGCGCCGTCTTCGAGCGTGGCGAGCACGCGCAGCTCCTGCTGCTGCGCGAGGCCGTCGAGCAACCCGGCCTTGATGGCCAGGCTGTCGCCGCTGCGTTGCGCGCGCCATACGGGACGCGTGGATGCGGGCGCGCCGCTGTTGGCGAACAGCGGCGCATCGAGGTTGCCTTCGGCCACCGGAGACGGCAGCTCGCGCGTAGGAAAGCGCTGCGCGAGTTCGTCGATGACCGGCGGGTACTGCGCGAGCACGCCGTCGAACAGGTCGCGCCAGGTGGCGGGCTTGCGCGACAGCGCCTCGACCACGGCCCAGGTCAGCAGGCCCTGCGGCCGGGCATTGCGCCCCTTGCGGGGCAAGCGCAGCTCGGGCGTGATCTGGTGGCTTTCGGACGCGAAGAAGGCGACGTAGCGGGCGCGGGGCACGGCTTCGGTCGGCACGGGTGGCGTCTGCGGTCGCGCGGGTGGTGCCCCGCCGGTCAATTGCGTCACGCGCAGGCCGCGCCAGCGCACTTCGTCATCGGGCGGGCCTTCGGCTGTGGCGGGTGCATCGGCCGTGCCGCGCGTCATGGAGTTGGCCGAGCAGGTGTCGAACACCGAGGCGACGAACACGTTCTTCGCGAGGAAGGACTGGATCCACGCGTCGAAGTCGACGTCGCGCAGGTCGCCCGTGAGCACGTTGTCGCTCCCGAGCGTGCCGCGCACGTCGCGCGCTAGAAAGTTCTCCGACAGCCCATCGGGCTCCTGGTAGCGCTTGGCGATGTCGCGCAGGCGGGTGCCGTGGCCGGAGAAGTACAGCAGCACGAAGTCGCCGCTCTTCGACTGCGCGAGCAGCCTGGCCAGCGCGTCGTGGATGGCTTGCGATTCGGGCAGCGCGGCGCCGCTCACGCCGTCGGCGAGCACTGCGATGTCGGGCGCCGCGAAGCCCTGCCTGAGCAGTGCGTCGCGCATCAGCATCACGTCGTTGCGCGGCGCTTGCAGCCACAGTGCCTGCGGCTGGTTGACGAGTTCGGAGACACCGACGAGCAGCGCGCGCTGGGTGGCGAAGGCCAGGGTGCAGCAGGCGAGCAGCCACAGCACGAGCAGCACCTGGAGAAAGCGCAATTGCGTGACGCCCTTCCCCTTGGGCCGCAGGTGAAGGTGCAGACGGGCGGCATGCCCGAGGGCCGCGGCGCGTGTCATGGCCGCTGCTCCCCAGCCGGCCCGGCTGACTCGACCAGCGGCGAAGCCGCGAGCACCGCCAGCGCATCCACTGGCTCCGGCACCCGCAGCCGCCATACGCCATTGCCACCCGGATCGCCCGGCCCGCCCACCACGTCGGCCGATATCGATTGCAGCAGCCGGTCGGCCTCGTCCATGCGCACGCCGGCCTTCCAGCGCACCACCAGGTCGGCGCGCGCCGGCGCGGGTGCGGCTGGCACGTCGCGGAAGCGCACCTCGTCTTCCTCGGGAGCACCGCGGCCGCCGAGCAGCCCGACGTTCTGGATCACCACGAACAGCGCCAGCACCGCGAAGGCCGGGCGCGTCCAGCCTTCCGCGCCGAACCAGCGGCGGATGCTGCCCCACCAGCCGCCTTCGGGACGGGGCTGCGGCCGTGCAGGCGATGGAGCGGGAGAAGAAGAAGCCTCGTCGCCCTGCGGCCGCGTCAGCGCCTTCCCCAGCTGCAAGCCCACGTCGCGGTACAGCTCCTGGTAATCGGCACGCGGGTCCTGAGGCCCGAGCGGCGTGCCCGACAGCACCGAGAACACACCGCCCACGCCGCGCAACGCGATGCGCCCCGGCTCCGGCGCAATGGCGAGCGATGCGTGCGCGGCCCACTCGTCGTGCACCGCGCGGATCGCGGCGAGCCGCGTGGCCGAAACCTCGCCGAGCACGCGCGCGCAAAGCTGCGGAGCAGGTGCCAGCGTGAGCACGTTCCAGGCCTGGATCACGCCGAACATCGGCTCGAAGGGCTCGTCGTCAGGCTCCAGCAGCACGTCGAAGGCAGATGCCCAGTCGGCCTCGCCGGCGGCCATCCAGCCCTGCCAGAGATCGCCCTGGATGCAGCGGTCGAGCAGCACGCCGAGCAGCCGCCCTTCGTGCACCACGCTGACAAGGCGGCCCGGCGCCCAGTGGGCCGGAAAGGCGCGCTGGGCGACAGCCTCGCGGCGCCGGGCCAATTCGACAAGAGGCAGCAGCAGGTCGGATGCGGCAGGCGCCGGGGCCGGTGCTGCGCCCGTTGGAGGGGACGTGCCCGGCATGGCCACGGTGGCCGTGCCGGGTGCGCTGTCCGGCGCATCGTCGGGCACGGCCGCGCCGGTTTCCAACGCGTGGCGGATCACGCTGAGCGGGGGCCAGAGGTCGTGGGTCATGGCGTCTGTTCCTGAATGGCTATGTCTTCAGGCATAAGACGCTTCAGCACCGAGGATTTTGAAAACCTGCAGGATCGCGGCCATGTTGTCGGGCTCGATGGCGATGCCCAGCGTCTGCTGGAGCCAGCCGCCGATCCGGGTTTTGGCGTAGTCCGCGGTCAACCCCTCGCGCTTGTGCACGAGGCCGAGCCGGCCCGCGCGGTAGTGATAGGAAGCAATGGCGTGGCGCGAGGCGATGCCCGACAGCCCGCCCTCGGCCTCCTTGCCGAAGCCCTCGCACAGCAGCAGGCGCTCGGGCTCGGGCAGTTCGGCGATGAAGGCGCGCGCGGCCAGTTGCACGGCCTGCGCACTCAGACCGTGCTCGGCCAGGCAGCCGTCGAGGTCTTCGCCCGCGCCGATCTCGTCTTCGAGCTGCGCCTCGGTGATCTGGTCGCCGATGGAGAGCTTGCGGCGGAAGGAGCTGGCGCGCGTGCAGTCGATGAGATAGCGGCGGAAGTAAGCGCACAGGGCAAAGGCGGTGGAAGGCGCGCTGTGGCTCGCGCGCTCGTCGGCTTCGTCCGGGTCGGCATCGAGCCGCAACACCTTCACATAGATGAACTGCGCCACCAGCTCCTGCCGGCCCTCGCCCAGCACCTGCAGCTCTGGCGGATTGCAGGCCACCAGCGCATCGCCCACGATGCGGTACATGGCGCCCATGTCGTTCGGAGACAGCGTCTGCCTGCGCCGCCAGAGGCGGACGAGCTCACTGCTTTCCGCGGACGAAAGGGTTTCCTGCATGAGGAGTCAAGGGGCCCGATCGATCAGTCGTCGACGCAGCTGCCCTCCGAAGGCACCAGGCACTGCGGCAGGTTCGCGCCCACCGGCCCGCCGCGCGTGCGGATGGCCGACGACACCGCGGCCTGCGCAACGGCCAGGCCGCGCGGCAGCAATATCCACAGCTGGCCGCGCTCCTTCATGCGGCGCGCGTTGGTCGCGGCCTGCTGGCCGTTGCCGAAGAAATAGTCGGCCCGCACCGCGCCGCGGATGGCGCCGCCGGTGTCCTGCGCGATCGTCAGGCGCTGCATCGGCGCGCCGCTGCCGGGCGTGCGCGTCGACACGAACACCGGGTAGCCCAGCGGCGTGCTGCGCGGATCGACCGCAATCGAGCGCCCCGCCGACAGCGGCACGCCGAAGGCGCCCACCGGACCGCCCACGGGCGAGGTCGATTCCTTGAAGAACACATAGCTCGGGTCCTTGATGCCCGAGCCCGACACCGCGCCGGCCGCGCGCCGCCCCGGCACCACGACCGGGCCGCTGGCAACGGGCCGCGCGAGCGTGAAGCCGCGCGTGCGGATGGTGCCGCTGTCGACCGCGCCGACATCGTCGTCATCGCCGTCGTCCAGCTGCAGCTCGATGGACGAGCCGCGCACCTTCACCGGGCTGCGCGGCTTGCCGTTGGCAGCCTGCGCCAGCGTCGGGCGGAAGGGCTGGCCGTTCTGCTCGGCGTAGGCGACGCGCACGATGTCGCCGTTGGCCAGCTTGATGCGCCCCGAGCCCTGGATCTGCATTTCGTACAGCGCGGTGGCGCTGCTCACGAAGGCCAGCACCTTGGCGTTGGGCGCGCCCTTGGTCTCGATTTCTTCGCGCGTGTAGTACGGCAGCAGCTGCTTGCCCTCGACCCGCAGGCGCACCTTGCGGTCGAGCGTGTCGCGCGAGATGGCCGAGAGGTCGAGCGCAAAGAGGCCCGGCGCGCCCATGTCGCGCGTGCTGAGGCCGGTCTGCACCACCACGTTGCGCCCTTCCACACGAGCCGCCACCGTGCCGTTGCCGGCGGGCAGCTTGCGCGCATCGGCGAACAGCATGTCGTCGGGCTGGCCGTACACGGGGTAGATGAAAGGCGCGCCGTACTGGCGGGCGCCCGCGATCTCGGGCTCGAAGTAGCCGGTGACCACGCCGTCGGGCTTGCGATCGTCGTCGCGAATCTGGTAGGCCGAGAACTCGCCCTCGAAGAAGCCCCGGATGGCGTTGTTGTTCTTGCCGTCGACCTTGAGCGCGCGGTCGCACACCTCTTTCCATTCGGCGCCGCGCCCGGTCAGCACCTTGCAGCTGCCGAGAAAGGCGGGCCAGCTTTCGGAGAAATCGTCGCGCGACCAGCCCGGCACCGAGTCGAAGCCAACCGAGGTGTAGGTGGCGAGCTGGGTCGAGAAGGTGCGCGCCTGGCCGGCCACGCTGGCGCCGGTCGGCGGTGGGCGCGAGGCGCTGCTGCTCGTGCCGGCGGTGTCGGTCGTGGCCGCGCCGGTGCCCGTGGTGGCCGGTGGCGGGGCGGTGCAGCCCGCCAGCGAGGCGATGACGGCAACAACGGCTGCAGTAGCGGCCCACTGGAGCACGTAGTTGAGGCGCTGTTGTCGTTGCTGCTGCAGTGCTTGCGAAGTGGTCATGAAAGTCTCCTTGTCCGGAAAGTGGCGACCCGAAGGGCCAACGCTCTACAGACGATTACTTCTCGACGATTTTGAAATTCCCGACGCCATAGACGTCGTTGCACGGGGCGCCGGGTGCGCACACGGGTTTGCCCAGCAACGGCGAGGGGCCGGTACCGCGCGTGGCTTCGAGCGCGGCCAGCACCGGCAGCGGGAACACCGGGAACACGCCGTCGTTCTGCACGCCGGCGGCACTGAAGTCGCGCTCGTGCTCGCTCACGAGCACCGCGAACTGGTCGGTGCCGGCCGGGCCGCCCGCGTCCATCGGCCACGAGGCGCGCGGCAGAGAAAGCGAACCGCCCGCGGTGATCTTGTTGTACTTGTCGAGCAGGTTCGGGAACAGCAGGAACATCTCGCCGCCGCTGGACAGCAGGAACACGTAGACAAAACCTTCGCGCTTGCTGCGCACCTCGAAGGCAAGGCGGTCCTTGCCGATGGCGACTTCGGCCTTCTTCGGCGTGGCCGTCACCTCGAAGCCGGGCGCGGCGCCGGTTGCGAGAGATTGCAGCGATTCGGCGGGCGTGCGCGGGGCCGGAGGGGGCGGTGGTGGTGGCGGCGGTGCTGGAGGAGCCTCTGCGATCTTTGTGTCGGGTGGCGGGGCCGGCGTGGTGGTGACGACCTTCTTGTCATCGGCGTTCGTGTTGCCGCCGGTGCGGCCCTGGAACCACCACCAGCCGCCACCGGCCGCGGCTGCAAGCACGGCGACCGATACGAGTGCGGCAACGGTCTTGTTGCTCTTGCCCCCGCCGCCGGTGGGAGCGGGCGCGGGCGCCGGTGCCTTGCCACCTGCCTTGCTCTTTCCGCTCGCGATGACTGTCGCAGCGTCGGCGTTGCTGTTGCCGCTGCGCGCACCCGAAGGCGGCTGCGTGCGCGGCGTCGGCGCGATGCTGTGCCCCACTTCGAGATCGAGCGCGGCTCGCAGCTCGGCCATCGACTGCGGCCGCTGCTCGGGCCGCACGCCGAGGCCCGCGTCGATCGCCTCCAGCAGCCGCAGGCTGTAGCGCTGCCGCAGGATCTCGTTGCCCGCAAGCGGCACATAGCTGTCGGACAGCAGCCGCGCCACCGAAGGCGGCGGCGCGCGACCGCACACCGCCACGTGCATCACGGCCGCGAGCGCGTAGACGTCGGTCCACGCGCCCTGCGACATGTCGGGCATCTCGGCGTACTGCTCGATGGGGGCATAGCCGGGCTTGAGGATGACGGTGATCGCCTGGGTCTTGTCGGTGATCACACGGCGCGCGGCGCCGAAGTCGAGCACCACCGGGCGGCCCGAGCCTTCGAGCAGGATGATGTTGTCGGGGGCGATGTCGCGGTGGTAGCAGTTGGCGTTGTGCATCACCGCGAGCGCCTGTGTGACGCCGTCCATGATGCGGATGAGCCATGACTCGTCTACGCCTGCGGGGATGGCTACCAATGCTTCTCTCAGCGTGTCGCCTCTGTAGAAAGGCATGACCATGTAGGTGGTGCCTTTTTCTTGCCAGAAGCGGTAGACCTTCAGGAGCGACGGGTGGTCGAACTGGGCGAGCAGGCGGGCTTCGTTGATGAAGCTGCGCATGCCCAGGTCGAAGGTTTCTCTGTGGCGTTCGGACAGGGGGACTACTGTGCCGTCGTTCTGTCTTGTCGACAGTGACGTGGGGAGGTATTCCTTGATTGCTACTACGCGTTCCAGCGTGTGGTCCCACGCCTCGTAGACGACGCCGAAGCCGCCTTGGCCTATAACTCTTGTGACTTCGAATTCGGCCAGGCGGCTGCCTACCGGGAGCAGGCCGGCGTCTGTGCTTCCCGTGGCGGGGCTGGTGACTGGGGTAGCGCCTGCGGTGATTACGGTCGCGGCCGTGTCGCCGGTTGTTGTTGTCGGCTGACCTGGCTTGGGGACTACGCGGGTGCGGTCGTCGTTGGAGTCGGTCATTGACTGGCTCCTTTGTTGAGTGTTTGCTTCCCGAGGCCGGGTCTCGGCCCGGCGGCCGACCTACTTTTCTTTGCTTCGCCAAAGAAACGTAGGCAAAAGAAAGGCGACCCCACTGTCTGCGACCCCTTCGCTGCGCTACGGGGCAACCTGCGGTGCTCGCGTTTCGCGGGGTCCGCAGAACTCGCTTCGCTCAAACAGCTGCGGCCCTGATCCGCGAAACGCTCCGCTCCTCGGCGCAGCCAGAGGGGAGGTGGAGACAACACGGGCCATCGCTTCGCTCGGCACGGTGCGACTGCAGGCGCGCAGCGCCTGCAGTCGCGTTGGGGGCCGAGCGCAGCAATGGCCCGCCCGGTTCCCCAATCCCTTCTGGTTGCGCCGAGGAGCGCAGACGTAGGAGGGATCAGGGCCGCAGCTGTTTGAGCGAAGCGAGTTCTGCGGCCCCCCTCCGGAGTCGAGCACCGCAGGTTGCCCGCAGCGAAGCGGAGGGACGCAGACAGCAGGGTCGCCTTTTCTTTGCTTACTTTCTTTTGGCGAAGCAAAAGAAAGTAAGTCGCCCGCCGGGGCGAGACCCGGCCTCGGAAGACAAAACAAAGAGAGGCCTTCATCACCCCTCCTCCGCAAATCCAAAAAACAGGGCTTCAAACTGCTCATCCCGAGGCAACCCAGTACAGAGCATCCGAACCCCATGCTCAGCAGCAGGATCACTCAGCCAAAGCGACGCCCCCGCCAGCGGCAATTCCAGCGAATCGACACTACTCTCACGTCCGTCAGCAGAAGCGCCATCAACAAACAGCCGATGCAACACCGCATCAAACCGCAGCGCATCCAGATCCCCATCAAGCCCTTCCAACGCAGCCTGCGTAGCATGAGCCCACCACTGCAACGCCATAGCCAGCGCCTCCCCCTGCAGTTGCCCCGAAACGGACCGATCGAGCTCCATAGCCAGGGCAAACGGAAAGTACCGCCCCACCCCATCGACAGAAGGCATCAGCACCCCGATCCACGCCTGCTCCCCCGCCACCTGCCGCCCTAGCGCAAAGCACCAGATAGGCGCTTCGAGATATCGCTCAGTCCAATCCGCATGCCGATCCCGCAGCCGGGCCATGCCCCGCTGCAGCCATTGATCCCACACAGCACGAAACGCCTCCGGCAGCCGCCGATGCGCAAAGTCCCCCATGCCCGGCAACTTGCCGAACCACCCCGGCAACGCGGTCGAGGCAAAGAGCAGCGGTGAAGAAGAAGATGCAGCCTCGTTCACAGCCCCTCCGGACAAGAAAACTCCCGCAGCTCACGCAACCGGATCGGATGCTGCACGCTGTTCGTCGTCACCTCGAAGCGCGTCTTCCGGGCTCCGATCTGGAAGGTGATGAAGAACTTCTCAGGCGCATCGCCGGCCTCGAGCTGCCCGTCGTCGAGCGCACGGAACAGCGCCCACGGCCCATCCACAGCCGCACCCGAGCTGCCAGTGGTCGAAGGCGGACTGACCTGGATACGCACCTGGTTGCTGCCCTTCGGCCCCGGCCACTGCACGGCCATCGGCACCACAGGCCCGTGCGCGTACTTCACGAGCTGGCCGTCGACGTCGAGGATGAACTGGGTGATGCCCGCATCCATCTCCACCGGCTTGAAGTCCAGTCGCATCGATGGCCCACGGCCGCCGCCGCGGAAGAAGATGTCCTTGATGCGCGCGGCCCGCTCGAACTGCGCGAGCGCCTGCGTGGTGATGGCGCCGCGTTCGGCCACGGGCTTGTAGCGCCACGGCTTGGTGCTGGTGTCGACCAGCGCGGCCAGGCGCTTCTGGAAGAAGTCGTCCATGAGGCCACCGGGGCCGAACATCTGGCCGAAGTCTTCCGGCAGCACGTCGCGCTTGCTGGTGCTCACGAAGGGGTAGCGGCCCGCGATGGCGCGCGCGCAGAACTCGGCCACGGGGCGCAGGTCCTGGCTCAGGTTGCCGCGCTCCGCCGTCTGCGCCTGCGCGGCGCCCGACTGGCTGAGATTCTCGACCATCGAGCGCACCGGCTCTGGCAGGCGGCCCGCATCTGACTTGAGCTTGCCGGCCACGTCGCCGGGCGGCGGCGAGGTGCGGCCCTTCACGGCCGTGTCGACCGCGTTGAGGTACACGTAGACCTCGTTGAAGAGCTTCAGCGCATCGTCGATGGGCGCGGGTTGGTTGGGTCCGCCGGCGGTGACGAGGCGGCGCAGCGATTCGAAGCGGTCGTCGACGATGCTCTCGATGCGCTTGCCCGGGGCCACCTGCCGGCCGGGGTCGCTGCCGAACAGGTCTTCCAGGCCCTTGCGCGTGTTGCGCACCGTTTCGGTCGCCTTGCTGACGACGTCCTTGTTGGCGTCGGCCGCCGGGATCAGCGTGGTCTGCTTGACCACCGCGCGCAGGAAGTTCGCGAGCGGGGAATCGACGCCCGAAAGAATGCGCGCGGTCTCGATGTTCTTCTCCAGCCCGGTGGCGCGGATCAGGCGCACGTCGGCGAGCAGGGCCTCCCACTGCTTGACGTATTCCTCCAGGTACAGGCGGCGCACGCGATCGGTCAGCGCGCCGAGCGCGGCCACGTCGCGCAGGCGGTCGGCTGCGTTGCGGTCTTGCCCCAGCACCCACGGGTCTTCGTTGGCGAGCAGGCCGGTGAGCACGGTCACTTCGTTCTGGAAGCGCTTGTGATAGCCGTCGTAGGTGAACATACCCGGCACGCCATCGGTCAGCGGCTTGCCGCTGATGCGCTCGAACACCAGCGGGCCCGAGGGGCCGGTGGCAGTGGCCACGCTGAAGGCCGGAATGTCCTTGGTGGCGCGCTGGCGCTTCAAGCGGCTGAACACGCGCTGCTCCAGCGGGTAGCTCGCGAGCACCGCGCGCACGCTGCGCACCAGGTTCTCGTCCATCTTGAGCGGCGAGCGCGGCGGGCCTTGTGCGATGAGCACGTCGAGCTGGTCTTCGAGCGCCTTGCGCTGGTCTTCGGGAATGCCTCGGTCGAGGTTGCGCGACCAGTCGAGCGTGATCCAGGCCTTCAGCGCCTCGGCATCGAAGTGCTCGGGCTGGTAGAGCATCAGGTAGCTCTTGAGCGCTTCGTACGTGTACTCGAGGTTGTCCTTCTGCGCGGTGCGCAGCTGGTCTTCGATCCGCTTGGCGATCTGCGGCAGGAAGGCGTCGTTGAGCGCGCGCTGGTGCGTGAGCATGGCGGCGGCGTCGAGCTTGTCGCCCTGGTAGAGGCCCAGCGTCATCGACAGCGGCTCGTCGCCCTGGTGGTTGTCGGGCGTCTTCCAGATGTCGCGCAGGCTCTGCAGCACGGGCGCGACCTCGACCAGGTTCTGCACGCGCGCGGGCAGCGCCGCGAGGTTCTGCCTGGCGGGCTCGACACGGGCCTCGACCGACTTCAGGTAGTTCATGTTCTGCAGCGTGCTGTAGCCCCAGGCCGCGAGCAGGCCGACGGTGACCAGCGTCATCGCCGTCACGCCGATCACGCGCAGCGTGTGGCGGCGGCGCTCCAGCTTCACGTCGGCGCCGGCGAGGCGCTGCTCGGGGAACACCACTTCGCGCAGCAGCGAGGTGAGGAAGTAGCTGCGCCCGCTCGACTTCTGCGGCGCGAGCATGGCGCGCTCGATGCCGAAGCTGCGCGCAAGGCTGCCCATCACGCGGTCGATCGGGCTGCCTTCCTGCGTGCCGCTGGTGAAGTACACGCCGCGCACCCACGGCGGCTGCGCAAAGCGCGAACCGGTGAACACCTGCTCCAGCAGGTCGGACAGCAGCGAGCCGATGGAGCCGAACTGCGCCGGAAAACCGAAGATGGCCGCGCGGCGCGTGCCGTCGGTCTCGCGCTGCATGCGCGCGATGAGGCCATCGTTCACGCGGTTGTGCAGCAGCGCGAACTCGCGGTTGAAGGCTGTGGAGAGGCCCTTCTCTTCCAGCTGCACGTTCTCGTTGGCCGGCAGCGTGAAGCCGAAGACCTGTGCGCGCTGTTCCTTGCCGAGGTCGTCGAAGTAGTCGGTAAAGCCGTAGAGCAGGTCGCTCTTGGTGACGAGCACGTACACCGGCAGGCGCGTGGTGAGCTTGCCGTCGAGTTCGAGCAGGCGTGCGCGGATCGAGGCCGCAAGCTGGGTGCGCGCCTCGGGGCCCTGGCTCAGCAGGTCGGCCACGCTGACGGTGAGGAACACGCCGTTCAGCGGACGGCGCGGGCGCGCCTTCTTCAGCAGGCCCAGGAAGCCTTCCCATGCGCTCTTGTCTTCCGACTGGTGGCTGTCCTGCGTGGTGTAGCGCCCGGCGGTGTCGATGAGCACGGCCTCGTCGGTGAACCACCAGTCGCAGTTGCGCGTGCCGCCCACGCCGCGAATGGCACCGGGGCCGAACTTCTCGGCCAGCGGAAAGCTCAGGCCCGAGTTGACCAGCGCCGTGGTCTTGCCCGCGCCCGGTGCGCCGATGAAGACGTACCACGGCAGGTCGTACAGGTAGCTGCCGCCCGAGATCGACATCCAGTCGCGCAAGCCGGGCTTCTTGCCGGCGGCGTGCAGGCGCATCTGCTTGAGCGTGGCAACGGCTTCGCTGAAGCGCGTGTCGAGGATCTTCTGCTCGCCGTTGACCGGCGCATCGGTCTTCGCGGCCGGCGCCTTCATGAGGCCGTCGGTCAAATGCTGGCTCGCACGGCGCGCGCGCCAGCGGCGGTACAACGCACGCAGCACTACGATGAGCACGATGACGCCGATGACGATGGCGCGCGTCATTTCGCTTTCGAGCGGCGCGAGCGAGCCGATCTTCACCAGCGGGCCGATCCACCAGATCAGCAGCGCGACGACGATCAGCGCGAGCAGTGTCAGCAGCAGCGGGCTGAACAGGAAGCCGAAGATTTTCTTGATCATTTCGTCGCTCCTGGTACGGGAGCAGCCGGTGTGGCAGCAGCGAGCCGGTCGGGTTCGGTCAGCAGCACGATGTCGACGCGGCGGTTCTTCGCGCGATTGGCGGGCGTGTCGTTGGCGGCCACGGGCTCGGCGTCTGCCTTGCCGTCGGAGCGCATGCGCGCCGGGTCGACCAGCGTCGTCAGCGCGCCCTTCACCGCATCGGCGCGCGCGGCCGAGAGGTGCCAGTTGGAGGGATAGCGCAGCGAGCGGATCGGCTGGTTGTCTGAGTGGCCGGTGATCAGCACTTCGCCCTTCACCTCGGCCAGCGCCTGGCCGATGCGCCGCAGCACGGGCAGCGACTGCGCCATCGGCTCGGCGCTGCCGGAGCCGAAGAAGGAGTCGCCGCGCAGGCGCACCACGCTGCGGTCGGCCTCGTCGGTCACCGTGACCAGGCCCTGCTTGATCTCGGGTTCGAGAAAGCGTGCGAGGCGCGGCGTCTTCGCCGGCAGGGCGGGCGGCGCGATCTGGATGTTGGGCGCGCGCAGGCTCGACACCGCGGCGTAGGTGGTGTCGGAGCGGTAGTTGAGCGTGAGCCGCAGGCCGAACCATGCCAGAGCCAGCAAGAGCGCGAAGCCGGCCGCGAACACCCACAGCGGCAGCGACTCGCGCAGCCGCACCGTGCCCGCGCCCTGCCCGCGCCAGTGCGGAGAAAGCTCGGGCTCGACGGCCGGGCGGTCCTTCGCGATCAGGTCCGCGAGGCGCTGGCGCACCGAGTCGAGCTGCGCGCGGCCGTTGTCGACCACGCGGTAGCGGCCTTCGAAGCCGAGCGCGAGCACGCTGTAGATCAGCTCCAGAAGCTGGCGGTGCGTGGGCACGTCCTGCGCGAGCTTGGCAAGCAGCTGGAAGACTTTTTCGCCGCCCCAGGTTTCATTGTGGAACTGCACCAGCAGGCTCTGCTTGTTCCAGCCGGCCTGCACGCCCCACGGCGTGTTGGCCACGGCTTCGTCGAGCGCGGTGCACAGCACGTAGCGCGCGGCGAGCACCGATTCGTTGCTGACGCCGGCGCGGCGCGCATTGGCATCGAACTGGTTGACGGCGTCGGCGGTGGAAGCGCGCAGCGCCGGCACATTGGGCGGCTGCGCAAGGTTGCGCAGCTTGCCGATCAACACCAGCAGCTTGCCGGCGGCCGACACCAGCGGATTGAGCAGGCCGAGCTCGCCGACGTCGGCAGCCGGCGTGGGATCGGCACCGCCGAAGAAAGGCGCCGGTGCCGGCGCGGGCGGCGTGCCGCCGGGCGTGCGCGGCTTGGGCTTGATGACCGTGCGTTCCGACTCGAAGGCGGCGAAGGGGTCGGGAGGTGTGCTCATGATGGTGTTCCGTTTCCGTCAGCCCGGTGTGGCTAGGAACGAATGGCCCAGAACGCGAGGTCGAGGCCCGGGAAATCTCCGGCGATGTGCATCGCGATGCCACCGGATTGCTCGAGCTGGCGCCACAGGTCGCTGTTGCGCGTTTCGAGTTCGAAGTAGTTGGCGCCGGTGTGGAAGGGAATCTGCCGCGGCGCGACCGGCATCGGCGTGAGCGTGACCCCCGGCAGCGCGAGGTTGACGAGGTCGCGGATGCGCTCGACCGGGCCGATCTTCACTTGCGTGGGGAAGCGCGCGCGCAGCGCTTCACTGGGCATGTTCGCATTCACCGCGAGCACGAAGGTCGCCTTGCGCTGCAGTTCCACGTCCGTCACCATCGCCACGCGCACGCCGTGCTTGCGGTCGTGCAGTTCGATGCGGATGGCCGATTGCTCGAACACCATCGAGAGGCTGCGGCGCAGGTCGTCCATCACCGGGCGGAAGCTCAGTGCAAGGTCGTCGTGGATGTAGGGGCCGAAGCGCGCGACGCGGCGCGAATCGCGAAAGCTCGAAAGGTCGCCGGCCAGCCCCAGCGCATGCTCGAAGAAATGCTGCGGGTGCAGCATCGCGCTCTTTGCCAGGTGCGCGAAGATTGCCTCGTTGCGGTTCACGGCCTGCAGCAGCATGAAGTCTGCGATCTCGGCCACGCCGCCGGTGCCGCCCTGCGTCATGCGGCCCGCCAGCGCTTCGCCGCGCTGGCGCAGCAGGCCCAGCAGTTCGTCGAGCCAGGCACGGATGACGGCATGGCCGGCCACGTCCAGCAGCGGCGGCAGCATGGCGCGGTCGAGCTGCACCTGGTTGTCGACGCGGCGCTCGACCACGCGGGCAACGCCGATGGTGGTCCAGGCGTCGGTGGCTTCGCCGGCGCGCATCAGGCGCGTGTGGAGCTGGCCCAGCTGCAGCATCGCCGTGCGCTCGCCGGCGGTGTTCGAATCGGGCACTTCGGATTCGAGCACGCGGTGGCGCACCAGCTCTTCATATTCCTCGGCGTCGGCCTCGCGCGCACCGGCGCGGCGCAGCGGCAGCGCGAGCACCACGGCTTCGTCGCGCATGGAAGAAGGAATGTCGATGGGCTCGGGCAGCGGGTCGACCGCCGGCATGTCGAAGACCGTGCCGTCGCCGAAGACGCCGACCGCCCGCACCAGCGCCAGCTTGCCCAGCGTGAGCGCGGCCGGGTCGATCTCCAGCTCGGCAAAGCCCCAGGCGTAGGGGGTGGTCGAACGCAGGAGCACATGCCTCGCATGATCGGCATGACGCTCGCTCTGCTGCAGGTGCTGAGGCTGCAACAGCATCCCCTCGCTCCAGACCACTTTTGTTCGCCAACTCATCCGCACTCCGTCAACGGCAAGGGTGCCTGAAAGAAACACGAAGTTTCCGGCGCGGGGGACGGGAGGCAAATCCGCCTTAAGGCCTAGCTAATGGCCTAGGCGGGGGGATTTGGAGCTACGGCGAAGGGACTAGGTTGAGAGTCGAACCGGGCGTTCAGCGCGCCGGAGCCGCGCGCAGGATCTCGACCTGCTCCGCGTATGTCTTCTCGATGCGCTGCAGCCGCTGTTCGCGCGCCGCGTCGTTGACCCACGAGGCGGCCATGGCGCGCTGCTTGCCCAACTGGTGCTCCAGCCGCGCCTCCGGCAGCAGCGCGCTGTCGTCGGCCGCAACGTAGCCGTAGGCCGCGCGCAGGGTCTTGAGCACTTCGCGCTCGGCGTCCGCGCGCGGACCCTTGCCCTTGCCGTAGCCAGTCAGGAAGTTCTGCAGCCGCGCCTGGAACTCGGGCGGGAAGTCGCGCCGCACCACCATCGGCGCGCCGGGCGGCGGCTCCGATTGCCAGACCACCTGCAGCCGCTCGGCCTCCACCGGGAACTGCTGGCGAAAGCGCTCCAGGTCGGTGGTGTTGTTGGTTGCCACGTCGGCGTCGCCGTTGGCCACGGCCAGTGCGGTGGCCTGGTGAGTGCCGACGAATTCGCTGCGAAAGCGTGTCTCCATCTCGATGTTGTTCGGCAGGAAGAGCTGGCTCTGCGGCACGATGAAGCCGGTGACCGAACGGCTGTCGCCGCGCGCGAGCCGCCATTTCTCCGGCTGGGCCAGCACGGCTTCGAGGGTGTTGAGCGGCCCCGCCTTGCGCACCAGCAGCACGGCGCGGTGCTCGGGCACGCTGGGGTGCCGCGCGATCTGCGCCACCACCTTCATGCGCCGCTGCATCACGGCGTCGAGCGCCATCTTGGCCGAGAGGAAGGCCATGTCGATCTCGTCGCGGCCGATGGCGCGGTCGAGCTCTTCGTAGGTGGGCACCGAATAGGCGCTCACCGGAATGCCGAGGCTGCGGCTCATGTCGGCCATGAGCGGGGTCCACAGAGCGCGCGACTCGACGGTGCCGCCCAGCGGCAGCACGCCGAAGCGGATCATCCTGATCGGCACCGGCGCGGCCTTCTCTGCTGTCTTTTCGGATGATGCGGCGGCGCCCTGCGCCATGGCCGGCGGCGGCGCGGCCAGCATGGCCGCGAAGGCCAGCACCAGCACGGCAGCCACGCGCCGGGCTTTCATCGTCACGGCGTCACGTCCTTGAGCACGCCGACCTGTTCTGCATAGCCGCTCTCGATGCGCTGCAGGCGGGCTTCGCGCGCGGCGTCGTTCACCCATTGCGCGGTCATGGCGTTCTGTTTGGCGAGCTGGTAGGCCAGCTTGGCCGCGGGCTGCAGCGAGCTGTTGTCGGCGGCCACGAAGCCGGCCAGGTCGTGCAGCGACTTGAGCACCACGCGCTCGGCATCGCCGCGCGGCCCCTTGGCGCGGCCGTAGCCGGTCAGGAAGGCCTGCACGCGCTTGCGCAGCTCGGGCGTGTATTCGCGGCGCACCACGATCTGCGCGTGCGGGATCAGGTCCGACTCCCACAGCACCTGCAGCCGCTCGGTCTCGGCCGGAAAGCGCAGCTTGAAGCGCTCGAAGTCGGCCGTGTTGTTGGTGGCCACGTCGGCCTCGCTGTTGGCCACGGCCAGCGCGTTGGCCTGGTGGGTGCCCACGATCTCGCTGCGAAAGCGCGTCTCCATCGCGATGTGGTTCGGCAGGAAGAGCTGCAGCTGGGGCACGATGAAGCCCGACACCGACTGCTTCTCGCCGCGCGCCAGCCGCCAGCGCTCGGGCTGGTCGAGCATGTTCTTCAGCGAGTTGAAGGGCGGCGCCTTGCGCGACAGCAGCAGCGCGCGGTAGCCGGGCAGGCCGTCGTGCCGCACCACCTGCGCCACCACCTTCATGCGGCGCTGGGTCACGGCGTCGAGCGCCATCTTTCCGGACAGGAAGGCCATGTCGACCTCGTCGCGCTGGATAGCATGCTCCAGCGCCTCGTACGAGTTGACCGACAGCACGCTCACCGGGCGGTTGATGGCGCGGCTCAGCTCGGCCAGCAGCGGGTCCCAGTCGCTGCGCGACTCGAAGGCGCCTCCGAGCGGCAGGATGCCGAAGCGGATCGGCGCGTCCGGCGCAGGGGCGGCCTGGGCCGCGGCCCACAGCGGAAAGCCCGTGAGCAAGGCCAGTGCCGCCGCTCGGAGGACACCGGAGAAATCGACGAATCGGCGCATGGAAGCCTGCATTTGTGGTCCTAAAGAGATAGGGCCGTTGCGCATCGGCGGGTCTAACATGGGCAGCGCGGACGCCATTAAATATCAATTGCAAGCAATTTTTGTGATGTTTTTCCTGTCTTCCCGGTTCCGGACCGGCCTCCTAAGCTCGGCGCCCATGCGTCCGATGCCCCCATGAACTGGAACTTCCGCGTCCTGCGCGGCCTGGCCCGCCTGACCTTTGCCCAGCAGCTGATCCTGCTGGCGCTGGTGCCGGCGGCGCTGGCCACCGTGGCGGCCATCACCGTGCTGACGCGGCAACACCTGGGCAACCTCACGGAGCTGATGCGCGCCAATGCGCAAACGGTGGCCCTGCAGGTGGCCACGGTGGCGCAGGCGCCATTGGCGCGCATGGACCGCCGCGCGCTGGCGCGCACCGCCCAGTCGGGCACCTACCAGCCCAACGTGCAGCAGGTGCAGATCTGGACGGAAGACGGCGAGATCGTCGCCAACTCCGAAACCGTCGACCGCGCCCGCGCCGACGGCCTGCAGGTGGTGGTGCCCATCGTGGGCGACGACGGCCGCCACAACGGCCAGGTGATGGTCGAGATGAGCCTGGCCGCGGTGGAAAGCGCGCGGCGCTCGGTCTGGTTCAACGTGGGACTGGTGCTGGCGATCAGCCTCTTCGGCGTGAGCCTGGCAGGCTGGTGGGCGGCGCGGCGCATCAGCGAGCCGATCCGCGCGCTCGGCAAGGCGGTCGACCGGCTCGGCGCGGGCGAGGACGCAAGCGTGGCCATCGAGGGCACCTCCGAAGTGCGCCACCTGCAGCACGGCTTCAACCAGGCCGCGCGCGCGCTCGCGGAAAGCCACCGGCTGCTGCAAAGCCGCATCAACGAGGCCACGGCCGAGCTGGCCCGCAAGAACCAGCAGCTCGAAGTGGCCAGCCAGGCCAAGACCCGCCTGCTGGCCGCCGCCAGCCACGACCTGCGCCAGCCGCTGCATGCGCTCACGCTTTTCTCCGACGGGCTGGCCAACGGCGAGCACGACCCGGTGAAGCTGCAGCGCATCGGCCACATCCGCGAGTGCGTCGATTCGCTCGACCGCTTGTTCTCGGAGCTGCTGAACCTGTCGCAGCTCGACGCGGGCGTGCTGCAGCCGCAGTGGATCGATTTTCCGCTCGACCGGCTGTTCGATGAAATCAGCCGCAACTTCCGCCCGGTGGCCGAGCAGCAGAGCCTGCGGCTGGTGGTGCGCAAGACCGACATGTGGGTGCGCTGCGACTACGTGATGCTGTCGCGCATCCTGAACAACCTGGTGTCGAACTCGCTGCGCCACACCATCGAGGGCGGCGTGCTGATCGGTGCGCGGCGGCGCGGCAGGGGCGTGCGCATCGACGTGGTCGACACCGGCGTGGGCATTGCCGCGCAGCACCAGGCGCGGGTGTTCGAGGAGTTCTACCAGGTGGAGCCCACCGGCCGCCAGGCGGCGCGCGGCGCGCGCGGCATGGGGCTGGGCCTGGCCACGGTGCAGCGCCTGGCCGAGCTGCTCAACACGCGCGTAGAGCTGAGCTCGAAGCTGCACAAGGGCACCTGCGTGCGGGTGCTGGTGCGCTCGGCCCCGGCCGCACTGCCGCCGGCGGCGGGGTCGCAGGCCGTTGCCGCCATCGAGGAAGAAGAAAGCCTGGCCAACGTGCGCATCCTCGTGATCGACGACGAGCGCACCATCCTCGAAGGCCTGACGGTGGTGCTCTCCAACTGGGGCGCCGAGGTGCTGCCCGCACAGACCCGCGCCGAGGCGCTGGCGCTGGCCGACACCTGGGAGCAGCCGCCCGACGTGGTCATCAGCGACCTGCTGCTGCAAGGCGGCGACAACGGGCTCGACGTGATCGCCGCGCTGGAGCGCCATCCGCGCGGCATCGGCGCCGGCACCGCGCGCCTGCTCGTCACCGGCGAGACCAAGCCCGACCGCCTGCGCGAAGTGGCGAGCGCCGGCATCACGGTGCTCTACAAGCCGGTGTCGCCGCGCGTGCTGCGCCAGGCCATCCAGACGCAAAGGGCCGTCGCAGCCCTCGCGGTAGGTGCGTAGGTAGTCCATCGGACATAGGCCGTGCGGCTGCCACCGCGTGACATCCGTCACACGAGCAGGCCCTCGCCGACACGGACATAAGCCCTCCGCCTTATCGCGCCAAGCCGGGTCCGTCCTTACATTGGACTATCGCCCCTCGCTGCGGAAGCAGTCCATGTTTGTTGCCGTGAATTCCTTTCTCTCGCCCTTCTGCGGAAGGTTGCGCCGCGCCGTGCTGGCCGTGGGCTTCGTGTGGGCCGGTGCTGCTGTCTCGTCCGTCTTGTTCGCTGCCCCGGCCTCGGCCGCCAGCCTCACGGTGCTGATGGGCGACGATGCCGCGGCGTCTTCCGAGTTCGTGCAGCAGCTGCGCGCGGACCAGGAACCCGGCGGCAAGTTCGAGCTGGTGCGGCTCACTCCCGGCGGCGCCGATCCGCAACCGCCCGCGGAGGCAACGGACACCGAGCGCGCCGCGAACGCCGGCGTGCGCACGCGCAGCCTGCGCACCGCTTCCGACGCGCCGCTCACCATGGCCGTCGGCCCCGCCGCCGCGCGCGCCGCCGTCGAGCGACCAGGCCAGGAGCCGCTGGTGCTGGCAATGCTGAGCCGGCTCGAATACGAAACCCTGAAGGCCAGCAGCCCTGCCCTGCGGCGCGGCGACCGGCGCGTGGGCGTGCTGCTGCGCGACCCGGCCATGGCCGACCAGCTCGCGCTGATCACCGCAGTGCTGCCGCAGAAGCACCGCATCGGCGTGGTCGCCACGCCCGAGTCGGAGCCGCTGGTGCGCGAACTGCAGCGCGCCGCGCAGGGCGCGAACCCGCCCTGGGACCTGCGCGTGGAATACGCGCCCGACGCCAAGTCGCTCGCCAACGCCCTGCGCCAGGTGGTGCCGCTGAGCGACGCGCTGATGGTGCTGCCCGACCTGATCGGCGACAGCCAGGCGGCCACGCTCTCGGTGCTGCGCGCCGGCGCGAGCGCGGGCCTGCCGGTGTTCGGCGCAAGCGAAGGGCTGGTGCGCTCGGGCGGTCTGGCCGCGGCGGTCTCGACGCCATCGCAACTCGCGCAGCAGGCCCGGCTGCTCGGCCAGAAAGTGGCGAGCGCGGGCACGGGCAGCAGCAACAGCAATGCGCCGCTGGTGGAAGCGGCAACGCCCGCCACCGTGCGCGTCAACGCCACCGTGGCACGCGGACTCGGCCTGCGCATGCCGGAGGAACGGGAACTGACCGACCGGCTCGCAGCCCCGCGATGAGCACCGCACCGCCCTCTCAAGGCCCGCCGGGAACAAACGGGGCCGGTGCGCCCGCGCCCATGCCCACGCCGCCGCCCCAGTCGCCCCACACGCTGGTCGTGCGCGGCAACCTGCAGCGCGACCTGTTCCGTCTTGGCGTGGTGCCGTGCGCGGCGGTGGCGCTGGCGCTCACCGGCTGGTTTACGCACAACCGGCTGCAGACCCTCGAAGCCGCCTTCGACGCCGAAGGCCAGGCCGTGGCGCGGCAGGTGGCGGCCATGTCCGACCTGAGCCTCTACGCGGGCGACCTGCCGGCGCTGCAGAACGTGGCCAACGCCGCGCTGCGCGGCGGCCAGGTGACGCGCGTGGAGATCAGCAACAGCGCGGGCGTGTACGTCACGGCCGGGCCCAAGACGCCGTCGCTGGCGCAGCTGCGCATGTTCACCTCGCCGGTCACGCTGCGCGAGGCCTCGCGCGCCAGCGCCTTCGCGCCCGCCGGCTCCACCGCTGCGGGCGACACGCCCATCGGTCTCGTGCAGACCTTCCGCGACACCACCGCCTACACGCGCGAGCGCAGCCGCTCGCTCTTTGCAGGCATCGGCATTGCGCTGGTGGCGCTGGTGGCGGCATGGGCCTCGGTGCGCCACATGGCACGCACGGTGGCGCGGCCGCTGCGGCGCGTGTCGCGCACGGTGGCGGCGCTGGAGTCGGGGCATTTCGAGGTGCGCTGCGACGTGGTCGAGGGCGGCACGCGCGGCACGCACGAACTCGCGGTGCTCGCGCACGACATCGACCGCCTCGCCGAGCGACTGCAGCGCAACCGACAGGTCAGTGAAGAGCGCGTGCGCGAGGCCACCGCCGTCGCATTGCAGCGCATGGCCGAGGCCGAGCAGGCCGCGCTGTCGCGCGCGCGCTTCCTGGCGGCAGCGAGCCACGACCTGCGCCAGCCGCTGCATGCCATGGGCCTGTTCATCGACGGCCTGCTGCCCGGTGCCTCGCCCACGCAGCGCCCGGCCGTGCTGCGGCTGCAGGAGAGCACCGAGTTCATGGGCGTACTGCTCGACGACCTGCTCGAGATCTCGCGGCTCGATGCACAGGTGCTGACGCCTGCGATCGCCAAGGTGCCCCTCGCCGCGCTGTTCGACCAGCTCGATGCCCAGCACGCCGCCACCGCCGTCGAGGCCCGCGTGCGGCTGCGCTGGAGCGACCGCGGCCTGGCCGTGCGCACCGACGCGGCAATGCTGCGGCGCATCGTCGGCAACCTCGTGACCAACGCGCTGCGCCATGCGCCCGAGGGCGGCACCGTGCTGGTGGCCGCACGGCGCAGCCCGGCCGGCGTGCGTATCGAGGTGCGCGACAACGGCGTGGGCATCGCGCCGATCCATCAGGGCCGCATCTTCGAAGAGTTCTACCAGGTGGCCAACACCGAGCGCGACCGGCGCCGCGGCTTCGGGCTGGGGCTGGCCATCTGCGCGCGCATTGCCGCGCTGCTGGGAACCCGCATCACCGTGCGATCGGCGCTGCAGGCAGGCAGCACTTTCAGCTTCACGCTGCCCGAGGCGCGCCTGGCGGACATCACGCCACCCGAGCCGCCGCCGCTCGCCGTCGCGCCCCTGGCCGGCCTGCGCTGCCTGGTGGTGGACGACGACCCCGCCATCCTCGACGGCAGCCGCGCGCTGCTGGAGCAATGGGGCTGCCAGGTCGAATGCGTGACCAACGGCCCCGAGGCCATCGCGCGGCTGGGCACCGGCGACCTCCACTACGACGCCGTGCTGTGCGACCTGCAACTGGCGGGCGAAGGCGACGGCGTGGACGTGATCGACGCCGCCAAGCGCCTGCAGCCCGACGCGCTGGCGGTGCTGGTGTCGGGCGCCACCGGGCCCGAGGTGCTGCAGCGGCTGCGACATGGCGGGGTGATGCTGCTGACGAAGCCGGTTGCGCCGGCGAAGCTGCGGGCGTTGCTGACCACGCGGCGGCACGTGCACATCGCCTGACCCCGGCGCTTTCTACGCCCGCGAGAACTGCCGGCGATACGCAGTGGGCGATACCTTGAACGCCGACATGAAATGCTTGCGCAGCGACACCGCCGAGCCGAAGCCGGCGCCGGTCGCTACGCGCTCGACCGGATGGTCGGTGGTCTCCAGCAGCCGCTGCGCCAGCGCAAGGCGCTGGTTCTGCACCCACTGGCCGACCGTGGTGCCGGTGGATTCGCGAAAGCGCCGCGTGAAGTTGCGCCGGCTCATGAGTGCGCGCCGCGCGAGGTCGTCGAGCTCGTGCGGCGTGTCGAGGTGCCCGCCGAGCCACTCCAGCAGTGGCGCGAGGCGGTCGCGCTCGGCTGTTGCGGGCACGGGCTGCTCGATGTACTGCGCCTGCCCGCCCTGCCGGTGCGGCGCGACCACCATGCGCCGCGCGGCGCGGTTGGCCGTCTCGGCGCCGTAGCGCACGCGCAGCAGGTGCAGGCAGCAGTCGATGCCCGCGGCCGTGCCGGCGGAAGTGAGCACGCTGCCGTCGTCCACGTAGAGCACCTCGGGCTGCAGCTGCACCTTCGGATATTGCTTGGCGAAGGCCGGCGCCAGCTTCCAGTGCGTGGTGGCGGGCCGGCCGTCGAGCAGCCCCGCCTCGGCCAGCACGAAGGCGCCCAGGCACAGGCCGACCACGGTGGCGCCGCGCCGGTGCGCGGCCTGCAGCGCGCGGATCAGCTCGGGCGGCGCCGCGCTGCCGTCGTCGCGCCATGAAGGCACCACCACGATCTGCGCCCGGCGGATAGCCTCGAGCCCGTGCGGCACCACGAGCGTGAAGCCCGCGTTGGTCTGCAGCGCTCCGGGCTCCGGCGCGCACACCCGCATGCGAAAGCGCGGCGCGCCGGTCTCCGTGCGGTCTTCGCCGAAGACCATGCAGGGCACGGACAGATGGAAGGGGCTGATGCCGTCGAAGGCGACGACGGCGATGGTTTCGATGGCCGGATTGCGCATGGCCCGATCTTATCGATGAATGGCTTTCGGGCCACTGTCGCAAAACGGTGCAAAGGCGAAGAATCAGGCCATCCGAACAACCAGAGAGAAGGAGCCTTTCATGAGCAACAACACCGCCACAACCCCGCGCCGCGCCCTCGTCGTGATCGACGTACAGAACGAATACTTCGAAGGCGGCGGCCTGCCGATCGAGTTCCCGCCCATCGAAGACACGCTGCCCAACGTGACGAAGGCCATGGATGCGGCACGCGCCGCCGGCACGCCGGTGATCGTGGTGCGCCACCATGCGCCCAAGGGCGCACCGGTGTTCCAGGCCGACACGCACAACGGCCAGCTGCACCCCGAGATCGCGAAGCGGCCGCACGACCACCTCATCACCAAGAGCTTTCCGAGCGTGTTCACCGGCACCGACTTCGCCGACTGGCTCGCGCGCCACGAGATCGACACGCTGAGCGTGGCCGGCTACATGACGCAGAACTGCGACGCCTCCACCGTGTTCGAGGCCATGCACCGTGGGCTGAACGTGGAGTTCCTGGCCGACGCCAGCGGCGCTCTGCCGTACGAGAACGCGGCGGGCAAGGTCACGGCGGAAGAAATCCATCGCGTGTTCAGCGTTGTCTTCCACAGCAACTTCGCTGCGGTGACTTCGACCGACGCGTGGATCTCCGCGATGCGCGAAGGCCAGGTCATCCCGAAGGACAACGTCGTGATGTCCAACCGCCGCGCACGCGGCGTCGCCTGAACCGGGCGCGGATCAGAAGTCCGCGCAGCCGTTGCGCTTCTCGGTGTCCACGCAACTCGACAGGTTGGGCCGCGAGCGCACGCGCGACCATTCGCGCGCCAGCACGTCGCTGCCCTGCGTTGCGCGGTCGCCTTCCAGCGGCCCGGTGGCAAAGCAGATCGGTGGCGGGCCGATGTTGCGGTCGTACACCCAGGTGGCGGGCAGGTCGCGCAGCACATCGGGGCGCGGCAGGTTGGGCAGCCCGCCGACGAACAGGGTGCCCGGCACCACATTGACCGCA
Source organism: Variovorax sp. OV084 (assembly GCF_900111625.1). Lineage (NCBI taxonomy): Bacteria > Pseudomonadati > Pseudomonadota > Betaproteobacteria > Burkholderiales > Comamonadaceae > Variovorax > Variovorax sp. OV084. The sequence goes on along the minus strand of NZ_FOII01000004.1, from coordinate 420,015 downwards.
TAGCCCTCGGCCGAGGTGAAGGTGCCATTGATCGGGTACGCGCCCTGCGGGCTGGCCTGCAGTGCCGGCGAGAACAGGAAGCCGGCGAAGCCCGCGCCCGTGTCGCCCAGAATGAGCCCGCCGATGCCGTAGCTGAACAGCGGGTTCGGATAGCCGAAGGGCCGGCTCGCGTTGGCGACGATCACCGTCGCCACCGGCTGCTGCGCGTAGATGAAGTGGTTGGCACCCGCGGGAATGCTCACCGCGCACAGGCCCGAGTAGGCGCAGTGGTACAGGTTGGGGTACAGCCCCGAACCCGCCAGGCCGCCGCGCGTCTCGCCCACCCAGGTGTCGGCCCACACGCGCCACGGCGCGCCGCCGATCGTGTAGCCGCCGGTGTTCTGGAAGCGCGAGGCCGCCACGAGATCGGTGCCGCTCGTGCTGCTCACGTTGGCGCCCAGCAGCAGGTCGCCGCTCAGCGTGCGCACGAACACCGTGTCGGCCGCCATCGAGGTGGCCGACACGACCTGCGGCGCATTGCCGGCGGCGTCGTAGCCGGTGACGCTCACCGAGCCCAGCTTCACGGTGTCGACATCGACATAGCGGAAGGCCCCGGCCGCGCCGCCGCCCACGGTGTCGGCGCTCACGTTGTTCGCCGCCTGGTCGAGCAGCACGCTGCCGCCGGTGGAGCGTGCCAGCAGCGTGCCGGCAGTGATTGGCGCAGCGGCTGTCTGCGTGATGTTGCCGCCCGAGATCAGCCCGACCTTCGACGCCGTGAGTGCGCCGCCAAGCTGGATGTTGCCGCCACCGCCGTTCTGCAGCGTGAGCGCGTTGGGCACGCTCAGCGGCCCGACGACGTTGATGTCTGCCGCATGGGCATTGCTGCCAGCGACGATGGTGGGCGCATCGAGCCGCGTGAACTCGTCGGCCGACACCGCGAAGCCCGTGGCCGCCGTGCCGCCCAGTGTGATCGGGTTGGCCGTGCGGTCGACCGCGTTGCCGGCAGCGTCCACGCCGCCGGGGCGAAGGTTGAGCACGTTGCCCGCGCGCACCGTGCCGGTCAGCACGAGCGCGTCGGTCGAACCGTCGTTGCTTGCGCGCAGCACCACATTGTTGTTGCCGTCGATGCGCCCGCCGGTGCCAAGGGTGATGCCCGTGCCGTTGGCCTGCGACTCGCCCGCGACGTCGATATTGCCCGCGCCGAGCGTGGTGACCAGCGCGTTGTTGGCGATCAGCACGCCGCCCGACGTGCCGCTCTGGGCACCTGGCGTCACGAGGCCGCGGATGCCGATATTGCCGTCGATGCTGCGCACCGTGACGTTGCTGAGATCGACGGCCTGCACGGCAAGCGGCCCTGTGCTGGGGTCCGTCACGCCGCTGCCGGTGCCGTAGATCGAGATGTCGCCGCTGGTGGTGAGGATCTGGCTGGGCCCGGTGCCCGCGCCGATGCGCACGCCGGTGCCGCCCGGAGCGGTGCCCGAGATCGACACGTCGCCGGTGCTGCTCTGGATGCCGACGCCGCTGAGCTGCACCGTCGCGGTGAAGCCCGAGAAGGTGGGCGTGCCGCGCTGGCCTGTGATCTGCACCGAGCCGCCGGGACCCGCATCGCCCAGCGCCGTGGTGCGCGTGTCGATCGTCGTGTTGGTCATCTGGATGGCCGTATTGCCCGTCGGGCGGGTGTCAGCCGTCATCGTGACGTTGCCGCCGTTGGTGGCGATCGTCATGCCGCTCAGGAAGATCGATCCGTTCTGACCACCCACGCCCGCGTTGAACACCACGTTGAGCGCACCGGAGTTGGACTGGATCGAGTTGTTGTTGAAGGCGTTGATGTTATGCGCCGCGTCGAGCTCGAAGGTCAGCGGCGCGGCGCCCTTGCTGCGCACGATGGCGGCATCGGCCGCGAAAGTGATGTTGCCGTCGAAGGCATTGCCGCCCGTGCCGGTGGTGATCGTCACGCTGGTGCCGCCGTCGAGCGCGTTGTTGATGTCGCCGTCCTGGATGGTCGAGTTGGCCAGCGGGTCGAAGGGGTTGCCCGTGAGGCTGCCCGAGGCGGTGCCGTGCGCGATGTTGACGTTGAACGGATCGATCACCCAGGAGCCCGCGCTGCCCACGGGCGCCGAGGCGTCCACGCGCAGGCCAGTCAGGTCGAAGTGCTGCGCCGAGGTCTCGATGCTGCCGCCGTTGCCGCCAGCACTGCCGCCGCGCGCCGACAGGCTGCCGTAGCCGCGCAGCGTGTCGCCCGCGATCACGTTCACCGTGCCGCCGTTGCCCGTGGCCGACTTCGCGTCGGCGCGCAGGCTGGCCTGATCGCTGATGGCGATGGTGCCGGTGGCGCGCACGTCGATGGTGCCGGACTGGCCCGCGCCGCCGGCGTCGATGGTGGTCACGTTGTCGAACGAATCGGTCACCAGCACGTTGCGCCCGTTGAGGCTGACGGTGCCGCCCGCGCCGGTGCTGCTCGAGACGTCGAGCACCGGCAGGATGGTGGTGCCCGACTCCAGGTCGCGCAGGTTCACGCGCCCCACGCGCACGTCGCCGCCGCGGCCGTCGATGGCAATGCGCCCGCCCTCGGCGCGCACGGTGCCGCCGGCTTCCATTCCGAGCACCACCGCCGATGCGTCGTTGCCGACGGTCGCGGCGCCGTTCGCCACGTCGAAGCCCTTGCCGCCCGCCGTGCCCGAGATCGACACGTCGCGCCCCTTGCCGGCCGTGATGCTGCCCCCGAGGATGGAAACGCCGTTGCCCGCGCCGTAGCTCACGCCGGCGCCGCCGTTGGCGGCCGATGCCGAGGTCAGGAAGGCGCTGTTCGCCGTCAGGCCCTGCATGTCGCTGCCGGTGCCGTCGATGGCCACGCGGCCGCCGGCATCGATGATCGCGCCGCGCATCGAGATGCCGCCGATGTTGCCCGTGGTCACGTCAGGGAAGGAACTGTCGACGAAGTCCACAGTGCTGCCGTACACCGCGACGGGGTCCGTGGCCGTCCAGCTGCGCGAGCTGCCGGTGATGTTCACATCGCCTGTGCCGGTGCGCAGCACCGTGTCGTTGCTCTCGGTGCCGTCCAGCAGCACGCCGCCCGCGCCGATGCCGCCCGCGCCGGTGATCGCGATGTTGCCCGCGCCGGTGGCCAGGCTGCTGCCCGAGACTTGCACGCCGTCAGCGCTCACGTAGTAGTTCGGATCGCCGGCCGAGCTGCTGGAGCCCTGCCCGCGCAGCACGATCGAGCCGCTGCCGCCGCAGGCGCCCGAGGCCATCGCGCAGGTGTTCAGCGTGCTGTCGAAGAGCGAGATGCCCGCGCGGCCGATATTCGGCCCGCCATCGGTGGGCGCGATGCCGCCGACCGCATAGCCGTTGGCCGCGTCGCTCTGCCCATAGAAGCGGATGTTGCCGCCGTTGGTGGCGATGCTCGCGTTGTTGAGCTCGATCACGCCGCCGTCGGTGCCGCCGCCTGAATTGGCGTTGAAGTCCACGTGCAGCGCGCCGCTTTCCGAGCGGATCGACGAGCCGCTGGACATCTGGATGTCGCGCAGCGAATCGACCGTGAGCCGCGCGTCGCGCCCCTGCGACTTGACGATGCTCGCGTTGTCCTGGAATCGCACGTCGTGCGACTCGCCATCGTTGGAGCCGGTGCGCAGCGTCACGTCGGTCGAGCGGCCCAGCGTGTTGCCGATGGCTGTCGTGCTGATGCGCGTGTCGGCCGTGTTCTGCGCGTAGTCCGACGGGTCGTAGGGCGGCACAGTGTTGTCCACATTGAGCGTGCCCTTCGATTCGACCACCCAGGTCCCGTTGGCACCGCTCGCACCGCCCGCCGCATCGATCTGCGCCAGCTCGGTCACCTCGACCTGCCGCGCCGTCGTGGTGATGGTGCCGCCCGCGCCGCTGCCCGCACCGCGCGCCTGGAGCTGGCCGGAGACGTGCGTGTAGTCGGCGCTCAGGTCTACCGTGCCGCCTTGCCCGTTGGCACCGGTTGCGTTCGCGCGCAGCACCGAATCGGACGACATGCTCACTGCGCTGTTGCCCGTTACCTGGATCTGCCCGCCCTTGCTGCCGCTTGCATCGGCGGTCAGGCCGGACAGGCGCACGTAGTCCGCGCTCGCGGTGATCGAGCCGCCGGCCACGCCCGCCTCGGTGCCCGTCGCGTCCAGAGTGCCGCCGAGCAGCATCTCGTTCGAGCGCGCCGGCGACTGGCCGCCGTCGAGCACGATCTCGCCGTTGCGCGTGGACAGCGAGAGAGCCCGGATCACGCCGGTCTGGCTCACCACGAGCTGGCGTGCATCGACATCCGCCGCAGCCGCCATCAGCACCACGCGACCGCCATTGGCCGTGATGTTGCTGGTGTTCATGAGCTGCGCGGTCGTCGACTTGCTCTCGTCAGCGGCCTGCAGGTCCGCGAGCTTGAAAGTGGTCTGCCCATCCAGCGGCACCTTGAAGGTCGTGAGCCCGTCGCCGTCGAAGTCGAGGTTCATCGTGAGCTTGCTGGCCGACACCAGGCCCACCGAACCGCGCGCGACGTTGATCTCGCCGTCGTTGCGCACCGAGCCGCCGACCAGCGCCACGGTGCCGCCCGGCGATGCGGTGATCGACGCGCCGCCCTCCACCCTCACCTGCGCAATGCTGCCCGAGGGACCGACGAAGACAAGCTGCTCGCTCTTGTCGAAGGCCTTGTTCTCCGAGCCCGCGGGCATGAAGTTGCTGTTGGCGATGTCCAGCGTGGACGCGACCAACCCGCCCACGTTGACCGACGAGCCCTTGCCGAACACGATGCCGCTCGGGTTGATGAGGAACACGCTGCCGCCGGGCAGGTTCGGGCTGCCGATCAGCGAAGTCTTCAGCGTGCCGTCGATGCGCGATGCCTGGATGGTGCCGCCGTCACCCACCACGCGGTTGAGCAGCACTGCACGCGTGCTCGGCTGCGCGATGTTGACCGTGTTGGTCGCGCCGATGGAGAAGGTCTGCCAGCTGGCGATACCGCGCAGGGACGGCTGGGTGATGCTCATCACGTTGCCGCTCTGCGTCATCGTGACGCCGCCGGCAATGGGCGTGAAGCCGGTGGGCAACACCTGCGCCATGGCCGGGGCCGCGCCCGCACAGATCAGCGACAGCGCGATGGGCCGCAGTTGAAGCCGCTGTGGAAATCGATTGCGTTGCTTCATGGTCAGAACGCCTTGATGAGCTGCACGTACAGCCTCGGGTTGCGGCCACCGCCATCGGTCTGCGCGGGCGGCGTACCCGCGCGCCAGGCGAGCGTGGCGTTGATCGAGAAATTGCCCGGCCGCGACCAGCTCAGGCCCACGCCGTAGCCGCGCAGGCTGTGGCTGTTGACGCCGTCGTAGGGCGTCGGGTTGCGCACGATCTTTCCGTGCGCCGCGTCGTAGAACAGAAAGGGCGTGAGCTCTTCGTTGAGCGACCAGCGCCATTCGACCGTGCCGATCACGCCCTGGTCCACCAGCAGTTCGCCCGAGGGATAGGCACGCACCGCGCGTGCGCCGCCGAGCGCGAGTTTTTCCGAGGCGTCGAGGTTCTTGCTGGCCCACTGGCCGCCCAGCGACAGGTACAGCGAGTGGCGCGGCACGATGGCCTGCAGGCGCGAGAGCTGGAAGCTCAGCTTGGTGAAGCCGCCTTCGGTGTTGTGCCCCGTGATGCTGCGATCGAAGTCGCGGCTTTCCGGGTCGCGGATCGAAAGGTTGCCGTGGTACAGCGTGCCCGAACTGGCCCAGTAGCCGCCGCCCAGAAGTTCGTCGCGGCGCTCCCAGGTCCATCCCAGGCTCAGGCCGTTGACGCGCTTCTTCGAGCTGAAGTCGGCCGCGCGCAGTTCGTCGGTGAGGTCTTTCACGTCGACACCCAGGCGCAGGAACAGGTTCTGCTGGCGCTGGCGGATCAGCGGATAGTTCAGCGAAAAATCGAGCACGTTGGCACGGCCGCGTGCATCGAGGTCGACGAACTGGCCGCCAAGCTCATAGCTCACCCGCGACAGGCCAACGCCCGCGCGCAGCCCGCTGGTGCCGATGGGCGCCTCGTAGGCAATGCGGCCGTATTGCAGCGCGTTGCTGTCGGACACCATCACGCGCATGTCGAGGTTGTCGCCGATGCCGAAGGGGCTGAGCCAGCGCGCCGTGCCGCCCACGCGGTAGCGGCCCGATTCCTTTGTGCCGTGGTTGTCGGCCTCGGCCGTGAAGGCCCAGCGCGGCGCGGCGGCCACTTCGACCGACAGGTCGGTGGTGCCGGCCTGCGCGCCTTCCTGCAGTCCCGAGGACACCTTGACGCCAGGCTGGTCGGACAGCAGCAGCATCGCGCGTTCATAAGCCGGCGCGCTCACGGCCTCGCCGGGCTGCAGTGGCGCGAGGAAGCCGCGCACGCGCGACTCGGCAATGGGCGCATCGGGCGCGACCACCACGTCGACCTTGCCGAGGCGGCCTTCGATGACGCTGATCTCGACGATGCCGTCGCGCACGGTCTGCACCGGCACCACGGCCTGTGCGAGGAAGTAGCCTCGTTCCTTGTAGCGGGCGGTGATGGCCTTCGCCAGCTCTTCGAGGTCGGTGAGCGTGACGTCGCGGCCGATGTAGGGGCCGGTGATGGTCTGCAGCTCTTCGTTGGTCAACGCTTTGACGCCGTTGAGCCGCAGGTCGTTGAGCTTGAATGTGGCGCCAGTGGGGCGCGGCGGTGCCGGAAGGCTCTGCGGTGCGACGGCGCCCGTTGCTTGTGCCAGCGGACGGTCGCAGGTGCCGCAGGGGTCCTTGATGGGCAGCAGTTCGGTGCTGTCGCCGGCATCGTTGGCCGACGTGGCTTGCGGCTCGGCCTGCGCCTGCTCCTGGGCATGCGCGCGATCGGCAGCCATGAAGAACATGGCCGACACCAGCGCGCCGGCGGCCCAGGCAACGGGACGCAGTGCGCTGCGCGGATCAAGAGCAAGAGAGCGGTTTCTTTTCATGGCATTGCGCATGGCTCAGCTCCCCACCGTCAGGCGCCAGTTACCGATCAAATTGAACGGCGCCCAGAAGAAGGGATGGGACATCTTTGGGTCCTTCAATACAGCGAGTTGCCCGGCCTGCATGGCCTTCTGGATGTCGCGTCCCTTGGCCAGCTCGCCGTAGAGCGTGCTCATGAGCACCGCGGTCGCGTCGTCAGACACCGGCCACAGCGAGGCGATCAGGCTGGAGCTTCCAGCCGAGAGAAACGAGCGCGTGAAGCCCAGCACCTCATCGCCCTGCGCGATACGCCCCAGTCCCGATTCGCAGGCCGACAGCGTGACCAGCGCGGTGCCGTCCATCGGCAGCTCGAGGATCTCGTGCGCCTCCAGAAAATTCTGCTTGCCGCCTTCGTTGGCCAGCAGGATGCGCGAGTACAGCGGATCGACCGCGTCCGCCTCGGCGTGCGCCGCCACGTGCATCAGCGGCGAGCGCGAGGCCACGTCGCGGAACTGCGTCTTGGTGGCGGCCGCGCCCATGTACACGGTGTTGCGCGGGAACAGCTGCGCGAGCTGCTTCACTTCGGTCTCGGCGCCGGGCAGGTCGTACTTGTCCTCGATGCGCGGATTGCCGAAGGCCGTGAGCGATGCGCTCACGCGCGGCGTGCGCTGAGCGAGCTGCACCGCGATGCTGATCGACGGCGCTACCGCCACCGGATGCGTCTCGATGACGTAGCGGCCATCGAGCCGCAGCGCCTGGAACGGCAGGTAGTGCAAAGGCCCGTGCGGCACCACGATCAGCCCCTGCCCCGGTGCCAGGCCGAGCGGCCCGAGCAGCGCGGCGCCCAGCTTGTCGGCGTTGGTGATGGCGGTGCGGCGGCCGCGCACGATGGAGTTGCGGAAAGTCTCGACCAGCTCGTTGAGCTCGTCGCGCTTCACCGCCACCGTCTTCTCGGTGATGTTGCCGGAGCTCACGACCCACACCACGAGCCGGTCGGGCAGCGAGTGGAACTGCACTACGCGTTCGTCGGGCGCCAGCGTGCGCTGCAGCGTGGCAAGGTCGACGGTGTTGGCGGCCTGCTCGTTGATCTTCGCGCGGCCGCGCACCGCGTCGAGCAGCGCGCGCGAGCGGCTGTGCTCGCTCACCTCGAATGCAGCCCGCGCATCGCCAGCGTCGCTGTAGACGGCCACGCCGCGCTCGAACACCGTCTGCAGGTCCGAGAACAGGCCCATCTTGAATTCTTCGCTGCGGAACTTGGCGCGCACCTTGTCGACATCGCCCAGCGCGCGGCCCACGGCCTCGGCTGCGGCCTGCTTCTGGCCCAGCGCGAGTTCGCTGCGCGCCACACCGTCCCAGGCCCAGAGGCGGTAGTACTCGGTGTCCGCGCCGACCTGGCGCGCCGTGAGCGCGCGGTACATGTCGCGCGCCTCGGCCGGCTTGTTTTCGGCCAGCAACAGACGGGCGCGAGTGCGGTCGAGCTGCGCGGTGAGCGGTGCGTCCTTCGGCGGCGCCATGGTGCCGAGCACTTCGCGTGCCCGTGCGGGGTCGCCCGATTCGATCAGCGCGTTGACCAGCGAGGCCTGCACCAGCGGCGCATAGCGCTGCGAACTGTTGGCCAGCGCCTCGTCATAGCTGAGAACCGCGCCGGAGAAATCGCCGCGGCGCGTGCGCACATCGCCGATCACCTTCTGCACGGGGCCGACCACCAGCTTGGGGTCGCGCGCCTGGTGCCTGAGCGCTTCGCGTGCGAACTCTTCGGCTTTTTCGAGCTGGCCCGAGTAGCTGTAGACGATGGCCAGGTCGCGATTGGCCATGGCCATCAGGTTCGGGTCGTTGGTGGCGTTGGCCAGGTGCAGCGCCTTGCTCGCGGCGCGCACGCTCTGGCGAAACTCGCCGGCCTCGGCCAGCGCAACGGCCTGGCTGCAGTACTGGTAGCCCGAGAGCTTGACCGCGTCCTGCCCATAGAGAACAGCGCCTTCGCTGGTCAATGCCAGCAAGGTGTCGGTGTCGGCCAGTCGGGCCTGCTCCATCTTGCTGGCCGCGGCTTCGGCGCTCGTCGCCTGCTGCGCCGATGCCAAAGAGCCGTAGCCCAGGAGAAGAATGCCAGCCAGACCGAGCGCACCTGCGAAGCCCGCACGATGACGTGCAGGGCGCTCCCATCCCCATCTTGAAAACCACGCCATTGAACCCCCTGCGTGCGGCCCATGCATCCGCTGCTGCGGATGTTCGACGCCGCGGGAGTGCGCGCCGTTCAGGCCTCGGGGGGAAAGTCTAGGAGCGGCCTCCTGCCGCGCCTATTCTCAATACGGTCTAGCGCTAAAGGACTAAGAGGGTGCTTGCGCCAGGTCAATTTACCGTGTGCGCGCCCAGGCCGTCGGAGGTGTCCTCCGGCAAACCGATCCATTGCACCGACGGATCGAAAGCGAGGCCCGGGTTGCGATCCCCCGCCTTGATATCGGGCTTGCGGCGCAGGGTCCGGTTCAGTGTGCCGACTCCGCCGACGGTCCATTCGGTTCCAGGGTCAAAGCCGACTTGACCGAAGCGATCGATGACCACGCCCGATTTTTCCAGCGTCAGGGCATCGTCGCCATTGAAGTTGACTACGCCGCTGGTGAGCGTGCCTGCGGGCTTGAAGGCAGCCGTCGCACTGGCGTTCGCCAGCACCAGAACACCACCAGCAGGCAGGGAGCCGGAAAGCACCTGGGAGTTGGTTGGCGGCGTGGCCGTGCCGTTGGAATACAGCCTGACGGTATACAGGCTCAGGTCCACCGCCGATGCGGTCGGGTTGTAGATCTCGATCGCCTTGTTGCTCGCCGTGCCTTCCACGTATTCGCTGAAGAACAGATCCGGCGCTCCGGGAGGTACTACCACGACCACCGCGCTCACGTTCACGCTGCTCGATTGCGTTGCGGTCTGGCCGGCGGAGTTGGTCAGCGTGGTCACCACGTTGTAGGTGCCCGCGGCCGCGTAGGTATGCGTCACCGTGCCGGTGCCGGGCGCTGTCGTGGCGCCGCTGCCGTCTCCCCAATCGACTGCAAGAGAAGTCAGCGTGGTCGCGCCGCCGGGTGTGGCTTCGAAGATGTTCACGCTGTAGGCTTCCCCGACCTTCGCGGCCGTCGGGACCGACGCACTGACGATGGGTTGCGTCACCGCGGCATCGGCCGCCAGGGTCAGGGCGACAAGCACAGGGTCATGGTCCGATGCCCGGAAGGGCGTGGGCGCATAGCGGTCGTCGGTCGTGAAGTCGGTGTTGTAGTCCAGCGCGGTGGGCTCGTCGGCGTTGATGTGCCACACGCTCACGCCGCTGACCTGCGAGCCCAGCGAAGACGATGCATAGGCATGGTCGAGTGCGCCGGTTTCGCCGCCGAAGACATAGGTGTACCGGTTGTCGGCGGGCATGCGCTTGAGCAGGCTTTCGTTGCCGGCGGCTTCGAGCACCTTGGTCGGGTCTTCCAGCAGGTAGCTGTTGAAGTCGCCCATCATCAGTACGTCGGTCTCGTCCTCGTCCATGGCCTTGAGCTTGGCGACGAAGCTGTTCAGTGCGTTCGCCTGCTGGGTACGCGCCAGGTTGAAGCAGCCCTGCCCCTGGTCGATGTCGCCCGTGGTCGGGCAGCTGCCCTTGCTCTTCAGGTGGTTGACCACGAACCAGAAGCCGCCGTTGTTGCCCACGGCGCTGAATCGCTGGGCCAGTGGCGGGCGTCCGCTTGCAGCGGTGTAGTCGGCCAGGTCCGTGCCCGTCGGAAGAACGGCGTTGCCCACGCGCTGGACTTTCGCGGGCTTGTACAGGATGTCCACCTTGATGGCATCCGTGCCGAACACGCCGCTGTTGACCGCGGCATAGGTGTTCGGGCCGACCTTGGCGTTGAGGGCCGCCAGCAGGTCGTTCGTTGCCACGTCGGAGTTCTGGATTTCCATCAGGCCCACCACGTCGGCATCGAGGCCTGCGATGGCGGCCACGATCTTGGCCTGCTGCCGCTGGAACTCGTTCAGGTTGTTCGCGCCGCGGCAGTTGGCCGCGGACGCGGGACCGGTGCCGAACGAGCAACCCTGGCCGGTCTGGCCCGATGAGGTTTCTCCGTTCACGAACGTGGTGAAGTAGTTGAGCACGTTGAAGCTGGCCACCTTGAGCGGGCCGCTGACCACCGGTGCGGTCGGCGAGCGCGGATTGGCCTGCGCGAACACGGGCGCCACCGTCGGCTGGATGCGATAGGCCGCAAAGTTGTGGCTCAGGATGCCGGTGATTTTCTGCGTCGTATCGCCGATGCGTCGGGTGCCGTCGGTGCCTGCTGCGCTCAGGTACGGAATGGGGTTCGGGTTCTGGCGCGATGAGCCATCGTCCAGCACGATGCGCGAAAGCAGGTTCTGCGCATGGGTTGCCGCCGCGTTGCCGTTGGTGGCGTTGAACTGCCGTCCGTTCAGTGCCAGCACCATCTGGCCATAGCGGCCCAGCTCGAACAGTTCCGTCACGGCCAGGGGCTGCGCAATTTCGACCAGCATGCCTTCGTAGCGCTCCAGCGTTGATTCGTTGGCCACCGGCAGCGTGATCTGTGTCGGGCTGATTGCAATGCCGGAAGCGCAGACGCTGATGGCCAGTGGGTCCGCTGTCGTGCCCGCAATCTGCGTGAGGCTGTCGGGCTTTGCCCCGGCGCCCGCGGTCTGGCCGAACTCGGTCACCACACCGGAGACCTGAACGAAATCGCCAACGGCCACACGTGTGGCGTTGTTCGGTGCATAGACAAAGACACCTTCCGAGGTCAGCGGATCGGCATCGGGCACGAGCTGCTGCATGAAGAATCCATTCAGCTTCACGGTCGTGATGCCGGTGTTCTGGAAGTCACCGACGACCACGCCACGCACGGTCACGGGTTGCGTTGCCAGAGGACTCGTGTCGCCCGTACCTTGAACGGATGAAATGGCCGTGACCGGGGCATTGGCCGGAACGGCGGCAGTACATGTGGGCGGTGGCTGCTCCGCAACCGGCGGCGGCGCGTCTGTCGACGGCGGCGTGTTCGGCTGCGTGGTGCCCGTAGAAGGCCCGGGGATCAGCGGGAAGGAGGTCCCGCCACCACCGCCGCCGCAGGCGGTCAGCGCAAGGACCAGTGTCAGTGCCAGAGCTTTGAACTGCCAGGTTGGCCTCAGTGCGGGATGAGTCATGTGGGTTTCTTTGAATGAAGGGGGAACAGCGAGCAGACAGCGCGCGTTTATATGGACCATGTGTGTAGCCCCCGAGAAACCCGGACTCGTCATGGGTGATTGCCTGCTTGATTGCCTGCGTCGGCGCGACGCGCCACGCGCTGCAGGCCGCATTGCGGCCTGCAGACAGGTACGTCAAAAGCTTGCTAGGCCGGTACCGCGTCGATGTTCACGCGATCCCAATGGCGATGCTTCGCGATGGCGGCGATGAAGTCATGCGCGATCTGCGTTGCGGCAGTCGCATCGCCCAGGTTGGTGACCGGCGTGGCGGCCACGATCACGCCTGCTGGAGCATCGGAGTCGGCGGCAATGCCCAGCGTCGAGAGCAGCTGCACGCCCTCGCCCACGGTGCAGATCGCCTTGCAGTGCTTGTAGGCCTCCAGCACGAAATGCACCGCATCGCCAATGCCCGCCAATGCAGCGACGCTTTCGCCGCCGGCTGGCACCAGCACCGCATCGAACATCACCGACGGCGTGTTCGCGAACGTCATGTCGACTTCGATCTGCCGCTTCGACGCGCTGGCCACGGTGCCCAGACGCGGCCCGACGACCTTGCATTGCGCACCAGCCTGTTCGAGCGCATCGCGTATCGGCTTCAGCGAAGCCGAGTCGACACCGTCGGCCACGAGGATCGCGATCTTGCGCGTGCGGATCGAACCGTCTCCGGTGTCGGCCATGCTGAGCGCGGGCGATTCGTCGATGGGCAACTCGATGCGGTGGTCACGAAAGCCCGCGCGGCCTGCCGCCGCCTTGGCATCGGGCTCGCCGATGCCAAGCGGCTCGGCCACGCGGCGCGCGAGCTTCTCGTCCACGTGCGCGAGGTTGTCGACCATGCGCTGGCGGATGGCGGGCACTTCGAGCTTCGACAGCTCGAAGCGGAAGGCCCCGATGATGTGTTCCTTCTCGGCCGCACTCTGGCTGTTGAAGAACAGGCGCGCCTGCGTGAAGTGGTCGTCGAACGACGGGCTGCGGCGGCGCACCTTGGGCGGATCGATCTCTTCGGGGAAAGACTGGAAGCCGTGCTGGCCGCCGTCCACGCGAAACTCCGTGCCGCTGCCCAGCGTGTTGGGCTCGTAGGCCACCTGCCCTCGTGCGATGGTCTGCCGGTGCATGCCGTCGCGCTGGAAGTTGTGGAACGGGCACACGCCCTTGTTGATCGGCAGCTCGTGGAAGTTGGCGCCGCCCAGCCGCGAGATCTGCGTGTCGGTGTACGAGAAGAGGCGGCCCTGGAGCAGCGGGTCGTTGCTGAAGTCGATGCCGGGCACCACGTGGCCCGGATGGAAGGCCACCTGCTCGGTCTCGGCGAAGAAGTTGTCGGGGTTGCGGTTGAGCACCAGCTTGCCGATCTTCTGCACGGGCACCATCTCTTCGGGAATCAGCTTGGTGGGGTCGAGCAGGTCGAAGCCGAGCGAGTGTTCCTTGTCCTGCGGAATCATCTGTACGCCGAGCTCCCATTCGGGGAAGTCGCCGTTCTCGATGGCTTCCCACAGGTCGCGGCGATGAAAGTCGGCGTCTTTACCCGCGATCTTCTGCGCCTCGTCCCATGCCAGGCCATGAATGCCGAGCCTGGGCTTCCAGTGGAACTTCACGAAGTGGCTCTCGCCGCGGCTGTTGACGAAGCGGAAGGTATGAACGCCGAAGCCTTCCATCATGCGCAGGCTGCGCGGAATGGCGCGGTCGCTCATGGCCCACATCAGCATGTGGGTGCTCTCGGGCATGAGCGAGGCGAAGTCCCAGAAGGTGTCGTGCGCGCTCGCGGCCTGCGGCATCTCGTGGTGCGGCTCGGGCTTCACGGCATGGATGAGGTCGGGGAACTTCATCGCGTCCTGGATGAAGAACACCGGAATGTTGTTGCCCACGAGGTCGTAGTTGCCCTCGCGGGTATAGAACTTGACGGCGAAGCCGCGCACGTCGCGCACCGTATCGGCGGATCCGCGCGAGCCGGCCACGGTCGAGAAGCGCACGAAAACGGGCGTCTTCTGGTCCGGGTCCTGGAGAAAGTCGGCGCAGGTGAACTGCGACATCGACTTGTAGACCTGGAAGTAGCCGTGCGCCGCCGAGCCGCGGGCGTGCACGGCGCGCTCGGGAATGCGCTCGTGGTCGAAGTGCGTGATCTTCTCGCGCAGGATGAAGTCTTCCAGCAGCGTGGGGCCGCGCACACCCGCTTTCAGCGAGTTGTGGTTGTCCGGTATCTGCAGACCCTGGTTGGTGGTGAGGGTCGTCGGATGCTCGACGGTGAAGCCTTCGAGTTGCTGCTGCTTGGCGTTGCTGCCGTCGCTCGCCTTGGTGGCGCTGGCGCGGCGGCCCGCAGCGGCCTTGTTCTGTGGCGTCATCGTGGATCTGCTGGAATCTTTCATGGGGTGGGCACTCAGCCTGTTTCGTTGTTGCTGTCGAGGAACATGTCGAGCACGTTGACCACGGCGACGAGGCATATGCAGCCTGCCACGGCGGCAACGGCCCACACGAGGATTTCGTCGCCCCAGGTGCTGGCGAGCGTGTCGAAAAACGATGAAAGCTCCATAGGTCCCTCCAGGGATGCAAGCGAATTGCAAGGTTATGTTTCGCACCGCGCGCGACCCGTAGTGGCCGCCCTCCCCCGTCTGTGGGAGAAAGAGTGCGTGCAAGGTAGGAGCGCACCGACAACGCATCGCACCCGCCTACGCTGCTTCGCGGGTACTGGCCGTGGAGCCTGAAAGATTCGTCGCATAGCATGGGCCCACGGGACGGCACTGATCGTGCTTGTCTTTCATCGCACTGCCTCGCGCACCGGCCGCACCGCCCGGATCCCCTCAGGGAAGAAAGAACCCCATGCAGATCAGGATCGGCTTCGACATCGAACTCGGCGTCACCGCCCCCACGGCGGTGATCTACATGCTGCAGGTGCACCCGTCGCGTGCCCAGGACCTGCAAGGCGGCGAGAACATCACCCTCAGCCCGCCGATGGCCACCGACCACTACCAGGACAGCTTCGGCAACAGCTGCGCGCGCGTGCACGTGCCCGTAGGGGTGAGCAGCGTGCGTTTGCGCAACCACGCGGTGGTGTTCGACACGGGCTGGCCCGACCCGGTGGACTTCAGCGCCAGCGAGCATGCGGCGGCCGACCTGCCGGTGGAGACGCTGCCTTTCGTGCTGCCGAGCCGCTATTGCGAGGTCGACGGCGAATTGCTGCAGTTCGCCTGGGCCAACTTCTCGAACGTGGCGCCGGGCTGGTCGCGCGTGCAGGCAATCTGCGACTTCGTGCACCGGCATCTGCGCTTCGACTACCAGAATGCACGGGCCACGCGCACCGCTTTGGAGGGTTTTCGCGAGCGCACGGGCGTGTGCCGCGACTTCGCGCACCTTGCAATCACGCTGTGCCGCTGCATGAACATACCGGCGCGCTACGTCACGGGCTACCTCGGCGACATCGGCATTCCGCCGGTGCGCTTTCCGATGGACTTCAGCGCGTGGTTCGAGGTGTACCTGGGCAACCGCTGGCACACCTTCGACGCGCGGCACAACACGCCGCGCATCGGCCGAGTGGTGATCGCGCGCGGGCGCGACGCGGCGGACGTGCCGATCACGATGGTGTTCGGCGCGAACACGCTGCAGCGGTTCGAGGTGACTACCGAGGAAGTGCTGCAGTAGCTCTTGCAGGTCAGGCCAGCGCCGCGGGCCTGGCGATGTAGCGCTCGCGGATCGCCTTGGCCGACCAGTAGGTCAGCGCCGCCACCAGGCCGGTCGGGTTGTAGCCCAGCCCCTGCGGGAAGGCCGACGCGCCGGGCACGAAGACGTTGTGCACGTCCCAGCTCTGCAAGTAGCGGTTGATCGCGCTGGTGCCCGGGTCGGTGCCCATGATCGCGCCGCCGTTGAGGTGGGTGGTCTGGTAGCTCGTCGTGTCGAAGTGCTCGCCGAAGTTCTTGACGAACACGCGCACCGCCTTCGGGCCCATCGCCTCGGCGATGCCGTGCATCTTCTCGGCCATGAAGCGGGTCATACGGACGTCGTTGTCCTTCCAGTCGAAGGTCATGCGCAGCAGCGGCAGGCCCCAGGCGTCCTTGTAGGTCGGGTCCAGGCTCAGGTAGTTGTCGTGGTAGCTCATGTGCGCGCCGTGCGCATCCATCGACATCGTGTGCGTGTAGTTGTCGGCAACGGCCTGCTTCCACGCACTGCCCCAGCCGGGTGCGCCCTCGGGCAGCGAGATGCCGCTGATCGGCTTCACGCCAGCCTGGTTGACCCACATCGGCGAGCCGCCGACGAAGCCGAACGGGCCGTGGTCGAAGTTGTCGGCATTGAAGTCGTCGATCGCCACGCCGTTGCCGCCCGCGCCGATGAAGGGGTTGGCGTACACGTCCTTGTCGAAGAAGGCCTTGATCGTCGCCATGTTCTGGTAGGCGAAGTTGCGCCCGACGGTGCCCTTGCCGGTCGCCGGGTCATAGGGCGTGCCGATGCCCGACAGCAGCATCAGCCGCACGTTGTGGAACTGGAACGCGCAGATGACGACGATGTCCGCCGGCTGCTCCACCTCGCGCCCTTGCGCATCGACATAGGTAACGCCGGTGGCGGTGCGGCGATCGGCCGCGAGGTTCACGCGCAGCACGTGCGCATGCGTGCGCAGCTCGAAGTTCGGCACCTGGCGCAGCGCCGGCAGCACATTGACGTTGGGCGAGGCCTTCGAATAGTTGTAGCAGACGTAACCGCTGCAGTAGCCGCAGAAGTTGCACGGCCCCATCTGGCAGCCGTACGGATTGGTGTACGGCCCGGAGGCGTTGGCCGACGGCAGGTCGTAGGGGTGATAGCCCAGCTTGCCCGCGGCATCGCCGAAGCGCTGTGCCGACACCGTGCGCTTTTGCGCGGGCAACGGAAAGGCGTGCGAGCGGTCTGCCGCGAACGGGTTGCCGCCCTTGCCTTCGCCCACTTTCTGGCCGGCCACGGTCCATGCGGTGCCCGAGGTGCCGAATACTTTCTCGGCGAAGTCGAAATGCGGCTCCAGCTCTTCGTAGCTGACGCCGAAGTCCTGGATCGTCATGCCCTCGGGAATGAACTTCTTGCCGTAGCGCTCTTC
Source organism: Variovorax sp. OV084 (assembly GCF_900111625.1). Lineage (NCBI taxonomy): Bacteria > Pseudomonadati > Pseudomonadota > Betaproteobacteria > Burkholderiales > Comamonadaceae > Variovorax > Variovorax sp. OV084. Next base: position 402,894 of record NZ_FOII01000004.1, on the reverse strand, counting down.
GTAGTGGCTGCGCAGGCGCAGCTCCGCAGGGTCGACGCGAAAGTGCACGCCCGACCAGTGCAGCCCCGCGCCACCGACACCGGTACCGGGCAGGAAGGCACCCAGCTGCCGATAGGGCAGTGCCGTGTCGTTCACGCCATGGCGAATGGTCACCGTCTCGCGCGAGATGTCCTGGAACAGCTTGCGGCGGATGTTGTAGGTGAGCTCGTCCAGCACCTTGGGGTAGATGCCGTCGGTGGCCGTGTCCTGCATCGGGCCGCGCTCGAGCGCGACCACGTTCAGGCCGGCCTCGGTCAGCTCCTTGGCCATGATCGCGCCGGTCCAGCCGAAGCCGACGATCACCACGTCGGCTTTCTTCATCGTGTTGCCGGCCATGCTCAGCCTCTCTGCCCGCTCAAGGCCACGGGTGGCAGCGGGTACTTCACGTCGCGCTCGACCCAGTCCATGAAGTCGGCGCGCGCACCGGGAAACCCGATCAGCTTCCAGCCCGCGAGACCGCGATTGCCGCCATGCACCGGATCAGCGAAGAAGCCTTCGCGCACGTTCTGCAGCAGCATCGAGAAGAACAGCTGGGCCGGCACGGCGTCGAACACGGCCTTGCCCGATTCGATTTCATGCAGCGCCGCATCTTGCGCGTCCGCCGCAAGTTGCACGAAGGATTTGCCTTGCGCCTTCTGCACGAAGCCGTTGGCGGCATCGATTCCCAGCCGATAGATCTGCTGCGGCGTGAGCTGGGACTGATAGCCCATCGTGGCCGGCGCGTCGGCGTTGAACGGCCCTTGCATGTACCAGAGCTTGCCGGTGGCCCAGGGCGTGTCCATCTGCCGGTCGATGTACTCGGGCACGCCGGCTTCCACCGCTCCCGGGCCCGATGCATCGTTCGGAATCAATCGCGCGCTGGCGGCGTTGACGAAGGCCCATTCGCCTGCGGTGAAGAAGCGCGGCGAATAGGTGCTCGGTGCCGGGTTGCTCGCGGCCGCTTCGCCTTGCGCGGCCGTCGCCTGCCGGGTGTCGCACCCGGGAAGCACCGCGACGGCGAGGGTGGCGGCGCCCAAGCCCTTGAACAACTGGCGCCTCGATGACGGTGGTTGCGATGAGTCCGGTGCGGTCACGGGCGTGCTCCTGTCTGGGTTCATGAGGCGATCGGTCAACGCGCGGGAGCGGCCTGCGCGGACCGCTCCTTCTCGATGGCGCTGCGGATCGCGCCGACTTGCGCGGCCTGCACGGCCGAAGCCTTGTTGCCCCAGCTCTGGCGCGTGAAGCTCGCGAGCTGTGCCACTTCGTCGTCCGACAGGCGCCAGCCGAAGCCGGGCATGCCGAGCTCCGATGGCGCGACGCGCGTGGCGGGCAATTTGCTGCCTTCGAGGATCAGGCGAATCACCGAGCTCGGGTCGCCAGCCAGCACGGTGGAATTGCCGGCGATGCGCGGAAACACCTGCGCGTAGCCCAGACCGTCGCTGCGATGGCAGGCCGCGCAGTTGTCGACGTACAGCTCGGCGCCGCGCGCCGAGTTGACGCCCTGCCACAGCGCCTTGGCGGTCGCAGGGTCGGCATTGAACGACGATGGCGAGTGCGCCGAGGGCGGCAGCGCCTTGAGGAATGCGGCAATCGCCTTCAGGTCGTCGTCACTCAGGTGCTGCGTGCTGTGCACGATGGCATCGTTCATCGCACCGCCGACCACTGCATGCGATGCATTGCGTGCGCTGCGCAAGGTCGAGACGATGTCGGCGGCCGACCAGGCGCCCAGTCCGTCCGCCGGATTGCCGCGCAGGTTCACCGCCACCCATCCGTCGATGAGCGGACCGCCGGCCAGGTACTCGGGGCTGGACTCGTCCAGCGCCTTCTCCTGCATCGTCGGCGCGCGCGGCGTATGGCAACTGCCGCAATGCCCCAGGCCCTGCACCAGATATGCACCGCGCGCCACCGACATGTCGGCATAGCGGGCGGGGTCGAAGGCCACTGCATCCGGCTGCGGCGCGAATGCCTTGCGCCACAGCGCCATCGGCCAGCGCATCGACAGCGGCCAGGGAATGCCGCGTGGATGCGCCTGGGATTGGGCCGGCGCCACGCCGTGCATGAAAAAGGCATACAGCGCGCGGACGTCGTCGTCGCTCATGCGCGCATACGACGGGTAAGGCATCGCGGGGTACAGCGAATCGCCGTCGATCCGGATGCCGTGGCGCACCGCGCGATCGAAGTCGGCGAGCGTGTAGTTGCCAATGCCGCTGTCGCGATCCGGCGTGATGTTGGTGCTGTACATCGCACCGATGGGCGAAGCCAGCGGCAGCCCGCCGGCGAATGGCGTTCCGCCCGGCGACGTGTGGCAGGCCACGCAATCGCCGGCCTGGGCCAGGTAGCGGCCCTTGTCGACCAAGGCTTTCGAATTGCTGTCGGACGCGGCGGCGATGTCCCGCGTGGTCGTGGGCCACAGCGCAAGAGCCAGCACTGCAATGATGATGAGTACGGTGATGCCTGCGAAAGGCCACAGAAGTTTCTTCATCGTCATCGCAGTCTCCGTTTGCCGCTGAATGACGTCAAGCAAATGATGAGCTGCAGATGGTTCTTGATGCTTTCGACTCAGGGTCGCGTTGGAACTACTGCGCCGTGCACTTCACCCCGGCTTGTAGCCGAGCAGCTTCATCGCCGCAGCAAGCCCCTTGCGGCTGCGCTCCATCGCGGCCCAGGGCTTGTTGCCGATGTCGAAGCGCTGCGCCGCATTGGCGACGGTCCACTGCGAAGCACTTGTGAGCTCGGGCAACTCTTCCCACGCAAGCGGCACCGACACGCCCAGCCCCGGGCGCGAACGCGCCGACCACGCGCTGACGGTGGTCGCGCCGAAGCCATTGCGCAGGTAGTCGACGAAGACCTTGCCCACGCGGTTGCGCGGCCCGCTCTTGGCGACGAAGCGCGCCGGTATGGTCTGCGCGAGATGCGCCACCACGGCCTGCGAGAAGCCCTTGACGGCATCCCAGTCGTACTGGCGCCGTATCGGCACGACCACGTGCAGCCCCTTGCCGCCGCTGGTCTTCAGGAACGAGGGCAGGCCAAGCTCGTCAAGCAGCGTTCGCACCAGCATCGCGGCCTCCTGTATCTGCGGCCATGCCACGCCTTCGCCGGGGTCGAGGTCGAAGGTCATGCGGTCGGGCTTGCCGATGGCGCGCGAGGTGGCGTTCCAGGTGTGCAGCTCGATGACGTTCATCTGTGCGGCGCCGAGCAGGCCCTGCTTCGTGTCGATCTGCAGCAGCGGCTCGTGGCCCGGGTCGAGCGCGGGATCGAGCAGGCGCACGCCGGGAATCTCGCGGTTCTGCACGTGCTTCTGGAAGAACAGCTCGCCGCCCACGCCCTCGGGCGCGCGCACCAGCGACACCGGCCGGCCGCGCAGGTGCGGCAGCATGAGCCTGGCCACGCCGTCGTAGTAGGCCGCGAGCTCGCCCTTGGTGATGCCGCTGTGCATGTCGATCACGCGGTCGGCGTGGGTGATCTTCTGGGACATGGGGGTGCTCTTTCTCTTTCCTTCCTCCGGCCGCTCGCGGCGGATGTCGCGCGCGGGCTTGTCGGCGCGCAGGCCTTGAAAGACGGCCTGGCGCACGCGGTCTTCGCGCGTCCATTCGCCGAATGAAATTTCAGCCACGAGTGATGGCTTGACCCACTGCGCCTTGATGCCGCGCGGCGTGGGCGTGAACGGGCAGTCTTCGGTGGCCAGCCTGTCGAGCTTCGCCTTGATGTCGGCGAGGCGGTCGGCGTCGAAGCCCGTGCCGACGTTGCCGCAGTAGCGCAGGCGCCCGGTGGCCTCGTCGTGCACGCCGAGCAGCAATGAGCCGAAGCCCGAGCGCGTGCCCTTGGGCGTGGTGTAGCCGCCGATCACGAATTCCTGGCGCTGCTGGTTCTTGAGCTTGATCCAGTCGGGCGAGCGGCGCGACACATACGGCGAGCCCTTGCGCTTGCCGACGATGCCCTCGAAGCCGATGCGCGCCGACGACGCGAGCAAGTCGCGCGGCGAGGCGTCGAAGGTTTCGCTCAGGCGCAGCAGCGCGGGCGGCTTCTTGCCGAGCAGCTGTGCGAGCCGTGCGCGGCGCTCCTCGACCGGCAGGTCGCGCAAGTCTTCGCCATCGAGAAAAGGCGCGTCGAACAGCCAGTAGACGATGGACGATGTCGCACCGCTGTCGAAGGCGTTCTGCAGCGCCTGGAAGTCGGGTGCGCCGTTTTCGCCGTCGACGGTGATCTCGCCATCGAGCCAGGCCGAATCGGTGGGCAGCTTCGCGAGGGCCTTGGCGAGCGCAGGCAGCTTCGCGGTCCAGTCATGGCCGTTGCGGGTGAAGCAGCGGACCTTGCCCCTGTCGATGCGCGCGAGCAGGCGGTAGCCGTCGAACTTGAGCTCGTAGAGCCAGTCGTTGGGGGACGGCGGTGGCGAAGCCGCGAGAGTGGCGAGCTGGGGCTGGAAGGTGGCGGGCAGTGCTGTCTTCTTCGCGGGCGCCTTCTTTGTTGCGACTTTCTTCGGCGGCTGGTCCACCTCGTCCACGTCGCGCCCAGTAATCACGCTGGCCGGTTGTTCTTCGAGCACGTCGTAGTCGTCGAGCGCACGCGCATCGCCGTCGCGCTCCTTGATGAACAACCAGGGCTCGTGCTTCTCGTCGCCCTTGCCGTGCATGCGCACCAGCGTCCAGTGGCCGTGCAGCTTCTCGCCGCGCAGCTCGAACTTGAGCTTGCCGGCCGCGAGCGCCTTGCGCGCATCGCCGTCGGGCAGCCAGTCGCCGCGGTCCCAGACGATGACGGTGCCCGCGCCGTACTGCTTCGGCGGGATCGTGCCCTCGAAGCCGGCGTAAGAGATCGGATGGTCTTCGACGTGCACGGCCATGCGTTTCACGGTCGGGTCGAGGCACGGCCCTTTAGGCACGGCCCAGCTCTTGAGCGTGCCGTCGAGTTCGAGCCTGAAGTCGTAGTGCAGATGGCTCGCGTGGTGCTTCTGGATGACGAAGGACAGCACGCCCTTGCCATTCCTGCCGCCGGCCTTGGGTTCGGGCGTGCGGGTGAAATCGCGCTTGCCGTGGTAGCGCGCCAGCGCCTTGCGCGCGGTCGATGCGGTGGTACCCATGGCGGCAGGCCGGCGTCAGGCGGCGCGGCGATGTCGGACCGGGGCCTTGCGCGCTGCTGTCTTGGCGGCGGGCTTGCGCTTCTTCGCCGCGGCCTTGGGTGGGGGAGCTTCTTCTTCGCCGGCAGCCTTCGCCTTGCCGCGCAGGCTGCGCTGCAGCAACTCGGTCAGGTCGATGATCTTGGCGCCGCGGCCTTCGGTGGACTGCTCTTCTTCAGGCTCGGGCTGCGTCACGGTCTCGGTCTGGCCGGCCTTCACCTTCTTGTCGATCAACCGAAGGATCTCGTCCTTGAACTCGTCCTTGAATTCGTTCGGGTCCCAGTCGGCGCTCATGTCGTCGACCAGCTGCTTCGCCATCTTGAGCTCGCGCTCGCTCAGGCCTGCCTTCTTCGCATCTTCGGAGGGCAATGGCAGGTCGGTCCACGGGCGGATGTCGGCGCCCCAGCGCAACAGGTTCAGCACGAGGCCGGGGCCGACGGGCACCAGCACGGCGAGGTGCTGCTTGGTCTGGATGACGACACGCGCCACGCCCACGCGCTCGCTGCGCTGCAGGGTTTCGCGCAGCAGCGCGTACACCTTGGCGCCGCGGTTGATGGGCGCCACGTAGTACGGCCGCTCCAGGTACACGAAGGGAATGCCGTTGGCCGGCACGAAAGTCTCGATCTCGATGGTCTGCGTGGTCTTGGGGTAGGCGGCCGCGATCTCCTTGTCGCTGATCACCACGTACTCGCCGTCCTCGTATTCGACGCCCTTCACGATCTGCTCGCGCGCGATCTCCTTGCCGGTTTTCTTGTTGATGCGCTTGTAGCCGACCGGGTCCATGGTCCGCTTGTCGAGCCAGTCGAAGTCGATGCCGTGGTCGGTGGTGGCCGAATAGAGCGCCACCGGGATGTGGACGAGGCCGAAGCTGATGGCGCCCTTCCAGAGGACGCGCGGCGCGGGGGCTTTTTTCGAGACTGGCATGGGCACACTCCTTCAGTCTTGGAATGTGCGCCGCCCCTGTGCGGGCGATGTAGGAGCGCGGCGTCAGGCTTCGTCAGGCCGCGCCGGCCACCGGCCCAAGCCGGCGCTCGCTCGGGCGCGCGAAATAGAACCACTCGGCACCGGGCAGCGCCATCGCGTTGGGGAACACGATGAAGCCGTCTTCGGGCGCGCTCAACAGCGTGCCGTCGTGGCGCATGCCGATGGGCTCGCCGCGCTGCACTTCGTCGAAGGTGGCCCAGTCGCGCACGAAGCTGTCTTCCTCGTGCAGGCGGTCGGTCACGCTGGCCAGGCGCAGCAGCTTGGGAGGCTGCACCGGCGCACCCGACAGCCCTTCGGGCAGCGCCGCCATGCCCAGCAGCGCAAGCGTGCGTCGGATGGCGCGCCACGCCACCTCGGGTGCCTGCGGGTCCAGGTGCTGGCCGCATTCGAGCGTGACGCCGTAGCCGCCGCGGCTGCGGATGTATTCGTTGGTGCCGCGGCCGAAGTCGAGCGCAGCCTCGTCTGCCGGCGTGCCGCCCGCGCGCTGCGCGAGGCCGGCGGCGTAGATGTCGAGCCAGCCCTCCACCACGATGGGCGTGCCGATGTGCAGCGCGAGCTGGCCCTCTTCATACGAACGGGCGAAGGGCTCCAGCGTGCCGGTGTTGTCGCGCGGACCGATCATGGCAAAGGCCTCGCCCTCGCTCTGGAAGGAATGCAGGTCGAGCAGCACTTCGTGGCGCGCGATCAGCGGCGCCAGCACGTTGGTCACGCGGGCTTCGTAGTCGGCCGGTGCCTCGGTCGGGCGGAACAGGCGGTTGAGGTTGCGCTCGCCCTCGCGCTGCAGTCGGCGCCGTGCGAGCGGATTGGCGACGGGCACCAGGGTCAGCTCGCCGCGCCGCAATTGCAGGGTGCCGGCCTCGAACTCGCCCAGGATGCGCTCGATGCCCAGGGTGCCGGAGACTTCGTCGCCATGCACGCCGCCCATCACGAGCAACCGGGGACCGGGGTTCAGCGAGGCGAAGGCGTGGATGCGCAGGCTGTCGGTGGCAATGCCGGCAAATGGATCTGAGGGATCGGAGGACATCCGGGGATTATTGCGGAGCCCCTTCCCTGCGCGCAAAGGCGCTATTTATTTCATAGCATCATGGTGGCCCACGCCCGCCTACAGGGGCTGCCTTGCATGTCCTACCGCCCCGGCGGCAGTCGCGACACAGGCTCGTTCTTCATTGAAGGAGCCCCGCATGAGCAAGAGCAGCAAGAGCAAGACCGCGCCGGCCGATCCTCAAAAGGATGCCGGCGGCGGCAAGACCAAGGTGGAGCAAGGCGGCGAATCGGCGCCGCGCCTGCCGCACGAGCACGACCAGTCGTCCGACAGCCAGCAGACGCCGGACGGCCGTCCGACCGAGGTGGGCCGCCAGGCCCATGAAGACGTGGAGCGCGGTTTGGTCGATACCGACCGCGGGCTGGAGGCCAACCGCGTCTACAAGAGCGGGAAGATCAAGCGCTGACGACGCCCGCCAGCTGCTTGCGCATGTCGGTGATGACGGCGCCGTAGTCCTTGGCGTTGAAGATGGCGCTGCCCGCCACGAAGGTGTCGGCGCCGGCCGAGGCCACGCGGGCGATGTTGTCGGCCTTGATGCCGCCGTCCACCTCGAGGCGGATGTCGCGCCCGCTCTGCTCGATGCGCTTGCGCGCGAGTTCGATCTTGCGCAGGGCCGAGTCGATGAAGCTCTGGCCGCCGAAGCCGGGGTTCACGCTCATGATCAGGATCAGGTCGATGTCGTCGATGGCCCAGTCGAGCGCCTCCAGGCCCAGCCCCGGGTTGAACACCAGCCCGGCCTTGCAGCCGGCCGCCTTGATGGCCTGGATGCTGCGGTGCGTGTGGGGCGAGGCGTCGGGGTGGAAGCTGATGTAGTCGGCGCCCGCTTGCGCGAAAGAGGCCGCCAGTGCGTCGACCGGCTGGATCATCAGGTGCACGTCGACGGGCACCGGGGTGCCGTCGGCGGTCTTGGCGTAGGGCTTGAGTGCCTGGCAGATCATCGGGCCGAAGGTCAGGTTCGGCACGTAATGGTTGTCCATCACGTCGAAATGGATCCAGTCGGCGCCGGCCGCAATCACGTCGGTCAGTTCTTTGCCGAGGTGCGCGAAGTCGGCGGACAGGATGGAGGGCGCGATGCGAAACGGGGTGCTCATGCCCCCGATTGTCGCTTCAGCCCCGCCCGCTTGTCCTTGGAGCAAGGAGTACTTCCCGATACATTTGTGTGGCCCGCAGAGGGCGGCACTACAAGACGGGGGAGCTTCCATGGACGAGGGCTGGTGGTACGCACGGGGCGAAGACAGGCAGGGTCCGTTGTCGGTCGCGCAGATCCATGAACGCATTCGCACGGGCGTCATCGACGCGCAGACGCTGGTCTGGCGTCCGGGGCGGCTGGCCTGGAAGCCCCTGCACCAGGTCGAGGAACTGATGCTGCCCGGCATGCGCATGGAGCCCGTGCTGCTGCCGGACTTCGGGCCCGCCGCCGTGCGCGAGGCGCCGCCTTTGCCCGACGAGCAAGCAGCCTCGGACCACCCGATGCCCGCGCCGCAGTCCGCGCGCCCCGACCCGGAACCGTGGCTGTCCGACGGCCCCCTGGAGGCACCAGCACCGCAAAGGCGCGACCCCGGCCTGCCGGCGGCCGGCCCGTGGCGCCGCTTTTTCGCCCGTCTCTTCGACGTCTGGACGATGTGCTTGCCCGCCGGCTTCTTCATGGCCGCGGTGGTGGGCCGCATCTGGCCGGCCTTCGGCCTGTGGATGGAAAACCCGTCGTCCACGCCGACGCTCGGGATCATCTTCCTGCCCGTGGCGCTGGTCTTCGAAGCCATCGTCTTCGGCCTGTTCGGCACGACGCTGGGCAAGCTGCTGTTCGGCGTGCGGGTCAGGCTGCGCGACGGCGGGCGGCCAACCTTCCTCCAGTACCTGGGACGCGTGGCGTGGATGTACCTGTCCGGCCTCGGCCTGGGCATTCCCTTCGTCACGCTGTTCACCATGGGCCGCCAGTTCTTCGAGGTGAAGGAGGGCCGCCCCGCCACCTACGACGCAAAGCGCTACCTGGTGCAGGCGGCTGGAACCGGCGTGTTGCGCACGGGCCTGGCCGTGACCGCACTGGCGGGCCTCGTGGCCGGCGTGGTCTTCATCAACCAGCGCGAGGCGCAAAGAAGCATGCGCTTCTACGCCGGCTTCGAGTGGACGAACCCCGTCACGAAGCTGCGCGCGAGCATCCCGCGCGGGTGGCAATACCGGGAGCAGTCCAACACCACCGGCGACGTGGTTCACACCTTCTTCTCGGACACCGTGGTCGCGGTCTTCGCCGTGGAAGGTGGCATGGAGCAGGTGAGCCTGGACGAGTACCAGCGGATCTGGGCGATGGCGGTGCGCCCGTCGATGGAGCTGGACGCACGCGCGCGCCCCATCAACGTCAAGGGCCGCCTGGGCCTGCAGATGAAGGGTGCGATGACCGCGGACGCCTCGCGGCACGTGGACGCCACGCTGCTGAAGAGCGGCACCCAGGTCTGGCGCATCGTGCTGGTCGGCACCTCGGACCGGGACCCGGACACGGCCGCCACCGCGGCGCTGCGCGACCTGCTGTTCCAGACCGTTCCGGCCGCAGCGCCCGAGAACACGCCGAAGGGCAACACGATCTGACATCGCCCGGCGGACCCGGGGGGAGAGGGCCTGCAGTTACCATCGCGCCCATGTCACACAGCCCCTTCAGCGTGCAAGTCGAACCGCGCTACCTGGCCGAACAGTCGTCGGCCAAGGACAACATCTACACCTTCTCGTACACGGTCACCGTCACCAACACGGGGACGGTGGCTGCCCAGCTGATCGCCCGCCACTGGCTCATCAACGATGCCTCGGGCCATGCGCAGGAGGTCAAAGGCCTCGGCGTGATCGGCCAGCAGCCGCTGCTGGCGCCCGGCGAATCCTTCCGCTACACGAGCGGCTGCCGCCTGCAGGCGCCCAGCGGGACGATGCATGGCAGCTATTTCGTGGTGACGGAAGAAGGCGAGCGCTTCGACGTGCCGATTCCGATGTTCGTGCTCGAAGCGGACGTGGGCGGAGCCCCCGTCTCCCGCGTGCTTCACTAGGTACTCCCCCAGGCTTCGCGCACTTCGTGTCGCTTCGCCACCCCCCTCGCCGGGGGCAACACCTGCGGCCCGGCAAAGCCGGTTCCGCGGCGTTCCCCGGCGCTTGACGAGATCGTTCCATGGCTGCCGCATCGCGCGACTTGCAGGGGCTGCTTGCCGGCCTCGACCCGACAGCCGACGTGGCACAGCGCCACATCTGGCTCATCAATATCTTCGACTGGCTGCGCGGCGACCGCGCCTCGCCCCAGGCGGCAATCGGCCGCGTGCAGCTGCTGCTCGACGCCATCGAGGCGCGGCCCGAATTGCGCGAGCGGCTGCGCGCCTGGTGGCGCGTGTTCACGCAGGCGGTCGACCTGACCACGCTGCTGGCCGACTACGGCTTTGCGCCGCGCACCGCCTTCGCCAGCGAGCTGGGCGAGCGGCTGCGCCGCAAGATCCTGCCCGGCACGCCCGAGACCACCGACGCGTCGGACCTGTTCCGCATGGTGCTGCCCGGCGTGTTCGACGCGGGCTGGATCGCTCTGCTCGACGAAACGCAGCTGGCCCGCATCGGCGCGCTGCTGGCCGATGCGGCGCTGGACGACGACGGCGCGCCGCGCTGGCGCCACACGGTGATGGATGCCGTCACCTACTGCAGCAGCCAGGTGGTTGCGGCCGGTTTCTCGCCGGAGCTGCGCCTGCGCATGAGCACCGAGGTGCTGGGCCAGGGGCGCCCTTTCCATTCGCTGATGGCCGACCTCGACGAACTGCGCGAGCAGATGTTCGACCGGCCCGGCGAGCCCCGCGACGAGGAGGCGCTGCAGGCTGCCTTCTTGGCCTTCCGCGACCGGCTCGACGCCTGCCGGGCCGGCGCCGCCTCGGTCTACACGCACCTGGAAGACAACGGCATCTCGGTCGGCCTGGTGTTCCGGCTGCGCCAGTTGCGCGAGCGGGTGTTGCGCATTCGCGAGCTGCTCGACTGCCTGATGGCGCCCAACCCCGCGCCCAGCGTGGCGCGACTGGTAGGCCGGCTGGTGCTGGCGGGCGGCGAGCGCAACAGCATCCGCGCGCTGATCGCTTCGAACTCATCGATGCTGGCCGCCAAGGTGACCGAGCGCAGCGCCGAGACCGGCGAGCACTACATCACCCGCGACCGCGCCAGCTACCTGCAGATGGTGAAGAAGGCCGCGGGCGGAGGCGCCCTCACGGCCATCACAGTGCTGCTGAAGTTCGGCATCTACGCGCTGGGCCTGTCGGCCTTCTGGAGCGGGCTGGGCGCGGGGCTGATGTATGCGGCCAGCTTCGTCGCGATCCAGCTGCTGCACCTGACGCTGGCCACCAAGCAGCCCGCGATGACGGCGCCGGCCATGGCGGCGCGGCTGCGCCACATCGATTCGGACGGCGCGGTGAACGATTTCGTCGACGAGGTCGCGAACCTCGTGCGCTCGCAGGTGGCGGCGGTGCTGGGCAATGTGCTGGTCGTGGTGCCGGCGGTGGTGAGCATCGCGCTGCTGGCCCAGCTGGCGCTGGAACGACCGTTGCTCGACGCCGCGCATGCCGCAGCCACGCTGAAATCGCTTTCGCTGGCGGGGCCGACCGCGCTTTACGCGGCAATCACCGGCATCCTGCTGTTTTCGGCCAGCATCGTCGCCGGATGGACAGAAAACGCCTTTGTCCTGCATCGCATGGACTCCGCCATGCGTTACAACCCCCGCATCGGCGCTTTTCTCGGCGCCGCACGGGCCCGCCGCTGGGCCGATTTCATGCGCACACACATCTCAGGCTTCGCCTCCAACATCTCGCTGGGACTCATGCTCGGGCTGCTGCCCGCGTTCGCGGGTTTCTTCGGGCTTGGCCTTGATGTGCGGCACGTGACACTCTCGGCCGGACAGATCGCCGCAGCCGCGGCATCCACCGGCCTCGGGGTGCTGCAGCAGCCCGCGCTGTGGTGGGCGGTAGCGGCGATCCCGGTCATTGGCGCGCTCAATGTGAGCGTGAGTTTCTACTTTGCTTTCCGCCTGGCGCTGCGCGCGCACAGCGTGAGCCTCGGTGACCGCGCCCGCATCCGCAGCGCGATCTGGGCCCGCTGGCGCAGCCGGCCGGTGAGCTTTTTCCTGCCTGGATGAATTTGACGAGCTTCCTCAACGATCTGCTGGGCTTCTGGTCCGAATGGGTGCGCCCCTCGGCGGGCCTGCCCACCGTGCTGTGGTCGCTGCTGCTGGCGGCGGCGGCGGCTTCCGGCCACCTGGTGCAACGCTATCTTGGGTTTCCCAAGGTCATCGGCTATTCGCTGGTGGGCGCGGTGGTGGGCTTTGCCGGCTTCGAAGGCGCGATCTGGCCGCTGCGCGGCATCAGCCTCTTTCTGCTCGAACTCGGCGTGGCCGTGGTGCTGTTCGAGGCCGGCGGGCGGCTGCCGCTGCGCTGGTTCCGCCATAACCCGATGGTGCTGGTGCAGAGCCTGCTCGAAGCCACGCTGACCTACTTCGGCGTGTACTGGGTGCTCACGCTGCTGGGCCTGCCCGAGCCGGTGGCCAACCCGATCGCGCTGATGGCCATCGTCGCCTCTCCGGCGGTGCTGAGCCGCGTGATCATCGACACCCGCGCCGCCGGCCCCGTGACCGAACGCGCGATGACGCTGGCCACGCTCAACACCTTCTACGCACTGGCACTTGGCTATGCGCAGGCCGGGCTGATCGAGCGCGCGCCGCAGACGATGCTGCAGAAGCTCTATCCGGTGGCGGTGGTGCTGGGCCTGTCGTTCGTGGTCGGCGGGATCATGGCGCTGGCGCTGCGTTCGGCCCTGCGGGTGATGAGCCCGTCGAGCGAGAACACGTCGATCCTGCTGCTGGCGATCATCGCGGCGGGCGCCGCGCTCACCGCGCACATCGGCGGCTCGGCGCCGCTGGCAGCGTTGATCGGCGGCGTGCTGTTGAAGACGCTCAACCCCAAGCCCTGGGCCTGGCAGCGACAGTTGGGTACTGCCGCCTCGCTGCTGACCATGCTGATGTTCGTGCTGGTGTCGATCGTGGCGGCGCAGGCCGACTGGACATTACCCGTGGCCAGCGTGGTGCTGGCCGTGATCGGCGTGCGCCTGCTGGCCAAGATTTCGGGCGTGGCCATTGCCAACCCGGGCAGCGGCGCGAGCTGGAAGCAGGCCTTCTGGGTCGGCTGTGCGATGTCGCCGCTGTCGTCGATTGCGCTGCTCATTGCCTCCAATTTCGCCACGGCATCGCCGCTGCTGGGCACGATGATCACGCAGGTGGCCCTGCCCTCGATTTTGCTGATGGAGGTGGTGGGCGCGATGCTCGCCACGGTGGCCATCCATGCGGTGGGCGAAAGTTCGGTGCCCTGGATGCCCCAGGCGTTCAGCATCACGGAGGACACGCAGCGATGAGCACCGCAACCAACAACCACAACAACACGCCTATCGACCCGGACAGCGACGACGTCCGCTCGGCGCCGCTGCCTTCGGACCCGGAGAGCCGCGCGGTCAAGCTCGAACCCTTCAACAAGTCGGAAGCGCTGTCGCTCGGCGTGGAGCTGGAGCTGCAGCTCGTGAACACGCACGACTACGACCTGGCCCCGTACGCCGAGGACATGCTGCGCCTGATGGCGCAGACCCCGCTGCCCGGCAGCGTGGTGCCCGAGATGACGTCGAGCATGATCGAGATCTCGACCGACATCTGCCACTCGGCGCAGGACGTGATCACGCAGCTGTCGCCCATTCGCGAGGCGCTGATCCGCAATGCCGACAAGCTCAACATCGCGGTGGTGGGCGGCGGCACGCACGCGTTCCAGCAATGGCACGAGCGGCGCATCTATGACAAACCGCGCTTTCGCGAACTGTCGGAGCTGTACGGCTACCTGAGCAAGCAGTTCACCATCTTCGGCCAGCACGTGCACATCGGCTGCCCCGATGCCGATTCGGCGCTGCTGATGCTGCACCGCATGTCGCGCTACATCCCGCACTTCATTGCGCTGTCGGCGTCTTCGCCCTTCGTGCAGGGGCAGGACACGCAGTTCGACTCGGCGCGGCTGAACTCGGTGTTCGCGTTTCCGCTGTCGGGCCGCGCGCCCTTCACGCTGAGCTGGAAGGAGTTCGAGGCGTACTTCGAGCGCATGACCCGCACCGGCGTCGTGCGCAGCATGAAAGACTTCTACTGGGACATCCGCCCCAAGCCCGAGTTCGGCACCATCGAGATCCGCGTGTTCGACACACCGCTCACCGTCGAGCGCGCCGCCGCGCTCGCGGGCTACGTACAGTCGCTGGCAGCGTGGTTCCTGCAGGAGCAGCCCTTCGAGCCGACGGAAGACGACTACCTCGTCTACACCTACAACCGCTTCCAGGCCTGCCGCTTCGGGCTCGACGCGGTGTACGTCGACCCGGCCACCGGCCAGCACATGCCGCTGCGCGACCACATCCTGATGACGATGACCCAGCTCGAATGGCACAGCGAGGCGCTCAACGCCACGCAGGCGCTGGGCGAGCTGCGCACCAGCGTGGAAGCCAACCGCAACGACGCGCGCTGGCTGCGCGAGAAGCAGGGGAAAGAGCGGCTGCTGGCCGAAGTGGTGCGGCAGGCGTCGCTGCGCTTCCGCGGGCAGGCCTGAGCACGGCCTCAGCCCTTATGCTCACCCCCCATGGGTGAATTCGACCTGATCACGCGCTACTTCAAGCGCCCCGCCACGCGCTCCCCGCTGGGCGTGGGCGACGACTGCGCGCTGCTTGCGCCCGCTGCGGGCATGCAGCTCGCCGTGTCCTCCGACATGCTGGTCGAGGGCCGGCACTTTCTTTCCACCGTCGATCCGGCGCGGCTGGGCCACAAGGCGCTGGCGGTGAACCTCAGCGACCTGGCGGCCTGCGGTGCGAAGCCGCTGGCCTTCACGCTCGCGCTCGCGCTGCCGGGCGTCGACGAGCCCTGGCTCGAGGGCTTCTCGCGCGGCCTGTTCGCGCTGGCCGATGCGCATGGCTGCGAGCTGGTGGGCGGCGACACCACGCGCGGCCCGCTCAACATCTGCATCACGGTGTTCGGCGAAGTGCCGGCCGGCGCGGCGCTGCTGCGTTCGCGCGCGCGCGCGGGCGACGACATCTGGGTGAGCGGCACGCTGGGCGATGCGCGGCTGGCGCTCGAGGTGTTTCGCGGCACGATCGTGCTGTCGGCCGAGGCTTTCGAATCGACGCGCATGCGCATGGAGCAGCCCACGCCGCGCGTGGCGCTGGGGCAGGCCTTGCGCGGCATCGCCTCTTCGGCGGTGGATGTGAGCGATGGGTTGATCGGCGACCTGGGCCACATCCTCGGTTCGAGCGGCGTGGGCGCCACGCTCGATGCCGATGCGGCCACGGCCCTGATCGCTGCCGAGGCGCCCGGCCTGCGCACCGAGCTCTTGCGTACCTGCGCGCTCTCGGGCGGCGACGACTACGAGCTGGTCTTCACCGCTCCCGCCTCGGCGCGCGACGCGGTCACGCAAGCCGGCTTGAACAGCGCCACGCGCGTCACGCGCATCGGCCGCATCGAGGCCGATGCCGGCCTGCGCATCGTCGATGCAACCGGCGCGCCGGTGTCACAGCGCTTCGGCTCGTTCGACCACTTCGTCTGAGCTCTTGTCGTTGCTGCGCTGCTCCGGTCAGGAGCCGCGCACCATCGCCTGCATCTTCTGCTGTGCAGCGTTGATGGCTGCCGACTGCCCGTTGAGCTGCTGCAGCATCTTGTTGAGCTCGGCCTGCACCGCCGGGTCGGTCACGGTGACCGAAGAGCCTGCGACCTGGATCTTCGACTTGTTCTTCTCCATGAAGTCGCCGATGGCCAGCGCGCTGTTGAACACGGTGTCGAGCGCGGGGAACACTTCCTTGAAGGTGGTGGACGGCGCAGTCACGGTCTTGTCGAAGGCCTTGTCGTAGACCTGCTTCAGGTCGTCGGGTTGCTTGAGCTGCGCATGCGCGGCATCGGCCTTGGCGGTCTGCTGGTCGAGCGCGGTGCGCAAGGCGGTCAGGCCATCCTTCGCGGCCTTGAGGTCGTCGCGGCGCGCCGGCAGGTCGGCAATGGAACGCAGCGCGCCCTTGGCCATGATCTGCGTCATGGGCTGGCTCACCGACTTGTTCATGCCTTCGTTGAAGTCGGTGATCACGGCGTAGTGCTTCGCGTAGTCGCCGAACGAGGCTTTCTCTTCCTCGTTAGGCACCGGCACGCGCAGGCCGGGCTTGTCGAGCACGCGGGTCTGCAGGAAGGTGGTGAAGGCCTTGCGCTGCTCGGCTTCCTTGTTGCCGCAGGCCACCAGCGCGAAGCTGAAGGCCACCAGGAGCGACAGGGCCCCGAGACGTTGAATGAAAGTTCTCATGGGGACTGGCCCTCCCGTGTGTTGTGGATCTAAAAATTATAGGGAGCGCTTCAGAGCCTCTATGAAGGCACGCGCCGCGGCCGAGAGCGAGTGGCCGCGCTTGGTGACGATGGAGATGTCGCGCGCCACGCGCGGCGAACTCAGTATCTTGATCACCAGAGACGGATTGGCCTCCGCGCGCGCGAAGGCCGAGGGCATGATCGACGCGCCCATGCCGGCGGCCGTCATCCAGATGGCGGTCGAGAGAAACGAAACCTCGTTCACCACGTCAAGCGCCACGCCCGCATCGGCCGCGGTGCCGTCGATGAGCGGGCGCACGCCGTAGCCCGGGCGCACGGTGATGACGGGATGGCGCGCCAGGTCGGTCCAGCGCACCACGCGCGCCTTGGCCAGCGGGTGGTCTTCCCGGCACACCAGCGCAAGGTGGTCGCGCATGAGCCGCTGCACCTCGACTTCGGCGCCGGGCCGCTCGGGCGTGCCGATGCCGAAATCGACGTGCTCGCCGAGGATGCGCGAGATGAACTGGTCGGGCGCGCAGTCGTTCACCAGCACGCGCACGCCGGGGTGCTGCTCGTTGAACGCGCGCATGGCATCGGGCAGAAGAAAGGCCGAGAGCGTGGGCGTGATGGCCAGCGTGACGCGGCCGCGCTCGAGCGTGGCCAGTTCGCGAAAGTCGGCCGAGAGCGAATCGACGTCGCGCAGGATGCGCTCGACCGTGACCATCATCTGCTCGGCCGCCGCCGTGGCCTTGAGCGAACGCGTGGTGCGGTCGAACAGGCGCGTGTCCAGTCCGTCCTCGAGCTGGCGGATCAGCATGCTCACCGCCGACTGCGTAACGAACAGCCGCTGAGCCGCCGCGCTGAGCTTTTTCAGCTGGTAGACCGCCAGGAATGCACGCAGCTGGCGGATCGTAGGACTGAAGTTCGTATTCATCAGAAAAGATGATATTTCATTAGAAATATCTTGATTTACGAATGAATGCTGTCATCGTTCAATCGTTGAAAAGACACATCACATTCAAGGAGCCTCGATGGCAGTACCTCTTGCCGACGGGAAGAGCGTGCTTCGCAGGCAGCTCATGCTTGGCGCAGTCGGCGCGGCATTGACCGGCGGCTCGGCTTTTGCGCAGGCACCTGCGCCATCGCCATCTTCGACCGTCGGCGATTTCCCGAACAGGCCCATCCGCATGATCGTGACCTTTCCGCCGGGCGGCAGTGCCGATGCGGTGGTGCGCCTGATGGTGCCGCGGCTCAACGAGAAACTGGGCCAGCCCTTGGTGGTCGACAACCGGCCCGGCGCGGGCGGCAACGTGGGGCTCGCGCTGGTGGCCAAGACACCGGCCGACGGCTACACGCTGGGGCTGGGCGCAGCCGGTGCGCTGACGGCCAACGCGAGCCTGTACGCACAGATGCCCTTCGACCCGGTGAAGGACTTCAAACCCGTGGGCATGGTCGCGGCCACGCCCTTCGTGATCGTGGGACACCCTTCCCTTCCGGCGCGCACGCAGCGCGATCTGATCGCGCTGGCGAAGGCGAAGCCGGGCACGCTGTCGATCGGTCATGGCGGCAACGGCACGGCCATGCACCTGTCGGCGGCGCTGTTCGCGCAGATGGCCGACGTGAAGCTGGTTGAAGTGCCCTACCGCGGCTCGGGCCCCGCGGCGCTCGACACCATGGCGGGACAGATCCAGCTCGCGCTGGTCGACTTGCAGGCTTCGCTGCAGCAGATCCGCGCGGGCAAACTGATCGCCTTCGCGGTGACCAGCGCACAGCGCGTGCCGATGCTGCCCGAAGTGCCCTCGGTGGCCGAGGCCGGCCTGCCCGGCTACGACTCCACGGGCTGGTTCGGCGTGGTGGCGCCCGCGGGTACGCCCGCACCCATCGTTGCGCGGCTCAACGCCGAGATCAACGCCGCGCTCGCCGACGAGCAGATCAAGGCCGCGATGCGCAACCTCGGCGCGGAGCCCGCGCCGAGCTCGACCGAAGCCTTCGAGGCCTACATCCAATCCGAGACGAAGAAGTGGGCGAAGGTGATCCAGACCGCCCACATCCGGCTCGACTGACGGCACGCTCCCTTCCGCCCTCTTGCGAACATGACCGACCACCACACCGCAGCAGCACTGCAGGCCGACGTGATGATCGTCGGCGCCGGCCCCGTGGGCCTTACGCTGGCCATGGACCTCGCCTCGCGCGGCGTCTCGGTCGTCATCTGCGAGACGCGCCGTTTCGCGGAGCCGCCGAACGTGAAGTGCAACCACGTGGCATCGCGCACCATGGAGCAGTTCCGCCGCCTGGGCGTGGCGCAGAAGCTGCGCGATGCGGGGCTGCCCGCCGACTACCCGAACGACGTGGTGTTCCGCATCAGCGTGACGGGCACCGAACTCACGCGCATTCCGATTCCGTGCCGCCGCGATCGCTACACCGAGACCGAAGGCCCCGACGCGTGGTGGCCCACGCCCGAGCCGCCGCATCGCATCAACCAGATCTACCTCGAGCCCATCCTGCTGAAGCACACGGCCGCGCTACCGGGCGTGACGCTCCTGAACCGCACGCAGTTCGCGGGCTTCACGCAAGACGACGAAGGCGTGACGGCCATCGCCACCGACATGGACAGCGGCGTGACGCGCAGCATCCGATGCCGCTACATGGTGGGCTGCGACGGCGGCGCCTCCACCGTGCGCAAGCAGATCGGCGCAAGGCTCGAAGGCACGGCCGTGATCCAGCGCGTGCAGTCGACCTTCATCCGCGCGCCGCAGCTGCGCGCGCTGATTCCGGGCAAGCCGGCGTGGTCGTACTACGCAATGAACCCGCGCCGCTGCGGCACGATGTTCGCCATCGACGGGCACGAGACCTGGCTGGTGCACAACCACCTGAATGCCGAAGAGCCCGAGTTCGATTCGGTCGACCGCGACAAGTCGCTGCGCGAAATCCTCGGCGTGGGCCCCGACTTCAAGTACGAGATCATCAGCAAGGAAGACTGGATCGGCCGCCGCCTCGTGGCCAATCGCTTCCGCGAGGGCCGCGTGTTCATCGCGGGCG
Source organism: Variovorax sp. OV084 (assembly GCF_900111625.1). NCBI lineage: Bacteria > Pseudomonadati > Pseudomonadota > Betaproteobacteria > Burkholderiales > Comamonadaceae > Variovorax > Variovorax sp. OV084. Next base: position 383,361 of record NZ_FOII01000004.1, on the reverse strand, counting down.
ATGCGGCGCACCTGTGGGTGCCCTATGCGGGCTACGGCATGAACGCGGGCATTGCCGACGCGCTCAACCTCTCGTGGCTGCTGGGCGCGGTGGTGCAGGGCTGGGGCGACGAGGCCATCCTCGACGCCTACGAGGCAGAGCGCCAGCCGATCACCGAGCAGGTGTCGAACTTCGCGATGGACCATGCGCAGAAGATGATCCGCGCGCGCCGCGCCGTGCCGCCGAACATCGAGGAGCCCGGCCCCGCCGGCGATGCGCTGCGCGCCGACATCGGACGCGAGGCCTACGAGTTGAACGTGCAGCAGTTCTGCTGCGGCGGCCTCAACTTCGGCTACTTCTACAGCGGTTCGCCGATCATCATTGCCGACGGCGAGCACATGGCGCCACCCTATTCGATGGGCGAGTTCACGCCGTCCACCGTGCCGGGCTGCCGCGCGCCGCACTTCTGGCTTTCGGACGGCCGCTCGGTCTACGACGCCTTCGGCCCCGGCTACACGATGCTGCGCTTCGACCGCAGCGCGGACGTGCGGCCGCTCGAACGGGCCGCGGCCGCCTACAGCATGCCGCTCACGGTGCTGGACATCGAGACCGAGGACGTGCCCAAGGCCTACACGCACCGCCTCGTGCTGTGCCGCCCCGACCAGCACGTGGCCTGGCGCGGCGCGCACCTGCCGGCCGAGGTCTACGACCTGGTGGGCCTGCTGCGCGGTGAAGGCCTGCGAGTGCGGGCGCGCCGGCGGGCGCTGGCCTGGGAAGGCGTGGTGGCCTGAGCCTTCTCTTCTTCTAAGGCTGGCCCGCTCACCAGCCGCGCCGTGCGACGGCGCGGTACGCAAGCCACACCGCCAAGGCCGGCGCGAGCGCAAAGCTCGTGAACAGCCACACGGCCGCCGAGCGCGCGCCCTCGACGCCGCCCGGCACGGTGAGGCCCGCCGCATTCGCGACCAGCCCCGCCACGGCCGCACCAACGGCCATGCCGTAGAGCTGCACGGTGGTGATCGAGGCGGAGGCCAGGCCTTCCTCGCCCCTGGGCGCGAGCGCCATCACGCGCGTGATGAGGTGCGGCCAGCCGATGCCCACGCCAAGCCCCACGGCCGCCAGTGCGACGGCGATCAGCAATGTCTCGAAGCCGTCGGCGAAGAACCCCGGTGACGGCAGCAGCCACGCCAGCGCCGCCAGCCCCAGCGTGCAGATCACCGGGCCGGCGCGCAGCATGCGGTCGGCCCCCGTGCCGCTGCGGCCCGAGGACAGCAGCGAGCCCGCGCTCCAGCCGCCCGCCATCGCGGCGGTGAGGTAGCCCGCCGCCAGCGGCGAGTGCCCGTGCAGCAGCTGCAAAAAGTACGGCACGAAGATTTCGGTGGTGCTGCCGATCAGCAGCAGCGCCACGCTCGCGTAGATGGCGCCCAGCGGCGCGCTCATCGAATAGGCGCCGCTCGGCAGCACGCGCACAGTGGCACGACTGTCGATGCGCGTGGCCGCGAAGCCGATGGCCAGCCCCAGTGCCACGCCGACGGCCTGCCAGAGCAGCTCGGGCCACAGGCCGCTGGCCGCAATCACCAGTACCGACAGCGCGAGCAGGCCGATCTGCATCCCCGGCACGCGCGGTGGAACCTCGGGCCGCGCGTGCTTCACGCCCATCGAGGGTCGCAATTGCACGAGCACCAGCAGCGCCTGCGCCGCCGCCACTGGCAGCAGGAACCAGAAAGCCCAGCGCCAATGCCCGGCCTGCGCGAACAGGCCGCCCACAGCCGGCCCGCACAAAGTGGCGACGCCCCACATACCCGACACCAGCGCCACCGCGCGCGGCCACAGCCGCTGCTCGAACACCAGCTGGATCAGCCCGTAGCTCAGCGCCGCGAGCAGCCCGCCGCCCAGCCCCTGCACCGTGCGGCCCGCGAGCATCCACGGCATCGCCGGCGCGAGCGCGCAGCCGACCGAGCCGGCGCTGAACACCGCCAGCGCCGCCAGGCACGCGCCGCGCGGGCCGAGCACCGCGAGCAGCCGCACCGACAGCGTGGCGCCGAGGATCGAGCCGACCACGAAGAGCGTGGTGCTCCAGGCGTACCAGTCGAGCCCGCCGATCTCGCCCACCACCGACGGCAGCACGGTGGTCACGATGTGCACGTTGACGGCATGCAGCGCGACGCCGCCTGTCAGGGCCAGCGCGCGCCAGCCATTGCGGCCGCTGAACAATTCGCTCCAGGCGGCGGTGGCAGGCGGAGGACGCAGGGCGGCGGAAGAGGAAGACATGGCGCGAAGACGAAGCTTGGAAAGGAGTCCGGATACTAGGCGGCCGGCGCCAATTAAACAAGTTATTGCTTTGATAAATAAATCGCACCGAACCGGTGCCGGCGCAGATGCGCGACACTTCTGCCCCGATGCACGCCGCTTCTTCCTCTCCTTCTTCCTTGTCCACCACGACCACCGGCGCCATGCCCCAACCCCCGATGCGCCGCGCCACGCTGCGCTTTCTGCTGTCGCACCCCGCGCATTTCATCGCGCTGGGCTTCGGCTCGGGCCTGTCGCCCTTCGCGCCCGGCACCGTGGGCACGCTGTGGGCCTGGGTGGCTTTCGCGGTGATGCAGCTTTGGTTCACGCCGGCGACCATCGGCTGGATCATCGCGGCCTCGCTGCCCATCGGCTGGTGGGCCTGCACCGTGGCCGCGCGCAACATGAACGTGGCCGACCCAGGCGCCGTGGTGTGGGACGAGGTGATCGCCTTCTGGATCGTGCTCTGGCTGGTAACGCCGGCCGGACTCTTCGCGCAGGCCATCGCCTTTGCGCTGTTCCGTTATTTCGATGCCGCCAAGCCCGGCCCGGTGGGCTGGGCCGACGCGCTGTTCAAGCAGCGCGATGCGGCGCAGGTGCGCTGGTGGCGCGCGGGCTTCGGCATCATCCTCGACGACTTGGTGGCGGCGTTCTGCACGCTGCTGGTCATTGCACTCTGGCGCGCATGGTGAACCCGATGGACTCTTCCTCTACAACGGCGCTCGCCGACCAGGACACGCCCGAACTGGTCGTGGCCCTGGCCGGCTTGCTGCAGAAAAAAGGCTGGATGCTGGCCACCGCCGAAAGCTGCACGGGCGGGCTGATCGGCGCGGCCTGCACCGAGCTGGCGGGGTCGAGCGTGTGGTTCGAGCGCGGCTTCATCACGTATTCCAACGAAGCCAAGACCGAGCTGCTGGGCGTGGACGCAACGGTGATCGCGGCGAACGGCGCGGTCAGCGAGCCGGTGGCACGCGCCATGGCCACGGGCGCGATCGCGCATTCGCCGCCGTCGCGCGTGGCGCTGGCCGTGACCGGCGTGGCGGGCCCGACCGGCGGCACGCCCGACAAGCCGGTGGGCACGGTGTGGTTCGGCTGGTCGGTCGATGGCGATGTGCGCACCGAGCGCCGCCGTTTCGACGGCGACCGCGCCACGGTGCGCGCGGCCACGGTGCATCACGCGCTCAAGACGCTGGTCGAGCTGCTCTCGCGCTGAACGCGCGGGCAGGCTCCGGCCTTCAGGCCTTCAGGCCGTCATGAAGTCGCCGAGCGGCCGGCGCGGCGCGGCAGGCACCGGCGCCATCGGGTAGCCGAGGCGGCACATCATCTGCACCGTCGGGCTGTGCCTGTCGCCCGGCCGCGCGGTGCCCAGCAGCAGGTCGTGCGCGACCGCACGGCACGGCGCCATCTCCGCGAACTCTTCGAGCGGCTGGCTCATCGGGTGCATGCCCAGGCCCAGGTCGGTGGCACGCAGTTGCTGGCGCACATGGGCGCGGCCCGCCGCAATCTGCTCGGTGCGGCTGTTGCCGCGCGTGCTGAGCCAGACGAAGCCCATCGCGGTTTGGGCCTGGTCCTCGAACATCTGCAGGGCCTGGCGGAACGAAGGGCTGTCTTCGGGCGCGGGCGTGCTGCGGCTGAACTGCCCCAGCGCAACGGCGATGCGCAGCGCCGGATCGTTGACCGAGAAGCCGTCGCGGTGTTCGAGGATCTCCTGCGGGCCGATGCGCAGCAGCTGCAGGTTTTCCATCGCGGTGCCGGGCGTGGCGAGCTCCACGCGCGCGGCCGCCGCGCAGAGCCTGCGCAAGGGCAGCACGCGCGCCATCTCGACCGTGCCGGATGAGCTCACCATGCCGCCCACCGGCACCACCGAGGTGAGGCCCTGCAATATGTCGGCCGACACCGGCCGCGTGAGGTCGAAGCGCTGCTTGGGCGTGCGCCGCCGCAGCACCTGCGCGAACAGCGGATCGGGCACGCCGCCGTCCGCCAGCCGCAGCCGTGCCACCGGAATGTGCGGCCAGTGCCGCGGCTCGCCGATCAGCTCGCCCTGCGGCCATAGCTGCACGCTGGCCTGCACGCCCTGTTGCGCGAGCGCCATCACCAGCAGCTCGATGAAAGCGCCGTGGCCGATGACGACCTGCCGGCCGAAGGGATCGGACTCGGGCTGCACGCGCTCGCGGTCGCAATAGACCACGATGGCTTCGGGCTCGCGCAGGTCGACCAGCCAAGGCTGGCAGTTGTACGCGGTGGGGGCCGTGACGGCATAGGCGACGGCGCGCTTGCGCACGTCGGGCTCGTTGCCGGGGCCGTTCCATACCTCCAGCGCGGCCGCCGGCATGTCGGAGTTCAGCCACCAGGCTGCCAGCGCGGCCGCACCCGCCGCTACGACAACGCCGCCTCCCAGCAGCCGGACAAAGTTTCTTCGCTCATCCATTGCGCGGATTATCGAAAGCGCGCCCGCAGTTCACAATGCGTCAAGCTTCGATAACTGCTATTCAAAACTGAATACCGATGAGACCCGACAAGGAACTGGGCTTCGACTGGCGGCTGGTGCGCGCGTTTCTGGCCGCGCTCGACCATGGCAGCCTGCTGGGAGCGGCGCGCGCCGTGGGCGCGAGCCAGCCCACGCTGGGCCGCCACATCGCCGAACTCGAAGCGCAGCTGGGCGTGGTGCTGTTCGAGCGCACCGGCCGGGGCCTGCGGCCGACCGAAATGGCCACGCGGCTCGCGCAGGCCGCGCGCGCCATGGAAAGCGGTGCGCTCGCGCTGTCGCGCAGCGTGTCGGGCGCCAACACCGCGCTGGCCGGCACGGTGCGCATCTCGGCGAGCCAGGCCACGGCGCGGCACCTGTTGCCGGCGCTGCTGGCCCAGATGCGGCGCGAGCTGCCCGAGATACAGGTCGAGCTGGTGGCAACCAACGAAGTCAGCAACCTGCTGCGGCGCGAAGCCGACATCGCGCTGCGCATGAGCCCGCCCGAGACCGGCTCGGTGATCGCCCGGCGCGTGGGCCGGTTCGCGCTCGGCACCTTCGCCCAGCGTGACTACCTGCGCCGCCGCGGCACGCCGCGCCAGATCACCGACCTGCTCAAACACGACCTGCTGGGCTACGACCGCGACGACAGCATCCTGCGCAGCTCCGCCCAGCTCGGCGCGCCCCTGAAGCGCGAGGACTTCTGCTTTCGCACCGACGACGTCAGCGTGTACTGGGAGGCGCTGCGCCAGGGCGTGGGCATCGGCTTCGTGAGCGAGTCCTTGGCCCACACCGACGGCGAAGTGGTGCGCGTGCTGCCTTCGATCAAGCTGCCGGTGCTGCCCGTGTGGCTGGCGGTGCACCGCGAAGTGCGCACCGACCGGCGCATCCGCTCGGTCTATGATTTCCTCGCCCGCACCATTCCCCAGGTGCTGTGACCCCCCGCCAACCAACCCGAAGGCCTCATGACAGCAGCCACCAATGCCCAGACCATCGAGCGCTTCTACAGCGCGTTCGCCAAGCTAGACGCCGCCACCATGGAAGCCTGCTACGCAAGCGACGCAGTGTTCGACGACGAGGCTTTTTCGCTGCGCGGGAGGCGCGAAGTGGGCGGCATGTGGCGCATGCTGGCCACGGGCACGAAAGCCAAGGGCGCCGACGTGTGGCGCCTGACCTGGCGCGACGTGAAGGCCGACGACAGTACCGGCAGCGCCCACTGGGACGCGCACTACCGCTTCAGCGCCACTGGCCGCCTCGTCGACAACAGCATCGACGCGCGCTTCACCTTCACGCCCGAGGGGCTGATCGCGACGCACCGCGACAGCTTTCCGTTCTGGACCTGGTCGCGCCAGGCGCTCGGCACGCCGGGCCTGCTGCTCGGCTGGACACCCATGCTGCACAACAAGGTGCGCGCCACCGCCGCAGCCAACCTCGCCACTTTTCTTGCACGCCAGCCATGAGCAACAACACCGCCCTCACCTTTTCCAACAACGAAACCCAGCACCGCTACGAGGCCACGCTGGATGCCAAGCTCGCGGCCTATGCCGAGTACAACCTGCTGACCGACGCGATCATGTTCACGCACACCGAGGTGCTGCCCGAGCACGAGGGCAAGGGCGTGGGCTCGGGCATCGCGAGGCACGTGCTCGACGAGGCGCGCGCCAAGGGGCTGCATGTGATTCCGGTGTGCCAGTTCATCGCGGGCTATATCCGCAAGCATCGCGAGTACGCCGACCTGGTGCGGCCGGACATTCAGCGCGCCTTCAAGATCTGACGGAATCGGCCTTCGGCGCGGGCAGCCACGCGAAGGCCGCGATGCCAATCACCAGCAGCGCGGCGATGGTGGACAGCACGGCCGTCAGCGGGTCGCCGCCATGCGCCGACGCGACCGAAGCGGCGACGCCCGTGCCCCACTGCATGAGCGCCACGCCAAGGAACATCGCCATCGTGAACACGGCCATCGCGCGGCCGGTGAGCGTGGCCGGATAGGCGCCGCGCACGTCGGCGTATTGCCAGACGATGAAGCCCGAGAGCACGCCGATCAGCACCATGCCGGCGATGTCGAGCCAGGCCGAGTGCAACACCGCGATGAGCGCGAAGAGCCCCGCATAGCCGAGCGCGCAGATCACGATCCAGCGGCGGCGCCCGGCGCCGTCGCGGTCGAGCCGGCCGAAGAGCGGCGCGCCGAACAGCGAGATCACCGACACCGCCAGCGCGACGTTGCCGCTCTGCACCAGCGAATAGCCGTGGCGCTCCATCATCAGCGGGCCGAGCCACAGGCCGCGCAACGAGATGAAGGCGGCGTAGGTGACTGCCCCCAGCACCATGATGCCCAGCGTGTGCGGCATGGCGAACAGCGCGCCGAACTGGCGGATCGCCTCGGGGATCGACTCCTTGACCTGCGGCACGGCCGAGGCCGGCTCGTGCACCCAGTACCAGATTGCGAGCCATGCCAGCGCGGCCGCCACGGCCAGCACCAGGAAGCCCGCGCGCCATGAATAGGCCTGCACCAGCCACGCCAGCGGTGTGCCGGTCGCCAGCATGCCGAGGCCGCCGACGGCCAGCACCATGCCCGACACGGTGGCGAAGCGCGCCGCCGGAAAGTGCCGCGCGATGAACACCGTGCACACCAGGAAGGCTGGCGCGCAACCCACGCCGATCAGCGCCTGGCCCGCCACCAGCACGAGGTAGCTGGACGACACCGCCGACAGCAGCGCGCCCGCGATGGCGACAGGAAAGGCCACCAGCACCGTGCGGCGCACGCCATGCAGGTCGATGCCGATGCCCATGAACAGCTGCATGGCGCCGAACGCAAAGTGAAAAGCCCCCGAGAAGATCCCGAGGGCCTGGGCGGAGAGATGAAAGTCGGCCTGCAGCGGGCTCGCCATGATGGCGCCGACCGTGCGGAACGCCTGGCTCAGCGCGACCCCGGCGCACAGCGCCAGGACCATCACCCAGGCCGCGCGCGGCGTCAGGGGTGCACTGTCAGAGCCAATGCCGGCGCTAGGTGGCACCGTGGCACTTCTTGTATTTTTTTCCGCTGCCGCAGGGGCACGGGTCGTTGCGGCCGGGAGCAGCTTCCTTGCGGATGGTCTCGGCCTTCGGGCCCAGGCTCTTCCAGAGCTGGCGCAGGTCGTACACGGCCCAGATGGCGGCGCCGAAGTCGTCCAGCCGCTGCTGGCTCACGCTGGGCGGGGCGTCGTCGCTGTACATCGACAGCGTGGGCTTGGCGTTGTCGTCCTCGGTGAGGGCGACGATGTTGTCGAGTGCGTCGTCGAGCATGCGCGCAGCATCTTTGTCGCGCGGCGTGGCCCAGTCTTCGGGCCAGTTCTCGACCGCGTACATGAAGCCCAGCGCCCAGACCTGTGCGAAGGAGGGGATCGCTTCGCCGGCCACTTCGGCACGTTCTTCCTCGGGCAGCGAGGCGATGGCGCCGCGGGTGTCGAGCACCTCGGGCTGCCAGCTGCGTTCGTCGTCGAGGGTTTCGACGGGGGCATCGAGACCCTCTTCGATCTCGACCCAGCGGCGCTTCCAGTTCCAGACGAACTCCATGTGCTGCGCGGACGAGAAGCTGTCGCCCAGCAGCACGGGCCAGTATTCGGACGGCATGATGGGGCGGCGGGTACAGATCAGCGCGGCCATGAAGCCCTCGCAGAACTCCCATTGGGGGATTTCCTCGTCGTGCTCGCGCATGGCGTCGAGCGCCTGGTCGAGTGCGTCGAAATCGTCGGGGCCGAGGGGGGACTGGGCTGCGGAGGTGGCCTCTGGGGGCGAAATGGGGTCGGGAATGGTCGTCATGGCAAGTTCGGGGCAGCCCTCTATGATGCAGCAGGCTCCGGTCGAGACTATTTCTATGCCCACGATTATTCCGTTTCCGACGCGCTACAGCGCCTTCGCCCTGTGCGTGGTCGGTCTGGTGGCCTGCCTCGCGTTCGTGCTGGTGTCACCGCACCTGTGGCTGGCCTGGATCGGCGTGGCAGTCTTTGCGGTACTTACAGGTACCGGCGTGCACGACCTGCGGCAGGCCCGCCACGCCATCCTGCGCAACTACCCGGTCATCGGCCATTTGCGCTTTCTGCTGGAGTTCATCCGGCCAGAAATGCGGCAGTACTTCATCGAGAGCGACTCGGAAGCCGCACCCTTCTCGCGCGCCCAGCGCTCGCTGGTGTACCAGCGCGCCAAGGGCGACCCCGACAACCGGCCCTTCGGCACGCAGCTGAACGTGACCATCGCGGGCTACGAGTGGATCAACCACTCGATGCAGCCGACGAAGCTCGAGAACCACGATTTCCGCATCGTGATCGGCGGCACGCCGCAGCCGGTGGGCGCCAACCCGGCGCAGGTCTGCACGCAGCCCTACAGCGCGAGCGTATTCAACATCTCGGCCATGAGCTTCGGCGCGCTGTCGGCCAACGCCATCCTCGCGCTCAACAAGGGCGCGAAGATGGGCGGCTTTGCGCACGACACCGGCGAGGGCTCGATCTCGCAGCATCACCGGGTGCACGGCGGCGACCTGATCTGGGAAATCGGCTCGGGCTACTTCGGCTGCCGCAACGACGACGGCACCTTCAACGAAGAGCGCTTCACCGCCAACGCGCGCGACCCGCAGGTGAAGATGATCGAGATCAAGCTGAGCCAGGGCGCCAAGCCCGGGCACGGCGGCGTGCTGCCGGCCCCCAAGGTCACGCCCGAGATCGCGGCGGCGCGCGGCGTGCCTGTGGGCGTGGACTGCATCTCGCCCTCGTCGCACAGCGCGTTCTCCACGCCGACCGAGATGATGCATTTCGTCGCGAAACTGCGCGAGCTGTCGGGCGGCAAGCCGACTGGCTTCAAGTTCTGCCTGGGCCATCCGTGGGAATGGTTCGGCATCGTCAAGGCGATGCAGGCCACCGGCATCACGCCCGACTTCATCGTGGTCGACGGTGCCGAGGGCGGCACCGGCGCGGCGCCGGTCGAGTTCAGCGACCACGTGGGCGCGCCGCTGCAGGAAGGCCTGCTGCTGGTGCACAACACGCTGATCGGCGTGAACCTGCGCCACCGCATCAAGATCGGCTGCGCCGCCAAGGTGATCACCGCCTTCGACGTGGCCCGCATGATGGCGCTGGGCGCCGACTGGTGCAACGCCGCGCGCGGCTTCATGATGGCGCTGGGCTGCATCCAGGCGCAGAGCTGCCACACCGGCCATTGCCCCACGGGCGTGACCACGCAGGACCCGCTGCGCCAGCAGGCGCTGGTGGTGCCCACCAAGGCCGACCGCGTGCGCAACTTCCACCGCAGCACGCTGCATGCGCTGCAGGAGCTGGTGCAGGCCGCGGGCCTCGACCATCCGCAGCAGATCACCGCGCACCACATCGTGCGCCGCATTTCCGACACCGAAGTGCGCCTGTTGAGCAACCTGGTGATGCAGGTGCAGCCGGGCGCACTGCTCGGCCCGCTCGACGAGCAGCACAATGTTTTCCGTACCTACTGGCCGCTGGCCAGTGCTGAGAGTTTCCAGCCCGTGACACAGGGCCCGCAAGGGCTTGTGACGGGCTTTGCAATGGCCGCATGAGTGCAGCGCCGGGCCGCCCCAAGCAAGCTCGTACCGCAGCACGGAGTGCGGAGGTATCGACCTGATGAATCCTTTGAGACGAGGCGCCAACGCGCGCCTGCAAACGCGCAAGGGCGCAGCTTCGGCGCCCGCGCCCCTCGACGCGCTTTCCCCGAACCCGCCAGCGCCCAGCGACTACGCGGAGTTCCTGCGCACCACCCTGCCCCAGCAGAAGAAGAACGTGGCCAGCCACCGCTTCGGCAGCGAACGCGTGTGGCTCAAGAAGGCCGGCCCCCGGCATGGCAAGTGGGGCTACCGCGTGATGGCGGCGGTCGCCCGCATGGCGCGGCTGGACATCATCAAGCCGGTGCCCAACCCGGGCGGCGAAGCGGCCATCGCCACCGAGGCGCGTCGGCTGAAACAGCTCGCGGCCGCCGGCCTGCGCGTGCCGGTGGTGCTGGCACAACAGGCCGATGGCCTGCTGATCTCGGACCTGGGCGAAAGCGGCCGCGCAACGGTCGTGCTGCAGGAGCGGCTCGACCAGGCCGCCGCAGCGGGCCCCGCGGCGCTGCTGGCTGTTTGGCGCGAGGGCCTGACAGCAATCGCCGCCGTGCACGTGCGCGGCCAGCACCTGAGCCAGGCCTTCGACCGCAACCTCGTGCAGTGCCCTGACGGCGTGATCGGCTACATCGATTTCGAGGATGACCCGGCCGAGGTCATGACACTGGCCGAATGCCAGGCGCGCGACTGGCTGAGCTACCTGCACTCGACGGCCATGATGCTGGAAGCCGCCGCGCCGCAGGCTGCCGGGCAGCACTGGCATGCGGCGCTGTCCGGCGTGAACGAAGAGGTACGCGAGCGCATCGCGAACGCAGCGCGGCGCATGAAGTGGGCGCAGAAGCTGCCGGCGAGCCGGCGGTGGGGGCGCGATACGCAGCGGGTGCGGGCGGTGGCGCGGTTGCTGGGGCGGTGGTATCTGGCGCCTCTCCCGAATTAGCGACAGTCGTTGCGCGAGTTATTGGCGATCAATTTGCTTCTTTGAGTTCATACCAATGGCCCACGGGCCCGATGAGCTTGTAGAAGACAAAGCCGAGCGCAATCGCTCCGGCACCGATGGAGAGGATGCGAGCGGCAGATCTCACGGCCCAAACGCCGCCTGCACCGCCACCCCACGCAGCGCCAGCCTCTTCTTCATCGACAGCACCGCCCGATCCTTGCTCAGCAGCAGCGCCCGGTGCGCCACGGCCAGGTCGATGAACACCTGGTCATCAGGATCGCTGCACACGCAAGGTGCGCGCGGCGGAATGCCCTCGACCATCTGCACCCGCGCGTCGAAATCTGCCAGCACCACCGGCACCTGCAGTTCGCGCTGCGCCATGCGCCTTGCAATCAGCGGATAGCCCAGCACGCGTTCGAGCTCCATGCGCATGGCGGCCGTAACCAGCCAGCGCAGTTCTCCCGCGGCCAGCCGCGCAGTCAGCGGCTCCCAGGCCGGATCTTCGAAGACCAGCAGGTCGAGCGCGATGTTGGTGTCGATGACGACGGGGGCGGAGGATTCTGTCAACGTCATGGAATGTGCGGGGGATATCGCCGATGTTGCACCATGCAGGGCCGGCGTCAGGCCCGAGTCGGTTCGGCCGACGACAATGCTCCCGGGCGCTTGCGCGCCCTGCCTCATCACAGCATCCGCCCTCTTTCATGAAACGTCTCCCGCTGCTCTGCCTCGTCCTGCTCGCCTCCGTGGGTGTCCGGGCCGAGTGGTTCACGCTGTCGGGCACGCCCGGCGACGCCACCAGCAGCTACGTGCAGGTCGAGCCGACCAGCGTCGAGGTGGACGGCTCGAACCGCCTCGTGAGCCTGCGCATGAGCCTGCCGGAAGACCGCACGGGCCGCGACGGCATCAGGTTCCGCTCTTTCCAGGCCCGGACCAAGGTCGATTGCGAGGCCCGCAGCGCGCGCTACGTGAGCGCTACCTACTTCGGCCATCCGGATTTCGTCGGCGAGCCGGTCGCGGTAAGGCATTTCGAGGAGAGCGACGTGCGCACCGTGACCCTGGCCGGCGCACGCGACCTCGTCACGCGAACGATCAACGCGGCCTGTGCCGTTCGCCCCAAGGAAGCCAAAGAACAGCAGCCCAAGCCCGAAGGCGAGCTACTTCCGCGCTGAGCCCGCGACCATGTCGAAGCGGAACAGGCGGCATTCGATAGGGCCGTTCCACATCGGCACGCGGCGCGATTCCTTCAGGCGCATCTGCTTGGGCAGCTTGAGGTCGGGCGTGAGCACCCAGGCGGTCCAGCCGGCGTAATTCTTCTTCCAGTGGGTGGCGAGCTGCGGGAAGAATTCGCCGCCATCACCCCCTTCGCCTGCTTCGGTCTGCGCCGATTCGCGCGCACCCGAGCGCCCCGTGCCGGCCACGCCGCCCACCTCGATGCGCTCGCCGTACGGCGGGTTGAGCATGATCACGCCGCCCTCGGCCGGCGGCATGCGCTGCAGCGCGTCGCCGCCGCGGAACTCGATGGCCTGCGCCACACCGGCGCGCTCGGCGTTGCGTTCGGCAAAGTCGACCATGCGGTGCGACACGTCAGAGCCGAAGATCGCCACGCCGCCCTCGCGCACGGTCGTCTCGGCCTCCTGCCTGATGGCGGTCCACACGTGCGCCTGGAACGGCAGCAGCTTCTCGAAGCCGAAGCGCCGCAGCGACCCGGCCGCGATGCCGCGCGCGATCTGCGCCGCCTCGATGGCAATAGTGCCGCTGCCGCAGCAGGGGTCGTACAGCGGCTGGGTCGACACTTCGCCCGTTTCGGGATTCCACCAGCCGCTGGCGGCCAGCATGGCGGCGGCCAGGGTTTCCTTCAGCGGGGCGTCGCCCTTGTCCTGGCGCCAGCCGCGCTTGAACAGCGGCTCGCCCGAGGTGTCGATGTAAAGCGTGCAGGTGTCGGTGGTCAGGTGGGCGAACACGCGGCAGTCGGGCCACTGGGTCTCGATGCTCGGGCGCACGCCGTTGGCCTTGGCGCGGAAGCGGTCGGCAATGGCGTCCTTGATGCGCAGGGTGGCGAAATTCAGGCTCTGCAGCGGGCTGTGCTGGGCGGTGGTCTCGATCTTGAAGGTCTGCTTCGGGGTGAACCAGATCTCCCAGGCCACGCCGTTGGCAATGGCGTACAGGTCGTTCTCGCTGCGGTAGGGCGCGTGGGCCAGTTCGACCAGCACGCGCTGCGCGAGCCGGCAGTGCAGGTTGAGCTTCAAGGCGTCGCGCCAGTCGGCGCGCACGCGCACGCCGCCGCGCAGCGTGAGCAGGTCCTGGCCGACGCGGCCGGTCAGGGCGTGCACCTCCTGGGCGAGGAATTCCTCGACGCCGGCGGCGCAAGGCAGGAAAAAGGAGAGATCGTTCACGGAAATTTGACCATCGGGGAACCCGACTAGGGGACTCCATTGTCGCCGCGTCACGCACCTTCTCTATATAGTCGATTCGCCGATGACCCCCACCCCCGCATCACCGACCGCGCCGGCCGCCGCCAGCGACAGCAGCGACGACCGCTTCGCGATCCAGTGCGAGGTGCTGCGGCTGTCGGTCCGGCCCATCGGTCCGGTGCTGCTGGTGCAGTACCTGCTGAACTGCGGCGTGGCGGCGCTCTTCGCCTGGCAGTACTCGCTGACGCGCGCGCTGGTCTGGATCGCGCTGGTCACGGGGGTGACGGTAATGCGCGGCTTCTTCCCGCAGCGCCTGCCAGAACCCTTCACGCCCGAAACGCTGCGCGAGGCGCAGCGCACGCACACGCTGCGCACGGCCATCTGGGAGCTGGCGCACGGGCTGGCCGGGGTGCTGCTGTTCAACCCCGCGAGCGCCGACCTGCAACTGCTGCTGGGCCTGATCCTGATGGGCATGACGCTGTCGTCGGCCTTCTCGGTGTCGTTCTACACACCGGCCACGCAGCTCGCCATCACTCTGCTGCTGGCGCCGATCATCGTTACCGGCCTATGGATGGGCGCGCCGGTGATGATGGCCGTGGCAGTCATCGGCATCGGCCTGATCGCGATGATGTGGAAGCTGGTGGCCGAGCGTTCGCGCCAGCTCGAAGAGAACATCGGCCTGCGGCTCAACGAGCGCACCCTGCGCGAACAGGCTCTGGCCGGCCTGCGCGCCTCCGAGCATGCGCAGGCCGAGCGTCTGCGCTTCTTCTCGGCCGCCAACCACGACCTGCGCCAGCCGGTGATGGCCATCGGCCTGCAGGCCGAGGTGCTGCGCCAGCAGCTGAACAACGGCGCGGACATGGAGGCGGTGCAGCACACGGTGGGCTCGCTGGCGCGGGCGCAGCAGGCGCTGGAGGGGCTGACCAACCAGCTGCTGGAAATCGGCCGCATCGAGGCCGCGGTCGATCCGCTGCGCCCGGCGGCAGTGGCGCTGGCACCGCTGCTGCAGGAACTGGCCCGGCAGGCGGGCGACGGCCGGGTGCTGGTGCGCTGCCCGCGGGACGCAATCGCCTGGAGCGACACGGTGTCGCTGCGCCGCGTGCTCGCCAACCTGGTCGACAACGCCGTCAAGTTCACACCGCGCGGGCGCGTGCTGCTGGCGGTGCGGGCGCGGCGGCGAGGCGCCGGCAGGGCCTGGCGCGTGGAGGTGCGCGACAGTGGCATCGGCATCGCGGCCGACGCGCAGCAGCGCGTGTTCAACGACTTCGAGCAGATCGGCAACGTCGAGCGCAACCTGCAGCGCGGCCATGGGCTGGGCCTGGCGATCGTGCGGCGGCTGGCGGCGCAGCTCGGCATTGCGGTGTCGCTGCGCTCGGCGCCGGGGCGGGGGTCGGTGTTCAGCTTCGAACTGCCTGCAGCGCCGGAAGGCGCGGTGGTGGCGGCGCGCCCTGCTGCGGTGGCGCAGGACGATGGCGACGAGGCGGCGCGCACGCCGTTGCGCCCCGGGCTCGCCGTGCTGGTGGTGGAAGACAACACGGTGGTGGCCGACAGCCTCTCGGCCCTGCTGCTGCAATGGGAAGTGGAGCCGCGCGTCTATGCCAGCGCCGCCGAGGCGCTGGCGCTGGCCGACCTGCGCGCGCTCGACGCGGCGCTGTGCGACATCCGCCTGCCGGGTGCGCTCGATGGCATCGCGCTGGCCGAGAAGCTGCAGCGGCAGAAGCCCTCATTGGCGATCGCGCTGATTTCGGCCGACATCAACGAAGCCACCCAGCGGCTCGCCGCCGAGCGCGGCTGGCATGCGCTGCGCAAGCCGGTGCAGCCGGACGAACTGCGCGGCGTGCTGCTGAAGGCGCAGCTGCTGCGGGGCTGACCGAGGCCACCGGGCTGGCACGGCCCCTGCTGTGCTGTCATGGCTTCCGATATATGCTCCGCGCACAGGCCGCCAGCCCTGCCTTCGATGTCCACCGACACATCCCCCCCTCCCCCCGCCGCCGACCCGCGCTACGACCCGCTCGCGATCGCGCTGCACTGGCTGCTTGCGGCCCTGATCGTCGGTTCGTTCGGCGTCGGGCTCTACATGACGGGCCTGCCGTTCTCGCCGCTGCGGCTGAAGGTGTACAGCTGGCACAAGTGGGCGGGCATCACGATCCTCGCGCTCTCGGCGCTGCGGCTGCTGTGGCGGCTGGGGCACCGTCCGCCGGCGCTCCCGCCGGGCATGACGCGGCTGCAGCTGGCGAGCTACCGCATCAGCCACACGCTGATGTACCTGCTGTTCTTCGCGGTGCCGCTGTCCGGCTGGGCTTACAGCTCGGCCATGGGCATGCCGGTCGCGTGGTTCGGCGTGCTGCCGCTGCCCGACTTCGTGCCGGTCGACCACGACTTCGCCGAGGCGGTGCTGCAGCCGTTGCACCGCAACTGCGCCTTCGTGCTGGCGGGCGTCACGCTGCTGCACGTGGTGGCGGTGCTCAAGCACCACTGGATCGACCGCGACGGTCTTCTGAAACGCATGTGGCCCGGGCCACGCAAGGAATCTGCTCGATGATGAAGCGACTGTTTTTCCGCCTCTTGCCGCCGCTCGCGGCGCTGGCCTTCGCCATCGCGCTACCAGCCAGCGCCGAGCCCGCGGCCGCGAAGCTCGTTGCCGACAAGAGCCAGATCGTGTTCGTCACCAAGCAGATGGGCGTGCCGGTGGAAGGCACGTTCAAGAAGTTCGACGCACACGTCGCCTTCGATCCGAAGAAGCCCGAGGGCGGCAGCGTCGCGCTGCAGATCGACACGGCCAGCGCAGGCTTCGGCGTTCCGATGAGCGATGCCGAGTTGCCCAAGCAGCCATGGTTCGACGCCGCGCATTTCCCGCAGGCAAGCTTCCAGTCGAGCGCCATCAAGGCGCTGGGCGACGGCAAGTTCGAGATGGCGGGCAAGCTCACCATCAAGGGCACGGCCAAGTACGTGACGGTGCCCGTCAGCATCGCGGCGGCCGGCGGCAACTACGCGGTGGCCACCGGAAGCTTTACGATCCAGCGGCTCGACTACAAGGTGGGCGACGGCGAATGGACCGACACCTCGATGGTCGGCAACGAGGTGCAGGTGCGCTTCAAGTTCACGCTTACAGGCCTCGGGCCGCTGTGAACGGCCGAATGGGCCTGCCCTCCCCTCACTCACTTTTCTCTTTCATGACCCACACAACCAACGCCATGAAAAAGCTCCTTCTCGCCGCGGCCCTGTCGGCCGCCGCGTTCACCGGCGCCACGGCACAGCAGCAACCACAAGGGCCCGAATACACCGCGCCGGCCGTGGCCGCCAAGCCCGCGGGCGGGCCGGTGAAAAACGCCAACTACGTGGTCGACCCGACGCACACCTTCGTGATGTATGAAATGGGCCACTACGGCACCACCACCAACCGGGGCCGCTTCAGCACCAAGGACGGCTCCGTGCAGATCGACGGTACCGGCGCCAGCGGCAAGGTCGACATCACGATGGACATCAGCTCCATCAACACCGGCGTCGACCTGCTCAACCGCCACGTGCAAAGCAAGGACTTCTTCAACGTGGCCGAGTTTCCGACCGGCCGCTTCGTGGCCGACCGCATCGACTTCAGCGGCGGCAAGGTGGTCGACGTGCCGGGCACGCTCACGCTGATGGGCCAGACCAAGCCGGTGACGCTGAAGGCCGTGCGCTTCAACTGCTACCTGAGCCCGCTGATCAACCGCCAGGTGTGCGGCGGCGACTTCGAGACGACCGTGGAGCGCAGCGACTGGGGCATCACCTGGGGGCTGAACTTCGGCTTCGAGAACAAGGTGAAGCTGCTGGTGCAGGTCGAAGCGGTCAACGTGCAGTGACACCGGAGAAGGCAAGGCCATGATGGACACCACCCTTTCGCTGCTCGGCATCGCCGGCGCCATGACTGTGGGCGCGATGAGTCCCGGCCCCAGCTTCGTGATGGTGGCCCGCACCGCCGTGACCTCGCGCACCGACGGACTGGCCGCAGCGCTGGGCATGGGTGCCGGCGGGCTGGTCTTCGCGATCGCCGCGCTGGCCGGGCTGCAGGCGGCGTTCCTGGCCGTGCCGGCGCTGTACGTGGCCATCAAGGGCCTGGGGGGCGCCTACCTCGTCTACCTGGGCTTTCGCATCTGGAGCGGCGCGCGGCAGCCGCTGGCCGTGGCGGCGCAAGAGACGGACGGGTCGCCGCGCCAGCAGGGCCGCAGCGGCCGCACCTTCCTGCTGGGCCTGGCCACGCAGGTCAGCAACCCGAAGACTGCCGTGGTCTACGCCAGCATCTTCGCGGCCTTCCTGCCGCGCGAGGTGCCGCTGGTGCTCGCACTGGCGGTGCCGGCGGTCATCTTCTGCATCGAGACGGGCTGGTACGCCATCGTGGCGCTGGCGCTTTCCTCGGCAGCGCCACGCTCGACCTACCTGCGCTACAAGGTCTGGATCGACCGGGCCGCCGGCGGCGTGATGGGGCTGCTGGGCCTGCGGCTGATCTGGTCGGCCGTGCGCGGCAACTGAGCCGACGCTACAACAGGCTCTCCGGCGTCAGCGGCGCCAGCAATTCGAGCATGGTCCGGTCCCAGAAGCCGGAGTCGGGCTCCTCGCTCAGCACGGTGAGCTTGCCGGCGTCGTCGCTGACCCATTCGATGCGCGACTCGTTGCTGCCCTCGGCAAAGCGCAGCCGGTAGGCGCCCTGCTGCTTGAGCACGTCGATGAGCTTGAGCGCCTGTTGCGCCATCTCGGGGCTGCGGATGAAGAGACCGATCTCGGTGTTGTGCGTCTCCGAGCGCGGATCGAAATTCATCGAGCCGACGAAAAGAATGCGCCGGTCGATCACCGCCGACTTGGCATGCAGCCTGCCTACCGAGGTGCCGAACAGGCCGAGCCGCACGCTGCGCCGGGTGCGCGTGGAGCTCAGTTCGTAGAGGTCGGCGCCGAGCTTGAGCATGTCGGGCCGGTAGCGGCGGTAGGCGGTGTGCACCAGCGGCTCGTCGGTGGCGGCCAGCGAATTGGTGACGACGCTGATCTTCACGTTGCGGCCGCGGATCTCGCGCATCACCTCCAGCCCCGAGGCGCCCGGAATGAGGTAGGGCGAGACGATGGTCACCTCGGAGCGCGCACGGCGCATCTGCTCGACCACGTTGTAGCGCACGCTGTCGACGTCCAGCAGCGGCACGCCGCCGTAGGACGTGGTCTTGCCGATCACGCGCTCGGGCGAATCGGCGTAGGCCTCTGCGGTGGCCCAGATCAGTCCGAGCTTGCCGGCGTTCAGGTCTTCCGCCATCGGGCTGTAGCCAAGCAGGTCGTTGGGCGCGGGCGGCGGCGGTGGTGGCGTGGTGTCGAGGCCGGTGGCGACGTCGAAGCGCTTCTGCAGCTCCTCGCGCGACAGGTCGCTGGCCACCACCGACTGGATCGGCCGCACGTAGATGCTGTTCCAGTACTGGTCGAACAGGCTGCCCAGCCGCGGGATCAGCGCGCCGGTGACGAAGGTGTCGAGGTCGAGGAAGTTCTCCCCCGCCGTGCGCCTGAAATACTGGTTGCCGATGTTGCGCCCGCCCGCCACCGCCATCGCGCCGTCGGCAATGAACAGCTTGTTGTGCATGCGGCGGTTGACGCGGCTGAAGTCGAAGAGCGACGCGCTGAAGCGCTTCAGCAGGCTGCCGCGCCCGGCCGGGAACGGGTTGAACAGGCGCAGCTCCACGTTGGGCGTGGCGGCCAGGCCGAGCAGCAGCTCGTCTTCGCCGGAGGTGTAGAGGTCGTCCATCAGCAGCCGCACGCGCACGCCGCGCTGGGCGGCGTCGCGCAGGGTGCGCATCAGGTAGCGGCCGGTCTCGTCGTTCTCGATCTGGTAGTACTGCACGTCGAGCGTGAGCTGCGCGCGGCGGGCCAGCTGGATACGGGTGTCGAAGGCGAAGTCGCCGCCGGGCATGAGGCGAAAGCCGCTCAGGTCGGGGTCGGGCTGGGAGGCCAGCGCGATCTTGCCGAGCGCGGTGTCGGCTGACACGGCCATGGCCTTGGTGGGCGGGCGCGGCGCCTCGTCGGGCAATGTGGCGCAGCCTGCGAACAGCAAGACCGCAGCCATGACGAAAACCCAATGCCCACAACGCGAAAGCGACGGCAGGCGACGGGTCATCGGTGGCTTTCTACAGGGCCTTGCGCAGGTTGGCGGGCGCGATGCGCAGCGCCTCGCGGTACTTGGCCACGGTGCGGCGCGCGCACTCGATGCCCTGCTCTTTCAGCATCTCGGAGATCTGGCTGTCCGACAGCGGCTTCTTGATGCTCTCGGAGCTGACGAACTGCTTGATCAGCGCGCGCACCGCGGTGCTCGACGCATTGCCGCCGGTTTCGGTGCCCAGCGCCGAGCCGAAGAAGTACTTGAGCTCGACCGTGCCGAAGGGCGTGGCCATGTACTTGGCGGTGGTCACGCGCGAGATGGTCGATTCGTGCAGGCCCAGTTCGTCGGCGATCTCGCGCAGCACCAGCGGGCGCATCGCGAGTTCGCCGTGCACGAAGTAGCTCTTCTGCCGCTCGACGATGGCGTTGCTCACGCGCAGGATGGTGTCGAAGCGCTGCTGGATGTTCTTGATGAACCAGCGCGCCTCCTGCAGCCGCTGCGACAGCGCCTGGCTGCCTTCGCCCTTGTGCGACTTGAGTGCGCCGGCATAGATGTCGTGCACGCGCAGGCGCGGCATCACCTCGGGGTTCAGCATGACGCGGAACTTCACATTGGTGCCGCGGCCCGTCTTGGTGACGATCACGTCGGGAATGACGATGTTGCGCTCGACGTCGACGAAGCGCCGACCCGGCTTGGGCTCGAGCCGCGCGATGATCTGCAGCGCCGAGCGCACCAGCTCCTCGTTGCTGCGGGTGAGCGTGGCCAGGCGCTTGAAGTCGCGGCGCGCGAGCAGCTCCATTGGCTGCTTGCAGATGGCGATGGCGGTCTTGCGGACCAGCTCTTCCTCGTCGGTCTCGTCCTCGCGGGCCAGGGCACGCAGCTGGATGCCCAGGCATTCGCCGAGGTCGCGAGCGCCGACGCCGGCGGGTTCCAGGCTTTGCAGCAGGCCGAGCGCCACCTGAAAGTGATGCACGAGGTCGTCGAACTGGTCGTTGTCGTCGCCGGCCAGGCCCGAGGCCAGTGCGGGCAGCGAGTCTTCCAGGTAGCCGTCGTCGTTGAGCGATTCGATGAGAAAGCGCAGCGCGGCGCTGTCGTTCTCGTTCAGGCGCAGGCTCAGGGCCTGGCGGTGCAGGAAGGACTGCAGCGACTCCTGGCTGCGCGCGAGTTCGGTGGCGTCGGCACGTTCGTCGTCGCCGAGGTTGTTCTGGCGCGCGGGCGCATCGCTGCCCCATTCGCTGTCGTCGGGCGCCATGTCGACGGTGCCGTCGCCTTCCCAGTCGGGCTCGCGCTCGGTGATCTCGGCAGCGGGGCCGTCGGTGTCGGCCGTGGTGGTGGTGCTGGTTTCGGTGGAAGCAGTGGACGCGCTGGCGGCGGGCGAAGCGAAGTCGCTTTCGCCGTCGCCGCTATCGCCGCCGTCGTCGCGCGGCACCGGGGCATCGGCCGTGTCGAGCCCGAATTCCTCGCGCGCCGCTTCTTCAGCCGTGCGCTCGAGGAACGGGTTCTCGTCGAGCATCTGCTCCACCTCCTGGCTCAGTTCGAGCGTGGAGAGTTGAAGCAGCCTGATCGACTGCTGCAGCTGTGGCGTCAACGCCAGATGCTGCGAGACGCGAAGGGATAGCCCTTGCTTCATGGGAACCGCTCCCGCCCTTACATGCGGAAGTGTTCGCCCAAGTACACCCTGCGTACTTCGGCGTTGTCGACGATCTCCGAGGGTGTGCCTTGTGCCAGCACATGCCCGTCGCTGATGATGAAAGCGTGATCGCAGATGCCCAGCGTTTCACGCACGTTGTGGTCGGTGATGAGCACGCCGATGCCGCGCTCTTTCAGGAAGCTGATGATCCGCTGGATCTCGATCACCGCGATCGGGTCGATGCCGGCGAAGGGCTCGTCCAGCAGGATGAAGCGCGGCTGCGTAGCCAGCGCACGCGCAATTTCGACGCGGCGGCGCTCGCCGCCCGACAGCGCGAGCGCGGGCGAATCGCGCAGGTGGTCGACGCGCAGGTCGGCCAGCAGCTCGGCCAGGCGCTCGTCCATGTGCTGCTTCGACAGCGGCGCCATCTTGCCGTTCTCGTCGGGCTCGCTCTGGAGCTCGAGCACGGCGCGCACGTTTTCCTCGACCGTGAGCTTGCGGAAGATCGAGGCTTCCTGCGGCAGGTAGCTCAGGCCCATGCGGGCGCGGCGATGGATCGGCATGTGGGCGATGGGCTCGCCGTCGATGCTGATGTCGCCCGCGTCGGCGCGCACCAGCCCCACGATCATGTAGAACGAGGTGGTCTTGCCCGCGCCGTTCGGCCCGAGCAACCCGACGACTTCGCCCTTCTGCACGTCGAGCGAGACGTCTTTCACGACCGTGCGGCTGCCGTAGCTCTTCTTCAGGCCGCGCGCGATCAGGCGGCTGCCCGGTGCGCCGTTGGCGTCCTGCGTTCCTGCGGTTTCGATCACTTGCGGGTTTCTCCCTGGTCACTGAGCGTGGTGCTCTGGCGCAGGCCCTTGCCGGGTGCGGGCGTGGGCGCCGGCGGCGCCGCCTTCGCGCCGGCCGGAGCTGAGGCACCGGCTGCCGGTGCGGTGGCGGCCTTGGGGGTCAGGATGGTCTTGACGCGCCCGCCCGGGGTGGACGCGTTGACGGCGGTGTTCGGCGGCACAGTGGAACCGTTGACCGTGTAGGTGTCGTTGCTCTGGTCGTAGACAATCAGCGCGCCCTGGCTCTCGTCGTTCGGCGTAGCGCCAAGCAGGCGGCGCATGGTGGCGTTGCGGATGAACTTGACGTTGTCGGCGCGGCTGTCGTACTCGATGACTTCCGACTCGCCCTCGATCCACTCGTCGGGCGCATTGCGTTTCTGCTTGTAGTAGGCCCGCTTGCCCGGTGCCGCCGTGACCACGCCGTACTGGTAGCCCTCGGGGTCCTGGCGTACATCCATGCGTGCGCCGCGGATGATGATCGTGCCCTTCGTAACGAGCACGTTACCGGTGAACACGCTGGTCTGCTTCAGGTCGTCGTAGCGCATCGAGTCCGACTCGATGTTCATCGGCTTGGTGCGGTCGGCGGTTTCGGCCAGTGCGCCCGAGGCAAGGCCGGCCAGCAACAGCGCGCCGGCGGCCAGGCGGCCGATGCGACGGAGGAAGGTAGTGGTGGGGTGAGAGTGCAATGTCATAGAGGCACGAAACTTGCTCGGCATTGTATGCGGCTGATTGCGTCAGCCCCGCACGCACAGATGAAAAAGCCCGCCGATGCGGGCTTGACTTTCTTCCTGGAACACCGCGGAACCGGCTCCGCCGGACCGCGATCCTGGGGGGTCAGCCCTTCTTCGCTTCGCCGATCAGATAGTTCACGACCTGAAGCACTTTGGTCATGTTGCCGGCGGTTTCGCCGTCCACGTACCAGCGGCCGGCCACGGCCATTGCCGGCACGCCAGCCACCTTGTAGGCGTCGGTCATTTGCGAGGCGCGCTTGGCCTTGCTGGCCACGCCGAAGGAGGTGAAGACTTCCTTGAACTTGGCGCCGTCCAGGCCGTTCGCGGCGGCCCAGGCAATGATGTTGGCGTCGCCGTTCACGTTCTGGCGCTGCGCGTGGATCGCGTTGAACACCTTCGGCTGATATTCGTCGACCTTGCCCATGGCTTCGAGCGCGTAGTACAGGCGCTGCTTGGCTTCGACGTCGTTGCCCACGAAAGGCACGGGGATGCGGCGGAAGGCGACTTCCTTGGGCACCGTCTTGATCCAGGCTTCCAGCGCCGGCTCGAAGTCGTTGCAATGCGGGCAGTTGTACGAGAAGAACTCGACCACCTCGATCTTGCCGGCGGGCGCGTCGACCGGCACGCGCTTGTCGAGCACCAGGTATTCGGTGCCGGCCTTGGGCGCACGCGCCTGGGCGTGGGCAGGGTTGGCAGCCAGGGACAGCAGCCCGAGCGAAGTGGCGGCCAGCGAAAAGTCACGACGTTTCATTGAAAGAGCTCTCCAGTTGTTACGGCAGACTGAGCCGGCGCGCGGCGGGGAGTTCCCCCTCATCCGGCGCGCCCGAGGCAGTGGATGGTGGCGGCAAACGCCGCGCGGCGAAGCTTAGGGGCTATTTGTGTCGGCTGCCGGGTCAGCGCTGCACGCGAACCAGCGCCGAATCCATGCCGCCGCCGTCGAGCCGCTCCTTGAGGCGGTCGGCGTCGTCCTTCTTGTTGAAGGGGCCCGCGCGCACGCGGTAGACGGTGCGGCCCGCCTGCTCGCGCTCGGTGACCTTGGCCTCGACGCCCATCAGCGACAGCTTGGCGCGCTGCGCCTCGGCGTCGTCAGTGGTGCGGAAGGCGCCGGCCTGCACGAAGTACATGAACGGATCGGGGCCGGAACTGCTGCCGGCATTGCTGTTGCTGCTCGGTGCGGCCGACGCGGTGGTCGTGCTGCCGGAGCTGGCGCCGCCGCCCGAGCGCGCCCGGGCCAGGTCGCCCAGCGGATCGTTCGAAGGCGGCAGGGCATTGGCTTCGGCCGGCACCGGCGCAGGGCGCGGCGGCTTGGGCGCCACCACCACGGGCACCGGCGGTGCGGTCGTGGGCGGGGCGGTGGCAGGGGCCACGGCGGTGGTGGCCGGCTCGCCGGTGACGGGGTTGACCGGGCCGGTGGGTGCGGGCGCCGGCTTGGCGGCGCCTGCCTTGCCGGCCAGCGGCGCGTTCGGGTCCCAGTCGCGGTTCTTGCGGGCCTCGGCCTCGTCCTGCTCGGCGCCGCCGCGCTGCGTCTTGGTCACGAACGGGATCGGCACCTTGGTCACGTAGACCGCGATGCCCAGCGCGACGCCCAGGCCGAGCACCAGCCCGATGATCAGGCCGATGACGATGTTGCCGCGTTGTCTGGTTGTCTTCTTCATGGTGAGGAGGTTCACATCTTGCTCGGCGCACTGACGCCGAGAATCGCGAGGCCATTGTGCAGCACCTGCGCGGTCGCGGCGACCAGCGCCAGGCGGGCCAGCTTGACCTTTTCGTCGTCGACCAGGATGCGCTCGGCGTCGTAGTAGCTGTGGTAGCTGGCGGCCAGCTCGCGCAGGTAGAACGTGACGTCGTGCGGAGCGAAGTCCTTCGACGCGGCCGTCAGCATGGCCGGGTACTTGGCCAGCAGCAGCATCAGCGCCTGGGCGGCCGGGCTTTCGAGCGGCGACAGGTCGACGTCCTTCAGCGTGGCCGCGTCGCCGCCCCAGCCGGCCAGCACCGAGCAGATGCGCGCATGCGCGTACTGCACGTAATAAACCGGGTTGTCGTTGTTTTTCGTCACCGCGAGGTCGACGTCGAAGGTGTATTCGGTGTCGGGCTTGCGGCTGAGCAGGAAGAAGCGGATGGCATCGGTGCTGGTCCACTCGATCAGGTCGCGCAGCGTGACGTAGCTGCCGGCGCGCTTGCTGATCTTGACCTCTTCGCCGCCCTTCATGACGCGCACCATGGTGTGCAGCACGTAGTCGGGGTAGCCCTCGGGAATGCCTTCGCCGGCCGCCTGCAGGCCGGCGCGCACGCGCGCGATGGTGCCGTGGTGGTCGGTGCCCTGGATGTTGATGACCTTGTGGAAGCCGCGCTCCCACTTGGCGATGTGATACGCGACGTCGGGCACGAAGT
The DNA here is from genome assembly GCF_900111625.1 of Variovorax sp. OV084. NCBI lineage: Bacteria > Pseudomonadati > Pseudomonadota > Betaproteobacteria > Burkholderiales > Comamonadaceae > Variovorax > Variovorax sp. OV084. The sequence continues at coordinate 358,009 of NZ_FOII01000004.1, read as the reverse complement.
ACGTGTACGTGCCGTCCTGCTTTTTCATCACGCGGTCTTTGTCGTCGCCGTAGTCGGTCGACTTCAGCCACAGCGCGCCGTCTTGTTCGTAGGTCTTGCCGGCGGCCACGAGCTTCTGCACGGCAGCTTCGACGCGGCCGCTGGTGTAGAGGCTGGACTCCAGGTAGTACTGGTCGAAATGAACGCGGAAGGCCTGCAGGTCGAGGTCTTGCTCGCGGCGCAGGTAGGCCACGGCGAACTCGCGGATCGCGTCGATATCGTCGATGTTTCCGCTGGCGGTGACTTCGCGGTCTTCCGACTTGACGGTCTTCTTCGCCTTGAAGTCTTCGGCGATGTCGGCGATGTAGTCGCCGTTATAGGCAGGGGCCTTCTCGCCGCTGGGCCATTCGGCGTCGCCGGGCTTGAAGTCGCGGGCGCGCAGCTGCGTGCTGGTGGCCAGCGTCTGGATCTGCACGCCAGCGTCGTTGTAGTAGTACTCGCGCCAGACGCTTTCGCCCTGCGAGGCGCGCAGGTTGCAGATGGCGTCGCCCAGTGCCGCCTGGCGGCCGTGGCCGACGTGCAGCGGGCCGGTCGGGTTGGCCGAGACGAACTCGACCAGCACCTTCTCGCCGGTGGCGGGCTGTTGCCCGAAAGTATTCCCGGCCGACAGCACCTCGCGCACGATCTGCTGCTTGGCCGTTGTCTTCAGGCGGATGTTGAGAAAGCCGGGCCCGGCGATCTCGATGGCCTCGACCCATTGGCCGAAAGCGGGGGTGGCGAGCAGCGCAGCGCTCAGTTGCTCGGCCAGCTCGCGGGGCTTGCGCCCCAGCGGTTTGGCGAGCTGCATGGCGGCCGTGCTGGCGAAATCGCCATGCGCAGCCACCTTGGGCGACTCGAACGCGGCTTTGGAGCCAGCGCCGGGCGAGAAGGATTCGAGCGTGTTCGCGAGCGCCGCGAGCAGCTCCTGTTTGACCAATAGCATCCGGGAATTTTACCGGGGGCAAACCCGGGTGCAGTTGACGATGGTCATCCGATTGTTGGCTTGGCCCGTTAGGATGGTCGGCCCCGAGGCGGGGCTCCTGTCACAACCCAACCTTGCAAGGACACATCACCATGAAGAAGCTCCTTTCCCTGCTCGCACTCGGCGCCTGTCTTTCCTTCGGCGCCGCACAGGCTCAAGACAAGGCCGCCACCCCGGCACCAGCCCCCGCCGCCGCTGCTGCACCCGCTGCCGCCGCCGGTGCAAGCTGCGAATCCAAGGCTGTGGACAAGAATGGCAAGGCCCTCGCTGGCGCGGCCAAGGCCAGCTCCATCAAGAAGTGCGAGAAGGACACCAAGGCTGCAGCTGCTCCCGCCTGCGCCGCCAAGGCCGTCGACAAGAACGGCAAGGCACTGGCCGGCGCCGCCAAGAACAGCTTCATGAAGAAGTGCGAGAAAGACGCCAAGGCCTGAAGCCACGCTGCACTGACAATTGTGAAAAGAGGCCCGCCACGTGCGGGCCTTTTTCATGGCCGCGCCAATGCACCACGCTACTTCAGCACGCCCAGCAGGTTGTTGAAGTCGTCGGTCCAGGGCCGCTGGCCCGGCTTCGTGGCGATCGGCGTCGCGGCCTCTCGTATCAGCTCGCGCGCCAGCACCTGCGGATCGCGCGCGACCAGCACCCAGTCGGTACGGTGCAGCCAGTCGGACTGCTCGGCCTCGTCGTGCACCAGCACCGCGTGCAGTCCCCGGGCCTCGGCCACTTTGGCGATCACGGGAGCGAGCGCCAGGAACCGGTTGGTCACGTGAAAGGCGATCACGCCCTCGGGCTTCATGTGCCGCAGGTACACGTCCATCGCCTCGGCCGTGAGAAGGTGCACCGGCACCGAGTCCCCTGAAAAGGCGTCGACCGCGAGCACGTCGAAACCCTGCGCCGGCTCTCGCTCCAGCGCCAGCCGGGCATCGCCGAGCACGCGCTCGATGCGCGCTTCGCTGTCGCGCAGGAAACTGAACTCCTTGTCCGCCAGCGCGAACACCTGCGGATTGATCTCGTAGAAGCGGTAGACGTCGCCGCTGCGGCCATAGGTCGCGAGCGTGCCCGCACCCAGTCCGATCAGGCCCACGCGGCGCGGCCCGGCCGGCGCAGAGTCGATCGCGCGGCCGATGCCGGAGGTTTCGCCGTAGTAGGTGGTGGGCTCGTGCCGGCGCTCCGGGTCCAGGAACTGCGAGCCGTGCTTGATCGACCCATGCGCCAGCTGGCGCACGTTGTCGGACGGAGGATCGCCCGTCGTGTCGTAGACCAGCAGCGCCCCATAGAAATTGCGCTGCAGGCTGCGCGCGCCCGACCGGTCGCTGCCGACCTGCAGCAGCAGGAAGAGCGTGCAGCAGGCGGCCAGCACCACGCAGCAGACCCGCAGCCACACCCGCTGGCGCAGCACGGCCGCCGCCGCCAGCGCGGTCAGCATCAGGCCGAGCCCCAGCTCGTAGTACGCCACCAGCACATGCGGCGCGACCAGCCCGACCGTCACCCCGCCCAGCGCCCCGCCGAGCGACATCATCAGATAGAAGCGCGTGAGGTAGCGCGGCCCCGGCCGCAGCTTCGCGGTTTCGCCGTGCAGGAACATGCACAGCACGAACAGCCCCGACACATACAGCGGCAGCGCAATGCGGACCTCGGCGCCGATGTGGTGCTGCAGGCCGAAGGCGCACAGCAGCAGCATGACGGCCGCCAGCGGCAGGAACACGCCGCGCCTGTACCAGCGGTCGCTCTCGAAGCACAGGACGAAAGTCAGCAGATACAGCGACAGCGGCAGCACCCAAAGGAATGGCACCGCGGCAACGTTCTGGGTGATGTGGTTCGTCACGGCCAGCAGCAGCCACGACGCCAGCGCCGGCAGCGCGAGCCACAGCAGGTAGTCGGCGACGCGCGGCGGCTTGTCCTCCACGACGGCTTGGGTGGCCTGGCCCGGCGATGACTGCTGCGGCACTACCTCGGCCGTCAATCGCCGCGCCATGTACAGCGTCGTGCCGGCACACAGCACCACGAAGGCGGCGTAGCCCCACGACCATCCGTGCGCCTGCTGCAGCAGCGTGCTGCGCGGCTCGATCAGCACGGGATAGCTCAGCAGCGACAGCAGCGAGGCCAGGTTCGACAGCGAGAAATAGCGGTACACCTGCGCGCCCCACGGCGTGCGCGCTACCCATGACTGCACCAGCGGCCCGGTGGTCGAGAGCAGGAAATACGGCAGGCCGATGGTGCCGAACAGCAGCCCCAGGATGCGCCAGGCTGGGTCTTCGGTGCCCGTCGGCTTCCAGTTCGCGCTCACCACGATCGGAAGAAACGCCAGGCTCGCGAGCAGCAGCGCCACGTGCAGCACGGCCTGTGCCCGCATGCGCAGATGGCGCGTGACCCAGTCGGAATACGCGTACCCCGCGAGCAGCACCACCTGGAAGAACACCATGCAGATCGACCACACCGCGGCCGAGCCGCCGAACCACGGAAGAATCTGCTTTGCGATCAGTGGCTGGACCAGGAACAGCAGGAACGCGCTGCTGAAGATGGTGCCGGCAAACAGAAGCTGGATGCCGGGGTGTCCCATGCCGGGCTTACTTGCCGAAGCCGCGGGCCAGGAACACCGCCACCAGCGGAATCAGTGCGATCAGGTGCGCCTGCACCATCACCAGCTTGCGCGTTTTCTTGATGTCGGCCTCGGCCGGCAGCTTGCCGGTGGCGCGCAGCGTCTTGCGCCAGCGGAAGTAGGTGAGCGTCGGGAAGATCGAGAGCACGCCCACGATGATGAACAGCCCCAGCTTCACGTGCAGCAGCGGGTTGGTCCAGTACCAGGCCGTGCCCTTCACGCCCCACCAGGTGCGCGCGATGCCCGTGGCGAGCACCGCGATGGCGGCAATGCCGTAGACCATGTCGACCTTGGCCAGCCGCTCGACCACTGCGGCGTTGAGCCACTGCACGCGGCATAGCGCCGCTTCGCTGGAAATGAAGACAACCATCGTGAGGATGGCAAGCAAGTGCAGGTACGCGAGGATGGCTTCGAGCGTCATCGATGGCTTTCTTCCGAGTGGGGTTGCAAATGCAAACAGATTGTGACGCCGCTGATGCGCCTCAGGCCCTTCCACCCCAGAATTCCGGGTTGCCGTATTGCTCCTTGAGGAAATCAAGCCACAGTCGCACCCGCAGCGGCAGGTGCTTGGCGCCCGCGAACACCGCGTAGATGCCGTTGGGCGGCGCGGCGAACTCGTCGAGCAGGGGCACGAGCAGGCCGGCATCGATCTCGGCCTCGACCTCCCAGGTGCTGCGCCAGGCGATGCCGTGGCCGGCCAGGCACCAGTCGTGCAGCACCTGGCCGTCGGAGCAATCGAGCGGGCCGCTGGGGCGCAGGTGGATCAGCTCCTGGGTGCCTTCCTCGTTGACGATGCGAAACGCCCAGCCGCGCGTCTGCGAGGCATCGCTCGACAGCGTGAGGCAGGCAAAGCGCGAGAGCTCGCCCGGGTGCTTGGGCATGCCGTGGCGGCGCACGAACTCGGGCGTGGCAACGCAGCGGCGGCGGTTGTCGGCGAGCCGCACGCTCACGAGCGATGAATCGGGCAGGTCGCCCACGCGCACCGCGCAATCGAAGCTCTCGCCGGTGACGTCGACCACGCGGTCGCTGAGGTTCAGCGAGATCGTCACTTCCGGGTGCAGGGCATGAAATCGCGGTACCAGCGGCGCGACGTGCCTGCGGCCGAAGCCCGCCGGCGCCGTCACGCGCAGATGGCCGCTGGCCTTGATGCCGCCGGCGCTCACGCTGGCTTCTGCGTTGGCGAACTCGGCCAGGAGACGCTGGCAGTCCTCGAGGAATGCGCTGCCTTCGTGCGTGAGCGTGATGCGGCGCGTGGTGCGCACCAGCAGCTTGACGCCCAGGCGCTCTTCCAGCGCATCGAGCCGGCGCCCCATGATCGCGGGCGCCACGCCCTCGGCCTTGGCCGCGGCCGTGAGACCGCCGCGGGTCGCGACCGAGACGAAGGATTCGAGCTGCTTGAGGCGGTCCATGGGGCGGAAACTATATCGCCCGCCGGTTTGCTGGTTAGCTGGGGGGCGCCTATTCGGGCCGTACGCCCGCCTCGCGCACCGCCGCGCCCCAGCGCGCATGCTCGGCCTTGACGTACTGCGCCGCCTGCTCCGGACTGCCGCCCACGGGCGTGCTGCCTTCGGCCAGCAGCTGCGAGATGGTCGCGGGCTTGGCCAGCGCCTTGTCGACGGCGGCATTGAGCTTCTTCACGATGTCGGCGGGCGTGCCGGCCGGCACCACGAGCGCCTTCCAGTCCACCGCCTCGAAGCCCTTGTAGCTCTCGCCCACGGTCGGCACCTCGGGCATCACCGGCAGGCGCTTGGCCGAGGTGACGGCCAGCGCGCGCAGCTTGCCGCCCTTCACCATGGCGAGCGCGCCCTGCGGCGTGGCGAACATGTAGTCGGTCTGGCCGCCAAGCAGGTCGGTGATGGCCGGCGCGGCGCCCTTGTACGGCACGTTGAGCACCTGGAACCCCGCGCGCTTCGCGAGCACCTCGCCGGCCATGTGGCCCAGCGTGCCGGTGCCGGCAAGCGCCTGCTTGATCTCGCCGGGCTTGGCCTTGGCGGCCGCGACCAGCTCGGCCAGCGACTTGTACGGCGCGTCCGCGCGCACCACCAGCACCACGGGCTGCGAGGCCACGACCGACACCGGCACCAGGTCCTTCAGCGCGTCGTAGGGCATCTTGGGGAACAGCGTCGGGTTGATCGCGAGGTTGGCGGTCTGGCCCAGGCCGATGGTGTAGCCATCGGGTTTGGACTTGGCGACCACGTCCATGCCGATGTTGCCGTTGCCGCCCGCACGGTTGTCGACGATGAAGGTCCACTTGGTGTCGTCGACGAGCTTCTGCGCGATGAGGCGCGCCACGATGTCGGTGGCGCCGCCGGGCGTGTAGGGCACGACGAGACGCACGGGCTTGTCGGGCCAGGCCGTGTCGGCAAGAGCGGGAGCGGCGTTCAGGCATGCGGCGGCCGCGGCGCACGCCAGCAAGGCGCGCCGTGTGATGAAAAACATGGGGTCAGTCTCCGAGGGTGATGTGTTGTGTTTCGAGCGCGGCGATTTCTTCGTCGCTGTAGCCCACTTCTTTCAGCAGCTCGCGGCTGTGCTCGCCGATGTGCGGCGGCTGCAGCCGGATGCCGGGCCGTTCGCCTCCCAGCGTGAACGGCATCAGCGGCACCTTGGCCGTGCTGCCGTCGTTCATGCGCACCGGCGCAAGGCCGCCGGTGGCGTTCAGGTGCGGGTCGTCGAACAGCTCCTGCGGCTTGGTGATGGGCGCGAAGGGCAGCTCGTTCTGCTCGAACACCGCGCTGAGTTCGGCCGCGCTGTGGTTCGCGAGGTGCGAGCGCAGGATGGGCATCATCCATTCGCGCGCCAGCACGCGGTCGTTGTTGGTCTTCAGGCGCGGGTCGGCCAGCATGTCCTCCAAGCCGAAGGCCTTGCAGAAGATGGCCCACTGCTTGTCGCTCACGGCCGCCAGGAAGATCTGCTCGCCGTCCTTCACGGTGAACACGTCGTACACGGCCCAGGCCGAGATGCGGCTGGGCATCGGGTCGGCCGCCTTGCCGGTGGCGGCGAACTGCATCATGTGCTGCGCGACCAGGAACACGTTGTTCTCGAACAGCGCGGACTGCACTTCGCAGCCCTTGCCGGTGAGGTCGCGCTGGCGCAGCGCGGCCATTGCGCCGATGGCGCCGAACATGCCGCCCATGATGTCGTTCACGCTGGTGCCCGCGCGCAGCGGGTCGCCCGAGCGGCCCGTCATGTAGGCGAGGCCGCCCATCATCTGCACCACTTCGTCGAGCGCGGTGCGGTGGTCGTACGGGCCGGGCAAGAAGCCCTTGTGGCTCACGTAGACGAGGCGCGGGTTGAGCTTGCTGAGCGTGTCGTAGTCGAGCCCCAGCTTCTTCATGGTGCCGGGCTTGAAGTTCTCGCTGACGACGTCGGCGGTGGCGACGAGGCGCAGCGCGGCCTCCACGCCCTCGGGCTTCTTCAGGTCGAGCGCGATGCTCTTCTTGTTGCGGTTGAAGGTCGGGAAGAAGCCCGAGCCCGAGCCGAGCAGGCGGCGCGTGTTGTCGCCCTCGATGGGCTCGACCTTGATGACCTCGGCGCCGAGGTCGGCCAGCAGCAGGCCGCAGGTCGGGCCCATGACCATGTGGGTGAACTCGACGACGCGGACGCCGGCATAAGGAAGAGGATTGGCTTCAGACATGTTGTGCGGTGTGTTCCTGGACGAAGCCCTTGGGCAATCCGGCTTCCGGCGTCATGCCGTAGACCGGCTCGCCCGGCAGGCCGGCCATGAGCGGCGCGCGCGCCGCGATGAGTTTCTGGATGTCGATGCCGGTGCGCACGCCCATGGCCTCGAACATGAACACAAGGTCTTCGGTGACGGCATTGCCCGAGGCGCCCGGCGCATAAGGGCAGCCGCCGAGACCGCCGAGCGATGCGTCGAAGGTACGCACGCCCTCGTCCCAAGCCGCGAGGCAGTTGGCGATGCCAAGTCCGCGCGTGTTGTGCATGTGGGCCGCACCGGCGTGCCTGCCGATCTCCGCGCGCAGCCGCTTGAAGAGGCGGCGCACCTGCGCGGGGTTGGCGTAGCCCACGGTGTCGGACAGGCCCGATTCGTCAGCGCCGGCCTCGATGCATTGCGCGGCCAGGCGGATCACGTCGTCTTCGGGCACCAGGCCCTGCAGCGTGCAGCCGAAGGCGGTGGAGATGCCGGCTTCGAGCTTCACATGCGGCGCAATGGCGCGGCGTAGATCGGAAATGGCGCGCACCTCCTCGACCATTTCGGTCGGTGTCTTGCGCACGTTGGCCAGCGAGTGCGCCACGCTGGCCGACACCGGCATCGTGAGCTTGTGCACGCCGGCTTCGAGCGCGGCCTGCGCGCCCTTGCGATTGGGCACCAGTGCCATCACGGTGAGGCCGGGCAGCGTGACGGCGTGGCGCACCACCTCGGCGGCGTCGGCCATCTGCGGCAGCAGCTTCGCGGGCACGAAGGACGCGACCTCGATCTCGCGGATGCCGGCGGCGTAGAGCGCGTCGATCCAGCGCAGCTTGTCGGCCGTGGGCATCGTGGCCTTGACCGACTGAAGGCCGTCGCGCGGGCCGACCTCGCTGATGAGGACGTCGGGGGGTGTCATCGGACTTGTCTCCTTCGATGGAATCGTGGAATCGCTTGACTGTTCTATCTTACAGAACTATATTCCGTTAAACAGAATTAGACCGTCGATCCACCCGACTGTCAAGCCGACCCATTCCCTCCCTCCTCCTCATGCCCCGCAAAGCCCAGACCGAATCCGTGTCCGACCTCAATGCCGCCCCCGGCGGCGCGGCGGCGGTCGACCGCGCGCTGAGCCTGCTCTCGGCCTTTCAGCCGGGCGACGAGGCGCTGTCGCTCGCGCAGTTCGCCGAGCGCACGCAGCTCTACAAGAGCACCGTGCTGCGACTGCTGGCCTCGCTCGAACATGCGCGGCTCATCCGCCGGCAGGACGACGGGCGCTATGCGCTGGGCATGGAGATCGCGCGGCTGCACGGGCTGTACGCGGCGTCGCAGTCGCTTGACCGCATCGTGCTGCCGGTGCTGCGCTCGCTCGCTGCAACAACGGGCGAAAGCGCGGCGTACCACGTGCGGCAGGACCAGGGCGACAGCTGGGTGCGCCTGTGCCAGTTCCGGGTCGATTCATCGCACGTGGTGCGCGACCACGTGCGCGTTGGCGATCTGCTGCCCAACGACCGGGGCGCGGGTGCGCGCGTGCTGATCGCCTTCGGCCCGGAGGCCGAGCAGCCGCGTGGCACGAAGGAACGCAAGCTGTACGACAGCATTCGCGCGCAGGGCTACTGCGCGCTGGTGGGCGACCGCACGGCCGAACTGGCGGGCATCTCGGCGCCGGTGTTCCATGCGGACGGCAGCCTTGCCGCGGCAGTCACGCTGACCATGCCCACGCACCGCTACGACGAGCGCTATATCGAGCCAGTGCAGGCTGCAGCGCGGGAGCTCGGCGGGCAGGTCTGAGCGGGCGGCGAATCAGGACTCGGCCTTGAAGCCCGAGTTCTTGATCGGCATTTCCCAGCGCTTCAAGTGCGCTGCCTGGATGGCTGCCAACTCGGCCGGCCCGGCATGCGCAGGCACCAGCCCCAGCGAATAGATCTTCTCCTGCACATCGGGCATGCGCAGCGCATCGGCCACGGCCTTGTCGATCCGTGCGACCACTTCGGGCGACATCCCCGGCGGGCCATAGAGGCCGAAGAACGCATCGGCCGTCACGTTGATGCCCGACTCCTTCAGCGTCGGCACGTCGGGCAGCGCGCGGCTGCGCTGCTCGCCCGTCACCGCGAGGATGCGGACCTTGCCGGCGCGGTGGTGCTCGATGGTTTCCGAGGCCGTGTCGACCATCAGCGGCACCTGGCCGCCGATCAGGTCTTGTGCAGCCGGCGCGCCGCCGCGGTAGGCCACGTGCGTCATCGGCACGCCGGCCGCCTGGGCGATCAGTTGTCCGGCAAAGTGCGGCACCGTGCCCGCGCCCGAGGTGGCGTAGTTGGCCTTGGCCGGGTTGGCCTTCATCCACGCCAGCACCGTCTTCAGGTCGCCGGCGGGCGCGCCGGGCCCGGCCGTCACCGCGAAGTCGAAGGTGCTGCCGAGCGCTATCGGGGTGAAGTCCTTCGCCGGGTCGTAGCCGAGGTTCGGATACAGCCACGGATGGATCACCATCGCGCCGCTCGGCGAGAACACCAGCGTGGTGCCGTCCGGTGCCGCGCGCTTGAGTTCGCCCAGCGCGAGCCGGCCGGCCGCACCGGGCTTGTTGTCGATGATGACGTTCTGCCCGAGCGACACGCGCATCTTCTCGGCGAGCACCCGCGCCACCACGTCCGCCGAGCCGCCCGGCGGAAAGCCGACCAGGATCCGCACCGTGCGGTCTTGCTGCGCGAACACCAGCGGCGCAGCGGCCGCGACGGCAAAGGCGGCAGCGGACTGCGCTGCGAACTGACGGCGTTTCATGGTCTTGTCTCCTCGGGGCGTTGTTGAAAAAGGAGTGCCGCCCTGCTCAGCGCAGCGCGGCCAGCACCGCGCGGTTCTGCTCGGGCAGGCCGATGCTGATGCGCAGCCACTGCGGCAGGCCGTAGTTGCCGAGCAGCGAAACCTCGATGCCGGCCGCCAGCAGGCGCGCATGCACGGCCTGCGCGTCGCCGACCTGCACCATCAGGAAATTGCCCGACGAGGGAACGTACTCGAGGCCCAGTTCCTTGAAGCCCGCAGCGAGCTGGTCGCGCCCGGCCGTGTTGAGCTCATAAGTGCGCGCGAGGAAGTCCGCATCGCCCAGCGCGGCCACCGCCGCGGCCTGCGCTGGCGTCGTCACGTTGAAGCGCGGGCGGTGCGCGTTCATGCGCGCCGTGAGCGCCGGCTGCGACACGCCGTATCCGATGCGCAGCCCGGCCAGGCCGAAGGCCTTGGAGAAAGTGCGCGCCACGACCAGGTTGGGCAGGCGTCGCACCCACTCGATGCTGTCGTAGCGCTGCGCAGGCGACAGGTACTCGGTGTAGGCCTCGTCGAGCAGCACCGTCACGTGCGCGGGCACCGATTGCAGAAAGGCCAGCAGCGGCGCAGCATCGATGAAAGTGCCGGTCGGGTTGTTCGGGTTGGCCACGAACACCAGCTTCGTGTCGTCGCCGATGGCAGCGCGCATGGCGCCCAGGTCGTGGCCGAAGTTGAGCGAGGGCACGACAGTTGCGTGCGCATGGACCTGCGCCGTGGCCTGCGCGTAGACGACGAAGCCGTACTGCGAATAGACGACGCCCTCGCCGGGCTTCAGGCTGACCTGCGCCGCGAGATGGAGGATTTCGCTCGATCCGCTGCCCAGCGTGAGCCAGTCGGCCGGCACGTCGAGCCGCGCGGCCAGCGCGTTCTTCAGCGCGGTGCCGTTGCTGTCGGGGTAGTTGCCAGCGCCTGCGAGCGCGGCGGCGGCCGCGCGGCGGGCCGATTCGGGCATGCCGAGGGGGTTTTCGTTGGAGGCCAGGAGGATCATGGAAACGGGTCGGGATTTATTTAAGAAGTTAAATATATCCCTCGCCTGCGGCGTTCTTATCAGTGCCTACCCTTTGCGCCCCAGGCCGCTCGCCAGCGATTACCTTCATTTTTGTCACGGATAAATCCCGCTTCCGGCTCTTACTCGCCAGCAAAGTATCGAATAAAGTTCGCCCCAGGATTGCATTTTTCTCAAGGAGAAACCCCATGACCGCCCGCACCACCGCCCACGGACTCCAGGTCGCGACCGAGCTCCACCGCTTCATCGAAGACAAGGTCCTGCCCGCCAGCGGCGTGGCCAGCGACGTCTTCTGGAAGGGCTTCGACGCCATCGTCAGCGACCTCGCGCCGAAGAACATCGCCCTGCTCGCCGAGCGTGACCGACTGCAGAGCGAACTCGACGCCTGGCACAAGAAGAACCCCGGCCCGATCGCCGACATGCCGGCGTATCGCGCCTTCCTCGAGAAGATCGGCTACCTGCTGCCGCAGCCCAAGGGCACGAAGGCCAGCACGGCCAACGTCGACTCCGAACTCGCGCTGCAGGCCGGCCCGCAGCTGGTGGTGCCCATCCTGAACGCGCGCTACGCGCTCAATGCCGCCAACGCACGCTGGGGCTCGCTGTACGACGCGCTCTACGGCACCGATGCCATCTCCGAAGCCGACGGCGCCGAAAAGGGCAAGGGCTACAACCCCGTGCGCGGCGCCAAGGTCATCGAGTTCGCGCGCAACGTGCTCGACCAGGCCGCGCCGCTGGAAAACGGCTCGCACAAGATGGCCACCGGCTACAGCGTGAAGGACGGCAAGCTCGTCGTCACACTGCAAAGCAGCAGCACCGGCCTGGCCGATGCCTCGCAGTTCATCGGCTACCAGGGCGACGCCGCCGCGCCGTCGTCGGTGCTGCTCAAGCACAACGGCATTCACCTCGACATTCGCATCGACCGCAGCACGCCGATCGGCAAGAGCGACGCGGCCGGCGTGAGCGACCTGGTGCTCGAAGCCGCGCTCTCGACCATCCTCGACCTCGAAGACTCGGTGGCCGTGGTCGATGCGGCCGACAAGGTGGTCGCGTATTCGAACTGGCTCGGCATCGTCGAAGGCACGCTGACGGAAGAAGTCGCCAAGGGCGGCAAGACCTTCACGCGCGGCCTCAACCCCGACCGCGAATACACGGGCGCCGACGGCAAGCCCGTCAAGCTGCACGGCCGCTCGCTGATGTTCCTGCGCAACGTGGGCCACCTGATGACCAACCCCGCCGTGCTGTATGCCGGCGGCAAGGAAATCCCCGAAGGCATCCTCGATGCCGTGGTGACCACCACCATCGCCACCATCGACCTGAAGCGCAAGGGCAACTCGCGCACCGGCAGCATCTACATCGTCAAGCCGAAGATGCACGGCCCGGCCGAAGTGGCCTTCGCGAGCGAGCTGTTCGGCCGCGTCGAGCAGTTGCTCGGCCTGCCCGCCAACACCGTGAAGCTCGGCATCATGGACGAGGAGCGCCGCACCAGCGTGAACCTGAAGGCCTGCATCGCCGAGGCCGCCGCGCGCGTGGCCTTCATCAACACCGGCTTCCTCGACCGCACCGGCGACGAAATGCACACCGCCATGCAGGGCGGCCCGATGATCCGCAAGGGCGACATGAAGTCCAGCGCGTGGATCGGCGCCTACGAAAAGAACAACGTGCTGGTCGGCCTGTCGTGCGGCCTGCGCGGCAAGGCGCAGATCGGCAAGGGCATGTGGGCCATGCCCGACCTGATGGCCGCCATGCTCGAACAGAAGATCGGCCACCCCAAGGCCGGCGCCAACACCGCCTGGGTGCCCTCGCCCACCGCCGCCACGCTCCATGCGCTGCACTACCACCAGGTCAGCGTGACCGCGGTGCAGCAGGAACTGGAAAAGATCGACGCCGACGGCGAGCGCGACAACATCCTCAACGCGCTGCTGCAGGTGCCGATCGCGGCCGACGCCAAGTGGACTGCCGAAGAGCGCCAGCAGGAAATCGACAACAACGTGCAGGGCATCCTCGGCTACGTGGTGCGCTGGATCGACCAGGGCGTGGGCTGCTCCAAGGTGCCCGACATCCACAACGTCGGCCTGATGGAAGACCGCGCGACGCTGCGCATCTCCAGCCAGCACATCGCCAACTGGCTGCTGCACGGCGTGGTGACCAAGGCGCAGGTCGACGAGACCTTCCAGCGCATGGCCAAGGTGGTCGACGAGCAGAACGCGGGCGACCCGCTGTACCAGCCGATGGCCGGCAACTTCACGACCTCGTCGGCCTACAAGGCGGCGCAGGACCTGGTGTTCAAGGGCATCGAGCAGCCGAGCGGGTATACCGAGCCGCTGCTGCATGCGTGGCGGTTGAAGGTCAAGGGCGAAGCCTGAGACCCGATCAGGCAAAGCAAGCCAAGCCACACAAACGGCACCTTCGGGTGCCGTTTTTTATGCGCCCGGCGCTTTCTTCCTGGAGGCCCTCTTGAGCTGCGGCGTCATGGATAACTGCCGGATTTCCCGGCGCAACTCTCGTTCGAGTTCCTGCTCGGTCGGCAGGTGCAACTGGTAGCGGCTGGCGAAGATATTGCGCTCCTGCTGCTCGCCCAAGGTGTACTTCACCACGGCATCGTTCTTGTCCGGGCAAAGGATCACGCCCAAAGTCGGGTTGTCGCCTTCAGTGCGACGCTCGCGGTCGTAGTAGTTCACATAGAACTGGATCTGACCGAGGTCGCCATGAGTCAGCTTGCCGACCTTGAGATCGATGAGCACATAGCACTTGAGCACTGCGTGATAGAAGACCAGATCGATGTAGAAGTGGTCGCCGTCGATGGTGATGCGCTCCTGACGCGACACAAATGCAAAGCCCTTGCCCGGCTCGAGCAGGAAGGTTTGCAGGTTGTCGATGAGCGCCTGCTCCAGCTTAGACTCGACCAGCCTCGGGGACTCCGGCAGGCCGAGGAACTCAATGACTACCGGGTCTTTCAAGGCATCGAGCGGCTGCATCACCTCCTGGCCGTGAGTTGCCAATCGCATCAACCCCCTCTTGTCCTTGCTTTTGGCCAGGCGGTCGTACAGCAGGCTGGCCGTCTGGCGCTGGAGCTCACGCACGGACCACGCGCTTCGGATCGCTTCGATCTCGTAGAAGGCACGCGCTTGCGGCCTCGTCACACGCAAGAGTTGGCGGTAGTGACTCCACGAAAGAGACGGGTGCAGCAATCCGGGGCACCAGTCCGTGCCGCCATCGGATTTCCGAGACGGCGTCTCGGAACTGGCTTGAAGAGGCAGCACCAGCGGTGCGGTCGATTTCCGAGACGCCGTCTCGGAAATCAGTTGCGGATAGTCCAGATAGAACTGCCTGAACGCTTCCAGGTTGTCCACGGAATAGCCGCGACCAAACTCGGCATTCAGGCGGGTCGACAGATCGGCAAGCAGCTTGGCGCCATAGCCCGCTCGGCGCCGCCCTCGCTGCTCTTCCTCGACGATCTCGCGTCCGATCAACCAGTTGGCCGCGACCTGTGTCGTGTTGACCGTACGCGCTACACCGGCACGTGCAGCATCCAGGATCTCGCGCACACGGCTGAAAAGCGGCTGCGCGGCTGGCGCACCCTTTGCCGTGCGGGTACTGGGGGAGGTGGAGGGCGTTGGCAATGCGAAGCTCTGAAGAGTTGTCTGGAAATTATGGGGGTACCTGTCATGCTCAGTCGAATGCGCACAAAGCGTCGCCGCCGCGACTACGCGCGCTCCATGATCAACTAGCATCCAGGTCGCCCATCCTTCCTGGCCTCTCGCCCCATGAACCCGAACGCGGCATCCAAGCCCGCGGAGCGCACCGGCAACCCCGGCTCCAGCTCACGCTTTTTCCGCTGGTCCGACTCGACCACCGCGATGCTGATCGCCCTCGCCACCGCCTTCGCCCTGAGCCAGGCCTTCCGCACCGTTGGCGCCATGATGGCCACGCCCCTCAGCGGCTACTTCGGCCTGACGCCCCAGCAACTCGGCATGTGGGCAGGCACCTTCCACTTCGCCTTCGGGATCATGCAGCTCGCGATGGGCGTGTCGATCGACATCTTCGGCGTGCGCCGCACGGTGCTGACAGCCTTTCCCCTGGCCATCGCTGGCGCAGCGCTGTGCGCGGTGGCGCCGAACTTCCACGCACTGCTGCTCGGGCAGGCGTTGATCGGCGTCGGTTGCGCGCCGGCGTTCCTGGCCTGCACGGTGTTCATCGCGCGGCATTTCGATGCCTCGCGCTTCACCGCGATGTCGGGGCTGGTGATGAGCATGGCCGGCATGGGCATCCTGTTCACCGGCACGCCGCTGGCCTTGCTGATCGAGGCTGCGTCCTGGCGCGCCGGCTACGCGGTGCTGGCCGCATTCGCGGTGCTCTCGTGGCTGGTCATCTTCTGGCGCGTGCGCGAGCCCGCTGCACTCGCGAACCCGCAGCCCGTGCCAGCCGAGCGCCAGTCGCTGCGCAAGGCCGTGCGCGAACTGGTGCCTCTGTTCGCGATGCCCCATACGTTGGGGCTGGTGTGCTTCGCCTGCGTGTCGTACGCGGCATTCATCACGCTGCGAGGCCTGTGGCTCGGCCCGGTGCTCCACGACCGCCACGGCCTCTCGCTGGTGGCCAGCGGCAACGTCGCACTGGTGATGACCGTCGCCGGCATGATCAGCCCGATGCTGTTCGGCCGCATGGACCCGGGCGGCGCGCGGCGCACGCGCTGGATGATGGGATGCGCGTTCGCCGGTGCGCTGATGTTCGGCGCGATGGCGCTCACGCATTCGCGCATCGTGGACATCGGCCTGCCGATCATCTATGGCCTGCTGTCCGGCTACAGCGTGCTGCAGTACGCGTACACCAAGAACGCCTACCCGGCCGCCATGACGGGGCGCGCGATGGCGCTGATGAACATGGCCATGTTCCTCGGCGTCTCGCTGATGCAGTGGACGACCGGCGTGGCCGCATCGTGGGCTGTGGCGCATGAGGTCGAGCCGTACCGCGCGGTGTTCCTCACGGTGGCGGGCATGCTGGCCGCGGGCACGATTGCGTTCCTCGTGCTGCCGCGGGCGCCGGCGCGAGCTGGCTAGCGCTTGATCGCCAGCATCAGCACGCCGCCGGCGATCAGCCAAAACGCTTTCGCACCTCCCATTGGCTGAGTCTGCGCATGGCGGAGGCGTACACATGATCGCGCCCATACATCTCCCGATGATCGGCTGAACCGAAGGCCGGCTTTTCGCAACCGCCGCGCCGCGTGACCGGGCAGCGGCGCAACAGGTCGTAGTACGTCACATCGAGCATCGTCCGCCGCAACTCGGGCAGCGGCGCGAGCGTGACCTCGAACCAGCAGCCATCGATGCGGTGCCATTGCGTGACCTCGTCGATCACATGAAAGACAGGCGCCTTGCCGGCCGGCGGCCTGCTCCACGCGGCGCGATAAGCCAGCTTCTGCGCCTTGCGCGCTTCATGCAAGCGCCGGTTGGGCAGCAGGATGCCGGTGACCGGATGCACGAAGAGTTCCACATGTGCCGCTTCACTCAGTAGCGTGCGAAGGCGGCTCCGCCACCGCTCGGCAGGCACCCACCCCTGGCCGTCGCGCAGTTCGGCCCTGCGCTCCACGAAGCCGTCGATGTGCTCGAAGATGTGCGCCTGCACCGTGCTGCGGCGGTCAATGCCGCTACAGAGTTCGGCGTACACCTTGTTCCACGGCCGGTGCACCTGCTTGTGCAACCAGCGCTTGAGCGGCGCGAGGTTTTCGCTGAGCCACTTCGGGTGGGCATGGCCGCGCTTCATGCCCAGGTGCGACCCCCGGTCCTTGCTGTTGCGCCACTTGCGCCCATCTCCCTGCACGCGCCAGCCGCCTCGCGGCCGCTCGACGATGACCTTGTCCATGTCTTCACGCATCGTCGCCCCTCCCGCCCAGGCTGCGCGCAGCCTTCTGCAGCGCCACCTTCTGCGCACGCCGTTCCGCGCGGTGCGTACGCAGGTGACGTCCCGCGCCCTGGCTCGATTCGCCGCGCGCCATCGCAGCCACCACTGGATTGCGAGGTGCCGCAGTCGGCACCGAAAAATAGAACCGGCCCAGACGCTTGTCGTCGTCGCGGGCCTTTCGTTGAGCACTCATGTGCACACACTCCAAAAACAAAAAGGCCCCGGCGAATGGCTGCGCGGGGCCTTTGTCGACGGGCCTCGGCGGATGCGTGGATGCACGTCCGGCCGGGGCGGTCGGTGTGCGGGTCAGGTGTTCAGGAAACGGTTCATTGAATTGGTTTGTCGCCCGGGAGGTTGGTCGTCGCCAGGCGCGGTGAAAAGAAAATGTTGCTGAAAAACGAAGGGCGGATTCTGTCGAGCGCGCTCGTGATGCGCAAGCGCCGCACGCGCGGTTGTGGCGCAAAGCCGACGCGTGAATCCAGTTGCGCGGCCGCGCCGTATTCGACTCAAGCGCATCGCGCCTCCGAGCTGCCGGCGGTTTCCGCAGAGAACTTCAAGAACCATTCTTTTCAGGAGCCTTCAATGAAAAAACTCATGATTGCAGTCGGCGTTTCGGTCCTGCTCGGCGCTTGCGCGGGCGGCATGGGCGGCAGCAGCGGCGGCATGTCGTCGACGAACCCGATGGTCGGCGGCGCCGCGATGTACCCGACGAAGGACATTGTCGACAACGCCGTGAATTCGAAGGACCACACGACGCTGGTGGCCGCAGTGAAGGCCGCGGACCTGGTCGGCACGCTGAAGAGCCCCGGCCCGTTCACCGTGTTCGCACCGACCAACGCGGCCTTCTCCGCGCTGCCGGCCGGCACTGTCGACACGCTGCTCAAGCCCGAGAACAAGCCCACGCTGACCAAGGTGCTGACCTACCACGTGGTGCCCGGCAGGATGGACGGCCCGGCGCTCATGAGCGCCATCAACGCAGGCGGCGGCAAGGCCACGCTGAAGACCGCGAGCGGCGGCACGCTGACCGCGACGATGAGCGGCAGCAACGTGATGGTGACCGACGCCAAGGGCGGCACGGCGATGGTGACGATCGCCAACGTCTACCAGTCGAACGGCGTGATCCACGTCGTCAACAAGGTGCTGCTGCCGGGTTGATCGTCGGTCAGCTTCGCTGCGCGGCCTCGGCTTCGTCGCGCAGCCACTGCGCGAAGTCCTGCGCGTCGCGGTTGCCCGCGGCGCGCCTCGACATCTCGATGAAATAGCCGCGGTGCGATGCGGCGCCTTCGCCGAGCGGCGCCACGAGCCGGCCATCGCGCACCAGTTCGCTCAGCAACGGCAGCCGGCCGATCACCACGCCCTGCCCCGCCACCGCGGCGGCCACGGCATCGGCGTACTGCGTGAAGCGCAGCGTGCTCTTCATGCGCAGGTCTTCCAGCCCCATCACCTTGAGCCAAGGCTCCCAGTCGGCGGTCGGGGCTTCGCTGTGGTCGGGGTATTCCACGGTCAGCAGCGTGAGCTTCGAAAAGTCCGAGAGCTGGCGCAGCGATGCGGCAAGCTGCGGCGAACACAGCGGGATGACGGACTCCTCGAACAGCGCCGGTCCGATGCCGCGGCCGATGGGCGCGAAGCGCACGGCCAGGTCGATGCGGCTGCTTTCCAGGTCGAGCACGTCGAGCGTGGCCGACACGCGCACGTCGACCTGCGGATGGCTGCCGGTGAAGCGCGCCAGTTTGGGAATGAGCCAGATCGATGCAAAACCCGGCGTGGTGGTGATCGCCACCTGGCGCGGCGCCGAACTCGCACGCACGCGCGCCGTGGCGTCGCGCAGCCGCTCCAGGCTGTCGGTAACGGCTCGCTGCAGCACGCCGCCGGCCTCGGTGAGCGCCAGCGCGCGGTGGCGGCGCTCGAACAGCAGCACGCCCAGGCTGGCTTCGAGTTGCTGGATCTGCCGGCTGACGGCCGATTGCGTCAGGTGCAGTTCGCCAGCCGCCAGCGTGAAGCTCAGCCGGCGCGCGGCCGCCTCGAAACTGCGCAGAAGTTCGAGCGGCGGTAGCTCGCCGCTCATGGCGCCTGGGGCTTTCGCATTCTCTGAGTGCATGCAACGAGTTCCGAATGACCGTGTGCAAAGGGGAGGTCGGCTCACTATATTCATTCGTATCACGAATGCAATGGAGCTTGCCATGAGCACCTCTTCTTCCAACACCTCCCGCTTCCACGTCAACCTGCCGAAACGTTCCGTCTTCACCGTGCCCGACGGCGCGGGCGTGGGCATCGAGTGCCGCAGCGGCTCGGTGTGGGTCACGCTCGACCGCGATACGCGCGACATCGTGCTGGAGCCCGGCGACCGCTTCGAGAGCACCGACCACCGGCGCGTGCTGGTGTCGGCGCTGGAGCCGTCGTGCATCACGGTGTCTGACGCACAGCCGGCCGCGATGCCGCTGCCCGCGCGTTCGCGTGCATGGTCGCCTTGGCGACTTCTGCCCCACGGGTTGTCCCCGGCTTGACCGTGCTCCATGGGCGCCGAACCATCGATGCCCATGAGCCCCGACGCACCGACACAACCCTTCATCCTCCAGGAACAGGCCGACGGCATCGCAACGCTGACGCTGAACCTGCCCGCCAAGCTCAACCCGATCGCGCACGGCCTGCAGGTCGAACTGCGTGATGCGCTGGAACGCATACGCGACGACCGCTCGGTGCGCGCCGTGATCCTCACGGGCGCCGGCAAGGCCTTCTGCGTGGGCGCCGACCTGAGCGCGATGGCGCCGGGCGACAAAGACAAGTCACTGGGCACACAGACTGCCGAGTGGATGCAGGAGCTCAGCAACCCGCTGATCGAAACGCTGCGCAGCTTGCCGGTGCCGGTAGTTGCCGCAGTCAATGGCCCGGCGGCCGGTGCCGGCGTGGGCCTGGCGCTGGCAGCCGACGTGACCATCGCGGCACGCAGCGCCTACTTCTACCTGCCCTTTTTGCCGAAGCTCGGCATCGTGCCCGACCTCGGCTGCACCTGGGCCATTCCGCGCCGCGCCGGCCGGGCACGTGCAATGGGCATGGCCCTGCTCGACGAGCGCGTGGGCGCGGGGCGTGCCGTGCAGTGGGGGCTGATCTGGGCCTGCGTGGACGACGAGCAGTTGCTGGAAGAAGCCAAGGGCATCGCGCAGCGCCTCGCCCGCCTGCCGGCGCATGCCGTGCTCGAAGCGCGCGAAGCCTTCGAGGCCTCCGAGCACCACACGCTGAAGGAGCAGCTGCACTACGAGAGCGAGCGCCAGCGCGAGCTGATCGACCGCCCCAGCTTCCGCGAAGGCGTGAGTGCTTTCCTGCAGAAGCGGCCGCCTGTCTTCGAGAGCCGCTGACATCCTGACACGCCGGCACTGGCGCCTGCCTTAGGGCTGCGGGAGAATCCCGCGCATGCCCATCCTCAACGCCTTCTACGCCCAGTCGGGCGGCGTCACCTCGGTCATCAACGCGTCGGCCTGCGGCGTGATCGAAACGGCGCGCCGGCACCCGGACCGCATCGGCAAGCTCTACGCCGGGCGCAACGGCATCATCGGCGCGCTGACCGAGGAGTTGATCGACACCGGCGCCGAAACTGCCGAAGCAATCGCGGCGCTGCGCAGCACACCTTCGGGCGCCTTCGGCTCGTGCCGCTACAAGCTCAAGTCACTGGAGAAGAATCGGCGCGAGTACGAGCGGCTGATCGAGGTGTTCAAGGCGCACGGCATCGGCTACTTCTTCTACAACGGCGGCGGCGATTCGGCCGACACCTGCTTCAAGGTGAGCCAGCTGTCGCAGTCGATGGGCTATGCGCTGCAGGCCATCCACGTGCCCAAGACCATCGACAACGACCTGCCGCTGACCGATTGCTGCCCCGGCTTCGGCTCGGTCGCGAAGTACGTGGCGGTGTCGACCATCGAGGCTTCGTTCGATGTGCGCTCGATGGCGGCTACGTCGACCAAGGTGTTCGTGCTCGAAGTGATGGGCCGGCACGCGGGCTGGATCGCCGCGGCGGGCGGCCTGGCGGCGGACCAGGGCATTCCGGTGGTGGTGCTGTTCCCGGAGATCGAATTCGACAAGGCACGCTTCATCGCACGTGTCGACGAACTGGTGAAGCAGCACGGCTACTGCTCGGTGGTGGTGTCCGAAGGCTGCCATCACCCCGACGGCACCTTTCTCGCGGAGCAGGGCACGCGCGACGCCTTCGGCCATGCGCAACTCGGCGGAGCCGCGCCGGTGGTGGCGCAGATGGTCAAGGAAGCGCTGGGCCACAAGTTCCACTGGGCCGTGGCCGACTACCTTCAGCGCGCGGCGCGCCACATCGCCTCTGCCACCGACGTGAAGCAGGCCTACGAGCTGGGCCAGCGCGCGGTGGAACTGGCGCTGGAAGGCCGCAACGCGGTGATGCCGACCATCGAGCGCACGTCCGACGTGCCGTATGCCTATCGCATCGGCAGCGCGCCGCTCGAATCCGTCGCCAACGTCGAGAAGCCGATGCCGCGCGATTTCATTTCGGACGACGGCTACGGCATTACCGAGAAGTGCCGTCGCTACCTGCTGCCGCTGATCGAGGGCGAGGACTACCCGGCCTACAGCGGCGGGCTGCCGGTGTACGTGACGCTGCAGAACGTGGCCGTGCCGAAGAAGCTGCCGGCCTTCGAGATCGCATGACCACTCTGGCGGCAGTCCCGGGTCTGATCGACGCCACGCGCTGTCCGCTGTGCGGCGAGCCGAACCGCTGCGCGATGGAGATCGAACGAGAGATGGGGCAAACGCAGCCACCCTGCTGGTGCATGCAGGTCGACTTCAGCAGGGCGCCGCTCACGAACCTGCCGGAAGACATGCGCGGGCTGGCGTGCATCTGCATGCGCTGCGCGACGGGCGAGTCGCCGCCTCAGGGCTGACCGGAGCTTTGCGATTGCGTCTGTGATTGCACCTGCTCGGGTGCAGGGTCGGCCACATCGCCAGCCACCACCATCGTCGGCGCATCGCCCGGCCGCTGCTGTGTGATCACGCGGTGAATGAACTGCAGCTTTCCCACCGCCACGCGCGGCAGCACGAAGGGGTAGTAATCGGGCTGGCCCATGCTGCGCGACAGTTCGTTGAGCACATTGGTGAGCAGCACCCAGCCATTGATGAAGTCCAGGAACTTGCCGGCATCGGGATCTTCCGGCTGCCACAGGTCGTCGAGGGTGAACAGGTCGCTCGTGAGCTCGACGTTGGTCGCGTCGACGCCAAAGCTCATGGCTGTGTCTGCTGTGTCGGCCATGTGCAGGTAGTGGGCCCAGGTCTCGGCCCAGTCTTCCCACGGATGGGTGCTCGCGTAGCTGCTCACGAAGCGGTCGGCCCAGTCGGGCGGCGGGCCCTGCTCGTAGTGGGTCTGCAGCGCGGCGGCGTAGTCGGCGCGGTCGTCGCCGAAGAGCGCGCGGAAGTCGTCGATCCACGGCGTGGGCAGCACCAGCAGGTCCCAGTAGTAGTGGCCGATCTCGTGGCGGAAGTGGCCGAGCAGCGTGCGGTAGGGCTCGCGCATCTCGGCGCGGATGCGCTCGCGCACGGCGTCTTCGGCCTCCTCGGCGTTGAGGGTGATCACGCCGTGCTGGTGGCCGGTCATCACGTGCGGGCCGCCCGGCATGTTGCTGAGGAAGTCGAAGGTCAGGCCGTGCACGGGATCGACATGGCGGCTCACCACCGGCAGGCCGAGCGCGAGCAGCTGCGAGATGAGCCGGCGCTTGGCGGTTTCGAGCTTGCGCCAGAGTTCTCCGTTGCTCTCCAGCGAGAGATCGGGGATGGTGCGCGTGACGCTGCAGGCCAGGCAGTAGCCCGGCGCAAGGCCTTGGGTATCGGGAGGCAGTTGTTCGCCGTCGCGCGCGGCGGGCACCATCCAGCTGCAGGCGGCCGGCGTCATGAGGTTCGCACAGCGGCGGTAGGTGTTGCCGTGCGGATCGCCGAACACGGTGAAGGTGTCGGGCTGCGCGCCTTCGCCCACTGCCGGTGCGAGCGGCATGACGCCGAGCCGGTCGATCACGTAGCCCAGCGGCGTGTGGCAGGCCAGGCATTCGCTGTTGCGCAGGAAGACGGGGCGGCCGCACTGGCAGCGATAGGCGCGGCTGACGGTCGGCGAGGCCAGTTCGGCCGCAAGCGTAGGCGCGCCTTCGGGCTCGATGGCAGCCTGCTGGGCATTGGCTTGTTCGTCGGGTGAAGAGTCCATGTTCTTGTCTTGATCTTCTTGACGCGGAGGGGACAGCGGATGCATTGTGCGGCCGCCTCGCGCAGTCCCGGCCGTGCAAAGACCGATATGCTTGTAGGACGACGGACCCCGAGACATTCCGCCGCCCCATGACCTCCCCACAGACTTCCGAAGCCGCGATCGCGCCGGCCCCGCCTTCCATCGGCTCGCTGCGCGAGCGCTATGGCGAACGCTACCGCTGGTACTTGCTGCTGTCGGTCATGGTGGGGACGATGGCGTCGATCATGTCCTCGACCATCGTCAACGTTGCGATTCCGGGCATGAGCCATCACTTCTCGCTCGGCCAGGAGCGCGCGCAGTGGGTGAGCTCGGGCTTCATGGTGGCGATGACGGTGTCGATGCTCACCACGCCGTGGCTGCTGTCGCGCTACGGCTACCGGCGCACGTACGTGGGCACGATGCTGTTGCTGCTGGTGGGTGGCATCGTGGGCGGCGTGGCCAACGACTTCTCGCTGGTGCTGTTCGCGCGCGTGGCCGAAGGGCTGGCGGCGGGGGTCGTGCAGCCCATTCCGGCCATCATCATCCTGCGCGCCTTCGAGCCGCACGAGCAGGGGCGTGCGAGCGGCATCTTCGGCATGGGCGTGGTGCTGGCGCCTGCCATCGGGCCGAGCATCGGCGGAGTGCTGGTCGACCTGTTCGGCTGGCGCTCGATCTTCTTCATGGTGGTGCCGTTCTGCCTGGCCTCGCTCTGGCTGGCCTACAAGTTCGTGCCCAAGACTGCGCCCGGCGGCGTGGCCGCGGTACGCGGCAGCGGGCTCGACGCGCGCGGGCTGGCGCTGGGCACGGTTGGCACGCTGTGCCTGCTGAACGGGCTGGTCGCGCTGCGCGGCGATTCACCGCTGCAGGCGGGCCTGCTGCTGGCCGGTGCGCTGCTGGCGTTCGGCATCTTCGTTTGGTGGCAGCGGCGACTCGCGGCCTCGGGCGGCACGCCGCTGATGAACCTCGCGCTCTTCCAGTACCGGCAGTTTGCGATGGGCAGCGTGGTCGCCTTCATCTACGGCACGGCGCTGTTCGGCTCGACCTACCTGCTGCCGGTGTACATGCAGGTGGGGCTGCATCTTTCCGCATCGCACGTGGGCACCATCCTGCTGCCGGCGGGCATCGTGCTGGCGCTGACCATCGCCGGCGTGGGCCGGCTGGCCGACAAGCATCCGACCTGGGTGCTGGTGACGATCGGGCTCGTGCTGCTGGCGGCCTCGTTCGCGCTGATGATGGTGCTGCGGCTCGACAGCGCGCTGTGGCTGCTGGTGGCCTTCGCGATCATCGGGCGCATCGGGCTGGGCTTCATCCTGCCTTCGCTCAACCTGGGCTCGATGCGGCCGCTGGCCAAGCCGCTGATTCCGCAGGGCGCGAGCGCCATCAACTTCGTGCGCATGCTGGGCGGCGCGGCCGGCGTGAGCCTGTGCGCCATCGTGCTCGAGTGGCGTCTCGCGGCGCATGGCGATTCGCTGGCCAATCCGATGAGCAGCCAGGCGCGGCTGGCGGCCTTCGACGAGGTCTTCGCGATGCTCGCCGGCCTTTGCGCGCTGGCCATCTGCGCAGCGTGGCAATTGCGCCGCCCGCCACAGTCAGGGTAAGCACCAAGTAGTACGAAAGAACCCATCGTCTCTAATTGTGAGAATTTGTTAAATCAGTTGGGATGGGTCTTACATGCAACGCAGAAGTTTTATCGCCTCGACGGCCGTGGCGGCCGCCGGGCTCGCTCGGCTCTCTTCCGCGCAAGCCGCCGAAACGGGGGTGAGCGACAGTGAAATCGTGCTCGGCAGTTCGGCCGTGCTGAGCGGGCCGCTCGGATCGCAGATCAAGGTCGTGCACAACGGTGCCGCGCTGGCGTTCGATGCCGTCAACGAACAGGGCGGCGTGAACGGGCGCAAGATCAAGATGGTGGCGCTGGACGACGAGCTGAAGGCCGACAAGGCGGTAGAGAACTACACCAAGCTGCTGAACGACCATCGCGTGTTCGCCTTCTTCGGCTGCGTGGGCTCGGGCACCACGGCCGCCGCGGCCAAGCTGCTGCAGCAGAGCGGCGCGCCCAGCGTGGGCGGCTACGGCGTGGGCGACAGCGCGCGCGAACGCGTCGCGGGATCGGCTTACTTCGTGCGCGCCAGCAACGCCCGTGAAGCGCAGGCCCTGGTCGAGCACCTGGCGACCATCGGTGTGAACAAGATCGCGATCGCCCACCTCGACAACCCCGGCGGCGCCGAGGCGGTCAAGCTGATCGAGGCGGCCATGGTCCCCCACAAGCTGGTGCCGACGGCCAAGGTGGTCGCCAAGGGCGACGGCTCCGACGCCGCCGCCGCCGGCAAGGCGCTGGCCGACAGCCAGTCGCAGGCCATCCTGATGTACCTGGCCGGCACCGTGGCCGGCGAGGTGATCAAGGCCACCTACGCCGCCGGCAGCAAGCCGATGTTCTACGGCATGTCGATCGTGCCGGGCGAAGTCACGGCCAAGGTGGTGGCCCTGCAGGCGGGCGGCCTCGCGATCTCGCAAGTCATGCCCTATCCCTGGGGCGAGGTGGAGACGGTGACGCGCGACTATCGCCGGCTGGCGGAGCGGGCACAGGTACCGGTGGGTTACGGCAGCTTCGAGGGCTACCTGAACGGGCTGGTGATGATCGAGGCACTCAAGCGCACCGGCCGCGACCTGACGCGCGCCCGCCTGCATGCGACGCTGCGCGCGCTCAAGTTCCGCCTGGCCGGCATGGACATCGATTTCTCGACCGGCAACACCACCGGCTCGCGCTTCATCGAAATGGTGCGCGTCACGCCCGAGGGCCGCTTCGTGCGCTGAGCGGCGAGCGGATCCGCCGCACGGCCGGCCGGCACTCGCGCTCTAATAGCGCCATGTGCCAATTGCTAGGAATGAACTGCAACACGCCGACCGACGTGACCTTCAGCTTCACGGGGTTCGCGCAACGCGGCGGCCGCACCGACCACCACGCCGACGGCTGGGGCATCGCGTTCTTCGAGGACCGCGGGCTGCGCCATTTCGTCGACCACCAGCCGGCGAGCGAATCGCCGGTTGCGGAGCTGATCCGGCGCTATCCCATCCAGAGCCGCAACGTCGTGGCGCACATCCGCAAGGCGACTCAGGGCGAGGTCAACCTGCAGAACTGCCACCCGTTCGTGCGCGAACTGTGGGGGCGCTATTGGGTGTTCGCCCACAACGGCGATCTGAAGGAATTCCGCCCGCGGCTGCACGGCAACTTTCATCCGGTGGGCAACACCGACAGCGAACACGCCTTCTGCTGGATCATGCAGGAGCTGGCCAAGTCGCACGCGGGCGTGCCGAGCATCGAAGAGCTGACACTCACGCTGCGCGAGCTGGCGCCACAGCTCGCGAGCCACGGCACCTTCAACTTCATGCTGTCCAACGGACAGGCGCTGTGGGCCCATGCCTCGACCAACCTCTGGTACGTGGAGCGCCGCCACCCCTTCGTGACCGCGCAGCTGTCGGACGAAGACGTGGAGATCGACTTCGCGCAGCACACCACGCCCAACGACCGCGTGGCCGTGGTCGTCACCGCGCCGCTGACCACCAACGAGACCTGGACACCCTTCGCGCCGGGCGAGCTGCATGTGTTCGTGGACGGGCAGCGATCCGGGTTCTGACGCAGATGTGAAGTCTTTCGACTGACACTTTTTTGCAACATTGCAAGAAAGTATCAACAGGTGGATGCAATCGAGTGAACAATAACCGTTCTCATTTGCATCTTATCTGGATCGTCCATGCCCGCTCCCCGCTTCTTCCTCCGGCCAACCGTGGTCGCGTCGCTGCTCGCGCTCAACACCGTGGCCGCCCTGGCCCAAACCACCACTGCCGAGCCGGCTGCGGCAGCGGCCAGCGGCACGCTCTCCACGGTGACCGTGGAGGCCAGCGCCGATGCATCGGCCCAAGGCCTGACCAAGCCCTATGCGGGCGGCCAGGTGGCGCGCGGCGGGCGGGTCGGCATCCTGGGCAACCAGGACATGATGAGCACGCCGTTTTCCAGCACCAACTACACCAACGAACTGATCCAGGACCAGCAGGCCAAGAGCGTGGCCGACGTGCTGCTGAACGACCCGTCGGTGCGCCAGGCGCGCGGCTTCGGCAATTTCCAGGAGCTGTACGTGGTGCGCGGCTTCCCCGTCTACTCGGACGACGTCTCGTACAACGGCCTCTACGGCATGCTGCCGCGCCAGTACATCGCTTCTGAGTTCTTCGAGCGCGTGGAGGTGTTCCGCGGCGCCAACACCTTCCTGAACGGCGCCGCGCCCGGCGGCAGCGGCATCGGCGGCGCGATCAACCTGCTGCCCAAGCGCGCGCCCAACGAGCCGCTCACCCGCGTCGGCTTCGGCGTGCAGACCGGCGGCCAGGGCTTCGTCAACCTCGACCTGGCCCGCCGCTTCGGTCCCGACGACAGCCTGGGCATTCGCGTGAACGCTGTGCGCCGCGAAGGCGGCACCGGCGTGAAGAACGAAAGCCAGCAGCTCAGCGCCTTCGGCGTGGGCCTCGACTGGCACAACCGCAACGTGCGCCTGTCGGCCGACTTCGGTTACCAAGACTACGACCTGAAAGACGGCCGCCCGAGCCTGACGCCCTCGTCCACGCTGCCGATCCCCCGCGCGCCCGACGCCCGCACCAACTTCGCCCAGCCCTGGACCTACTCGAAGGAAAAGGACAAGTTCGCCACCTTCCGCGGCGAAGTCGACATCACCGACAACATCACGGCCTGGGCCGCCGGCGGCGTGCGCCGCAGCAGCGAAGACAACGTGCTGTCGAACCCCACGCTCGCCGACTCGTTCGGCAACACCAGCAACACTCGCTTCAGCAACACCCGCAAGGACCGCATCGGCACCGCCGAACTCGGCGTGCGCGGCAACTTCGCGACCGGCCCGGTGAAACACACGGTGGTGGCCTCGGTCGCCAAGTACAGCAACGACCGCGACAACGCGTACACGATCTCGCGCGGCACCATCCGCAACAACATCTACGCACCGTACGCAACGGCATACCCGGTCGCCAACGCCTTCACCGGCAATACGCTGGAAGACCCGCGCCTGACCGACAAGATCGACACCTCGAGCGTGGCCATCGCCGACACCATGTCCTTCATGGACGACCGCCTGCTCGTCACCCTCGGCGCGCGTCGCCAGACCATCGAGCAGACCAGCTTCGCCTACACCACGCTCAAGCAGACGAGCACCTACGACAAGAGCAAGACCACGCCGGTGGCCGGCGTCGTGTTCAAGATCACGCCGACTGTCTCGGCCTACGCCAACTACATCGAAGGCCTCGTCAAGGGCAACGTGGCGGGCACCACGGTGAACAACCGCCCCGTCACCAACGCCGGCGAAATCTTTGCGCCCTACCAGGCCAAGCAGAAGGAAGTCGGCGTCAAGTACGACGGCGGCACGCTCGGCGCCAGCGCCGCGTTCTTCACCACGGACCAGCCCACCTACTACTACTCGGGCCAGACCTACGGCCTCTACGGCAAGCAGCGCAACCAGGGCCTGGAGTTCTCGGTGTTCGGCCAGCCCACCAAGGGCCTGCGCTTGCTCGGTGGCCTGACGCTGCTCGACGCCAAGCAGAAGAACACGCAAGGCGGCGCGACCGACGGTCTCACCGCCATCGGCGTGGCCAAGCAGCAGGCCAATCTCGGCGCCGAATGGGACGTGCCCGGCGTGCGCAACCTGTCGCTGAACGCACGCGTGCTGTACACATCGAAGCAGTACGCCAACGCCACCAACACGCAGTCGGTGCCGTCGTGGACGCGCTTCGATATCGGCGCGCGCTACCTGGTCGACCTCGGCAACGGCCGCGCGCTCACGCTGCGCGCACGCATCGACAACCTGTTCAACAAGTCGTACTGGGCCTCGGTGGGCGGCACGCAGGGCAGCAACTACTTGGTGCTGGGCGCGCCGCGCACCTTCGCGGTGAGCGGCACCATCGACTTCTGACCTGCTGCGTCAGCGGCCCTGCTTGCGCAGGGTCTCTTCCAGCGCATCGATGAACATCGCCGGCACGTCGAAGCCGGTCTGTTCGGTGATCTCCTGAAAGCAGGTCGGGCTGGTCACGTTGATCTCGGTCACCGAGTCGCCGATCACGTCGAGCCCGATCAGCAGCAGCCCGCGCGGCGCGAGCGCACGGCCCACGGTCTCGGCGATCTCGCGATTGCGCGCGGTCAGCGGTTGCGCCACGCCCTTGCCGCCCGCAGCCAGGTTGCCGCGCACCTCGGTGCCCTGCGGAATGCGCGCCAGCACGAAGGGCGCCGGCTCGCCCGCGATGATCAGGATGCGCTTGTCGCCCTGCACGATCTCGGGCACGAAGCGCTGCACCATGATCGTCTCGGCGCCGTCCTTGTTGAGCGTCTCGACGATGGAGCCGAGGTTCAGCGCGTCCTGCCGCACGCGGAAGATGCCCATGCCGCCCATGCCGTCGAGCGGCTTCAGGATGATGTCGCCGTGCTCGGCATGGAAGTCGCGCACGGCCTGCGAGCTGCGCGTTACCAGCGTGGGCGTGGTGAACTGCGGAAACTCCATGATCGCGAGCTTCTCGGGGTGGTCGCGCAGCGCGCGCGGCTTGTTCACCACCTGCGCGCCCTCGCGCTCGGCCTGCTCCAGCAGGTGCGTGGCGTAGATGTACTCGGCGTCGAAGGGCGGGTCCTTGCGCATCAGCACGGCGTCGAAGTCCTTTAGTGCCTTGGCCTCGGTGATGTCGACGCTGTACCAATCTTTCGGGTCGCCGGTCAGCGTGATCTGCTGCACCGTGGCCGTGACCACGCCGCCCGACTTCCACTGAATGTCCTGCGGCAGGCAGGCCGCGATGCGGTGGCCGCGGCGCTGCGCCTCGCGCATCATCGAGAAGGTCGTGTCCTTGTAGATCTTGAAATGATCAAGCGGATCGGCGACGAAGAGGATGTTTTTCATCAGGCGTTCTTTCTTGCGGTGCCGGGAGCGGCGGCTGCCACCGGGATATCGGGCGCGATGTTGCCGGAAGCGGCGATGTCCTTGCCGGGCGGGGCCTTTTCTTCATGCGTCCGGCCGAGCTTGGGGAATCGCATCGGGCGATTGTGCCGGGAGGCCGGCAGCACCAGATTGTCAACAATCTGAATTCCATAATGTCAACCATCAGGCACGGGAATTGCACGAACCCAGTCGCGACATCCCGCCGTGCACCGCCATGGCCCAGCAAGATTGGAGAACCCCGTGGACGCATCCGTTTCGCAGCAGAGCAACCCCGCGCTCGACCCCGCCGCCGTGGTCGACGAGTTCCTTCGCCTGGTGATGATTCCCGACCCGGAGTCGGCCTCCCGCTTCACCGCGCCCGGCATCCGCATCCGCTTCACCGGCAACCGGCCAATGCAGGCGCCCGGCGACACCTCCGCCTTCAACGCAAAGCGCTATGCGTGGGTCAAGAAGAAGATCGAGCGCACCGAAACGGTGGCCGGCGGCACGCCCGAGGAAACGGTGGTCTACAGCCTCGGCACGCTCTACGGCGCGTGGCCCGACGGCACGGCCTTCGAAGGCAATCGCTATGTCGACCGCTACGTGGTGCGCCACGGCCTGATCGTGCAGATGGACGTGTGGAACGACAGCGCCGAATGGCTGCTGGTGCGCGCCGGCCTCGCCGTGCTGTGATGAGGCCCCAGGCATGACGACGCGCTGGCCCGACCGGCTTCCCACACACGACCGCTTCGACTACCGGCCCATCACGCGGCGGCCCGACTACGTGTGGCCGAACGGCGCGCGGCTGGCGGTGTACATCGGCTTCAACATCGAACACTTCGCCTTCGGCGACGGGCTGGGCGCATGCATCGGCCCGGCCTCGCCGCAACCCGACGTGCTCAACCACGGCTGGCGCGAGTACGGCAACCGCGTCGGCGCGTGGCGCTGCCTGGAGCTGTTCGACGCGCTCGCGCTGCCCACCGGCGCGCTCGTCAACACCGCGCTGTACGACCACTGCCCCGAGCTGGTCCAGGCGCTGGTGGCGCGCGGCGACGAGCTGATCGGCCACGGCCACAGCAATGCCGAGCGCCAGGGCGCGCTCGACGAAGTGCACGAACGCGCGCTGCTGCAGCGCTGCCGCGAACGCATGGTGCGCGGGAGCGGGCAGGCACCCGCCGGCTGGCTCTCGCCATGGATCTCGGAAAGCGCCGTCACGCCCGACCTGCTGGCCGAGACCGGCTACAGCTACACGCTCAACTGGTGCCACGACGACCAGCCGCTGCGCATGCGCACACGCAGCGGCGGCTCGCTGTGGTCGGTGCCGTATCCGCAGGAGCTCAACGACATCCCGATGATCGTCGGCCGCCTGATGGACGCAAAGGACTTCAGCTCGATGGTGATCGACAACTTCGAGGAGATGCTCGAACAGTCGCGCACGCAGCCGCTGGTGATGGGCCTGGCGCTGCACCCGTACATCGTGGGCCAGCCCTATCGGCTGCGGCACCTGCGCACCGCACTCACGTACCTGGCGCAGGCGCGCGACCGGGGCGAGATCTGGTTCACCACGCCGGGCGCGATCGCCTCGCACGTGGAAGGGCTCGCGAAGGAGCGCCCAGGAGAATTCGACTGAGGCGCCCTGCCTGAGCCTCAGATTTCGATCTTCGACCCCAGCTCCACCACCGCGTTGTTCGGCAGCCCCAGGAATGCCGCCGCCCCGCTCGCGTTGTGGTGCATCTGCGCGAACAGCTTCTCGCGCCACGGCGCCATGCCGCTGCCGAGCGTCGGAATCACGACGTCGCGCGACAGGAAGTAGCTGGTCGTCATCGGCTCCAGCTGGCAGCCGCGCATACGCGCGTTTTCGAGCGCGCGCGGCAGGTCGATGTCGTTCTTGAAGCCGTAGTGCACGATGATCTGCCAGCAGTGGTGGCCGAGCGCCTCGATCTCGATGCGCTTGTCCATCGGAATCCACGGCACCTCGTGG
Organism: Variovorax sp. OV084; assembly: GCF_900111625.1. Taxonomy (NCBI): domain Bacteria; kingdom Pseudomonadati; phylum Pseudomonadota; class Betaproteobacteria; order Burkholderiales; family Comamonadaceae; genus Variovorax; species Variovorax sp. OV084. The sequence continues at coordinate 325,907 of NZ_FOII01000004.1, read as the reverse complement.
TTGCGCACGGTGACGAACATGTTCTGTTCGTGCAGCACCTTGTTGTGCTTCAGGTTGTGCAGCAACGCATTCGGCACGGTGCCCGGCTCGGCCGTGAGGAACACCGCCGTGCCGTCGACACGCGCCGGCGGGCTCACGAACACCGAGTCGAGAAAGGACTTCAGGTCGATCGCATCGGCATGCTGCGCCTCGCCCATCAGGCGGCGTCCTTCCTTCCACGTCATCATCAGCGTGAAGACGAATCCGCCGATCAGCAGCGGGAACCAGCCGCCCTCGAACAGCTTGAGCAGGTTCGACGCGAAGAACAGGAAGTCGACCACGAAGAAGACCGCTGTCGATGCGATGCACAGCGCCAGCGGAAGCTTCCACGCGTAGCGGATCACGAAGAAGGTCAGCACCGTGGTGATCAGCATGTCGGTGGTCACGGCAATGCCGTAGGCCGCGGCCAGGCTGCTCGACGAGCGGAACATGACCACCGCCAGAACGATGGCCACGAACAGGCCCCAGTTGACCAGCGGAATGTAGATCTGGCCCGCCGTGCGCACGCTGGTGTGCTCGATGTTCAGGCGCGGCAGGTAGCCCAGCTGGATGACCTGGCGCGTGACGCTGAAGGCGCCCGTGATGAGGGCTTGCGACGCGATCACCGTGGCCGCCGTGGCCAGCAGCACCAGCGGAATCAGCGCCCATTCGGGCGCCATCATGAAGAACGGGTTCTTCACCGCCTCGGGGTTCTCCAGCAGCAGCGCGCCCTGGCCGAAGTAGTTGAGCGTCAGCGCCGGCATCACGACCGAGAACCACGCAATGCGGATCGGGCTCTTGCCGAAGTGGCCCAGGTCGGCGTACAGCGCCTCGGCACCGGTCACGCACAACACGGTGGCGCCCAGCAGGATGAAGCTGGTGCCCGGGTTGTCCCACATGAACTTCAGCGCATAGAACGGGTTCAGCGCCTTCAGGATCTCGGGGTGGTGCAGGATCTGCGACACGCCAAGCACGGCAATCGCCAGGAACCACACGAGCGTGATCGGCCCGAAGAACTTGCCGATGCCCGCCGTGCCGCGCTTCTGCACCACGAAGAGACAGAACAGCACGACCAGCGTGAGCGGGATCACGTAATGCGTGAAGTGCGGCGACACCACCTCCAGGCCCTCGACCGCCGAGAGCACCGAGATGGCCGGGGTGATGACCCCGTCGCCGTAGAAGAGCGAAGTGCCGAAGATGCCGACCACCAGCAGCAGGTGGCGCAGCCTGGGCTTGTCGGCCACCGCGCGGGAGGCCAGCGCCAGCATGGCAACGAGGCCGCCCTCGCCTTCGTTGTCCGCGCGCAGCACGAGCACGACGTACTTGATGGAGACGATGACGGTGAGTGTCCAGAAGAACATCGAGAGGATGCCGTAGACGTTCTCGACGGTGAACGGCACGTGGCCGTGGCCGAACACTTCCTTGACGGCATACAGCACGCTGGTGCCGATGTCGCCATAGACGACGCCGATGGCGCCGACGATGAGGCCGGCTGAGAGATTTTTGGGGGCTGACACGAAGTCGATGGGAAAAGGGCAGGCTGCTGGAATCGACGCGTCAGACACGCCGGGGCGAGGCAAGTGTGAACTTTAGTCCACCTGCGTCACCCTCCCGCCCTTTTGTTTCCGTTGCTGTGGGGCCGCTATTTTGCCGTTGCTTGTGGTCGGCGCAAGCCGCCACAAGCCGCCCCCGGCAATCATTCGTAGATTTCGGCGTCCGGATCGGTCGCTTCCATCTCGTAGCTGGCGGCCACCATGGCCAGCCGGCCGACCACGCCATACATGTAGAAGCGGTTGGGCGCGCTGGCGCCAGGCTTGGCGCCGGGCTGTGGCAAGTGCGCACTTTCAGAAAAAGCCAGCGGCACGAAGCTCGCGCCCGGCAGCTTGAGGTTTTCGTCGGCGGCGCGCTCGGCATGCACGCGGTAAAAACCGCCGACAACGTAGCGATCCATCATGTAGACCACCGGCTCGGCCACGCCGTTGTGCACGCGCTCGTTGGTGAGCACGCCTTCCTGGACGATCAGCTCGGTGGGCTCGCGCAGCTCGCGGCCGGCGCCGGTCTTGCCGGCCGGGGCGCTGCTGGCGGTGTCGCGCGGCTTGCCGATCAGCGCCTCGACGTCCTTGGCATCGCGCACCGTCACCACGCCCGGGCTGCCGCTGCCGCTGTGGCCGCCCTTGACGACCACGAACGGCTTCTCGTTGATGCCGTATTCCTTGTACTTGCGGCGCACCTTGGTCAGCACCGCATCCACATGGCTGGTCAGCACGTCGATGCCGCGGCCCTCGGCCACATCCACGCCTTCGGCGCGCGCATAGATCGGGTTGATGAGCCACGGGTCGATGCCCAGCAGCTTGCCGAGACGCTTGGACAGCTCCTCGTAGCTGTGCAGGTGGTTGCTCTTGCGGCGCACCGACCAGCCTGCGTGCAACGGCGGCAGCAGATACTGCTCATGCAAATCTTCGAGGATGCCGGGCGTTCCCGCAGAAAGCTCGTTGTTGAGCAGAATTGTGCAAGGATCGAAGTTCTTCAGGCCCAGGCGGCGCTTGCTGCGCACCACCGGTTCGAGCGTCACGGTCTCGCCGTTCGGCAGTTCGATCTTCTTGGGCGACTTGATGGCCGGATCGATCGACCCAATGCGCACGTTGAGCCCCGCCATGTGGAAGATGCGCACCAGTTGCGCGACGTTGGCGAGATAAAAGGTATTTTTGGAGTGATTTTCCGGAATGACGAGCAGGTTGCGCGCTTCCGGACAGATCTTCTCGATGGCCGCCTGAGCAGCCTGCACCGCCAGCGGCAGCATCTCCTTGGTGAGATTGTTCCAGCCGCCCGGAAAGAGGTTGGTGTCGACCGGGGCCAGCTTGAAGCCGGCGTTGCGGATGTCGACGGCGCTGTAGAACGGCGGCGTGTGCTCCATCCACTCGAGCCGGAACCAGCGCTCGATGGCGGGCATCGAGTCGAGCACCCGCTGCTCCAGTTCGTTGATCGGGCCGGTCAGGGCGGTGACGAGATGCGGAACCATGCGGCGGCCTTGTTGGTTTTGTGCTTAAAGGTGGAGCGGAATTGTAGGATTTGGGGATGGCCGCCCCAATGACAAGACCGCACGCGGGCGCATCGGATCAGGTCCGGACTTCGCCCTGCCCCAGCACCACGTACTTGAGCGAGGTCAGCCCTTCGATGCCCACCGGACCGCGGGCGTGGAACTTGTCAGTGCTGATGCCGATTTCGGCGCCCAGCCCGAACTCGAAGCCATCCGCGAAGCGTGTGCTCGCATTGACCATCACGCTGGCCGAATCGACCTCGCGCAGAAAGCGCTGCGCATGCACGTGGTCGCGCGTGACGATGGCATCGGTGTGATGGCTCGAATAGCGGTTGATGTGCGCGATGGCCTCGTCCACGCCGGCCACCACCTTGATGCTGATGACGGCGGCCAGGTATTCCTCGGACCAGTCGGACTCGACCGCATCGACCACCCGGGCCTTCGGATCGAGCGCCTCGTCGGCGCGCAGGATGGCGGCAGCGGCCGGGTCGCAGCGCATTTCCACACCCTTGGCCGCGAAGATGGCGGCAATCTCGGGCAGGAAGTCGTCGGCCACCGACGCCGACACCAGCAGGCCTTCAGCGGCGTTGCAGGGGCTGTACTTCTGGGTCTTGGCGTTGTCGACGATGCGCAGCGCCATGTCGAACTCGGCCGTGTCGTCCACGTAGACGTGGCAGTTGCCGTCCAGGTGCTTGATGACCGGCACCTTGGCGTCGCGGCTGATGCGCTCGATCAGCCCCTTGCCGCCGCGCGGAATGATCACGTCGACGAACTCGGGCATGGCGATGAGCTGGCCGACGGCCTCGCGGTCGGTGGTCTGCACCAGCTGCACCGCCTCGACCGGCAAGCCGGCTTCGGCCAGCGCCTCGGACACCAGCAGCGCCAGCGCCTTGTTCGACTCGATGGCTTCCGAGCCGCCGCGCAGGATGGCCGCGTTGCCGCTCTTGATGGCAAGGCTCGCAGCCTCGATGGTCACGTTGGGCCGGCTCTCGTAGATCATGCCGAAGACACCGATCGGCACGCGCATCTGGCCCACGCGGATGCCGCTGGGCTGCTGCTTCATGCCGATGATTTCGCCGATGACGTCGGCCATGCCGGCGAGCTGCTCGCAGCCCAGGGCCACGGTCTCGATGACCTTGGGCGTGAGCTTGAGACGATCGACCATCGGCGCCGAGAGGCCGGCGGCGGTGGCGCGTTCCAGGTCCTTCTGATTGGCGACCGCCAGCACCGGGCCGGCTTCGCGCAGACGCCGGGCCAGCGCCTTCAATGCTATGTTTTTGGTAGCTGCATCCGCACGGGCCATGAGGAATGCAGCGGCTTTGGCTTGCAGACCCAGGGTCTGCATGTGCTCGCTGACGTTGAACGCATTCATGTGTTCATTTTCCCACGCCGACCTGTGACCCGGCTTACACGGGCCTTTTGATGGCTGGAGCCATCGTGCGCGGGCCGAGTCAGGCGCGTCGCGGAGCGGTCGCCGCGCTGCTGCAGGCGCGGCACAGCATCAGCGCCAGCCGCTGCAGGGCCTGCCAGCCGCTGGCTGGCCAGTCGGGCTGCTTCAGCCCCTTCACGATGCCGTCCACCACATGCGCCGCGCGCAGCAGCCGGGTCAGCATGCGGTCGTCCAGCCGCGGCAGCACACGCTCGAAGGCACGCTCGCGCGGGCCCCAGATGCGGTTCTCGCGCAGCGCCATCGGCAGCGGGCGTCCCGAGGCCATGGCGTCCTTCACACGCTTGAGCGCGCGGATGTCCTCGGCAATCGTGTAGTGCACCAGCACCTCGGCCTCGCCCTCGGCCTGCAGGCCATCGAGCATGCGCGCCACGCGCTGCGGATTGCCGGCCAGCACGGCTTCGGACAGCTTGAACACGTCGTAGCGAGCCACGTTGTTGACCGCACCTTCGACCTGCTCCCAGCTCAGCTCGCCGGCCGGATGCAGCAGCGCGAGCTTCTGGATTTCCTGGTGCGCGGCGAGCAGGTTGCCCTCCACGCGATCGGCAAAGAACTGCAGCGTGCGCTGGCCTTCGTCGCCGGGCATCACGCGCTGGCCCTGCTGGCCCAGGCGCTGCGCGATCCATTGCGGCAGCGCGCCGCGCTCGATCGGGTCGACCTGGATACTCGCGCCGTTGTTCTCCAGCGCCGAGAACCAGGCGCCGGTGCGCGTGGCCTTGTCCAGCCGCGGCAGCATCACCAGCGTGAGCGTGCTGTCGTTGCCGGGCGCGGACTCGGCCATCTGCTGAAGGGCCGCGCTGCCGTCCTTGCCGGGCTTGCCCGAGGGGATGCGGATCTCGACGATCTGCTTGTCTGCGAACAGCGAGAGCGAGCCCCCGGCCGCGAGCACCGCGCTCCAGTCGAAGTGCGCGCCGGCCACGGTGTAAGAACTGCGCTCGGTGTAACCCTGCGCGCGCGCGGCGGTGCGGATGGCGTCGGCCGCTTCCTGCGCGAGCAGCGGCTCGTCGCCGTGGATCGTGTAGAGCGGCTTCAGGCCCTTCTGCAGGTGGGCTCCGAGCTGGGCGCTGGCAAGTTGCATGGAAATGGAATGGCCGGAGCGCGCAGGCTCAGAGTTCCTTGACGGCCGCCAGGCGGCGCATCAGCTGCTGCGCGATGTCGGACTGCATATCGCGGAACAGCAGGTCGGCTTCGCCTTCCTTGGCCAGCGCGTTGGTTTCGTTGAAGCTCAGGTCGCGCGTCTGCGAGACGTCGGTGGCCGGCAGCAGGTCTTTACCGCCCGGCGTGCGCAGGCGGAAGCGCACCTTCAACTGAAGCTGCAGCTCGCGCACCAGGCCGGCCGAGTTGGTCGAGATCACGATGCGGTTGCGGTCCTCGCTCAGGATCTCCAGCACCACGTCGGCGGCCGGCGACGAACCACCGGCGGTGGACGTGTCGGGCGTCACCAGAGTCACAGTGCCCGTCGCCCGCAACTCGCGCCGGATCTGGTTGATCATGGCCGAGTTGCCCGACACCTGCAGCGTCTTGAACGCGAAGACAGGCGCCTTGCGCAGCTCGAAGCCGCAACCGGCCAGGCCGAGCGAAGCGCCCGCCGCCGCCAATCCGAGAAGAAAGCCGCGGCGCGGCAGCGAGACATTGCGAGTGTTCATGCTTGAGTCGTTCAAAGGACCACGTTGACCAGGCGGCCGGGAACCACGATCACGCGCTTGGGCGGCGCGCCTTCGGCGAAGTTGACGAAATCGTCGCAGGCGAGCGCGAGCTTCTCGATCTCGTCCTTCGATGCGCCGGCCGGCACGCTGAGCTTGCCGCGCAGCTTGCCGTTGACCTGCAGCATGAGCTCGATCTCGTCCTGCACCAGCGCACCGACGTCGACCGCGGGCCAGGGCGCGTCGAGCAGGCCGCCCAGGTCCTTGTCGTAGCCGAGTTCGTTCCAGAGCTGCTGGGCGATGTGCGGCGTGGCCGGGTAGAGGCAGCGCAACAGGATGCCGAAGCCCTCGCGCATCGCGGCCGCGTCGCCCGCGCTGCCGTCGGGCATGAAGCCTTCCAGCGCGTTGAGCAGCTTCATCGCGCCCGACACCACCGTGTTGTATTGCATGCGCTGGTAGTCGTAGTCGATCTGGCGCAGCACGGTGTGCACCTCGCGGCGCAGCGCCTGGGCATTCTTGCCGAAGGTCTGGCCGCTGACAGCCACCGGCGCCACGTCCGCCTGCGCCACGCCGAAATTCCACACCCGGCGCAGGAAGCGGTAGCTGCCTTCGACGGCCGCGTCGTTCCACTCGAGCGTGGCTTCGGGCGGTGCGGTGAACATGGTGTACAGGCGCGCGGTGTCGGCGCCGTATTTCTCGATCAGGTCCTGCGGGTCGACGCCGTTGCGTTCGCTCTTGCCCATCTTGCCCACGCCGCCGTACTCGACCTTCGTGCCGTCGGCGGTGGTGCCGCCGGTGATGCGGCCCTGCGCATCGAGCACCGTCGCGACTTCGCTGGGCGGGAAGTAGTCCTTGCCGCCCTTTTCATTGCGCTTGTAGAAGATGTGGTTGAGCACCATGCCCTGGGTGAGCAGCTTGCTGAAGGGCTCGTCGGCCTTCACGAGGCCAAGGTCGCGCATCACCTTGGTCCAGAAGCGCGCGTACAGCAGGTGAAGAATCGCGTGCTCGATGCCGCCGATGTATTGGTCCATCGGCATCCAGTAGTCGGCGCCGCCGGCCACCATCGCCTCTTCGTTCTTCGGGTCGCAGTAGCGCATGAAGTACCACGACGAATCGACGAAGGTGTCCATCGTGTCGGTCTCGCGCCGCGCGGGCTTGCCGCAGACGGGGCAGACCACGCCGGCGTGGAAGCCTTCGTGCTTGTGCAGCGGGTTGCCCGAGCCGTCCGGCACGCAGTCGGTGGGCAGCACCACGGGCAGGTCTTTCTCGGGCACCGGCACTGCGCCGTGTTCGTCGCAATGGATGATCGGGATCGGCGTGCCCCAGTAGCGCTGGCGGCTCACGCCCCAGTCGCGCAGGCGCCAGGTGGTCTGCAGCTCACCCAGGTCCTTCTGGCCCAACGCATGCGCCACGGCGGCCACGGCCTCTTTGTACGACATGCCGCTGAAGTTGTCGGAATTGATGGTCACGCCGCGCTGCTTGTCGGCGTACCAGTCCTGCCACTTGTGATAGTCGAAGTGCGGCTCGTCGTCGACCAGCACCACCTGGATGATCTCGATGCCGTACTTGTTGGCGAAGGCGAAGTCGCGCTCGTCGTGCGCGGGCACGCCCATCACGGCGCCGTCGCCGTAGCCGATCAGCACGTAGTTGCCGACCCACACGGGCACCTGCTCCTCGGTGATCGGGTGCTTGACAGTCAGGCCGGTGGGCACGCCCTTCTTCTCTTGCGTGGCGAGTTCGGCCTCGGTGGTGCCGCCGCTCTTGCACTCCTCGATGAAGGCCGCGACCTTGGGGTCGAGCGTGGCGGCATGCGCGGCCAGCGGATGCTCGGGCGCCACGGCGCAGAAGGTCACGCCCATGATGGTGTCGGCGCGCGTGGTGAACACGTACATGCGTCCGTCCTGGATCAGCTTGCCGCTCGCGTCCTTGATGTCATGCGTGAAGGCGAAGCGCAGGCCCTCGCTCTTGCCGATCCAGTTTTCCTGCATCAGCTTGACGCGCTCGGGCCAGCCCGGCAGCTTGTGCTGGGTGTGTTCGAGCAGTTCCTCGGCGTAGTCGCTGATCTTCAGGTAGTAGCCCGGGATCTCGCGGCGCTCGACCGTCGCGCCGGTGCGCCAGCCCTTGCCGTCGATCACCTGCTCGTTGGCCAGCACGGTCTGGTCGACCGGGTCCCAGTTGACGACCTGGGTCTTGCGGTAGGCAATGCCCTTTTCGAGCATCTTCAGGAACAGCCACTGGTTCCACTTGTAGTAGCTCGGATCGCAGGTGGCGATCTCGCGGCTCCAGTCGATGGCCAGGCCCATGGCCTGGAGCTGGCCCTTCATGTAGGCGATGTTCTCGTAGGTCCACTTGGCCGGCGGCACGCCGTTCTTCAGCGCTGCGTTCTCGGCCGGCAGGCCGAAGGCGTCCCAGCCCATGGGCATCAGCACGTTGTAGCCGCTCATGCGCAGGTGGCGCGTGAGCATGTCGTTGATCGTGTAGTTGCGCACATGGCCCATGTGCAGCTTGCCGCTGGGGTACGGCAGCATCGAGCAGGCGTAGTACTTCTTGCGGCTCGTGTCCTCGGTGACGCGGTAGGCATCGGCGGCGCTCCATTGCGCCTGGGCAGCGGACTCGACGTCGCTGGGTTTGTAGCTGGGATTCATGGCGGTTCGGCAAGAGCCCGGCTCGGAGCGGCCGGGAACGCGGGATTATCGCGCCCGGGCGAAAGCCCCGGCCGGCAGACTCTAGACTCGGGGCACGTAACCTGCGTGTTGCGCGGGTAACGCCTGCCGTCCGACAGGTTTTTCGCACCGCCTGGAACACCATGAAACTGCGCCTGAAACACCTCGCCCTGGGCCTAGCGGCCGCCGTCGGCCTCGCCGCCACGCCCCTGTGGGCCCAGCAGAACGACAAGCCCCTGCGCATCGTCGTGCCCTTCGCCACCGGCGGCGCGCAGGACGTGATCGCGCGCTACCTGGGCGCCAAGCTCACCGACAAGCTGGGCCAGCCCGTCATCATCGACAACAAGGCCGGCGCTGGCGGCATCGTGGCCGCCGACGCGGTGGCCAAGGCGACCGACGGGGCCACGGTGCTGCTGGCCACCGGCGGCGCGATCACGATCGCCCCCCGCCTGCAGCCCAAGCTCCCCTACGACCCGGTGCACGAGCTGGTGCCGGTGGCCCTGGTGGCCGACACGCCGATGACGCTGTCCGTGCGCACCGAGAGCCCCTACAAGACGGTGGCCGACGTGCTGCGCGACGCCAAGGCCAGGCCGGGCCAGGTGACCTACGCCTCGACCGGCAACGGCACCGTCTCGCACCTGACCGGGGCGCTGCTGGCGCAGGCGAGCGGCACGAACCTGCTGCACGTGCCCTACCGGGGCGCCGCGCCCGCCATGACGGACCTGCTGGGCGGGCAGGTAGCCGCCATCGTCACCAGCGTGGCCTCGATCGAACCCATGGTCGCCAGCGGCAAGGCGCGCGTGCTCGGCACCTTCTCCCGGGTTTCCCTTCCCAGCATGGGTTCGGCCCCCACCATCGGCGAGGCCACCGGCCTGCCGGGAATGGAAGTGCCGGTCTGGGTCGGCGTGATGGCGCCTGCGCGCATGCCGGCGGCGAGCGTCGAGAAGCTGTCGGCGGCGCTGCTCGAGGTGTGCAACCTGCCGGAGACGAAGCAGCGCTTCGCCCAGTTGGGCGCGGTGAACACCTGTGGCGGCCCGGCTGCCTTGGGCAAGGTCGTGACGGAAGACAGCCAGCGCTGGGCGAAGGTGATCAAGCAGGGCGGGATCAAGGTTGACTGAGGTTCCGGGCAAGAAGTACCGCGTCGGCATCGCGGGCGCCGGGGCAATCGCGCTGGCCAGCGCGGCTTGGCTGCGGCAGGCGGGCCACAGCGTCACCATGTGGTCGCCGGGCGGCCAGGGAGCAGAAGCCTTGCGCACGCAGGCACTGGAGGCCAGCGGCATCCAGTCGTTTTCAGTGACCGTCGAGGTTGCCGACGACGCGGCCGGGCTGTGCGCGGCCTCGGACGTACTGCTGCTGGCCCTGCCGGTCAACGGCCACAAGCGCGTGATGGATGCGCTCTTGCCCTCTCTGCGCGACGGCCAGACCGTGATCGTCAGCTCAATGGCCTCGCTGTCGTCGCTCTATCTTCATGAAGCAGCCCGCCGCGCCGGCCGGCAGATCAATGTCGCCAGCTTCGGCACGACCGTTCTGACCGCGCGCCGCGAATCGGGCACGCAGGTCAGGGTGATGACGCGACGCAAGGCCGTCGGCGTCTCCGCCCTGCCCGGCTCAAAAGTCGGCGAAGCCGTCGCGCTGTGCACCGCCCTCTTCGGCGACGGCTTCTCCGCGCAGGACGGCGCCCTTGCCAGCGCCCTGGCCAACGTCAATCCGCAGTCGCACGGCCCGCTCGCGGTCTTCAACTGGACCCGCATCGAGCGCGCCGAGAACTGGGCGCAGTACCACTGCATGACGCCCGGCGTGTCGCGCGCTATCGAGGCGCTTGACCAGGAACGCCGCGCCGTGGCGGCAGCCTTCGGCATCGAGCTCGGCCCCATCGAGGCGCACTTCGCGCGCTCCTTCGGCACCACGTCGGAAAAGCTCGAAGACATTGCCGCCGAACTGCACGCCAAGCGCGGCGGCCCGCCCGGCCCCACGCAGGTCGACACCCGCTACGTGACCGAGGACATGCCCTACGGCCTGGCGTTCGTCGAGGCGCTGGGCGCCATCGCCGGCGTGCCGACACCCGCGACGCGCACCATCGTGGAAGCAGCCTCGCTGGTCAACGGCGTCGACTTCCGCCGCGAAAACGACCTGCTCGAACCGCTGGGCCTGGCGAACGAAACTGTCGCCGGGCTGCTCGCGCGCCTATGAACCGTCTGCTTCGGGGAACACCGGCTCCCCGAGGTTGAGCATCAGCCGGTTGGCCCAGGCGAAGATGGCAACCGAATGGATCAGGTCGAGTATTTCCAGCTCGGTCAGCCCGACCTCCTTCAACCCGCGCACGTCGTCGGCCGAGACCTTGTCGGGTTCCGCGCCAAGACGGATCGAAAACTCGACGATGGCCTTCTCGCGCGCCGTGGTGCCGGCGCCCGCCGGCTCCTCGAACACCTGCGAGATCACGTCGTTGCGCTTGGCCAGCTGCTCGAAGCGCTGCGCATGCACCGAGGCGCAGTACACGCAACCGTTGACGCGCGACTCCACCGTGGCACCCAGCTCGCGCTCGGCGCGCGGCATGCCGCCCGGAGCGAACATGATCGCGTTGAAGGCGATCGAGCGCTGCAACAGTATCTCGGGCTGATGCGCCAGCACCAGAAAGTACGGCGACGTGCGCGCCTGCGGGCTCATCTCGTCCAGCGCCGCCAGTTGCGCCGGCGTGGCGGTGTCGACGTTCACCGTGTCGAGCCACGGCTTCCACTTCAGCACCTCGTTGGTGAAGCCCTTGATGCGGATCGGGGCCATCATGCCGCCACCTCCACCGCTGCCAGTGCCTTCAGGCCCGCGGCAACGCGGATCTGGTACGACAGGAAGGCGATCAGCTGGCTCATCGCCACGATGGCGGGCGTCGAAAGGCCGCTGTCGACCAGCGATTGCACAGCCGCCTTGTCGCCCTCGATGGGGCGTTCGATCAGCTTGCCGGTGAAGGCCCGCACGGCCTGCAGGCGCGCATCGGCCACGGGCTTGCCGGCGTCCACCGCCGCCGTCAGGGCGCTGTCCGCGCCTTCGGCCGCCAGCCGGTCGCGGTAGTGCGCGGCAAGGCTGTCCGCCTTCGACACGCGGCAGGCATGCAGCGCCACCAGCAGCCGCTCGCTCACTGACAGGCCTTCGACGGCCGGGGAAAACATCGCGTCGTAGCTGCCTTGCGTCGCGGCGACGACCTTGTCGCGCTGGCGCCGCAGCGCCCAGGTGGGGTGGTCTGGCGCCAGCGGGACGGCGGCATCGATCACATCGGAAGTGGGAGTGCTGGTTGTCATGGTTCAGTTTCTTTCCTGAGGCGGCAGCGCGGGCGTCCATTCGTCGCCGAAGAGTTCCGGCTCGGCGTAGGCCTCGAGGTTGGCGTAGTGGTGGTCGAAGTCTTCGCGGTAGAACAGGCTGGCGATGCCGCTCGCCAGCCGCTTGGCGCCGTCGCTGATGGCCGGGATGTCGCCCGACACCGTGCCGTGCGACAGCGCCGCCGGGTAGCAGAAGCAGTGGATGCGCCCAAGCCCCGGGCATTCGCCCGGCACGCGCTCCTGGAATTCGAAGACCGGCCCGAGGTCGGGCGAGTCGGCCAGTTCCTGGTCTTCGTCGCCGGGGGCGGGTACGAAGCGGTCTTTCCAGGTGCGCACCTGGGCGGCGATGCCGTCGAACTCGGGGCGGTTCGGCCAGTCGACCTTGAAGCCGGTCGAGACGATGAGGAAGTCGAATTCGAAGTCGCCCTTCGGCGTCGACACGCGCATCGAATCGCCCTTCGGCTCGATGGCCAGGATCGGACAGCCGAAGTTGAAGAAGGCATTGGCGTGCCCCGACACCCGCAGCGTGCTGCCGTGCGGCGGCGGCACGTTCGCCACGTTGATGTAGTGGCGGATGCGCCACTTGAGTTCGTCGGGCAGGTCGTAGTGACCCTGCGTGAGCCCCGGCACGCCCGCGCCCTTGCCCTTGTTGACGCGCGGCAGGTCGGGCCGGCGGATCAGCAGCTCGACGCTGTGCGCGCCGGCCTCCAGCGCGGTGCCTGCGCTGTCCATGGCCGAGGAGCCCGCGCCGACCACGCCCACGCGCAGGCCCTTGAGCCGGCCGTAGTCCATCTCGTCGGAGGAGTGCGCCCATTTCGAGCGCGGCAGCGCGTTGACGAAAGCGGGAATGGCCGGCCCGCCGAGGCCGTCTCGCCCGGTGGCGAGGACGACCCGGCGCGCCAGCACGCTGCGTTCGCCTTGCGGCGTGCGCAGGTCGAGGCGCACGCCGGTGGCATCGGTCAGCGGATGAATGCCGGTCACGGCCGTGTCGTTGCGCACGTCCACGCCCATCACGCGGCGGTACCAGACCAGGTAGTCCATCCACTGCAGGCGCGGGATCTTGTCCATCGCCGTCCAGGCCTCCAGCCCGAACTGGGCCTCGAACCACGCCCGGAAGGTGAGCGACGGCAGGCCCAGCGCGGGACCGGTGAGCTCCTTGGGCGAGCGCAGCGTCTCCATGCGCGCCGTGGTCGCCCAGGGGCCTTCGCTGCCCGCGGGCGAGCGGTCGAACACCACCGCGCGAATGCCCAATTGCGCCAGCGCGACCGAGGCAGCCAGGCCGGCCTGCCCGCCGCCGATGACGGCCACGTCGAGCACCGGTTCACCGCCGACTTGCCGCGCGGGCATCCAGTTGCGCCCGGGCCAGCCGAGGTATTCGAGGTCCTGGGCGAGCCGCGCTTCGAGCGCGGCGAGGGAAGAAGAGGCGGAATCTGATGTCGTCATTTTGAAAAGCGGGAGCGGCGCCCAGTGTAGAAAGCTTCACGGGTCTTCGCGCCATGCACCACCGCCCCGCACCTGCGTATCACTGGCCCGAATTTCGCATGCCACAATGATTTCAGACCACAGGGACCGGCATGGGCAGCAATACCGACAGCAGCGAATGGTGGCGCGGTGCGGTGATCTACCAGATCTACCCGCGCAGCTTCATGGACAGCGACGGCGATGGCATCGGCGACCTGCCGGGCATCACGTCCCGGCTCGAGCACGTGGCCAGCCTCGGCGTCGATGCCATCTGGGTTTCTCCTTTCTTCCGTTCGCCGATGAAGGACTTCGGCTACGACGTGGCCGATTACCGCGCCGTAGACCCGATGTTCGGCACGCTGGCCGACTTCGACGCCATGCTGGCGCGGATGCACGAACTGGGCCTGAAGCTCGTCATCGACCAGGTGTTGTCGCACACGTCCGACCAGCACGCTTGGTTCGCCGAGAGCCGCTCGAGCCGCGACAACCCCAAGGCCGACTGGTACGTGTGGGCCGACCCCAAGCCCGACGGCACGCCGCCCACCAACTGGCTGTCGGTGTTCGGCGGCTCGGCCTGGCAGTGGGATTCGCGCCGGCGGCAGTACTACCTGCACAGCTTCCTGGCGGAGCAGCCCGACCTCAACTTCCATTGCCCCGAAGTGCAGGAGGCGCTGCTGGGCGAGGTGCGCTTCTGGTGCGAGCGCGGCGTGGACGGCTTTCGCTTCGACGCCTGCAACCACCAGTTTCACGACGCGCAGCTGCGCGACAACCCGCCGGCCTCGCTGGCCTCGATAGGCGAAGTCAGCACGGTGCGCGCCGACAACCCCTATGCGATGCAGCAGCATCTGTACGACAAGAGCCAGCACGAGAACCTGGCGTTCCTCGAGAGCCTGCGCCGGCTGCTCGACGGCTACGGCGCGGTGGCGCTGGGTGAGGTCGGCGACGAGAACGCGCCTCCCGTCATGGCGCAGTACACCGACCGCGGCAAGCGCCTGCACCAGGCCTACAGCTTCAGCCTGCTGACGGCCGACCACAGTCCCAAGCACCTGCGCCACCAGGTCGAAGCCCTTGACGAGGCGCTCGAACCCACGAACGGCTGGGGCTGCTGGGCAATGTCGAACCACGACGTGCCGCGCGTCGCCACGCGCTGGAGCGACGGCGGCGCACCCGACACGCGCCGCGACCGGCTCTGGCTGACGCTGCTGCTCGCGCTGCGCGGCAGCGCGAGCATCTACCAGGGCGAGGAACTGGGCCTGCCCGAGGCCGAAGTGCCGTTCGAACTGCTGCAAGACCCGTACGGCCGCGCCTTCTGGCCCGAGTTCAAGGGCCGCGACGGCTGCCGCACACCGATGCCATGGACCGCCGAGGCGCCGAATGGCGGCTTCACCACCGGCGCGCCCTGGCTGCCGGTGTACGGCGCCCACCTGCCGCTGGCCGTCGAACGACAGGCCGCGGACCCTGGGTCGATGCTGGCCTTCAGCCGCACGCTGCTGCACTGGCGGCGCACGCAACCGCTGCTGCGCACCGGTGGCATCCGCTTCATCGACGCACCCGAGCCACTGCTGCACTTCGAGCGGCGCGACGGAAAACTCTCGCTGCGGGCGGTCTTCAACTTAGGGAGCGAGCCGGTATCGATGCCGTTGCCCGACGGGCTGATGCCTCTCGTCGGACAGCCGCTTGAGCACACCGCCGTCATGCAGACCGTGGATGAAAAGCGCATGCTGACGCTGGCGCCGTACGGCGTCTTCTTCGGCACACCCGCCGTTGAAGGACGAAGCTGACCACCATGCCCTTGAAGCCGCTGCCCGAGTCCGAAGTCCATGCGCTGATGCGCGCGGAGCACGGCGACCCGTTTGCCGTGCTGGGCCCGCACGAGAGGCCCGAAGGCCTGGAAGTGCGCGCGCTGCTACCCGGCGCGCAGCGCGTGGCCGTGGTGCATTCGCGCACCGGCTGGCCGCTGGCCATCCTCGCGCGGCACGAAGGCTCGGACCTGTTCAGCGGGCTGGTTCCGGCGGCCGAAGCCCGCATGGGCTACTCGTTCCAGGTCGACTGGGAGGCGCACACCTCGCGGCTGGAAGACCCGTATCGCTTTCCGTTCGTGCTCGGCGAAACCGATGTTTGGCTGCTGGCCGAAGGCACGCACCTGCGACCGTGGGAGCGGCTGGGCGCGCACATCCGCGAGATGGACGGCGTCAAGGGCGTGGCCTTCGCAGTCTGGGCGCCGAATGCGCGGCGCGTGTCGGTGGTCGGCAACTTCAACAACTGGGACGGCCGGCGCCACATGATGCGGCTGCGCCGCGAGTGCGGCGTGTGGGAGATCTTCGCGCCGCACGTGACCGTCGGCGACAGCTACGAGTTCGAGATCCTGTCGGCGCAGGGCGAGGTGCTGCGCAAGGCCGACCCCTTCGCGTTCTCGTCGCAGCTGCGGCCCGACACGGCCTGCGTGGTGCAGCCCCTGCCCGCGCCGGTAAAGATGCCCGAAGGCCGTGCCGCCGCAAACGAGCGCCACGCGCCGATCAGCATCTACGAAGTGCACCTGGGCTCATGGCGCCGCAAGAACGGTCACGAATGGCTGGACTACCGCGACCTGGCCGACACGCTGGTGCCCTACGTGCGCGACCTGGGCTTCACGCACATCGAGCTGCTGCCGATCACCGAGCACCCCTTCGACGGCTCGTGGGGCTACCAGCCGATCGGCCTGTACGCGCCGACCTCGCGCTTCGGCACGCCGGGCGACTTCCGGCATTTCGTCGAGGCCGCGCATGCGGCCGGGCTGGGCGTGATCCTCGACTGGGTGCCCGCGCACTTCCCGACCGATTCGCACGGCCTCGGCCGCTTCGACGGCACGGCGCTGTACGAGTACGCCGACCCGCGCGAGGGCTTCCACAACGACTGGCAGACGCTGATCTTCAACTACGCCCGCACAGAGGTGCGCAACTACCTGGTCGGCAATGCGCTCTACTGGCTGGAGCGCTACGGCGTGGACGGCCTGCGCGTGGATGCGGTGGCATCGATGCTGTACCGCGACTACAGCCGCAAGGCCGGCGAGTGGGTGCCGAACGTGCTCGGCGGGCGCGAGAACCTGGAGGCCATCGACTTCCTGCGGCGCATGAACCGCGTGGTGGGCGTCGAGCGGCCGGGGGCGGTGACGCTGGCCGAGGAGTCGACGAGTTTTCCCGGCGTGACCCGTCCGCCGGAAGACGGCGGGCTGGGGTTTCACTACAAGTGGAACATGGGCTGGATGAACGACACGCTGTCGTATGCGGGCACAGACCCGGTCTATCGCAAGCACCATCACCAGCAGATCACCTTCGGGCTGATGTACGCGCACAGCGAGAACTTCGTGCTGCCGCTGTCGCATGACGAGGTGGTGCATGGCAAGGGATCGCTGATCGGGCGCATGCCCGGGGACGAGTGGCAGAGGTTTGCTGGCCTGCGCAACCTGTACGGGTACCTCTGGGCGTATCCCGGCAAGAAGTTGTTGTTCATGGGCGGGGAGTTCGCGCAGTACGCGGAGTGGAATGCGGACCGCGGCCTGGACTGGCATCTGCTGGAGCATGCCTCTCACCAAGGAGTGCGGCGGCTGGTGCGCGACTTGAACAACGTGTATCGGCACTTTCCTGCGTTGCACGAGCTTGACCATGACGGGGCGGGGTTCGAGTGGATCGTGCATGACGATGCGGATCAGTCGGTGTTTGCGTTCGTGCGGCGGGGGCGGGATGGGGCGTTTGTTGTGGCTGTTTGCAACTTCACGCCTGTGCCTCGGCATGGGTATCGGTTGGGGGTTCCTGCTTCGGGTTCCTACCGGGAGGTCATCAATACGGATGGGGCGGTTTATGGGGGGAGTGGCGTGGGGAACGGGGTTGTTGAAAGTGCTCCTGTGCCTTGGCATGGGAAGGCGGACTCTGTTTCTGTCAGCGTGCCGCCGTTGGCTACCGTGATGTGGGTGTTGGCTTGAATTGCCTGGGTCTGGTTTGTTTTCCGGGGCCGGGTCTCGGCCCGGCGGCCGACCTACTTTTCTTTGCTTCGCCAAAGAAAAGTAGGCAAAAGAAAGGCGACCCTGCTGTCTGCGTCCCTACGCTTCGCTACGGGCAACCTGCGGTGCTCGACGTAGACGGGGGTCCGCAGAACTCGCTTCGCTCAAACAGCTGCGGCCCTGATCCCGTCTACGTCTGCGCTCCTCGGCACAGCCAGAAGGGTTGGGGGAACCCAGCAGGCCTTCGCTGCGCTCGGCCCCCGAACAGCCAATACCAAGCCGAGCGAAGCAAAGGCCCGTTCCGTTTCCCCTCCCCTCTGGCTGCGCCGAGGAGCGCAGCGTTTCGCGGATCAGGGCTCGCCCTTGTCTGAGCGAAGCGAGTTTGGGCGAGACCCCGCGAAACGCGAGCACCGCAGGTTGCCCCTTCGCTACGCGAAGGGGTCGCAGACAGTGGGGTCGCTTTTTCTTTGGCTACTTTCTTTTGGCGAAGCAAAAGAAAGTAGCTCGCCCGCCGGGGCGAGTCCCGGCCTCGGAAAGCAAACCCACCCAAAGGCCAGCCAAATGCTGAGCCCAGGCACCCCCTTCCCCTTGGGCGCAACACCTTCACACCAAGGCGTGAACTTCGCCTTGGCAGCCCCAACAGCAGAAGCAGTAGAACTCTGCATCTTCGACACCACAGGCAAAAACGAACAACAACGCCTGAAACTGCCAGCACAAACAAACGGCATCTGGCACGGCCACCTCCCCAGCGCATCTCCAGGCCTGGTCTACGGCTACCGAGTCCACGGCCCCTGGTCCCCTCAAGAGGGAACCCGCTTCAACCCAGCCAAGCTCCTGCTCGATCCCTACGCCAAAGAGATCGTGAGCAACTACGACGGCAGCGACATCTTCCTGGGCCACGACCCAGCGAACCCAGACAAGAGAGACACCCGAGACAACGCCGCAGTAGCCCTCAAGGCCCGGGTAGCTGCACCCGGTCCGGCACCAGCAGCCCCTCCCGGCCACGCGCGCATCGCAGCAGGCGACCGAGTCCTCTATGAGCTGCACGTAAAAGGCCAGACAAAGCTCCACCCCGCCGTCCCCGCAGCCCTGAGAGGTACCTACGCCGGCCTGGCAGAACCCGCCGTACTCGACCACCTCCAGGCCCTGGGCATCACAACCCTGAGCCTCATGCCCGTCCAGCACCGAGCAGACGAGCAGCGCCTGCAGCACATGGGCCTGAGCAACTACTGGGGCTACACCACCATCGGCTGGTTCGCCCCCGAAGCCCGCTACTGGAGCGGCCGCCCCGGCACCACCCCCGCCGGCGAATTCCGCGCCATGGCCGACGCCATCCACGCGCGCGGCATGGAACTGGTGATAGACGTCGTCTACAACCACAGCGCCGAAACCGACGAGCTCGGCCCCACGCTCTCGCTGCGCGGCATCGACAACGCCCTTTACTACCACCTGCGCCCCGACGACCGCGCCCTCTACGAGAACTGGACCGGTTGCGGCAACTGCCTCAACCTCGGCGAGCCGCGCGTGCTGCAGCTGGTGATGGACAGCCTGCGCTTCTGGGCCTGCGAGATGGGCGTGGACGGCTTTCGCTTCGATCTCGCCCCGGTGCTCGGGCGCGATGCACAACGGGGGTTCGATGCGCGCGCGCCCTTCTTCGCCGCCATCGCCCAGGACCCGGTGCTCTCGCGCACGCTGCTCATTGCCGAGCCATGGGACATCGGCCCGGGCGGCTACCGCCTCGGCGAGTTCCCACCCGGCTGGCTCGAATGGAACGACCGCTACCGCGACACGCAGCGTGGCTTCTGGCTGCGGCAGGACCACGACGACAAGGCCAGCCTCGGCGACTTCGCCCATCGCTTCACCGCCTCCAGCACCCAGTTTGCGCACAACGGCCGCGCGCCGACCGCGAGCGTCAACTTCGTCACCGCGCACGACGGCTTCACGCTGCGCGACCTCGTGAGCTACAACGAGCGCCACAACCTCGCCAACGGCGAGGACAACCGCGACGGCCACGGCCACAACATGAGCAACAACTGCGGCGTCGAGGGCCCGAGCGACGACCCCGCCGTGCTGGCCTTGCGCAGTCGCCTGCAGCGCGCGCTGCTCGCCACGCTGATGCTGTCCCAGGGCACGCCCATGCTGCTGGCCGGCGACGAGCTCGGCCACAGCCAGCAGGGCAACAACAACGCCTACTGCCAGGACAACGAAACCACCTGGCTCGCATGGATAGGCGCGTCCGCCCCCGGCAGCGACGCCGCCCGCATGAGCGCCTTCGTGGCGCGCCTGGCCGCCTTGCGCCGCGAGGCCCCGGCCCTGCGCAGCACCCGCTGGTGGCCGGCCGAAGCGCCGCAGGGCACGCCACCGGGCATCCGGTGGCTGCGCCCCGACGGCGAGCCGATGACGCCCGCCGACTGGAGCAGCACGGGCACGGCCCTTGCAGTCCTCTTCGGCGATGGCACCGACGAGGACGGCAGCGCGTGGCTGGTGATGGTGAACGCAGGCCCGCAGGCCGTGTCCTTCACGCTGCCCGCGGGCACGTGGCGCCTGAGCCTTTCCACCGACCCCGGGCTCGACCCGGGCGAGGTGGGCCAACCGCTCGGCGACACGGCACAAGTGCCTTTTTCAAGCATCGGGATTGCAAGAACGTAGGAGCCAGGCGCGCGGCGCGGTGCTAGTCTCGATGCAGAAACTCTGACGGCGAATTCCAACAAGCGAACGATCGAACGAACGGAGACACAGGATGGACAACCTCACACCGCAAGCGCACCCGCAGCAGGAGCTGCAGGCCCATCAACTGGTACGCCGCACCATCGCCCTGGTGCTGGCCGGCGGGCGCGGCTCCCGCCTCAAGCAGCTGACCGACCGGCGCGCCAAGCCGGCCGTGTACTTCGGTGGCAAGTTCCGCATCATCGATTTCGCGCTGTCCAACTGCCTGAACTCGGGCATCCGGCGCATGGCGGTGGTCACGCAGTACAAGTCGCACTCGCTCATGCGCCACCTGCAGCGCGGCTGGAGCTTCTTGCGCGCCGAGCTCAACGAGATGGTCGACGTGCTGCCCGCGCAGCAGCGCGTGGGCGACGAGCACTGGTACCG
The DNA here is from genome assembly GCF_900111625.1 of Variovorax sp. OV084. Lineage (NCBI taxonomy): Bacteria > Pseudomonadati > Pseudomonadota > Betaproteobacteria > Burkholderiales > Comamonadaceae > Variovorax > Variovorax sp. OV084. Next base: position 305,261 of record NZ_FOII01000004.1, on the reverse strand, counting down.
CGGCACGGCCGATGCGGTGTTCCAGAACCTCGACATCATCCAGACCCGCTCGACCAAGCACGACTACGTGGTGGTACTTGCCGGCGACCACATCTACAAGATGGACTACTCGATCATGGTGAAGGACCACGCCGAGCACGGCCTGGGCTGCACGGTCGGCTGCATCGAGGTGCCGCGCATGGAAGCCACGGCCTTCGGCGTGATGGCCATCGACGACGGCCGCCAGATCACGGCCTTCCTCGAAAAGCCCGCCGATCCGCCCGCCATGCCCGGCCACCCCGACGTGGCGCTGGCGAGCATGGGCATCTACGTGTTCGACTCCGAGTACCTCTACCAGCTGCTCGAAGAAGACAGCGTCAACCCCGATTCGAGCCACGATTTCGGCAAGGACATCATTCCCCGCGCCGTGGCCCAGGGCCGCGCGCTGGCCCATCCTTTCGGCATGTCGTGCGTCACGCGGGCCTCGCGCGGACCCGACGCCAAGGCCTACTGGCGCGACGTGGGCACGATTGATGCATTCTGGGCAGCCAACCTCGATCTGGCCTCCATCACCCCGGAGCTCGACATCTATGACACGGACTGGCCCATCTGGACCTACCAGCGGCAGCTGCCACCGGCCAAGTTCGTGCTCGACCGGCACGGCCAGCACGGCATGACGGTCAACACCATCGTCTCGGGCGGCTGCATCGTCTCGGGCTCCAAGGTCAGCAGCTCGGTGCTGTTCTCGGGCGTGCGCATCCATTCCTTCTGCGAGATCAACGAGGCCGTGCTGCTGCCCGACGTGGAAGTCGGCCGCGGCGCCCGGCTCAACCGGGTGGTGATCGACCGCGCCTGCGTCATACCCGACGACATGGTGATCGGCGAAGATGCCGCGGCCGACGCCGCCCGCTTCGAGCGTACCGAGAACGGCGTGGTGCTCGTGACACGCGAGATGCTCAAACGACTGGCCGCCTGAGGCCACAACGCCCCACGATGCGAATCCTCCAGGTCAGCGCCGAGCTCTTCCCCCTCCTCAAGACCGGCGGCCTGGCGGACATCGCCGGGGCCCTGCCCCTGGCGCTCATGGCCGAAGGCGAGGACGCGCGCGTGCTGCTGCCGGGCTTTCCGGCCATCGTGGCGGGCGTGCGCGACCTGGCGCCCGTGGACGGTTTCAACGCGCCCTGGGGCGAGCGCTTCGGGCTGCGCCTGGGGCACATCGACATCGACGGGGCGCCCGGCATCCCGGCCTACGTGATCGACGCACCGGCGCTCTACGGCCGGCCCGGCAATCCTTACGAAGACACCTCGCGCCAGCCCTACGGCGACAACCACCGCCGGTTCGCGCTGCTCGGCTGGGCCGCGGCGCAACTGGCGCAAGGGCTCGATCCGCAGTGGCGGCCGGAGGTGGTGCACGCGCACGACTGGCACGCCGCGCTCGCGCCGGCCTACCTGCACTTCGCGCGGCAGGCCGGCGGCCCGCACGTAGGCAGCGTCTTCACCGTGCACAACCTGGCCTACCAGGGCATCTTCGCGCCCTGGAACTTCACCGAGCTCGGCTTGCCCGGCGCTGCGTTCCAGATGAACGGGCTCGAATACCACGGCCAGGTCTCGTTCATGAAGGGCGGCCTGTATTTCGCCGACCGGCTCACCACGGTCAGCCCGACCTACGCGCTCGAGATCCAGACGCCCGAGCAGGGCTGCGGACTCGACGGCCTGCTGCGCCAGCGCAGCGGGGTGCTCAGCGGCATCCTCAACGCGGTCGACGACAAGGTCTGGAACCCGGCGACCGACGCCGCGCTGATGCAGGGCTATCACACGCCCGAAGGCCGCCACATGGCCGGCAAGGCGCGCTGCAAGTCGGTGCTGCAGCATCAGCTGGGGCTGGCCGAGCGGCCGGATGCGCCGCTCTTCATTCTCGTGAGCCGGCTCACCGAGCAGAAGGGCCTGCACCTGGTGCTGGGCGGGCTCGATGCGCTGCTCGCCCAGGGCGGCCAGCTGGCGCTGCTGGGCAGCGGCGAGACCTGGCTGGAGGAAGCCTTCCGGCAGCGCGCGGCTGCCACGCCGCAATCGGTCGGCGTCACCATCGGCTACAACGAGACGCTGGCGCACCAGATGTTCGGTGCGGGCGACGTGACGCTGGTGCCCTCGCTCTTCGAGCCCTGCGGCCTCACGCAGATGTACGGCCTCAAGTACGGCAGCCTGCCGTTGGTGCGCCGCGTCGGCGGGCTGGCCGACACGGTGGTCGACAGCTCGCTCGAAGACATGGCCAGCGGCGAAGCCACGGGCTTCGTGTTCGACAGCTTCGAGGTTGCCGACTACGAGCGCGCCGTGCGCCGCGCCTTCGCGCTCTACGAGCGTGCGCCCGACTGGCGGCGCGTTCGCGGCAACGCCATGCGGCGGCCGGCCGACTGGGCCACTGCAGCCGCGCAGTACATCGATGTCTACCGGCAGGCGCTCGAACAGCCGCGTGCCTGACCACCACAACAACTTCCACGCAACAAGGGCGCCCATGACGATCAAAGACTTCGCCTATGACCACCCCGACCGCGACGTCGCGGCCTTCAAGCGCGCGGTGGCCAACAAGCTGATCTACGCGGTCGGCAAGGACCCGGTCGCCGCCAGCCAGGACGACTGGCTCAACGCCACCTCGCAGGCGGTGCGCGACCAGCTGGTCGAGCGCTGGATGATGACCACGCGCGCCAACTACGCGCAGGACCTCAAGCGCGTCTACTACCTGTCGATGGAATTCCTCATCGGGCGCACCTTCACCAATGCGCTGCTGGCCGTGGACCTCTACGACACGGTGCGCGAGGCGCTGGCCGACTTCGGCGTCGACATGGACGCGCTGGCCGAGCGCGAGCCCGACGCTGCGCTGGGCAACGGCGGCCTGGGCCGGCTCGCAGCCTGCTTCCTCGACTCGATGGCCACGCTCGGCGTGCCGGGCATGGGCTACGGCATCCGCTACGAATACGGCATGTTCCGCCAGCGCATCGTCGACGGCCAACAGGTCGAGACGCCCGACTACTGGCTCACGCGCGGCAACCCGTGGGAATTCCAGCGGCCCGAGGTGAACTACCGCGTGCGCTTCGGCGGCCACGTGCAAAAGCGCGAGGGCACCAACGCCCCCTACGGCGCGGCCGACTGGGTCGACACGCACGACGTGCTGGCCGTGGCCTACGACACCATCATCCCGGGCTACGGCACGCAGGCCACCAACACGCTGCGCCTGTGGTCGGCGCGCGCCACTGAGGAAATCGACCTCTCGGCCTTCAATCGCGGCAACTACATGGGCGCGGTCGAGAGCAAGAACCAGTCGGAGAACGTCTCGCGCGTGCTCTACCCCGACGACTCCACGCCCTCGGGCCGCGAGCTGCGGCTGCACCAGGAGTATTTTTTCTGCAGCGCCAGCGTGCAAGACCTGCTGCGCCGCTACCTGCGCAACCACAAGACCTTCGACCAGCTGTCCGAAAAAGTCAGCATCCACCTGAACGACACGCACCCCGTGCTGGCGGTGCCCGAGCTCATGCGCCTCTTGCTCGACGAACACGGCCTCGCATGGGACGTGGCCTGGGCGCACACGCAGAAAGTGTTCAGCTATACCAATCACACGCTGATGCACGAGGCACTGGAGACCTGGCCGGTCGAGATGCTGGGGCGCATCCTGCCGCGGCACCTGCAGATCATCTACGACATCAACGCGAAATTTCTCGCCACCGTGACGCAGAAGGTCGGCAACGATGTGGAGCTGATGCGCAGGCTGTCGCTGGTCGACGAGGCCGGCGAGCGGCGCGTGCGCATGGCCTACGTGGCGGTGCTGGCCAGCCACTCGATCAACGGCGTGTCGGGGCTGCACTCGGAGCTGATGAAGCAGTCGATCTTCTCGGATTTCGCGAAGATCTTTCCCGAGCGCTTCAACAACAAGACCAACGGCGTCACGCCGCGCCGCTGGCTGGCGCAGGCCAACCCGCCGCTGGCGGCGCTGCTCGACCAGCGCATCGGCAAGGGCTGGCGGCGCGACCTGTCGCAGCTCGAGGCGCTCAAGCCCATGGCCGCGCAACCGGCCTTCGTGCGCGCATTCCGCCATGCCAAGCGCGAGAACAAGCTGCGGCTGGCCAACTGGGTCGAGCAGCACCTGAAGCTCGACATCGATACCGACGCGATGTTCGACGTGCAGGTCAAGCGCATCCACGAATACAAGCGGCAACTGCTCAACGTGCTGCACGTGGTGGCGCGCTACCACCGCATCCTCGACGCGCAGGCGGCGGGTGGGCCGATCGACATCGTGCCGCGCGTGGTGGTGTTCGCGGGCAAGGCGGCTTCGGCGTATGCGATGGCCAAGCTCGTCATCCGGCTCATCAACGACGTGGCGAGCACCATCAACGCCGACGCGCGCGTGGGCAAGCTGCTGAAGGTGGTGTTCCTGCCGAACTACAGCGTGAGCCTGGCCGAGATCATCATGCCGGCGGCCGACCTGTCGGAGCAGATTTCCACGGCGGGCACCGAGGCCTCGGGCACCGGGAACATGAAGTTCGCGCTCAACGGCGCGCTCACCATCGGCACGCTGGACGGCGCGAATGTGGAAATGCGCGAGAACGTGGGGCCGGAGAACATCTTCATCTTCGGCAACACCACGCCCGAAGTGGCCGACATCCGCGCACGGGGCTACCAGCCGCGCGAAATCTACGAAGAGAACGCCGAGCTCAAGCGCGTGCTCGACGCGATCCGCGACGGCGCGTTTTCAGCGGGCGAACCGGCGCGCTACCAGGGCATCTACGACGCGCTGGTGAACTGGGGCGACCACTATCTGCTGCTGGCCGACTACGCGAGCTACGTGGCCAAGCAGGCCGAAGTCGATGCGCTGTACCGCGACTCGGATGCGTGGACGCGGATGGCGATTCTCAATGTGGCGGGTATGGGTGCGTTCTCGTCGGACCGCACGATTGCGCAGTACGCGCATGAAATCTGGCACACCAAGCCCGTGGTGCTGGGCTAGGCTAGCTTCCGGGCTTCTTCGGCGGCTCGGCCTCAGTCACGAAGCCGATGCGGCTCAGCCCGGCCTTGTTCGCAATGCCCATCAGCGCGACCACCTTGCCGTAGGGCACGGTCTGGTCGGCGCGCAGTTGCACTTCGGTGTCCTTGTTGTCGGTAGCGGCCTTTTCGAGGCGGGTGGCCAGTTCTTCGTCGGTCACGGCCTGGTCGTTCAGGAAGACCTTGCCCGAGGCATCGACGGACAGGCTCACGAACTTGGGCGCGTCGTTGGGCTGGCCGGCGTCGGTCTGCGGCAGGTCGAGCTTGATCGAGCTGGCCATCAGCGGCGCGGTGATGATGAAGATCACCAGCAGCACCAGCATCACGTCGACCAGCGGCGTGACGTTGATGTCGGACAGCGGCCGCTGCGCGCCCGCTCCCATGGCACGTCCACCGCCGCCGGCGCTGCTACCCAGTGAAGTGCGACCGAAGGCCATGGTGCTGAGTGCTCAGACCGGCAGTGGCCGCGCGGGCGGCGGTGCAGCGGGCTCGGGCGGGGCGCCGAAGCTGCCCAGCAGGTCATGCGCGAAGCCTTCGAGCTCGGCCTCGATGCGGCCGATGACGCGGCCGAAGACGTTGTAGGCCAGCACGGCCGGAATGGCCACGGCCAGGCCGAAGGCCGTCATGATGAGCGCCTCACCGACCGGTCCGGCCACCTTGTCGATGGTGAAGCCGCCGGTCTGGCCGGCAATGCCCGTCAACGCGCCGTAAATGCCCCAGACCGTGCCCAGCAATCCGACGAAGGGCGCGGTGGCGCCGACCGTGGCGAGCAGGATCTGCCCCGCCTGCAGCCGGCGCAGCGCGCCGTGCAGGGCGTCGCGCAGAACGCGCGTGAGCCGCTGGTTGCGGTCGACCGTGGCGCCCAGCGTGCCGGCCGGCGCACCGGCGGCCACGCTCTTGATGGCCGACACGGCGGGCGACACGAGCGTCGCGCGGTCGAAGGCTTTGAGCTTCTGCTCGGCGTCGACCAGCGTGGACGACTGCCAGAACGCCGCGATGCTGCGCAGCACGTCGCGCGTGCCGCCGCGCAGCAGCCACGCCTTCCAGAGAATGATGACCCAGCTCGCGATCGACATCGCCAGCAGCAGCGCCGCCACCGAACGGCTGACGCCGTCGCCATGGGTCAGCAGATCGAGCACGCTCATCGGCGGTCCTTTTGGTTAGCGCAAGCCCAGCACGTCGTACATGTCGAACAAGCCGGCGCGCTGTTCGGCCAGGAAGCGCACCGCGCGCAGGCTGCCCTGGGCGTAGGTGGTGCGGCTCGACGACTTGTGGGTGATCTCGATGCGCTCGCCGGTGCCCGCGAACAGCACGGTGTGGTCGCCCACGATGTCGCCGCCGCGGATGGCCGAGAAGCCGATGGTGGAAGGGTCGCGCTCGCCGGTGATGCCTTCGCGGGCGTACACGGCGCAGTCCTTGAGGTCGCGGCCCAGCGCATCGGCAATCACTTCGCCCATCTTGAGCGCGGTGCCCGAGGGCGCGTCGACCTTGTGGCGGTGGTGCGCCTCGATGATTTCGATGTCGTAGCCCGTCGACATGGCCTTGGCCGCCATTTCGAGCAGCTTGAAGGTGACGTTGACGCCCACGCTCATGTTGGGCGCCATCATGATCGCGATGTCTTTCGCAATCTCGGCGATCTCGGCCTTCTGCTCGTCGCTGAAGCCGGTGGTGCCGATGACGGCCTGCACGCCAAGTTCGCGGCAGACCGCGAGGTGCGCGAGCGTGCCTTCGGGGCGGGTGAAGTCGATGAGCACCTGCGCGTCCTTCAGGCCAGTGCGCAGGTCGGACACGATGGACACGCCGCTGTCGAAGCCCAGGAAGGCGCCGGCATCGGTGCCGAGGGCCGGGCTGCCCGCGATGTCGAGTGCGCCGGCCAGTCGCAGGTCGGGCGCGTTGCGCACGGCCTCGATCAGCATGTGGCCCATGCGGCCCGACGCCCCGGCGACGGCGACACGGCGCGGCGCAGTGGAGGAACTGGAAGGAGTGGTGGTGGATTCAGTCACGCGGATTCAGTCTTCGAAATTTCGAAACGGCCAATGGCATGCATGGACACGGGACGGACGCCGCCTGACTCGGCGGGCGCCGCCCGCTGCTGCTTGTGCTGCGCTCAGCGCGCGGCTTCGAGCGGGGGGTAGGCGGCCGGCAGCGGCGGCAGGGAGGCCGACGTGCCTGCGGCGGCGTCGGCTTTTTTATCGTCCTTGGCGGGTGCGAATTTCTTGAGCTCGTCTTCCGAGGCCTCGAGCGTCGGCACCTTGCCCGATTTCTTGCGGGTGTCGAGCGTGGCGACGAATTCCTCTTCGCTGGGCATTTCATCGCCCTCGAAGCGGTCCAAGAGCTCGCCATTGAAGAACACGGTCAGGTGGCGCTCCTGCGGATCGACGCCCTGGCGGCGGATCGTGAACACGTAGTCCCAGCGGTTGGCGTGGAATACGTCGTTCAGCAGCGAGGTGCCGAGGATTTCACGCACCTGCTGGCGCGACATGCCCGGCTTGAGCGCCGCGACTTGTTCCTTCGACACGAAATTGCCCTGCACCACTTCGACTTTGTAAGGTGTAACAGCGGCCAGCGCGCCACGCGTGCGATCGCTGAAACCGCTGCAGGCACCAAGGCAGAGCGTTGCGGCAACGGCAGCAACCAGCAGCCAGGGACGGCGTTGGAGAATGGCAGGCATGGGAGGAAAAAGGGGGTAGCGATATGATCGGCCATTGTAGCGGCTGGCCTTTTTCGGGGCCTTTTTGCCGCAGCCCCAGGGCGCAGGAACCAACATGGCCAACATCGACGAACTGAAGAACACCGGCCTCAAGGCCACTCTACCGCGCCTGAAGATCCTCGAGATCTTCCAGACCGGCAGCCAACGGCACATGACGGCGGAAGACGTGTTTCGCGTGCTGCTGAACGAACATTCCGACATCGGCCTGGCCACCGTCTACCGGGTGCTGACGCAGTTCGAGCAGGCCGGCATCCTCGAGCGCAGCCACTTCGAAAGCGGCAAGGCCGTATACGAGCTGAACGAAGGCACGCACCACGATCACCTGATCTGCACCTCCTGCGGCAAGGTCGAGGAGTTCTACGACGCCGAGATCGAACGCCGCCAGCAGATGATCGCCAAGGACAAGGGCTGGATCCTGCAGGACCACGCCATGTCGCTCTACGGCCTGTGCGGAGACTGCGCAAAGAAGCGCTGATCCGTCTCCCTCGTTTTCAGTCCCCGTCGCGGGAGTTTTCCATCGCCTTGTGGTGTCGCGCCACGAAGTCGGCGTACGTGTCGATGCCGCGCAGCTGCAGGATCGAATTGCGCACCGCCGCTTCCACCAGCACGGCGATATTGCGCCCCGCCACCACCTGGATGATGACCTTGCGCACCGGGATGCCCAGCACGTCCTGCGTGAGCGGCGCCGAGGGCATGCGCTCGTAGTCGCGCTCGAAGCTGTCGCGCCGCACGAGGTGCACGATGAGCTTCAGCCGCATCTTCCGGCGCACCGCCGTCTCACCGAAGATCGCGCGGATGTCCAGCAGGCCGATGCCGCGAACTTCGAGCAGGTTCAGCAGCAGGTCGGGGCAGCGGCCTTCGATGGTGTTCTGGTTGATGCGGAACAGGTCGACCGCATCGTCGGCCACAAGGCCATTGCCGCGCGAGATCAGCTCCAGTCCCAGCTCGCTCTTGCCCAGGCCCGACTCGCCCGTGATCATCACGCCCATGCCCAGGATGTCCATGAACACGCCATGCATCGAGGTGCGCTCGGCAAAGTGCTTGGACAGGTAGGCGCGCAGCAGGTCGATCACGAAGGCCGACGACTCGCGCGTGGCGAACAGCGGCAACTGGGCGCGCTCGCAGATCGACAGCAGCTCGTCGGGCGCAGCCTGGCCGTCGGCCAGCACCAGCATCGGTGGCTCCAGCGTGACGATGCGGGCGATGCGCCGCGCGCAGTCTTCCTCGCTGCCGCGCGTCAGGTAGGCCACCTCACGGGCGCCGAGGATCTGCACGCGGTACGGGTGGATGTAGTTGAGATAGCCAACAAGGTCGGCCGCCGACTGGGCGCGGCTGATGACTTCCGGGTCGAACTGGCGCTCTGAAGCACCGAGCCCCGCGAGCCATTCCCAGCGGAGCGAACCGCGGAACTCCTCGAACATGGCATCGGCGCTGATGACGGTCGGCTTCATGCGTTCAGGAGACGGCGCCCGGCGCCGGCATTGGATGAGTGACGGGAAGAAGTGCCGCGCAGCTTATCAGCAGCCGCACGCGCCGACACATGCGCTCAGGCGACTTGGGTCGACTGCCAGCCGGCAATGAGGCCGTGCAATGCAGAAGCGTCGGTGCTGGACTTGATCTGTTCGCGCAGGCTGGCGTCGCTCAGCAGTTCGGCGATTTCAGAGAGGATTTCGAGGTGCTTCTGCGTGGCCGCTTCGGGCACCAGCAGGAAGATCAGCAGCGCGACGGGTTGCTCGTCGGGTGCGTCGAAGCCGATGGGGTTGGCCAGCTGGAACACCGCGGCCATCGGCGCCTTGAGACCCTTGATGCGGCCATGCGGAATGGCAACGCCGTGGCCCAAACCGGTGGAGCCGAGGCGCTCGCGGGCAAACAGGCTGTCGGTGATGAGGGCACGGCCCAGACCGTGAAGGCTTTCGAACAGCAGGCCGGCTTCTTCGAAAGCACGTTTCTTGCTAGTAGCGTCAACGCTCACAAGCACTTGAGCGGGCGGCAGGATGGACGCGAGGCGATTCATGGTGGGTGCAGAGCGGGGGCGATTATGCACCCGCTTGGTAAAAACCCCCAGTCCCCCTATTTACTTTCTGTCTACATGTTGTCCTGAGGCCTCGTGCTTCCCTCTGGGGGCTTGCCAAAGCCCTACCGCAACAGTCGGAAAACAAAAAGCCGCCCGAAGGCGGCCTTGATGCGAGCCGGGGGCTCTTACATCACGCGCTTGGGCGCCGCGTGATGGTGGTCCTGCAGGCGATCCTTGTGGCGCACCACCTGGCGGTCGAGCTTGTCGACCAGTTCATCGACCGCAGCGTAGAGATCAGCGTGGCTCGACTCCGCGAACATGTCATTGCCCTTGACGTGAATGTTGCACTCCGCCCTTTGGCGGCGTTCCTTTTCCTTCTGCTTTTCCACCGTGAGGATCACCTTCACATCGACAACCTGGTCGAAATGTCGGGTGATCCGGTCCAGCTTGCTCGTGACGTAGGTGCGCAAGGCAGGGGTGACGTCGAGGTGATGACCGCTGATCGTCAAATTCATGAATGACCTCCTGGAATTGACGGTTGGGGAAATGACCGCGCTACGGAATGCAGCGTGGCCGGCGAAAAACGGGAGTTTTGAGAGGGGGAACGGGAGGAAGGGAAGAAGAGGAAAGAGGGGTGGGTCGATTCACTATGCCCAAGCTGTCACGGTATTGCAATACCTGAGTTGCCCGGGGTTTTGCGGCTTCGTGCGCAGCTTTTCACACGCTAGCGAATCAATAGCAGCTGGCGCTCATGGGGCAGGCGATGCAGCGCTTCGAGAACAAATGTTTCAGCCCCGGTCCACGTGTGACCCTGCCACCGGAAGGGCCAGCAGCCCGCTCAGCGATTCAGCGCCAGGCCGCGCGCATCCGGTTGCGCAGGTCGATCACCGCGCTCGGCGGCGGCACGGCCGGCGGGCGTACCGGCGGAGGCGGCCAGGTCTGCTGCTCGAAGCCTTCGAGATCGGCATCGGCGATGAAGCGCGTGCGGTTGGCATACAAGTGCCGGTCGCCGCGCGCCGCTTGCTGCGTGATGTGGAAGCGCTGCGGTATCAGCAGGTGCAGGTGGTCGCGCGCCCGGGTCATTGCCACGTACAGCAGCCGGCGCTCTTCTTCCAGCTCGTGCGCGCTCTGCGCTACGTCGGCCGGCAGGCAGCCGTCGACCACGTTGAGCACGTGCACCGAATTCCACTCCTGCCCCTTGGCCGAATGGATGGTCGAGAGGATCAGGTAGTCCTCGTCGAGCAGCGGCGGGCCCGGACGGTCACTGGTGGCTTCGGGCGGGTCGAGCGTGAGTTCGGTGAGGAAGCGTTCGCGCGAGGCATATCCGGCCGCGAGCCGCGCCAGTTGCTCCACGTCTGCGCGCCGCACGCCGGAGGTGTCTTCGTACAGCCGCTCAAGGTGCGGCAGATACCAGTCCATTGCCAGCTCGACATCGGCCGGCCACTTCAGCGCGGGTGCGCGCAAGGCGGCGTAGGCCTCGGCAAAGTCGGCCCACTGCGCGCGTGCCGCGGAAGGCGGCACGAAGTCGCGCACCGCCGCAGCGGGGTCGGCCGCCTGGTCCATCGCATCGAGCAGGCGCGCGCCCGTGACAGGGCCGATGCCCGGGATCAGCTGCGTCACGCGAAAGCCCGCCATGCGACCGCGCGGGTTCTGCGCAAAGCGCAGCACCGCGAGCAGGTCCTTCACGTGCGAAGCCTCGAGAAACTTGAGCCCGCCGAACTTCACGAACGGGATGTTGCGCCGCGCCAGTTCGAGTTCGAGCGCCGCGCTGTGCGTCGAAGTGCGGAACAGCACCGCCTGCGACTTCAGCGCGAGCCCGCCCTCGCGGTGCGCCAGCACCTTGTCGGCCACCCAGCGCGCCTGCCCCGCTTCGTCGGGCACGAGCACCAGCAGCGGCTTGCCGGCCGAGGGCTTGTCGGTCCACAGCGTCTTGGCATGCCGCTCGGCCGCATGCGCGATCACGCGGTTCGAGACATCGAGGATCGGTTGCGTCGAACGGTAGTTGCGCTCCAGCGTGACCACGCGCGCGGCCTGCGTGAACTGCGACGGAAAGTCGAGGATGTTGCGCACCGTCGCGCCGCGAAAGGAATAGATCGACTGCGCGTCATCGCCCACCACTGTCACACCGCGCCCGTCGGGCTTGATCGCGAGCAGGATCGAAGCCTGCAGCAGATTGGTGTCCTGGTACTCGTCGACCAGCACGTGGTCGAAGCGCTCACCGATGTGCGCAGCCAGCGCGGGCTCGGCGGCCATCTCGGCCCAGTAGAGCAGCAGGTCGTCGTAGTCGAGCACGTTCTGCCGCTGCTTGGCCTCTACGTAGGCGCCGAACAGCTTCTTCAGTTCGGCCTCCCATTCGCCGCACCAGGGAAAGGCCTCCTTCAGCACATCGGCCAGCGGCGCGCGCGTGTTCACGCAGCGCGAGTAGATCGACAGGCAGGTGCCCTTGCGCGGAAAACGATTGACGGTGGAAGACAGGCCCAGCTCGTGGCGCATCAGCCCCATCAGGTCTTCGGCATCGCCGCGGTCGTGGATGGTGAAGTTCTCGTCGAGCCCGATCTGCGGCGCGTACTCGCGCAACAGCCGCGCGCCAATGCCGTGGAAGGTGCCGGCCCAAGGCAGCGCGGGCGGGGCTTCGGACTTCAGGCCGAGCACGCGTGCCAGCACCTGGCCTGCGCGGCGCTCCATCTCCTGCGCGGCACGGCGCGAGAAGGTCAGCAGCAGCAGGCGCTGCGGATCGACACCGCCGGCAATGAGGTGTGCGACACGGTGCGCCAGCGTGCTGGTCTTGCCCGAACCTGCGCCGGCGATCACGAGCAGTGGCCGATCGTCACGCTCGGCAATGGCTGCTCCCACCCCATGTTCGACCGCCGCGCGCTGCGCGTCGTTGAGCGTGGCCAACGCGGCGGCCAGGCGCTCGGCCTGGGTCTTCGCGGCAGCGGAAAAAACGGGGAGCGCAGCGGTCTGCATGGGCACGACTTTACTGTATGCCCGTCCAGTCCAGCCACCGTGCTGCCATGTGGCCGGTGACATAATCGCGCCTCGCTGCAACCGGAGATTCTTCCCAATGGAAACCGCCCCGTCTCGGCAGCTTTCAACTCCCTTTCACTGACGCGTTTTTCTTAGCGCACGTCGGGCCCGGGAATTGAAAGCGCCCCTCCCTCGCCCATCGTTCAGTCATTCCCGGGAGTGAGCCAATGCTCAACATCTTCACGCTCGCCAACGGCCGCCTCGTTCAGGAAGAAATCGAGGCGCTCGAAGAGCTCTCCAAGTTCCAGCCGATCTGGGTCGACCTCGAGTCGCCCACGCTCGAAGAAAAGCGCTGGATCAAGCAGTACTACGGCCTGTCCATTCCCGAAGACGCGATGGACGAGGACATCGAGGAGTCGGCCCGCTTCTACGAAGAAGACAACGGCGAGCTGCACATCCGCTCCGACTTCTTGATCGACGACGACGAAGACCCGCGCACCGTGCGGGTGGCCTTCATCCTCAACCAGCACAACACCGACCTGCGCAGTCGCGGCGTGCTGTTCTCGATCCACGACGAAGACGTGCCCGTGTTCCGCCTGCTGCGCATGCGTGCGCGCCGCGCACCGGGGCTGATCGAAGACGCCAAGGAAGTGATGCTCAAGCTCTTCGACGCCGACGCCGAATACTCGGCCGACACGCTGGAGAACATCTACGACGAGCTCGAAGTGGCCGGCAAGAAGGTGCTCTCGGGCAATGTCAGCGACGAGCTGGCCGGCGAAGTGCTCGGCGCCATCGCGCGGCAGGAAGACTTGAACGGCCGCATCCGCCGCAACGTGATGGACACGCGCCGCGCGGTCAGCTTCATGATGCGCAGCAAGATGCTCAACGCCGAGCAGTTCGAGGAAGCCCGGCAGATCCTGCGCGACATCGAGTCGCTCGACAACCACACGGCCTTCCTCTTCGACAAGATCAACTTCCTGATGGATGCGACCGTCGGTTTCATCAACATCAACCAGAACAAGACCATCAAGATCTTCTCGGTGGCCAGCGTCGCGCTGCTGCCGCCCACGCTGATCGCCAGCATCTACGGCATGAACTTCAAGTTCATGCCGGAGCTCGACTGGGCCATGGGCTATCCGTATGCCATCGTGCTGATGGCGGCCAGCGCGCTGGTGCCGATGTGGTACTTCCGCCGGCGCGGCTGGCTCAAGTAGCCTGAGCGGGGCGCGCCGGCGCGCGCAGCCTCACGGGCGCTTTCCTGACAGGGCGGTGCGCATGCGCGCCGCATGATGGTCCGATGGCCGGCGCCGCTTCGGTCCATCGGAGCCGTCCCCATGCCACATTCCCCCTCCCCTGCCATCCCCGCGCGCTTCGCGTTGCTCGACGCCTGGTGGCGCGCCGCCAACTACCTGTCCGCGGGGCAGATCTACCTGATGGGCAACCCGCTGCTGCGGGAGCCGCTGGCCCTCGAGCACATCAAGCCGCGCCTGCTCGGGCACTGGGGAACCACGCCGGGGCTCAACTTCATCTACGCCCACATGAACCGCGCCATCAACGCGCGCGACCTCGATGCCATCTTCATCGCCGGCCCCGGCCACGGCGGGCCGGGCGTGGTGGCCAGCACCTACCTCGAAGGCACCTACACCGAGGTCTACCCGCACATCTCGCGCGACACCGAAGGCCTGAAGCGGCTGTTCACGCAGTTCTCGTTTCCGGGCGGCATCCCGAGCCATGTGTCGCCGGAAACGCCGGGGTCGATCCATGAGGGCGGCGAGCTCGGCTATTCGCTGCTGCATGCGTACGGCGCGGTGTTCGACAACCCCGAGCTGCTGGCCTGCTGCGTCATCGGCGACGGCGAGGCCGAAACCGGCGCGCTCGCGGCCAGCTGGCATTCCAACAAGTTCCTCAACCCCGCGCGCGACGGCGCGGTGCTGCCGATCCTGCATCTCAACGGCTACAAGATCGCCGGCCCAACCGTGCTCGCGCGAGTCGGCGACGAGCAGCTCACGCAGCTGATGCGCGGCCACGGCTACGAACCGCGCTTCGTGTCGGGCCACGACCCCGCGCTGATGCACGGCCTGATGGCGGACGCACTCGACGCTTCGCTCGATGCGATCCGTGCAATCCAGGTGGAGGCGCGCTCGGACGGCTTCGGACAGCGGCATCGCTGGCCGATGATCGTGCTGCGCTCGCCCAAGGGCTGGACCGGGCCGAAGACGGTGGACGGCGTGCGCATCGAAGGCACGCAGCGCGCGCACCAGGTGCCGCTGACCGGCTTTGCCGAGAAGCCGGCCCACATCGCGCTGCTGCAGGAATGGATGCAGAGCTATCGCCCCGAAGAACTGTTCGATGCCGACGGCGCCCTGCGCGCCGACATCGCCGCCCTCGCGCCTCGAGGCACGCGCCGCATGAGCGCGAACCCGCACACCAACGGTGGCCTGCTGCTCAAGAACCTCAAGCTGCCCGACTTCCGCGACTACGCCGTGGCGGTGCCGAAGCCAGGCGCCGTCGACGCCGAGGCCACGCGCGTCACCGGCGAGTTCCTGCGCGACGTGATGCGGCTCAACGCCGGCGAGCGCAATTTCCGGATCATGGGCCCGGACGAGACCACGTCGAACCGCCTGGGCGCGGTCTTCGAGGCGACCGACCGCATGTCGAGCGCCGAGATCCTGCCGGGCGACGACCACGTGGCACCCGACGGCCGCGTGATGGAAGTGCTCAGCGAACACCTCTGCCAAGGCTGGCTCGAAGGCTACCTGCTGACCGGACGGCACGGTTTCTTCTCGTGCTACGAGGCCTTCATCCACATCGTCGACTCCATGTTCAACCAGCATGCGAAGTGGCTGAAGGTGACGCGCAACATCCCCTGGCGGCGCCCCGTCGCGTCGCTGAACTACCTGCTGACCAGCCATGTCTGGCGCCAGGACCACAACGGCTTCAGCCACCAGGACCCGGGCTTCATCGACCACGTCGTCAACAAGAAGGCCGAGGTCGTGCGGGTCTACCTGCCGCCCGACGCCAACACGCTGCTGTCGGTGACGGACCATTGCCTGCGCAGCCGCAACTACGTCAACGTGATCGTGGCGGGCAAGCAGCCCGAGGCGCAGTGGCTCGACATCGCCGCGGCCGAGCGCCACTGCAGCGTGGGCCTGGGCATCTGGGACTGGGCCAGCAACGACAACGGCGTGGCGCCCGACGTGGTGATGGCCTGCGCCGGCGACGTGCCCACGCTGGAGACCATGGCGGCGGTGGACCTCCTGCGGACGCTGCTGCCGGACCTCAAGGTGCGGGTGGTGAACGTGGTCGACCTGATGGCGCTCGAATCACCCTCGGGGCATCCGCACGGCCTGCCCGATGCGGTCTTCGACTCGATCTTCAGCACCGACGCACCGGTGATCTTCGCCTTTCACGGCTATCCCGCCCTGGTCCACCGGCTGACCTACAAGCGGCGCAATCACGGCAACTTTCATGTGCACGGCTACCTGGAAGAAGGCACGACCACCACGCCCTTCGACATGACGGTGCTGAACCGGCTCGACCGCTTCCACCTCGCGGCCGATGCCATCGATCGCGTGCCCCGCATCCGCGACACGGCGGGCCACGTGCAGCAGCACCTGCGCGACCGGCTGCTCGAGCACCGGGCCTACATCACCCGGCACGGGCAGGACATGCCCGATATCGCCGACTGGCGCTGGGTGCGACACTGAGCGCTTGCGGGGCCGACCGACACCGCCCCGGGAGACCACCGTGCGCAGACTTCGTTTCCTCACCAACCGCCATCGAGCGCCGTCTACCAACACCGCGCTCGGCCTGCTGCTGGCCTTCAATGCCGGGGCCGTCAACGCGGGCGGATTCCTTGTGCTGCACATGTACACCTCGCACATGACCGGCTTCGCGTCGCAGCTCGCGGACGGCATGGTGCTGGGCAACGCCACGCTGCTGCTGAACGCGCTGGGCGCGATCCTGGCGTTCCTGAGCGGCGCCGCGGTGTGCGCGGTGCTGGTGAACTGGGCGCGGCAGCACCGGCTGCACGGCGTCTATGCGCTGCCTCTGCTGCTGGAAGCCGCGCTGATGTTTCCGTTCGGACTCGCGGGAGCCATCACGCTGACCTGGCCAACGCCGTTCGCGGTGCCGCTCACGGTGCTGCTGCTGTCGTTCATCATGGGCCTGCAGAACGCCGTGGCGTCGAAGACCTCGGGCGGCAGCACGCGCACCACCCACATGACCGGCAACATCACCGACATGGGGATCGAGCTGGGCAAGATGCTCTACTGGAACCGGCGCATGCCGTCGACACCCCTGCCGGTGCGCCACGACCGCAGCAGGTTGCGCCGCTGCGGCGGGCTGGTCGGCATGTTCGTGCTTGGGGGAACGGTGGGCGCGCTCGGCTTCAAGCACGTGGGGTTCGTCTGCGTCGTGCCGCTGGCCGCCCTGCTGCTGGTGCTGTCGATCCCGCCCCTGCTTCGCGACCTTCCGCATTGGCGGCGGGCCACGCCTTAGCTCAGGCCCTTTTCGCGTCCCGGCCGGCCAGCCACGCGTTCACGAGCGCGAGGCTGTAGCGGCTCGCGACCTCAGCCACGAACCGTGCGAAGTCGCCATGCGCCTCATCGTCCGCGCGATCCGAGATCGTCCGCATGGCCGCGAAAGGCACGCCGTAGTCATGGCAAACCTGCGCCACAGCGGCGCCTTCCATCTCGACCGCGAGCGCGTCGGGCAAGCCGAGGCGCAGCGCTTCGCTTTCGGCGGCGGTCGAGACGAAGCGATCTCCACTCACCAGCAGGCCGCGATGCACCTTGGGCGACTGGAGGCCGAACTCGTCGACCGCCTCTTGCCCCACCAGGGCCACCGGATCACGCAGCGTCATTTCGGCCACACCCGCCAATGCGTCGCTGATCGCCGCATCGGCCGTGAAGCGCGAAAGGCCCAGCAGGGGCACTTCGTATTTCGGAAAGATGGGCGAGGCATCGAGGTCGTGCTGCAGCAACTGCGTGGCAACAACCACGTCGCCGACATTCACGCCCGGCGCGAGTCCGCCCGCGACACCGGTGAAGACGATGGCCCCGACGGCGAATCGCTCGAGCAGCATCGTGGCCGTCACCGCCGCCGCGACCTTGCCGATGCGCGACAGCACCGCGACCACAGGCTGGCCATGCAGATGGCCGACCCAGAAGTCGCGCCCGGCGATGCGCACGCGCTGCTCGTCAGGCATCTGCGCGAGGAGCGCACTCAGCTCCTCGTGCATTGCCGCGACGATGGCGATGGGCGCAGCCACCTGCTACTTGATGTCCACGCCGTAGAAGGTGTGGCGGCCGAAGGGGCTGAGCTTGAAGTCGACCACTTCCTTGCGCACCGGCTTCAGCTGCACCGCATGCGCGATCGTGAACCACGGCGCCTGCTCCTTGAAGATCAGCTGGGCCTTCTTGTAGAGCGCGTCGCGGTCGGCCTGCTTGGTCGTGCTCTTGGCCTTCACCACAAGGTCTTCATACGGCTGGTAGCAGAACTTCGAAATGTTGCTGCCGCTGGCCGACTTGGCCGAGGCGCAGCCCAGCAGCGTGTACATGAAGTTGTCCGGGTCGCCGTTGTCGCCGGTCCAGCCCAGCATGCCCATCTGGTGCTCGCCGGCCTGCAGGCGCTTGCGGTACTCGCCCCACTCGAAGCTCTTGATCTCGGCCTTGACGTTGATCTTGGCGAGGTCTGCCTGCATCAGCTCGGCAATGCGCTTGGCGTTCGGGTTGTACGGGCGCTGCACCGGCATGGCCCACAGGTCGGTCGAGAAGCCGTCGGGGAAGCCGGCCTGCGCCAGCAGCTTCTTGGCGGCTTCGGGATCGTACGGGTCGTCCTTCACGGCATCGTTGTAGGACCACATGGTGGGCGGAATCGGGTTCTTCGCGGCCACGCCGGTGGAGAGGTACACGCCGTCGATGATGGCCTTCTTGTTGATTGCCATGTTGATGGCCTTGCGCACGCGCACGTCGTCGAAGGGCTTCTTCGTGGTGTTGTACGAGAGGTAGCCGACGTTCAGGCCGGGCTGCTCCAGCAGCTGCACGTTCGGGTCCTTGCGGATCGCGTCGAGGTCGGCCGGGTTCGGGTAGGGCATGACGTGGCATTCGCCCTTTTGCAGCTTGGCCCAGCGCACCGAGGCATCGGGCGTGATGGCGAACACGAGGTCGTCGATCTTCGCCTTGCCGCCCCAGTACTGCGGGAAGGCCTTGAAGCGGATGATCGCGTCCTTCTGGTACTGCACGAGGTAGAAGGGGCCGGTGCCGATCGGGTCCTGGTCGACCTTCTCGGGCGTGCCGGCCTTCAGCATGGCAATGGCGTATTCCTTCGACTGGATGCCCGCATACTGCATGGCCAGGTTCGCGAGGAACGGCGCCTCGGGCTGGTTGAGCACGATCTTCACCGTGTAGTCGTCGATGCGGTCCACCGTCTTCAGCAGCTTGGGCATGCCCATGTCGTTGAAGTAGGAGTGGTTCTGGCTCGTGACCTTGAAGAAGGGATCGCTCTCCTTCCACTGGCGCTCGAGCATGAAGATGAAGTCGTCGGCGTTGAAGTCGCGCGTGGGCTTGAAGCTCTTGCTCGTGGTGTGCCACTTCACGCCCTTGCGCAGGTGGAAGGTGTAGACCGTGCCATCGGCGGAGATGTCCCACTTCTCGGCCAGACCCGGCACGACCTTTGTGCCGCCGCGCTCGAACTCGACGATGGTGTTGTAGACCTGCGTGGTCACGTCGAACGAGGTGCCGGTGGTGTTCATCCCCGGGTAGAAGTTCTCGGGGCTGCCTTCCGAGCAATACACCAGCGTCTTGGCAGACACTGCGCCACAGGCCAGGGTAAGGGCCGCAAGCGCTGTCGGTGCCAGGAGCGCCAGGCTTCGTGAGCGGCGCGAAACGGTGGGCTGGGTCTTCATGTGGACTCCTTGAGACACGGTTGAAAAAGCGAACGTTAAGGGTTCGTCGCCATCGCGATGGCGGCGGAGGGAACATCGGCGCGCACGAGCGGCGCACCGTCGAGAAACTTCTCGGAGAAGTGGCAGGCCACCAGCCGCTCGTCGAGCATGCGCAGCAGCGGCCGCTCTTCGTGGCAGCGCGGCGCCACGTGCGGGCAGCGCGTGCTGAACACGCAGCCCGAAGGCGGATTCAGCGGCGACGGCAGCTCGCCCTTGAGCACGATGCGCTGACTGCTCAGGCCCGGCGTCGAGGCCAGCAGCGCCTGCGTGTACGGATGCAGCGGCCGCGCGAAGATGCGCGACTTGGGGCCCTGCTCCACCGCGTGCCCGAGGTACATCACGAGCACGTCGTGCGCGATGTGCCGCACCACGCCGAGGTCGTGCGAGATGAAGAGGTACGCCAGGCCCAGCTCGGCCTGCAGGTCGGCCAGCAGGTTCAGCACCTGCGCCTGGATCGACACGTCGAGCGCCGACACCGGCTCGTCGGCCACCAGCAGGCGCGGGCTCAGCATCAGCGCGCGCGCAATGGCGATGCGCTGGCGCTGGCCGCCCGAGAACATGTGCGGATAGCGGTTGGCGTACTCGGGCCGCAGGCCCACGCGCGCGAGCATGTCGCGGGCCTTGGCGGCGCGCTCCGACTTGCCCATGGTGGTGTTGATGGCCAGCGGATCTTCGAGCACCGTCGAGATCTTCTTGCGCGGATTGAGCGAGCCGTACGGGTTCTGGAACACCAGCTGCACAGCCTGCCGCAACTCGCGCTTGCGCTCTGGCGGCGGGTTCACCGCGTCGGCGCCGACCAGCGTGAGCTGGCCTGCCGTGGGCTTCTCGATCAGCGCGACCATGCGCGCCAGGGTCGACTTGCCGCAGCCCGATTCGCCGACCACGGCCAGCGTGCGCCCGCGCTCGATGCGGAACGAGATGTCGCCCACCGCGCGCAGATGCGACGGCGCGCGGAACAGACCGCGGCGGATGTCGTAGGTGCGCTGGAGGTTGTTCGCCTCGACAACCACTTCAGTCGATGTGCTCTCGCTCATGACAGCACCTCGGCCGCTTGCTGCTTCGGCGGATCGCTCTCTATGGCCGCCTTGCGCCCCGGCTCGCCGAGCGGAAAGTGGCAGCGCACCTCGGCGCTCTGCCACTCGCGCAGCGCGGGCCGCACCTGGCAGGCACGTTCGGTGACGTAGCTGCAACGCGGCGCGAACAGGCAGCCTGCGGGCCTGTCGTGCACGCCGGGCACCACGCCGCTGATGGTGGCGAGCCGACCCTCGGGCGCGGCGCGCTCGGGCAGCGCAGCAAGCAGCGCCTCGGTGTACGGATGCTGCGGCGACGCGAAGAGCCGGTCGACGCGCTGGTGCTCCATCACCTGCCCCGCGTACATCACGGCAATGCGCTGCGCCATTTCGCTGACCACGCCCATGTTGTGCGTGATGAGCACCAGCGCCATGCCGCGCTCCTTCTGCAGGTCGCGCAGCAGGTCGAGGATCTGCGCCTGGATGGTCACGTCGAGCGCGGTGGTCGGCTCGTCGGCGATCAGCAGGCGCGGGTTGCAGGCGATGGCCATGGCGATCATCACGCGCTGGTTCATGCCGCCCGAGAGCTGGTGCGGATAGCTGCCCAGGCGCGACGACGCGGCCGGGATGCCCACCTGCTCGAGCAGCTCGGTCGCGCGCTTCTTCGCCTCGCGCTTGTCGAGCTTCAGGTGCAGCCGCAGCGTCTCCATCAGCTGGAAGCCGATGGTGAAGCAGGGGTTGAGGCTGGTGGTCGGCTCCTGGAAGATCATCGCGACCTCCTTGCCGACCAGCGCACGGCGCGCCTTGTCAGAAATGCCGAGCAGTTCCTTTCCCGCAAAGCGCATGTGGTCCGCGCGCACGCGGCCCGGAAAGCCGACAAGGCCCATCAGCGCCATCATCGTGACGCTCTTGCCCGAGCCCGATTCGCCGACGATGCCTAGCACCTCGCCTTCTTCGAGCGTGAGACTCACGCCGTCGACCGCATGCAGCACGCCGCCCTGGGTGGGGAACTCGACGTGCAAATTCTTTATTTCAAGCAAAGGCATCTTTTCTTTCCTTTGCTTCAGCGCTTGAGCTTCGGGTCGAGTGCATCACGCAGACCGTCGCCCAGAAGATTGAAAGCCAGCACCGCCGCGAGGATCGCCATGCCCGGGAAGGTAACGACCCACCACGCGCGCAGCACGAACTCGCGCGCATCGGCCAGCATGGTTCCCCACTCGGGTGAGGGCGGCTGCGCGCCGAGCCCGAGGAAGCCGAGCGCCGCCGCATCGAGGATGGCGGTCGAGATGCCGAGCGAGGCCTGCACGATCAGCGGTGCGGCGCAGTTGGGCAGCACCTCGCTGAACATCAGGCGCAGCGTGCCGGCGCCGCTCACGCGCGCGGCGGTCACGTAGTCGCGCGAGACCTCGGCGATGACGGCAGCGCGCGTGATGCGCACATAGTGCGGCAGCACCACGATGGCCACCGCGAGCATTGCGTTGACCAGCCCCGGCCCGAGGATCGCGACGATCACGATGGCCAGCAGCAGGCTCGGCAGCGTGAGCACGATGTCCATCAGCCGCATGATCGCGATCTCGAGCACGCCGCGGAAGAAGCCCGCGATCAGCCCGAGCACCACGCCCACGACCACCGACAGCGCCACCACCGCGACGCCGATCGACAGCGACAGCCGCGCGCCGTACATCAGCCGCGAAAGAATGTCGCGCCCGATCGCGTCGGTGCCCAGCAGGTAGCTGACGGAGCCGCCCTGCTGCCACGCCGGCGGCTGCAGGAAGACGGCGCTGTTGGTTTCGTTCGGCGCGTGCGGTGCGATCCACGGCGCGAACAGCGCAACCAGCAGCAGGAAGACGATGGTGGCGAGCCCGATGACCGCGCCGCGGTTGGCCGAGAACGCCGTCCAGAACTCGCGCCACGGACCGGGAGGGGCGGTGCTTTTCGCACCGGTGGAAATGGTTTGTGTCGAGGCCATGAGCTCAGCGCCGGATGCGGGGATTGATGACGCCGTAAGCCACGTCGACGAGCAGGTTCACCAGCATCACGATGCCGCCGAGCAGCAGCATGCCGCCCTGCAGCACCGGATAGTCGCGCCGGCCGATGGCCTCGATGAGCCACTTTCCGACGCCGGGCCAGGAGAAGATGGTCTCGGTGAGGATCGCGCCCGTGAAGAGCACGCCCACCTGCAGCCCGATGACGGTCACGACCGGGATCAACGCATTGCGCAGCGCATGCAGCCCCACCACGCGAAAGCGCGACAGGCCCTTGGCGCGCGCGGTGCGGATGTAGTCCTCGCCCAGCACTTCGAGCATGGCCGAGCGCGTCATGCGCGCAATGACCGCAAGCGGCACCGTGCCGAGCACGATGGCCGGCAAGATGAGGTGATGCAGCGCCGACCAGAAGGCATCGACGTCGCCGGCACGCAGCGAGTCGATCAGCAGGAAGCCGGTGTCGGGCTCGATGTAGTACTGCACCGCGATGCGCCCCGACACGGGCGTCCATCCGAGCTGTACCGAGAAGAACAGGATGAGCAGCAGTCCCCACCAGAAGATCGGCATCGAATAGCCGGTGAGCGATGTGGCCATCACGCCGTGGTCGAAGATGGAATTGCGCCGCACCGCCGCGAGAATGCCGGCCGGCAACCCCAGCAGCAGCGCGAAAAGAATGGCGCAGACCGCAAGCTCGACAGTGGCCGGAAAGAGCGCGAGGAACTCGCTCATCACCGTGTCCTGCGTGATGAGCGACTTGCCGAGGTCGCCGTGCAGCACGCGGCCGATGTAGATGCCGTACTGCACGATCACCGGCTTGTCGAAGCCGTAGGCGGTGCGCAGTTCGGCATGGCGCGCGGGGTCGATCCCGCGCTCGCCGGCCATGGTTTCAATGGGGTCTCCCGGCACGAGCCGGATGAGGAAGAAGGCGAGCAGTGTCATGCCGATGAAGGTCGGCACCAGCAGGCTCACACGGGTCAGTAGGAATCGAAACATCGACCCGCGAATATGCAAGATCGATGCCGTGGCCCTACCCGGGCCGAACCCTTACTTCAGCGCTTACTTCTTGGCGTCGCGCAGCTCGCGGCGAAGGATCTTGCCGACCGGCGTCTTCGGCATGTCGCTACGAAACTCTACGATTCGCGGCTGCTTGTAACCCGTAAGGTTTGCTCTGCAGTATTCGCGCACCTGCGCCTCGGTGAGCGAAGGGTCTTTCTTCACGATCACGAGCTTCACGGCCTCGCCGGTCTTGTCGTCGGACACGCCGACCGCCGCGCATTCGAGCACGCCCGGAATCAGTGCAACCACGTCTTCGATCTCGTTCGGGTACACGTTGAAGCCCGACACCAGGATCATGTCCTTCTTGCGGTCGACCACCTTGAAGTAGCCGCGCTCGTCGACCACGCCGATGTCGCCGCTCTTGAAGTAGCCGTCGGGCGTCATGACCTTGGCGGTCTCGTCAGGGCGCTGCCAGTAGCCGGCCATCACCTGCGGGCCCTTGATGGCGATTTCGCCGCGCTCGCCGGCCGGCACTTCGTTGCCGTCGTCGTCGAGCAGCTTGAGCCAGGTGCTCGGCAGCGGCAGGCCGATGGTGCCGGTGTAGGCGGTGCTGTTGGTCGGGTTGCAGGTGGTGGACGGCGAGGTTTCCGACAGGCCGTAGCCTTCGCAGATCGGGCAGCCGGTTTTCTCGAGCCAGAGCTTCGCGACCGCGGCCTGCACCGCCATGCCGCCGCCGACCGAGACCTTGAGGTTCTTCCAGTTGACGGTGTTGAAGTCGGGGTGGTTCGCCAGCCCGTTGAACAGCGTGTTGACGGCAGGGAAGCTGTGGATGGTGTGCTTCGACAGCTCCTTCAGCACGCCGGGAATGTCGCGCGGATTCGGAATCAGGATCAGCTTGCCGCCCGTGCGCATGTTCAGCATCATGCCGACCGTGAACGCGAAGATGTGATACAGCGGCAGCGCGCACACGCTGGTGGGCTGCTCGTTGGCCGGCACCTTGTTCATGACCGGCTCGTTCCAGGCCTCGGACTGCAGCACGTTGGCGATCACGTTGCGATGCAGCAGCACCGCGCCCTTCGACACGCCGGTGGTGCCGCCGGTGTACTGCAGCACCGCCACGTCGTCGGGGCCGATGGCCACGGGCTTGAGCGATGCGCTCGCGCCCTTGTCGAGCGCGTCGTTGAAGCGCACCGCGCCCGGCAGGTTGAACTGGGGCACCATCTTCTTGACGTTGCGCACCACGTAGTTGACGAGCGCGCCCTTCAGGAAGCCGAGGCGGTCCCCCATGGAGGCCAGCACGATGTGCTTGACCGGCGTGGCCCCGATGCATTGCTGCAGCGTGGTGCCGAAGTTCTCCATGATGATGATCGCCTTCGCGCCGGAGTCCTTGAGCTGGTGCTCGAGTTCGCGCGGCGTGTACAGCGGGTTCACGTTGACCAGGATCAGCCCGGCGCGCAGGATGCCCGCAACCGAGATCGGGTACTGCGGGCAGTTGGGCATCATGACCGCCACGCGGTCGCCCTTGGCGAGGCCCAGGCCCTGCAGGTAGCCCGCGAAGGCCTTGCTCTGCCTGTCGGTCTCCGCGTAGCTGATGTCCTTGCCCATGAAGCTGTAGGCCGTGCGGTCTGCGTACTTCGTGAAGCTCTCTTCCATGAGCGCGACCAGCGAGGGGTACTGCGAGGCATCGATATCGGCGGGCACACCCTGCGGGTAGCTGCTGAGCCAGGGACGATCGGTCATTGGATTTGTCTCCTCCGGGAAGTCGGACTTGTTGAAAACGAAAACGGCGCTCGAAGTGGCGCCGCGAAGAACTCGCCCGCCGTGCGGGCAGGGACCTTCGGCCTATTCGATGGCCTTGCCCATATCTTCCACTACTTTTTTAGCATCGCCAAAGACCATCATGGTCTTGTCCATGTAGAAGAGCTCGTTGTCCAGCCCGGCATAACCGGCGGCCATGGAGCGCTTGTTCACGATGACGGTCTTCGCCTTGTAGGCCTCCAGGATCGGCATGCCGTAGATCGGGCTGCCCTTGGTGTGCGCGGCGGGGTTCACCACGTCATTGGCGCCCAGGATGATCGCCACGTCGGCCTGGCCGAACTCGCCGTTGATGTCTTCCATCTCGAACACCTGGTCGTAGGGCACTTCGGCCTCCGCCAGCAGCACGTTCATGTGGCCGGGCATGCGGCCCGCCACCGGGTGGATCGCGTACTTCACGGTGATGCCCTTCTCGGTGAGCTTGGCCGCAAGTTCCTTCACCGCATGCTGCGCGCGTGCGACTGCAAGGCCGTAGCCCGGCACGATCACCACCGTCTCGGCATTGCCGAGCACGAAGGCCGCATCGTCGGCGCTGCCGGTCTTCACCGGGCGCTGCTCCTTGGCCGCGCCGCCGGCCGTGGCCGCCTCGCCGCCGAAGCCGCCCAGGATCACGTTGAAGAACGAGCGGTTCATGGCCTTGCACATGATGTAGCTCAGGATCGCACCCGAAGAGCCCACCAGCGAACCGGCCACGATCAGCATCGCGTTGTTCAGGCTGAAGCCGATGCCCGCGGCCGCCCACCCCGAGTAGCTGTTGAGCATCGACACCACCACCGGCATGTCGGCGCCGCCGATCGGGATGATGATGAGCACGCCCATCACGAAGGCCAGCGCCAGCATCGCGAAGAAGGCCGGCCAGCTTTCGGTGAAGACGAACACCAGGCCCAGGCCGATGGTGGCCAGGCCCAGAACGAGGTTCAGCATGTGCTGGCCCGCGAACTGCACCGGCGCGCCCTGGAACAGGCGGAACTTGTACTTGCCCGAGAGCTTGCCGAAGGCGATGACCGAGCCGCTGAAAGTAACGGCGCCGATGGCCGCGCCCAGGAACAGCTCGAGCCGGTTGCCGCTCGGGATCGGGTCGCCCTTGATCGCGATGCCGAAGGCATGCGGCTCGGCCACTGCGGCCACCGCGATGAACACCGCGGCCAGGCCGATCATGCTGTGCATGAAGGCGACCAGCTCGGGCATCTTGGTCATCTCGACCTTGTTGGCCATGTAGGCGCCGAGGCCGCCGCCGAGCACCAGCGCGACCAGCACGTAGGCCAGGCCGTTGAGGTTGCCGCTGGCGAGCTTGTAGATCAGCGCGCCGGTGGTCAGCACGGCGATTGCCATGCCAGTCATGCCGAAGATGTTGCCGCGGATCGAGGTGGTCGGATGGCTCAGGCCCTTGAGGGCCTGGATGAAGCAGATGCTGGCAACGAGGTACAGCAGCGTGACGAGGTTCATGCTCACTTGGCGGCTCCCTCTTCAGCCTTCGGTGCGACGGCCTTCTTTTCTTTCTTCTTGAACATCTCCAGCATCCGCCGCGTGACGAGGAAGCCGCCGAAGACGTTCACCGCGGCCAGCGCCACGGCCAGCACGCCCATGGTCTTGCCCAGCGGCGTGTCGGTGAGTGCGGCCGCCAGCATGGCGCCCACGATCACGATGGCCGAGATGGCGTTGGTCACTGCCATCAGCGGCGTGTGCAGCGCTGGCGTGACGGTCCACACGACGTGGTAGCCGACGTAGATGGCCAGCACGAAGATGATCAGGTTGATGACTGTGTGCGAAACGATGTCCATGTTCTTCTCCTCGGCGGGCGTTATTTCTTCGTGACCTGGCCGTCTTGCGTGACGCGGCAGGCGGCGACGATGTCGTCCTCGAGGTCGATCTTCAGCGCGCCCTCCTTGGTGACGATGAGCTTGAGAAAGTCGAGCACGTTGCGCGCGTAGAGCGCCGAGGCATCGGCCGCCACGAGCGCCGCGAGGTTGGTTTCACCGACGATGGTCACGCCGTGCTTCACCACCGTCCTGTCGGCTTCCGACAGCGGGCAGTTGCCGCCCACGCCGCCCGCGCCCTTGCCTGCGGCGATGTCGACGATCACCGAACCCGGCTTCATCGACTTGACCATGTCCTCGGTGATGAGGGTCGGCGCGGCACGGCCCGGAATGAGGGCAGTGCTGATGACGACGTCGGCCAGCGCCACGCGCTTGGCGACTTCGACCTGCTGGCGCGCGAGCCAGCTCGGGGGCATCGGCTTGGCATAGCCGCCGACGCCGACCGCGGCTTCTTTTTCTTCATCGGTGTCGTACGAGACTTCGATGAACTTGCCGCCGAGCGATTCGATCTGCTCCTTGACGCTGGGGCGCACGTCGGATGCCTCGATGACAGCGCCCAGGCGCTTGGCCGTGGCGATGGCCTGCAGGCCCGCCACGCCCACGCCGAGGATGACGACGCGCGCGGCCTTCACCGTGCCGGCCGCCGTCATGAGCATCGGGAAGAAGCGCTGGTACTTGTCGGCCGCGATCATCACGGCCTTGTAGCCGGCGATGTTGGCCTGCGACGAGAGCACGTCCATGCTCTGGGCGCGGGTGGTACGCGGTGCGGCTTCGAGCGCGAACCCGACGACGCCTGCAGCCGCCAGGCGCTGCAGGCCGGCCGCGTCGAAGGGATTGAGCATGCCGATGACCACGGCGCCGGACTTCAGCAGCGCGGTTTCGGCATCGGTGGGCGTGCGCACCTTGAGCACCATGTCGGCGGAGAAGGCCCCGGCCTGGTCGGTGATCTCGGCGCCTGCGGCCTGGTACGCGGCATCGGTGACGCTGGCTGCAACGCCGGCCCCCGACTGCACCCGTATGGAGTGCCCTGAGGCGACCAGTTTTTTCACCGTCTCAGGTGTAACAGCCACGCGGGTTTCGCCAGCCAGTGTCTCGGCGGGCACGCCTATCAGCATAGAGATCTCCTCAGAGCAAGGGGGCACAGGGAATGCGGGCAGAGCTTACAGCAAGATTACAGCCGCCCGCCGTCGCCAAAACGCTCTGTGGTTTTGACCCCAAAGTGCCGATGAATGCTGTCGGCATCGCTATTCAATTGATAGCAAATTCGGGTATTCGATAGCCGCCTCGCGAAGACCGCGGCACGTGTCCAACCTCGCGCAGGCCGGACTCCAGGCGGTTTGTCCAGCGAGCAGTTGTCGATGTCCACCCATAACGCCTTCCACTCAGGATCTCGATTTGTATTCAACTGCCGTTAACTTCGTTAACAAGTGAACTGAAAACCTCGATTTGCGTGCATTAGTTGCAATTCAAAAACTTTACGTTAGTCGCAGATAGATACACTTCAGCCCAATCGCCAGTTCACAGAGACTGACGAAGGGGAGGAAGAAGGGGATGGAATGCGAATCGCGGTACTCAATGACGGTGTAGATCAATTCAAGCGAATCAATCGAACCATGGCGGCACTCGAGCACGAGTGCCATCCCTACACGGAAGGAAAAGCGCTGTTGCAGGCAATGCGCCGGCAGACCTTCGACCTGCTGATACTCGACTGGAACCTGTCCGACATGGAGGGCCCGGACGTGGTGAGGTCCATCCGTCACGAACTCAACAGCCGGCTTCCCATTCTTTTCGTGACCGACAAGCGTGACGAGGCGGACATGGTCGAAGGCCTCAACGCGGGCGCGGACGACTTCATGGTCAAGCCCACCCGTGCCGGCGAACTCGAAGCGCGTGTGAACGCGCTGCTGCGCCGGTCCTACCCGGCCCAGCACGAGATGGAACTGGTCTTCGGCCCTTACCACTTCTATCCGCCCTCGCGCGTTCTGAAGGTTCGCGGCGTGCAGGTCGAGCTGAAGAACCGGGAGTACGAGCTCGCGCTGTTCCTGTTCCAGAACGTCGGGCGACTGCTTTCGCGGGAGCACCTGCACGAGGCCGTCTGGGGCCTGGGCATCGAGGCGCTGTCGCGCTCGCTCGACACCCATGTCTCGCGCCTGCGAACCAAGCTCGACCTGCGCCCCGCAAACGGCTTCCTGCTGCTGGCCATCTACGGCCTGGGCTACCGGCTGGAAACAATCGAAGCCGATGCCCTGTCCAGCATCAGCGCGCGCTGAGTCGGGAATCTCCGGCACGCTACAGTCTCCAACGGCACCCCGCCGTCATGTGCTTGCGCCACAAGGAATGAGACGAATGAATTCGATGATCCGGTTGCTGCTCGCCGCCACGTTGTTCTGGAGCTGGTTCAGCCCGGCCGCTGCGCAGGAGGTCGAAGCCAGCGACATGGTGCGCGGCGGCATGCTGGCGATCCAGATGATCGACCAGGGCAAGGCCGGCGAACTGTGGGACGGCGCCACCCCGGCCACCCGCAAGCGCGTGACGCGCGCCGACTTCACCAGCCAAGTCGCCAGGAGCCGCGCCCCAATTGGCGCACCGCAGATGCGCACCTGGGTGGCAGTCAATCGCCAGGTCGTGGCCGACGCGGACAGCGAGACGGCCGGCCAGTACGTCAGCGTCGAATACGAGACCCGCTTCACGAACAAGCCTGACGGCACGCTGCGCGAACTCGTGAGCTTTCACCTCGACAGCGACCGCGTCTGGCGCTTCAGCGGCTACGTGCTGAAATAAGCGCCCAAAACACGGTAACTCCCATGGCAAGCCCGCGCTGGAAACCCAACGTCACCGTGGCTGCGGTAATCGAGCGCGACGGGCACTTCCTGCTGGTCGAGGAGCAGACCAGCGACGGCCTGCGGCTCAACACACCCGCAGGCCACCTGGACCCCGGCGAATCCCCGGCCGAGGGCTGTGCGCGCGAAACCCTCGAAGAAACCGCCCACCATTTCACGCCAACAGCGCTCATCGGTGTCTATATGGCGCGTTCCCGCCCGCTGGCCGAGCGCGGCGAAGACACCACCTACATGCGCTTCGCCTTCACAGGCATCCTGGGTGCATTCGAAGAAGGCCGACCGCTCGACGAAGGCATCGTGCGCACCATCTGGATGACGGCGGACGAAATCCGCGCCAGCGTGGCGCGGCATCGCAGCCCGCTGCTGCTGCAGTGCATCGAAGACCATCTGGCCGGCAAACGCCACCCGCTGGATCTAGTCCACGTCGACGAATCGGTGCGGTCAGCGCCCTGAATAGTCAGACGATGACGCCACCGCCAAGGCAGCGTTCGCCGTCATAGAGCACGGCCGACTGCCCCGGCGTCACAGCCCACTGCGGCTCGCCGAAGCGCAAGCCGAACGCAGCGGCATCACCAGCATCCATCTCGCAAGCCGCATCGGCCTGCCGGTAGCGCGCCTTCGAGCCGTAGCCGCCCGGCACCGGCGCCTCGCCGGAGACCCAGCTCGCATCATCCGCCTTCAGCACCGACGACAGCAGCCACGGATGGTCGTGCCCCTGCACCACCCACAGCGTGTTCTTCTCGACGTCCTTGCGCGCCACGAACCACGGCGAGTGGTCGCCCGAGCCGCGCTGCGCGCCCTTCTCCTTCACACCGCCAATGCCCAGCCCCTGCCGCTGCCCCAGCGTGTAGAAGCTCAGCCCCTGGTGCTCGCCCAGCTTGCGGCCGCGGTCGTCCTTGATCGGGCCCGGCTCCTTGGAGATGTAGCGGTTGAGGAAATCGCGGAACGGCCGCTCGCCGATGAAGCAGATGCCAGTCGAGTCCTTCTTCTTCGCGTTGGGCAGGCCGATTTCCTCGGCGATGCGGCGCACCTCGGTCTTGTGCAGCTCGCCCACCGGGAACAGCGTCTTCGACAGCTGCGCCTGGTTCAGGCGGTGCAGGAAGTAGCTCTGGTCTTTCGAGGGATCGAGCCCCTTCAGCAGCTCGTGCTTGCCGGTGGCCTCGTTCAGGCGCACGCGCGCATAGTGCCCGGTGGCGATCTTCTCAGCGCCCAGCCGCATGGCGTGGTCGAGAAAAGCCTTGAACTTGATCTCGGCGTTGCACAGCACGTCGGGGTTCGGCGTGCGGCCGGCCTTGTATTCGCGCAGGAACTCGGCGAACACGCGGTCCTTGTAGTCGGCCGCGAAGTTGACGTGCTCGATCTCGATGCCCAGCACGTCGGCCACGCTGGCGGCGTCCACGAAGTCGATGTTCGACGAGCAGTATTCGCTGTCGTCGTCGTCTTCCCAGTTCTTCATGAAGATGCCGACCACCTCGTGCCCCTGCTGCTTGAGCAGGTGCGCCGTGACCGCGGAGTCCACTCCGCCGCTCAGTCCCACCACGATCCGTTGCTTTGCCATAAGCCCGCCATTGTCCCAGCCCGGCGGTAGGGGCTTCCCGTGTGTGGGAAATCGGGAAAACCCCTGTCGCCGGCTTGTCAGCTACCGCCCCACGATGCGAAAGGCCGGCGCTAAAGTGCCGCAAAGCACAGCGGAGACAAGACGCATGGCCACCCCCTCCCCCGCCGCCCTTTCCGGCGACAACACCCCCTGGACACGCGCCTACCCGCCCGGCATGCGCTGGGACGCCGAACTGCCCGTGAAGCCGGTGCAGCAGATGCTCGACGAGGCCGTCGAGCGCTGGCCCGACCACTCCGCCGTCGAGTTCATGGGCCAGGCCATCACCTACCGCCAGCTCGGCGCCGCGGTCGACCGTGCCGCCAAGGGCCTGCAAGACCTGGGCGTGAAGCCTGGCGTGCACGTCGGCCTCTACCTGCCCAACACGCCTCACTACCCGATCGCCTTCTTCGCCGTGCTCAAGGCCGGCGGCACGGTGGTGAACTACTCGCCACTCGACGCCGAGCGCGTGCTGGCCCACAAGATCGAGGACAGCCGCACCGACATCCTCATTACGCTGGACCTCGTCAACCTGTACCCGCAGATGGCGCGCCTGCTCGACAACTCGCGCCTGCAAAAGCTCGTGGTCGGCAGCCTCGGCGACTACGGCGCGATGGGCGACAAGGTGCAGGCCCAGCTGCAGGGCGCAGGCCAGATCGCTCCCGTGCCCACCGACGACCGGCATGTGCGCTTCACCGAGCTGCTGAAAAGCGAAGGCACGCACAAGACCCACCCGATTGGCGACCTCGCCGAAGAAATCGTGGTGCTGCAGTACACCGGCGGCACCACCGGCCTGCCCAAGGGCGCGATGCTCACGCACGCCAACCTCACGTCGGCCTCGGCGCAGTACTACGAGTCGACCAAGGGCGACCCGCCCATCCTGGCCGAAGGGGCGGAACGCTTCCTGGTCGTGCTGCCGCTCTTTCACATCTTCGCGCTCAGCGCCGCGATGCTGCTCGGCGTGCGCCTGGGCGCGGCGCTGGTGCTGCACACGCGCTTCGATGTCGACGCGGTGATGAACGAGCTCGCGGCCAGCAAGATCAGCGTGTTCCCCGGCGTGCCGACGATGTACACCGCGATCCTCGCGCACCCCAAGGCCAAGGAGATGGACCTGCGCTCGCTCAAGTTCTGCGGCTCTGGCGGCGCGCCGCTGCCGGTGGAGGTGGAGCAGCGCTTCTTCGAGCTCACCGGCTGCCACCTCAACGAAGGCTGGGGCATGACCGAGACCTCGCCCGTGGGCACCTTCACGCCCGCACGCGGCGTGCGCAAGGCGGGCTCGTGCGGCATGCCGCTGCCGCAGGTGCGCATCAAGCTCGTGAGCCTGGACGATCCGGCGAAGGACGTCACCGCGTTCGGCGAGCCGGGCGAACTGTGCATCAAGGGCCCGAACGTGATGAAGGGCTACTGGAACAACCCGAAGGCAACCGCCGAGTCGATGACGGCCGACGGCTATTTCCGCAGCGGCGACGTCGCGAAGATGGACGCCGACGGCTACTTCTACATCGTCGACCGCACCAAGGACATGCTGCTGTGCGGCGGCTACAACGTCTACCCGCGCGTGCTGGAAGAGGCGGTGTACGAGCACCCCTCGGTGGCCGAGGTGTGCGTCATCGGCATCCCCGACGAGTACCGCGGCCAGTCGCCCAAGGCCTTCGTGAAGCTGAAGGAAGGCGCGAGCGAACTGACGCTCGATGCGCTCAAGGCCTTCCTGAAGGACCGCCTCGGCAAGCACGAGATGATCGGCGCGCTGGAGATCCGGCCTGAGCTGCCCAAGACCGCCGTGGGCAAGCTCTCGAAGAAGGACCTCGTGGACGAGGAAGCCCGCAAGCGGGCCTGAGCTTTACTGCTTCGGCGCCTGTCCGAACGCGTTGGCCAGCAGCTCATAAGAGCGCAGCCGGGCAGCGTGGTCGAACACCTGCGAGGTGATCATGAGTTCGTCGGCACCGGTGCGCGCGACGAACGCTTCCACGCCCTTCTTCACCGTCTCGACCGAACCCACCGCGGAGCACGACAGCACCGAGTCGAGCAGCGCGTTCTCCGCGGGCCCGACCTTCTGACGATAGTTTTCCACCGGCGGCGGCAGGCGCCCCGGCCGGCCGCTGCGCAGGTTCACGAAGGCCTGCTGCCACGAGGTGGCGCGGAACTCGGCCTCTTCATCGGTGTCGGCCGCGAACACATTGAAGCCCAGCATCACATACGGTTTCTGCAGCTGTGCCGACGGCTTGAAGGTCTCGCGATAGATCTGGATGGCCTGCATGATCTGCTGCGGCGCGAAGTGCGAGGCAAAGGCGTAGGGCAGCCCCAGGTGCGCCGCGAGCTGCGCGCCGAAGGTGCTGGAGCCGAGGATCCACACCGGCACTTCGAGCCCCGCGCCGGGCACGGCCCGCACTGGCTGCTGCGGCGTCTTCGACATGAAGTCCATCAGCTCGATCACGTCCTGCGGAAACTGGTCCGCGTCCGATTCGAGGTTGCGCCGCAAGGCCCGCGCGGTGCGCTGGTCGGAGCCGGGCGCGCGCCCCAGGCCCAGATCGATGCGCCCCGGGTACAGCGATTCCAGCGTGCCGAACTGCTCGGCAATCACCAGCGGCGAATGGTTCGGCAGCATCACGCCGCCTGCACCGATGCGGATGGTGGAAGTGCCCGCCCCCACGTGCGACAGCAGCACGGCAGTGGCCGCGCTCGCAATGCCCGGCATGCCGTGGTGCTCGGCCAGCCAGTAGCGCGTGTAGCCCAGCTTCTCGCCATGCTGCGCCAGCGAGAGCGAGTTGCGGAACGACTGCGCGGCGTCGCTGCCCTCGGTGATCGGGGAAAGGTCGAGGATCGATAACGGAATCATGGGCGCGATCATGGCGCGAACCGCCCAACGCCGTCGCCCGAGGGGCTATTCGGTTTGGTATAGCGTCGTCACGCTCGCGAAGTCGCGGCCGTTCTGCTCCACGTTCACCTGGAACGGCACGCTCTCGCCCGGCGCGATGGCCGGCAGGTTCTCCACCAGCTTGAAGCCCGTGAGCTGCCCGTTGCGGTCGCGCAGGCTGACCCACAGCCGCACCTTGCCGACGATGCCCGTGCCCGGGTTCTTCACGCTGCCCGTGACTTCCACGCTCTTGTAGTTGAAGCGCTGGCTGAAGTTGAGCAGCACGCTGCCGGTTTCGGCCTTGGTGCCCGTCACCTTCACCTCCAGCGGCTTGCGCGGACCCGGCAATGCCGCGCGGCGCATCGGCTTCCATTCGATGCGAGTCGCGGTGATGCGCTCCATGTCCTCGGGCTCGAGGAAGATCGGAAAGCGCTCGCCCGGATAGAGATACGCCAGCCCCGCGATGTTGGTCGTGCCATGCGCCTTGCTGCCGCTGAAGCGCGAGATCACGCCGCCCGGCGCGAGCACCACTGCATCGGTGCTGCGGTTCACCAGCTCGCCCAGGAACAGCCGCTGCTGGATGTTGTTGCGCCCGTCCACCAGCGGCAGCAGTTCGAGCTGCTTGTCGTCGAAGCGCTCGCTGTCGTCGGCCAGCAGGTCGTCGGTGCCCAGGCGCAGCTCGGGGTTGAAGGACTCGGGGCCGCCCACCGTGCGGATCACGCGGTCGGCGTTCAGCACCGGCGTGCGCGTGCCCGACGACTCGACCGTGCTGTAGCCGATGCGGTAGTCCCATGCCGCAATGGCCGTCGCGCGGCCGAAGCGCGCGATGCTCACGTCCATCGAAGTCCGCGTGCCCGGCTGGATCTCGTTGGCCTGCCCGTAGCCGTGGCCGAAGCCGATCACCTGCCCCGCGTCGTCGTACAGCGTGACCAGCACCTCGAAGCCGCCGAGCACCGTGGCGTCCTTGCGGTCGTTGGCGATGCGGCCCACCAGCCGCACGCGCTCGCCCTGCTGGATGAGCCGCACGCGCGAGAAGGCCATGCGCGGCCCCTGCACCGCGCTGTAGGGCTCGGCCAGCTTCTGCACGCGCAGCTCCTGCCGAGTGACGTTCTTGCCGCTGGGCATGTCGATCAACACGGGCGCACTTTCGCCGGGCTCCAGCACGGACACCGGCAGCATCTCGCTGCGCTCGTCGAGCTTGCTGTCGCCGTCGTAGTACGTGGCGCGAATGCCCGCGCGCGACAGCGACTTGCCGGTTTCGTTGCGCGCCACCACCAGCAGCTTGGGCATGGCCGAACTGCCGCTGCCCACCAGCACCTGGCGCGGCTCGTTGAGCTTCAGGCCATCGACGGGAATGGTGCGGTCGACCGCAGCGGCCACCACGGACCGCGGTGCACCGGACGCGGCGTCGCGGGAGTCGAAGAGAAACAGCCCGACCACGCGAAACACCAGCACCACGCCCAGCAGGATGGCTATGGCTATGCCGACCTTGCGCAGCATCAGCTTCTGCCTCAGAGCCTCTTCAGCCGCGAGCCGGCGGCCGGCTTCATTCTTCACCTGGTTGAGCACGCGCTCCAGCCGGTCGGACACGTTGTCTTCCACCAGCGTGACCGAGCCGCAGTGGTCGCAGGTGTATTCGTTGAGGCCGGTGCGCTTGAGCACGCTGCTGCCGCATTCGCCGCACTTGAGCGTCTGGAGGTCGATGGTCATTGAAGTGCTGCTCCCGTATTGTTTTTCCTGCGGCGCGCCAGCTGACTACCAGTCGAACAGGTCCGCGATGTCGCCGGCCTCGCTGGCGCCAATCAGCGGCGTGAGCCGCTCGATCAGGCGCGCGCGGTGCACCGGGTTGACGGAATCGTCGTCCATGAAGATGTCCTCGCCCGCCTCGTCCCACACGTGGCCGATAGTGCCGAGGCACGCGGCCATCTCGAGGATGTCGGCAAAGATCGGTGCATCGTCTTTCCACACACCCTCGCCATGCCGGGCGAACTGTATCGCGCCTGTGTTCAGGTCGAAGATGAAGGGGTCCGCGCCCTGGTCGGCCACCACCAGCCAGTGATCGGGCCAGTCGGCAATGCGCTCGCCGGTGATGCCGTGCCAGCGGTAGCCGGCCTGCAGCTCCCACAGGCGCGCGAGCGTCGGAATGCTGAAGGGGTTGCCAGCGGTCGGCACCGTGAGGCCCGCATGGCCCACGCGGTCGTTGATCCACTCGCCGAGCGGGCCGACCTGTGCGTAGAAGGTTTCGATGGCGGCCGGCAGAGGGATCTCTCCGCGCCAATGCTCGGCGGCGGATTGCGGCGCCAGCGCGCCATGGGAAGCCAGCGCCGCGCGGGCCTGTTCGATCGATGCCATCTGTCCTCTCCGTTCAGGGGATGCAAGCAGCCTGCAATGCGGCGCGCAGGGCCTTGACGTCGCCCGGTGCTACCTCGCGCACGCCGGTCGAGCCTGCGAGGCCGCATGCGGTCGAGGCCACCACGGGCACCCCGGCCGCCACGGCGCGCAGCACCGCGCGCGGTGCGTGCTCGACGTGCGCGGGCAGCACGACGACGCTGGCGCCGGCCAGCCAGTCGCCTTGCCAGTTCATGTGTTCGATGTGCGCGATGCCGCGCCAGAGCTGCGCGTCATCCGAAGGCGAGCCCAGCACGCGCAGCCGGTACGGCCAGCCTTGCAGCGCCGCGGCAAGTTCGCGCGCGCCCTTGCGTGCCAGTGCGCTTGCGGCGAACACGACGAGCGGCGGCCCCCTGCGTTCGATGAAAGCAGCAGCCTTGACCGGGGGCAGCATCCAGTCGAACCGCGTCAATGCTGCTTGCGGTGCCAGCTTGGCGAGCTGCCGGGCGACATCTGCATGCGGCGTGACCACGGCCTTCGCGCGGGCAAGCGCCAGCGTCTCGGCGCGCACCAGCGACGGATCTGCGCGGAAGTCGCGCAGCGTTCCGTCACCGGGCCAGTGCCGGGCCGCGGCATCGAGCCGATGTTCGATTTCGGCCATCGGCAACGCGCTGGCCAGCACGGTGACGCGGCGCCCGTCGAGCGCACCGATGCGCTGCAGGTGCGGCAGCAGAGCCTGCTCGACCACCAGTTCGGTGTGCTCCGGCGTCAGTCGGCTTGCCAAGGCTTGCGCGAGCCAGCGCTGGCCGTCGATCAGGCTCGCCTGCCTCCGGCCTGCATGCCGCGCCCAGAGCCGCTGCCACAGCGCGCGACGCAAGCTCACGGCCCACAGTGTCTGCGCGGGCACTGCTGTCTCACGGTGCCAGCCGGTCGCGGGCAGACGCCAGAACGCAAGCCGCAGCGGCGCCGGCTGCAGGCGCTGCGCGTGTGGATGTTCCTCTCGCAGGTAGCGAGCGAACTCCGGCGTCCAGCCATCGACCAACACCGCCGCGCGGCCCTCGGGGCCGACGTCGACCTGGGGACGATGGCGAAAGCAGGAGGTCTGTTCGCAACTCAGGCAACCGCGCGCCAATGGCAGTGCTGCGCCCGCGTCGTCATACGTTCGGCGCAGCACGACTGGCGCAGCCGGTGCCGCCAGCGCAGAACGCGCGCGGATGCGCAGCACCAGCTCGCTGTCGGTCAATTCCACTTCGAGCCGCCACGCATGCTTTGCGCGCAGCTTGAGATCGACGTAGTTCCAGAACACCGTCGCATCGACCGCGTCACCGTCGGCCGCGCCGGCCTGCTCGATGCGCGCCGTGTGCCCGTGGCGCTCGACCAGCTCGAA
Source organism: Variovorax sp. OV084 (assembly GCF_900111625.1). NCBI lineage: Bacteria > Pseudomonadati > Pseudomonadota > Betaproteobacteria > Burkholderiales > Comamonadaceae > Variovorax > Variovorax sp. OV084. Next base: position 266,991 of record NZ_FOII01000004.1, on the reverse strand, counting down.
GCCCGCGCGCACCGCCACGGTGGCGAGCGCGTTCGACAGCTGGCAGAGCCCGCCGGCCAGCGTCGGCACCACGCAGCCGCCGCGCAGCTCGCGGCCCTGCACGAAGCCGCGCCATGCGCCCGGCCGCCCCAGCTGGCGCCAGAAGCTCAGCACTTCGCCTGCCGGCACCTCGATGGCATCGAAGGCACGGCGCGCCACGCGCAGGTTCTGCACCTTGCCGGCCACGAGCGGAAATTCTTCGGCGCGGCCGTCGGACCACAAGGGAGTGCGGTATTGCGCGAGCACCGGCGCGTCGGCCAGTGCGCTGTCGCCGCCGTGCCAGCGCCGGGCCGAAGGCCGCAGTGTCTCGCGCAACGCATGGGCCGTGGCCAGCAGCCGCGAGCGCAGCCAGAAATCGATCGCGTCGATGCGGCGCGGCGGCTGCCAGGCCTGTTGCACGCTCACGCGGAGGGGCCGCGCTTGCGCCATTGGCCGAGGTCGGCTTCGATGCGCTGGTCGATGTTGCCGCTCCATTGCACGCCGAAGCCGGCCGCACGCAGCAGCTCGGCGATGCGGTGGCCCACCACCACGGTGTTGGCTTCGCGCTGCTCGATCTCGGGGATCATGCCGCCGCTGAAGGCCAGGTGCAGGCGGCCGGTGCGCACCGCCGCATCGAGGTCTTGCGCGTGATAGAAGCAGCAGCCGCGAATACCCGAGTCCATGCGGCCCGCGGCGCGCCATTGCTCGCGCACGTCGTCGTGGCCATCGGCGAGCGTGTTGCCTGCGCGATGCAGCGCAATGATCTTTTCGCTGCGCAGCTGCGCGAACACGGCTTCGAGCCGGTCGTATTCGGTCTGCGCGGGCCACCCGGCCTCGGCCGCGCGCTTGGCGGCGCATGCACTTGCGGCCTCGGCCTTGACCCAGGCCCGGTCTTCGGCGGTGATCTCATCGGGATCGAGGTACTCGTCGGTGATCAGCCATTCGACATCGGCGTCGGGATAAAAGCCGCTCCACACCAGGTCGTGGATGCGTCCGCGCGTGTCTTCGGGGTCGAGAGTAAGGGCCATGCGTGTTGGGTTGCCGCCTCGGCTGCAACGGGATCATGCTTTCTTTTTTCCTTACGGAAGCGTGCTCGTATTTTCACCCGGCCGCACCACGATGACGCACTAATGCGAAAGCATGAAGTCTTGCGGCCACCCCTTCCGCGCCGCGCAATCATGAAGGATGCGCCGTGGCAAGGCAATGCGCCTTTTGGCGAAGGCAGCTCCGCCACATGGCCGGGGGCCGCACCGGCGTGGTGCTGCCTGCTTGCTGCGCGACTGGCTATGCTCGGCGGCTCTTCATGCTGCAGCGCCATTCATCCATCGACCCGATCGCCCAGCCGGACGACGAAAGGCTGCCCACCGAATGGACCTCGCGCGCGCCGCAGGCCACGGAGCGCGCGCCGAAGTCGGCCGCCGACTGGGCCGCATGGCTGGTCGCGCTCGCGGTGCTGGTGTTCATGGCGGTCTTCGGCTTCCAGGCAATGACCTGGGCGCTGGCCGGTGGCTGGCAATGGCTCTGGCTGGCGGTGGGTCTGCCGTTCTTCGGGGTCTTCTCGGTGTCGGCGGTGCTGCTCGTCGTCACGAGGCTGCGCGAGCGCCGCCGGGTGCGCGTGGCGCTGGAGAACATATCGCTGGAGCGCGGGGAAGGCTTTCGCGTCGGCGAGCCGTTCGAACTGCGGCTGCGCGCGACGGTGCCCATTGCGCGGGAAGGCGAACGCACGGTGGCGCCGGAACGCATCGTCATGCGGCTGATGCGACGGTCCCTCGTCGATGCGCCCGATGGCACGGGGTCGCTGGTCGATGAGTGCTGCGATGAAGCCATCGCGTCCCGGGAGGATGCGCGGGCAGGGCGGCTGCTCTATGCCTGCGAACTCAGCGCAGGCTCCGGATACGGCAACGCCGCGCAATGGTTCGTCGAACTGCACGACCCGACCGACGACGACAACGCGCCTTTCCTCATCGCCGCGCTGCGGCCGCTGCCCGCGCGCTGACCAGGCGCAGCAAGCCAGACGCAAAAAGGCCGGGCCATGCATCGCATGGCCCGGCCTTTTGTCTCAGCCCCTGTCGGGGGAGTGATTACAGCGGCAGTGCGTCACCGCGAGCGGCAGCGCGGGCTGCGGCACGCACCGCGGCGCGGTCGACCGTGCTTGCCACGACCGGTGCGACACCAGCGGCAGCGCCTTCGGCATAAGGGTCAGCGCTGTGTGCAGCGGCAACTGCATCGGCGCGAACGGCGGCACGGCTGGTCGTCGAGACGGTCACGCGAGCGGGGCCTGCGTCGGCGCCGGTGGCATAGGGGTTGGCGCTATGGGCTGCAACCACGGCCTGGCCGGCAACGTCGGCGCGGCTGGCGGCCGAGGTCACTTGGTGCACGCCTTCATACGTTTCAGCGTGTGCGGCACCGGCAGCGGCCAGCAGGGCGATGGAGATAGCGGAGAGGAGCTTAGAGGCGGTCATTTGGATGTCCTTCAATTCGTTTCAGTTCTTTGGATGATTTCGAACCGGTCTTGGGTGGGTCACCGTCCCTCCGGGGGCGGCCACCTCGCTCGGGGCCCTGTTCACCCAGATCGGCTTTGGGGCCGGTCTGTGAGATGAATTGTGCGCCGTTGTCTAAGTAAAAACCCTTAGAGAAAAGAACCACGGCGTTCACGAAGTGGAAACAATCAGCTGCTCCAAAGGGAGATCAGGGCTTGTCGTAGAGTCTTTGCATGAGCGCGCCGGCCCCTGCCTTTCCACCCCCGCCCCCCTGGGGCACTGCGGACACTGTCTTCGACAGGCTGGTGGGTGCATGGGACCTGGAACGAACCATCGAGGGCCAGGCCTCCATGACCGGCACAGCCGTGCTCACGCCGCTCGAGACAGGGATGCTGAAGTACCGCGAAGAGGGCCGGATCCGCCTTGCCGACGGCAAGGAATTCGACGGCCACCGCGAATACCTCTTCGAGCGCGCCCCGGGCGGCTTCGTGGTGCACTTTGCCGAAACCCCGCCGCGCCTGTTCCACGCCATCGGCATCATGCGCGACGGCGATGCGCTCGCCGGTTCGGCCACGCACCTGTGCACGCCCGACACCTACGACAGCAGCTACCGCTTTCTGGCGGACGGCTCCTTCGCCATCCGCCACACGGTCCACGGCCCGCGCAAGGACTACCTCTCGGCCACCGTGTTCAGGCGACGCGGCAAGTAGCTCAGTCGCGGTCGAGCCGCCAGCCCGGCATGCCGCGCATCACCGTCTGCACGAGCATCGCGCAGATGCCGCACTTGATCAGGTCGCCGGGAATGAACACCAGCATGGCCAGCGCGGCCTGCGGCAGCGACATATGGGCGATCAACGAAAGCCCGACGATGCCGAAGCCGTAGACCACGACGATCCCGCCGACCACCGACGACACAAAAGCCCCAACCAGCAGCCCCACGCCCGTGGCCCCGGCCATGCGACGCACGGCAAGGCGCATCAGCAAGCCGCAGGCAAGGGCCCCGAACATCCAGCCGAACAGGAAGCCCCCGGCCGGCGCCACGAACACGCTCAGGCCGCCGCGGCCGCCGGGCAGCAGCGGCAGGCCCAGTGCCACCGCGAGCAGGAACAGCGCAATCGCCAGGAACCCACGGCGCGGCCCGAGCAGGCAGCCCGCCAGCATCACGCCCAGCGACTGCAGCGTGATCGGCACGCCGAACGGCAGGTCGATCTTCGGGATCAGGCCGAACACCGCCATCAGCGCTGCGAACAGCGCGATGTACGACAGGGAGCGGGACGAAGTGAGGGAGCCTGAAGTGGTGGTCATGGCAATCGCTATCTAGGAAAAGGAAGGAAGCTCAGCGCCCGAGCCGCGCGGCCAGCGCATCGGCCACGCGCTCCGCCGTCTGCAGCGTGCGGATGGTCAGCGGCGCCAGCAGCCGCAGGCCGCCGCCGTGGCCTGAACGCGCGCGGTAGGCGTCGTCGAGGCGCTGCCACTGCACATAGAAATTTTCGGCGAAGCGCAGCATCAGGCCAAGGCCCAGTGCGATCCGCTCGGTCGGCACGCCAAGGCGCTGCAGCGGATGCAGCACCGCTTCGAGCACCGCCAGCAGGTCTTCGAAGCGCGTGGTCAGCGTGAGCATCAGCGCGAGCGTGGCCGCGCTGGCAAGGCGCAATGCGCTGGCCACGCCGAGCGGGGTCGTGCCCATCGCCCAGTGGAAGCCGACGATCAGCCCGCCAGCGACCGCCACGCCGACCAGCATGCGCACCCGGCGCCACGCAGGTGGCCCGAGCGAGACGAAGATCAGCAGCACCACCGCACAGGCAACGGCCAGATGCACCGGCCGCTCGACCAGCACCAGCAGCGTGCCGCACACCGACAGCACCGCGAGCTTGACCCACGCCGCAATCGCATGCATCCACGTCGGCTGCTCCGAATAGAGGCTACGCATGGCGACCCCGCTCTGCCGCAGCGCGCTCGCGCACGTTCTCGGCATAGGCCTCGCACACTTCGCGGCCCGGCCCGTCGGCGCGCACCTTGCCTTGTTCGAGCCACAGCACGCGTTCGAAGTCGTAGACGTGTTCGAGCAGGTGCGTGGACACGAGGATCTGGTGGTCGCTCGCCTCGAGCTGCGCGGCCAATCGCGCCTGGCTCAGCAGGTCGAGGCTGGCAAAGGGCTCGTCGAGCAGCAGCGTGGCGGGCTCGCTGATCTGCAAGGCCAGCAGGCACACCTGCTGGCGCTGCCCCTGGCTCAGCTCGCCCACGGCGCGCCCGGCCCAGGCTTCGAGCCCGCGCTGCGCAAGAAAATCGCGCGCCTGCTGCCGCGCCGCCTGCCGTGTTTCACCGCGCGCCGTGAGGCTGAACGCCAGTTCCTCGGCCACGGTCGGAAAGATGATCTGGTCGTCGGGGTTCTGGAACATCAGCCCCACGTGCTTCGACAGCTGCCTGCGGTCGGCCTGCGTGTCGCAGCCATGCACGACCACGCGCCCCTGCTGCGGCTGATCGAGTCCGCTGATGAGGCGGAACAGGCTGCTCTTGCCGGCTCCGTTGTCGCCGATCAGGCCAATGCGCGTCTCCTGCAGGCTGAGCGTCAGCCCCTCGAAGACATGCTGGTTGCCGCGCACCAGCGTCACCGCCTCGAGGCGGATGCTGTGCGGGGAACTGGTTTCGGGCGGGGTCGGCTGCGGCAAGGGGCGCCCACTGTACCCGAACGCGCCATGGGGCCAAGGAGCTCAGGCAGTGGCGGCAAAAAGCCCGTTGATCTCGCCAACCGACAGCATGCCCTCGCCCATCGTGCCGAAGCGGCCATGCTCGAAGGCCTCCTTGGCGATGCGGTCCACAAGCCCCAGCGCCGACTGCAGCGGGCCGCAGCCCAGGCTGATGCGCCGTGCACCGGCGCGTGCCAGGCCATCGGCCGAGGGTGCGCCGGCATAGCCCGCGTACACGTTCACAGGCAGGCTCAGCGCGCCAGACAGCCGCTCGATTTCTTCAAGATTGGACATGCCGGGCACGAAAACGCCGTCCGCGCCCGCCGCCGCGTAAAGCTGTGCGCGGCGCAGCGCCTCTTCGAATCGTGCCACCGGGTCGTTCCAGGGCACGAAGTAGACGTCGGTGCGCGCGTTGATGAAAAAGCGCGCATCGAGCTTGCGGATGGCGGCGATGCGCTCGCACATCACCTCGGGCGCCGCCAGCTCGCGCGTGCCCGGCCGTGTGCCGTCCTCGATGTTGATGCCGGCCGCGCCCATGCCGATCAGCGCGCTTGCCACGTCGCCCACCGCCTGCGTGCTGTCGCCGTAACCCTGTTCGATGTCCACGCTCACCGGCACTCCCGTCACGCGGCAGATGCGCTCGCAGGCTGCGATCAGCTCGCTGACGGGCATGCGCTCGCCGTCCGCGTAGCCAAGCGACCAGGCCATGCCCGCGCTGGTGGTTCCGATGGCGCTTGCGCCGGCGCGCTCGACGATGCGGGCGCTGGCGGCGTCCCAGGCGTTCACGAGAACCAATGGATCAGGGCCGGCGTGCAGCCGGTGAAAGGCATCTGTCTTCTGTTGCGCGTCGCTGGATCGCATGTCTGGTCGTTCCAAAGGAGTTGAAGGATGACCGCAGCCTAGACGCAATGCGCCGCCGGGACTTGGAAAAAACTGCTGTCCGCGCCGCGACCTGCCTACATCAGCCCGACCACCGGATAGCGCCGCCACCCCGGCTCCGCATGGCGCCGGCCGTGCGCAAAGAGAAAGCCCAGCACAGCCTGCTGGTCAGACAGCTTCTCGGGGTTGTCCGCCTTCCACTGCTCGAACTGGCGCTTCAGCGCGGGCTCGTCCTCCAGCATGCGCAGCGCGGTGTCCTCGAAGACATAGGCCGAGAAGTTCTCCTTCTTCTCCAGCACGCTATTAAAGAAGCCCCAGCGGAAGAAGCTGTCGTGGGCTTCGGGCTCCAGCGTCTCGACCGCGTAGCGGGCGTTGGGTTGGTCCAGTGGCACCAGCACGTCGCCCACGCGCGCCTGGAAGCGCTCGGTGTGCGTGGCGAGCACCAGCTGGTCATGGAACATGTGGCCTTCGTAGGCGCTCGCGCGCGAGGTCACGCTCTGCACGCGGTACACCCGGGCTGCATCGAACAACTGGTCCGCTTCCAGGCGCCGCAGCTCGACGCCGTTCCATTGCAGGCGCTCGATCACTTCGCGCCAGGCCTGGGGCACCAGGTAGGCCTTGGGCGCCGCGACCGCCAGGTCTTCCACGCAGCGATCGAAGTGCACGATGTCTTTCTCCCAGGGCTGGCTGCGGTCGTAGGCCAGGCGCTCGTAGTTCCCGAGCCGGCTCGGCGTGCGAACCGCGCGATAGCCCTTGAAGCGAAGGCTCGCCGGCCGGCTGCGGTCGTTGCGCCATGTCAGCGGCCAGCGCGCCTGCTGCGCTGCAGCAGCCTTGGCGTCGCGGCGCAGATTCTGAATCTGCGCCGCATGCGCGACGGTGAATTCCAGCACCACATCGACCAGCGTCCGCATGGAAGCCACGCGGTCGGCAAAGGGCTTGAGCATGTGGGTCTCGGGCATGAAGCCGATGGTGTGGTGCAGCGCCGCATAGCCGGTGGAAAAGCGCGGCAGGTCGAGGAAGTCCTCGATGCCGTCGTCGGGCGTCTCGGCCAGCAGGTTCATGTACGGGCAGGTGAGCCAGCCGCGTTGCGCCATATCGCCGTAGATCGCAGGCAGCATGCTTTCGCGCAGGAACTGCCCGAGCCCGCCGCCCAGCTTGTCGGGCTGGGTCGGGATCAGCGTCATGGTGTAGCTGTAGTCCGCGCCGTTGGAGGTGTGGGTGTCGACCATCACATCCGGGTCCCACGCGGTGAAGAAGCGGTTGAACACCTGCGCGGCCAGGCTGTCGCACTTGATGAAGTCGCGGTTCAGGTCCAGGTGCCGGCCGTTGCCGCGGAAGCCGAAAGATTCGGGCCCGAGCTGGTTCACGCGCGAGGTGTTCTGCCGGTTGATACAGCCGTCCACGTTGTAGACGGGAATGAACAAAAACACCGTGTCGCCCAGCGCCGCCAACCGCCCGGGCTGCGTGCAGAAATCGCGCACCAGCGCCATGCAGGCGTCGATGCCCTCGGGCTCGCCGGGGTGGATGCCGTTGTTATTGAAGAACACCGGGCGGCGCTGCTGCTTGAGCGTGTCGCGATCGAACACGCCGTCGGCAGTGACCACGCCGGCGTGAAGGGGAACGCCGGTGTCCGACACGCCGATCTCGCCCCAGCGCAGCACGCCGGGAAATTGCCCGGCCAGCCGCTCGTAGAAGGCGATGCATTCGGCCCAGGTGGTGGTCTGGTTGCCGTTGCCGGACTCGAACGGCGTGGGGTACTGGTTTTCGTGTGCAGCAGTCATGGGAAGAAGGCTACAGTAGTCGCCCCGATCCGGTCATCCAGCCCTTCTTTCTGCAAAGCCAGGAGCCTGCCAGACACGGCCGCACGCACAACACACATTCAAGGAAACAGACATGGGCGCCCAATGGAAAGCGAAACACAAGGATCTGGCGGCCAATGCCAAGGGCCGGCTGTTCAGCAAGCTCGCCAAGGAAATCATGATGGCCGCGCGCAACGGCGCCGATCCGGCCTCCAACTCGCGTCTTCGGCTGGTCGTGGAGCAGGCGCGCAAGGCCTCGATGCCCAAGGACACGCTCGACCGCGCCATCAAGAAAGGCGCGGGCCTCACTGGCGAGGCCGTGCATTTCGAGCATGTGATGTACGAAGGCTTCGCGCCGCACCGCGTGCCGGTGATGGTCGAGTGCCTGACCGACAACGTGAACCGCACCGCGCCTGAAATGCGCGTGCTGTTCCGCAAGGGCCAGCTGGGCACCTCGGGCTCGGTGTCGTGGGACTTCGACCACGTCGGCATGATCGAAGCCGAACCCGCCAAACCCGACGCCGACCCCGAAGTGGCCGCCATCGAAGCCGGCGCCCAAGACTTCGAACCGGTCAGCGAAGGCCACCCCGCGGTCTTCCTGACAGACCCCACCGACCTCGACCTCGTGAGCCGCGCGCTGCCGGCCCAGGGCTTCACCGTGCTATCGGCCAAGCTGGGCTACAAGCCCAAGAACCCGGTCGATCCGGCGAGCCTGAGCGCGACAGACCTGGAAGAAGTCGAAACCTTCCTGGCGGCCATCGACGCGAACGACGACGTGCAGAACGTGTTCGTGGGCCTGGCGGGCTGAGGCAGCTTCTTCATCGGCCGCATGCTCGCGGGAAAGTGCCTCTGCGGCGCCGTCCACTACAAGGTGGCGGATGAATTCGCCTACGCCCTGAACTGCCACTGCTCGGACTGCCGGCGCGCGACCGGCTCGGCCTTCAAGCCCTTCGCGGGCATCGAGCGCGGCAAGCTCGCCATTACGCAGGGCGAAGACGCGGTGATGATCTACGGCAAGAAGGACGCGGGCGATATTCACTGCGCAAAGTGTGGCTCGCTGCTCTATTCGGTGGTGCGCGACGGCCAGTTCGTGCACGTCACCCTGGGCACGCTGGTCGATGCGCCAGCGATTCGCCCGACCGCGCACATCTTCGTCGACTCGAAGGCGCCGTGGTTCACGATCACGGACGACCTGCCGCAGCACAAGGGCCACGTCGGCGAGAACTGAGCGCTGCCGCGCAAGAAGATGCCACCGCGGCGCCGACAACCGCATCCTGTGCCGTGACGCGGCCCAAGTTCGGGCCCGCGCCCGCAGGGTGCGCACCTATGCTCGATGAAGTCCTCTTCTTCATCCTCGGAGCTTTTCCATGTCCCTGCAAGATTTCAAGGTCCTCACCTTCGACGTCGTCGGCACGCTGATCGATTTCGAGGGCGGCATGCTCGCCTACCTGCGCAGCGCGGCGCCCGATGCCGACGTGAGCGACGACGACTTCCTCGCCGCCTACCGGCGCGCGCGTGCCGACGGCAATGCCGGCTGGTACCCCGACGACCTGGAGCGCTGCTGGCACGCCGTCGCGCCGGCGCTTGGCTTGCCCGACACCGACGCCATCGCGCAGGGCCTGCGCGACTCGGTCGCGCAATGGCCGGCGTTCCCCGATTCGGTGGAAGCGCTGAAGCGGCTCGGCAAGCGCTTCAAGCTGGTGACGATGACCAATGCGCAAGCCTGGGCACTGGCGCATTTCGACAAGACCCTGGGCTCGCCCTTCGACATGCTGCTGAGCTGCGACGACGCGCTGTGCGAGAAGCCCGACGCGCGCTACTTCGCCTATGCCCGCGGCCGCTTCGAAGGCGCTTGGGGCTACAAGCAGGCCGACAACCTGCACGTGGCGCAAAGCCAGTACCACGACATCGGCATCTCCAAGCAATTGGGCATCACCACCTGCTGGATCGAGCGACGGCATGCACAAAAGGGTTCGGGCGGCACCATCGAGTCGAAGCACACCGTGCCCGACTACCACTTCCACACGCTGGCCGAACTGGCCGATGCGGTCGAGGCCGGACGTTGAGCACCATGGGCATCACCATCCTTCGCCAGTCGGCCACCATCGGCGGCCTGCAAGACCAGGGCACGCCCGCACGCCCCCTGAGTCAGCCACCCTGCCGGCTGAGCGGCATCGACGTCGAGCTCGCCGGCGCAGGTGACAACAAGAGCGGCATCTGGCAATGCGAGCCCGGCCGCTTCGAGCGCCAGCTGGCCAACGCCGAGGTCATGCACATCCTCGCCGGTGCCTGCACATTCACGCCGACCGATGGCGCCGCGCTGGAGATTCGCGCGGGCGACACGCTGTTCTTTCCGGCGCACACCACCGGCGAGTGGCATGTGCACGAGACCCTGCGCAAAGTCTTCGTCGTGATGGCGCAGTAGCGGGCAGCAGCGGCCTCAGGCCGCCTGCTTCGTCAGCTCATTCGCGAACCGGCCGATAGAGAAGCTCTCGATCGGCGTCGACGTCTGGCCGGTTGCGATCAGCTCGGCCATCGTCTCGCCCACGCCCGGGCTGATCGCAAAGCCCTCGCCATTGAAGCCGAAGGCATAGTGCAGGCCCGGCACGCGGGCACTCGGGCCCATCACGGGTTGCCAGTCGGCGGTGTAGCCCTCGATGCCGCTCCACACGCGGATCAGTTGCACGTGCTCGAAGGCCGGCACGAAGCGGCGCAGCTCGCGCAACTGGCGCAGCACGTTGTCGGGCTTCACGTAGGCGCGGATGTGCTGCGCATGCGCCGGCCCCTTGAGCCCGCCGCCGAAGACGATGTTGCCGCGCGCGATCTGCCGGAAGTACAGGCCCTCGTGCTCGATGGGCGAAGAGATGCCGATCGACGGCCCGATGGCGTAGGGCAGCGGCTCCGTCACGCCCATCTGCGGCCCGCGCGCATCCATCGGCACGGCTTCGCCGAACTGTTCGGCCATGCGGTTCGACCACGCGCCGCAGGCTACAAAAAGCTGCGCCGCGCGAAAGCGCCGGCCGTCCGCCGTGTGGGCGACGAAGCCCGCGCCATCGCGCTCGACCTGCATCACCTCGGCCTGCTCGACGATGTTCGCGCCCGCGCGCCGCGCGGCGCGTGCGAAGGCCGGGCCGGCCAGGCGCGGGTTGGCGTGGCCGTCGTTCGGCGACAGCGATCCGCTCACGATGCCGGGCGCGAAGATGCCCCAGCGCCGGCGCAGATGCTCCGCATCGAATAGTTCGAGATCGAGGCCGAGCGGCCTCACGTCTTTCGCGTGCTGCTCCAGCACCGCAGCCTGCTGCTCTGTGTAGCAGACGCGCAGGTGGCCGTAGGGCACGAACTCCAGGTCTTCGCCGAGCAGTTCCTTCACGCGGCCCCAGACGGCGCGCGCACGGTTGGCCAGCGGCATCTGCGCCAGCGCGCGGCCCTGCCTGCGCACATTGCCGAAGTTGGTGCCGCTGGCCTGGCGGCCCACGAGCTCGCGTTCGAGCAGCGTGACCGACAGGCCATGCTGGCGGCGCAGGAAGAAGGCGGCGGTGGTGCCCATCAGGCCGCCGCCGAGCACCAGCACGTCGGTGGTGGTCGTCGTATCGCTCATGCCTGCACCTCGCGCGTGTTCATCATCAGCGGCTTGACGGGTGCCTGCGAGCGCAAACGCCCCACCAGTTGCACCGGCACGCCGCTGGCCTGCGCCACGATCTCGGCCGAGGCGTGGCCGCAGAAGCGGCCCTGGCAGCGCCCCATGCCGACGCGGCTGAAGGCCTTGGCGCGGTTGACTTCATGGCTGTCCATCTCGTTGACGCAGCGGCGCAGTTCGCCTGCCGTCACCGCCTCGCAGCGGCACACGACCGCGTCGTCGGGCAGTGCCGCAGCCTGTGCATGCGGCCATGGAAAGGCACGCGCCAGGCCTTCGCGGAAGCGATTCATCTGCGCCAGCGTGCGACGCAACGCGGCGGACTCGGCGTCGTAGAGCGCACGGCCCGGTGCATGGCCGAGATCGGCCAGCGCGGCGAGCGCTGCCAGTCGGCCGGCCGCTTCGGCACCATCGGCGCCGAGGATGCGAACGCCGTCGCCCGCCAGGTACACGCCCTTGGTGCTGCTGCGGCCATCGGCGTCGATGCGCGGCAGCCACTGCCGGCTCAGCGGCTCGAATTCGAAGTCGCAACGAGCAATGTCGGCCAGCTGCGTTTCGGCGCGCAGGTGCCAGCCGAGGCCCACGGCATCGCACTCGAAGCGCTGCTCGCGCCCCTGGGCATCGCGCACGGCCACGGCCTGCACGCCCAGGCTGTCGTCGCCGTCGATGCGCTGCGGCGCCACGCCCTGCAGCACCGGCACGCCCGCGCGGCGCAGGCCGCGAATCAGCGCGAGCCCGCGCAGTGCCAACCGCGGTCTTGCAAGCAAACCGGCCACGGCGCCCCAGGGCTTGGCGGCCGGTGCGGTGTCGAGCACCGCTGCCACCCGCGCGCCGGCCTGCACGTACTGCGAGGCCACGAGGTACAGCAGCGGGCCGCTGCCCATGAAGACGACGCGCGAACCTATGGCGCAGGCCTGCGCCTTCAGCGCGATCTGCGAAGCACCAAGGCTGTAGCAGCCGGCGCGGTGCCAGCCCGCCACGGGCATCAGCCGATCGGTCGCGCCGCTGCACACCAGCAAGGCATCGAAGGGCAGCGTCTGCGGCTCGCCGGCATGCACGACATGCAGCGCGCCTTCGCTCACGTTCCAGGCCAGCGTGTCGCCGCGGTAGTCGACATGGTCGCGCAGCGCGTCGAAGTCGCTGTGCAGCGCCTGCGCTTTTTCGGCCTCGGTGCCGTAAAGCTTGGCATAAGGGCGCTTGAATCCCTCGGGCTGGCGGCGGTAGATCTGGCCGCCGTCGCGCCGGCTTTCGTCGACGACGATGGGCCGCACGCCAGCGCGCACCAGCGCCTGCGCGGCGCGCACGCCGGCGGGGCCGGTGCCGACCACGACGATGCGTGGCGAAGCAGAAGGAAAAGAAGGAGGCGCCCCGCTCATGCCCCACCCTCCGGCGCATGGCGAGCCAGCGACTGCTGCAGGTCCGGTGTCGGCAACCAGTGGTCCGCCGGCGGGCGCGTGAACACCGACATGCCCTCTTCCACCGGCGTCGAGCAGGCGCGCAGGCGCTCGCCGGCCGGTGTCCACACCCAGCAGTCCTGGCAGGCGCCCATCAGGCAGAAGCCGGCGCGCGGCCCGTCGCCGAACTCGCTGTCGCGCACGCGTCGTCCGTTGCTCAGCAGCGCCACCAGCAGCGTGTCGCCGGCCAGCGCGGTGCGGGCTTCGCCGTCGATGTGCAGGGTCAGCGCGGGCCGGTCGGTTTCCGCGAGCCGCACGAAGCGGGCTGGCGGCTGGAAGCGAGGCTTTGGTTCAGGCATGGACGGTCGAAGGCGCCGGTCAGCGCTCGTGAGGAAAAAGCCGTTCGATCGGACAGTGCGTCTTGATGAACGGCGACTTGATGACGATGTAGCTGAAGTACTTCGCGATGCCGATGTTGCGTTCGAGCAGCCCTTCGATCACTTCCTGGTAGTGATTCACGCCGCGGGTGAGAAAGCGCAACAGGTAGTCGTAGCCGCCGCTGACCAGGTGGCATTCGAGTACCTCGTCGACCTCGCGGATCGCAGCCTCGAAGCGCACGAAGTCCTCGCGGTGGTGGTCAGACAGCGTGACCTCGGTGAACACGGTCAGCGTGTCGCCGAGTTTCTCGAGCCGAAGGTGCGCGCCGTAGCCGGCGATGTAGCCGGCCTGCTCCAGCCGCTTCACGCGAATGAGGCAGGGGCTGGGCGAGAGCCCCACCGCATCCGCCAGGTCGACGTTGGTCATGCGCCCGTTCTTCTGCAACTGGGCCAGGATGCGAAGGTCGAGTCGGTCGATCTTGAAAGCTTCTGACATGGCGGTGCCTGATAACGAGAGAAAGCCCGATTCTGCGTCGTTGGCCGCCGGTCTTGCGGGCTTTGCGTGCCTGTTCGCTCAGGCCGCCATCGCGGCGCGGACGTCGGGTGCTTCCAGCACTTCGTCGAGCGTCTTCTTCAGCCGCGCGAACATCTGCGCAAACTCGTCCTCGGTGAAGGTGAGCGCAGGCGCAAAGCCGAGGATGTGGTCGCCGAATGAGCGGAACACCAGGCCGTTGCGGTAGCCGGCGGCGAAGATGCGGTCGGACAGCCCCAGCGCCGCATCGAAACGGCGCTTGCTGGCCTTGTCGCTCACCAGCTCCAGCGCGCCCAGCAGGCCGCGGTGGCGCGAATCGCCCACCAGCGGATGCGCGAGCAGCGCATCGAGCCCGGCGGCAAAGTGCGCCGCGCCGCGCTGGCCGTTGGCAAGGATGCCGCCTTCCTCGTAGAGCCGCAGCACTTCGAGCGCAACAGCGGCGCCGACCGGGTGCGCCGAATAGGTCGCGCCGTGGCCGACGGAGGCGCCCTCGGGCGCGCCGTCGGCGATGCCGGCGTAGACCTTCTCCGACATCATGGTCGCGCCCATCGGCACGTAGCCGGCCGTGAGGCCCTTGGCCATGGTCATCAGGTCGGGCTCCACGCCTTCGGCTTCGCAGGCGAACATGGGACCGGTGCGGCCGAAGCCGGTGATGACTTCGTCCACGACGAAGAGGATGTCGAGCTCGCGCGCGGCCTCGCGCATGGCCTTCAGCCAGCCCTTGGGCGGCACGATGACGCCGCCCGAGCCTTGGATGGGTTCGCAGAAGAAGGCAGCCACGTTGTCCGCGCCCAGCTCGGCCACCTTGGCGCGCAAGGCCGCGACCGACGAGGCGATCAGCGCCTGCGGGTCGGCGCCGTCGGCATGGCGATAGGCGTAGGGCGACGCAATGTAGTGCTGCGTGGGCAGCGGCAGGTCGAAGCCGCGATGAAAGGCCGGCAGCGCCGTGAGGCCCGCGCCGGTGGACGACGAGCCGTGGTAGCCGCGCTCCAGCGAAATGAACTGCTTTTTCGACGGCCGGCCGGTCGCGTTGTAGTACTGCACGATGAAGCGCACGGCGGCATCGACCGCCTCGGAGCCACCCAGCGTGAGGTACACGCGGGTCAGCGAGGCGGGCGTGATCTGCACCAGTTTTTCAGCAAGGCGGATGGCCGGCTCGCTGCTGAAGTGGAAGTAGCCGGTCGCGTACGGCAGCTTGCGCATCTGCTCGGTGGCGGCCTGCACCACGCTCTCCTGCCCGTAGCCCACGTTCACGCACCACAGGCCCGCAAAGGCGTCGAGCAGTTCGTGGCCGTTGCCATCGGTCAGCCAGGCACCACGGCCCGAAGACAGCACGGTGGGGCCGCGCTGCTCGTGCACGCGCCAGGGCGAGACGGGGTGGATGAGATGCGCGCGGTCGATTGCGTCGAGCGCGGCTTGGTGGGGCAATGCGGTGGGGTGCGTCATGGCAGTGTTGGAGGGAGCGAGAGCGAAGGAGCTTTCGATGCCCTCAGCTTAGGCGGCGCACCGCACGAGGTGGTGCTGCTTTGGGGGTGCCGCACAAAGCAGGCTGCGGTTGTGTGCATGGCACGCAGCAGATCGTGCGGTCGGTCTTCCTTCTTCCCGTCTTCAATACCCACGCGCGCGATCGACCAGCCCGAGCATCGGCTCGCCGGCTTCGAAGCGCTCGAGGTTGTCGAGCACCACTTCCGCCGCGCTCAGCGGCTGCGTCATGCTCGCGATGTGCGGCGTGAGCTGGATGCGCGGATGGCGCCAGAAGGCGTGCTCCAGCGGCAGCGGCTCGGGGTCGGTCACGTCGAGCACCGCATCGCCGATCTGCCCGCTTGCGAGCGCGGCCAGCAGGTCGGCATCCACAAGCTGCGGCCCGCGCCCCACATGCACCAGCCCGGCGCCCGTGGGCAGCAACGAAAACAGCCGCGCATCGAGAAAGCCGCGTGTCGAATCGGTCAGAGGCAGCAGGCACACGAGGATGTCGGTGCGCGCCAGAAAGGCCGGCAGCTCATCGGCGCCGGCATGGCATTGCACGCCGTCGACCTCGTGCCGCGAACGGCTCCACCCTGCGCAGTCGAAGCCCAGCGCAACAAGCTGCGCCAGCACGGCCTGCCCGAGCGAGCCCAATCCGAGCACGCCGATGCGCCGTTCACCAGCGGGCCGCACGGGCAGCGGCCTCCACAGGCCCTCCTGCTGCTGGCGCCGGTATTGCGGCATGTCGCGATGCAGGCCAAGCACAGCATGCGTCACGTACTCGACCATGCCGCGCACGATGCCGGGCTCCACCATGCGCACGATTGGCAACGAGGCCGGAAGCGCTGCGAAGTCGAACTGGTCGACGCCCGCGCCGGAAGAAAACAGCACTTCCAGATTGGGAAAGCGCGTTGCCAGATCTTCCGGCGGCTCCCAGGCTGCGAGGAAGCGCACCTGCGCTGGGTCGCCGATGTCGGGCCAGATGCGGAAGTCGATGTCGGGGGCGCGGCGGCTGAACACTTCGGCCCACAGGCGGCCTCTTGCCGGGTCGGATTTGTAGAGGAAGGTAGTTTTCATGATTGACTGGACTCAGCTGGGAACACGTTCAGGGTGCGTGCGAATGACACCGGGTACTCCCGTCGGCGTGATCGCACCCCGAACAGCAAGCGCTCATCCAACAGCCTGAGTAACGATGGCAAAGAGCGAAGGACCACCCGCCGGAGTGACAAGCGGCGCACCACGCACCATCGTCGTAGGCGCATCCACACGCAGCAGCCCGATGCTCTCCAGGCACTCAGACAGCCCACTGTCGAAGTCGATGTCGATGCGCGTGAAGTGCCCGGCATTCACACTGGCCAGATGCGCGACCAACGCCTTCGCACCGTCGACATCAGGCGCAACCACCGGCCCGATCGAATGCCCGCGCCCGAAGCGACGCAGCATCGCAAAGCCGCGCGGTTCGTTGTCATGGTCGAGCACCACGCAGGCATCGGCGGTGGACAGCAGGTCGGCAATCAATGCATCGCGCGGCATGCCACGCGCCGCCGCGTCGAGGGCCTGCAGCGCTGCTGCCTCGTGAACACCGGCAGGCCGCAGACGCCAGCCTGGCTGCAAGGCCACCAGCGGCGCCGACTGCGCGATGCCCTGGTGCTGCCGCAATTCGCCGGTGCGCACGAACCCCAGCCGCTCGTAGAGGCCGCGACCTTCGGCGGTGGCATGCAGCAGCACCGTGCGGTCTTCCAGGCCGTCGAGCAGTGCGCTCATCAGGCGATGCCCGATGCGCCGCCCCTGGCAGGCTGGCGTCACGACCACGAGGCCGAGGGTGGCGTGGCGTTCGCCCCAGAGCCAGCGCAGGGCACAGCCGATGATCTCGCCGTCGCGCTCGGCCACGATGCCCTCGGCATGCGCGAACACCTGCGCCCAGTCCGCCAGCCGATGCGGCCAGCGCAACAGGTCGGTCAGCGCCTGTGCGAACGGCAGGTCGGCAGGCGTCATCGGTCTCAGCACCACGCCGTCTCCGGTGGGTGCATTCGGGGTCTGATCGGGCATTGAAAGGTCTCGGTAGCGAAGAGGATGTTCCTTCCATCTTGGACGACATCGGCGCACGGTGCCAGACCGAAATCGACGTTCACTGCAACTTGCAAGCTTCGGCTGCAACGTGCCCGGGTTTTGCAATTCGCTGCGGTGCGGTGCCTGCGTACGCATACAAATGCTGTGCCAACCTGCCTAGGATCGATCGCCGCTCTTGCGGTGTTCTCGCAACCTACGCCCATGCAAGCCTTCGACCCGCGACAGATCCACGTGCCTTCGGGCCATTTCATCGGTGGGCGCCTCGTGCCCGACGCCGGCCGTATCGTGGTGCACAGGCCCTCCGATGCGCAGGCGCATGCCGAGCTTCCACTGGCCGACGCCGACACGGTGGACGCCGCCGTGCGCGACGCATGGAATGCCTGGCGCCACAGCGACTGGGCACGCCGTGCACCGCGTGAACGCGCTCGCGTGATGCGCCGCTGGGCTGAACTGATCGAGGCCGATGCGGCAAATCTCGGCCCGCTGGAAGCCGTGTGCTCCACGCGGCCGGTGCGCGACGCCATCGCGTGGGACGTTCCATTCACGGCCGAGGGCCTGCGCTTTTTCGCCGAGTACGCGGACAAGCTCGGCGGCGAGGTCGCGGCAACGCGCCACGACCACCTCGGCATGGTGGTGGCCGAGCCCTACGGCGTCATCGGTGCGATCACGCCGTGGAATTTTCCGCTGGTCATGGTGTCGTGGAAGGTCGGCGCGGCGCTCGCGGCCGGCAATGCGGTGGTGCTCAAGCCATCGGAGCTCACGCCCTGGTCGGCGCTGCGGCTGGCCGAGCTGGCCATCGAGGCCGGCGTGCCGTCCGGGCTCTTCAACGTCGTGCAGGGTGATGGCCGCATCACTGGAGACGCGCTCTCGCGGCACCCGCTGATATCGAAGATGACCTTCACCGGCTCCACCCGCACCGGCGCCGCCATCATGGCCGCTTGCGCCATGACCGGCCCCAAGCCGGTAACGCTGGAACTCGGCGGCAAGAGCCCGCAACTGGTGTTCGACGATGCACCCGACATCGACCGCCTGGCCGGCATGATCGCCGGCGCCATCACCGGCAACGCGGGGCAGGTGTGCGTGGCCGGGTCGCGGCTGATCGTGCAGCGCGGCATTGCCGAGGCGCTGGTGGAGCGCATCGCGGCGCGCTTCGCGGCGATGCGCCCGGGTGCGACCTGGGACGACACGGCCACGCTGCCGCCCATCATCTCGACGCCGCAGGCCGGCCGCATCCTGGAGATCGTCGATCGCGCGCGCGACGCCGGGGCCACCGTGCGCTGCGGCGGCGGCCTGTTCGACGGCGGGCCGGGCGGCGCCTACTTCCAGCCCACGCTGATCGAGGGCGTTGACGGCGCCAACCCCGCGGTGCGCGAAGAGATCTTCGGACCGGTGCTCACGGTGCAGACCTTCGCCGACGAAGAAGAAGGCCTGGCGCTTGCCGCGCACGAGCACTACGGGCTGGCCAGCGGCGTGCACACCGCCGACATCGGCCGCGCGCTGAGGGCGATGCGCGGCATCAGTGCCGGCACGGTCTGGATCAACCGCTACGGCCGCAGCGCCGACTTCGTGATTCCCACCGGGGGTTATCACCAATCGGGCATCGGCAAGGACCTGGGGCGCCAGGCGGTCGAGGCCAACCTGCGCTTCAAAAGCGTGCTCATCGACTTCGCCGCGACGCACTGAGGTGCGCCGCCGCACGCATGGAGGGCAGACCGCATGGCATGCCGCCACGCCCCCTTCAAACCGCAGCTTTGTCGCGGCGGGCAACGTTTTTCCCTACAACTCCGGAGCGGCTGCGTGCTGCAATCAATTCGTAATGAGCTTGTCGCAATTGCCATCCAAAGCAAGCGACCCGACCCGGCCGGCGACCGGTTTGAATGAACCCAAGGATTCGAGACCATGACCTTCAAGCCCAAGTACGTGACCTTCGACTGCTACGGAACGCTGACGCGCTTCCGCATGAAAGAGATGTCGCATGATCTCTTCGCCGATCGCATTCCGGCCGAGCACATGGAGCAGTTCATCGCCGACTTCGCGGCCTACCGCTTCGACGAGGTGCTGGGCGCCTGGCAGCCCTACGAGGTGGTGCTGAAGAACGCAGTGCGCCGTCTGTGCCGCAAGTGGAAGATCCAGTACTTCGACCTGGACGCGCAGAAGATCTACGACGCGGTGCCCACCTGGGGCCCGCACGCCGACGTGGCCGCCGGCCTGGCCAAGGTCGCGAAGGAAATCCCGCTGGTGATTCTGTCGAACGCATCGGACGACCAGATCCAGAAGAACGTCGCGATGCTCGGCGCTCCCTTCCACCGCGTCTACACCGCGCAGCAGGCCCAGGCCTACAAGCCGCGCCTGACCGCCTTCGAATACATGCTCGATTCGCTCGGCTGCAACCCGGAAGACGTGCTGCACGTGTCGTCCAGCCTGCGCTACGACCTGATGTCGGCGGACGACCTGGGCATCGTCAACAAGGTGTTCGTGAATCGCGGCCATGGGCCGGGCAACCCGGCGTACCGCTACACGGAGATCCAGGACATCGGCGGCCTGCCCGGCGTCGTCGGCCTCTGATCTTTCTTTCTTGCAGCACCAGCTCCACGCCATGAAGCTCGACTCCTACTGGACCGATTCGGCGCCAGCCTTCGCCCCCGAGGCACATGAGTTGCCGGCGCAGGTCGACGTAGCCATCGTCGGCGGCGGCTTCACCGGCCTGTCGGCGGCGCTGGCACTGGCCCGGCGTGGTGCCCGCGTCGCGGTACTGGAGGCCGGTGAGCGCGTGGCGGCAGAAGCCTCGGGGCGCAACGGCGGGCACGTCAACAACGGGCTGGCCGTCGACTACGCCGATGTGGCGGCCAAGGTCGGCGTCGAGCGCGCGCGCGGCTGGTATCACGCTTATGACGCGGCAGTCGATACGGTGGCGCGGCTGGTGCGCGACGAGGCCATCGACTGCGACTTCATGCGCCACGGCAAACTCAAGCTCGCCACGCGGGCGAACCAGATGGCCGCGCTCGAACACAGCGCCCGACGCCTGGTCGACGACGGCGTGGACTGCGACGTCGAACTGCTCGACGCGGCGCGCGTGCGCGCCGAGGTGCAGAGCGAACGCTTCCACGGCGGCCTGCTCTACAAGCGCAGCGGCCAGATGCACATGGGCCGCTTCGCGCACGGACTGGCGACGGCCGCGCAGCGCAACGGCGCACAGATTCACACCGCCACCGAGGTCAGCCGCATCGAACGCATCGGCCAGGGCCATGCACACCGGTTGCACACCGGGCGCGGCGTGGTCACGGCGCAGCAGGTGCTGCTGGCCACGGGCGCGACGCGCCATGGCGGCTACGGCAGCTTCGGCTGGCTGCGCCGGCGCATCGTGCCGATCGGCAGCTTCATCGTCGTCACCGAGCCGCTGGGCGCCGAGCGTGCGCAGGCGCTGCTCGCGGCGCGGCGCACCTACACGACCATCGCGAACATCCACCACTACTTCAGGCTCACGGCCGACCACCGGCTGGTGTTCGGCGGGCGCGCGCGCTTCGCGGTCTCCAGCCCGCAGTCGGATGCCGCGAGCGGCGACATCCTGCGCGCGGGGCTGGCCGAGACATTTCCGCAGCTCGGCGCGGTGCGGCTCGACTATTGCTGGGGCGGACTGGTCGACATGACACAAGACCGCCTGCCGCACGCCGGCGAACGCGACGGCCTCTACTACGCCATGGGCTACAGCGGCCACGGCACGCAGATGTCGGTGCACATGGGTGAACGCATGGCCGCCGTGATGGGCGGCAATGCGGGCGCCAACCCCTGGCAGGGCCGCGAGTGGCCCGCCATTCCCGGCCACTTCGGCCCGCCGTGGTTCCTGCCGGCGGTGGGCTTCTATTACCGGCTCAAGGACAGACTGGCCTGAGGGCTTGCAGTCATCTCTTTCGTTCGTTTCCGATTTTTCTTCCACCCCACGGCCCCTCAGGAGCACCCACCATGAGCGACAGCAGCAACAAGAGCTTCGAAAACCTCGTCGGCCCCGACGAAAGCCTTCGCGTGATGGCATCGCTGCGACGCGGCGCCTCGCGGCGCGACATCCTGACGATGCTGATGGCCGGCGGCATGCAGGCCACGCTGGCCGGCAGCCTGGCGGGCATGGCGGTGTCGGCCCACGCGCAGACGCCGCGGCGCGGCGGGCGCATCCGGGTGGCGGGGGCCACCGCTGCCGCGACCGACACGCTCGATCCGGCCAAGCAGTCGAACCAGACCGACTACTCGCGCTGCAACATGATCTACAACGGCCTGACGACGCTCGACGGCAGCCTGACGCCGCAGCCCGCGCTGGCCGAATCATTCACCACCAAGGATGCCAAGACCTGGGTGTTCACGCTGCGCAAGGGCGTGCTGTTCCACGACGGCAAGGCGCTCTCGCCCGCCGACGTTGTCTTCTCGGTGATGCGCCACAAAGACCCGGCCGCGGCCTCCAAGGCCAAGGTGCTCGCCGACCAGATCGAGAGCGTGAAGGCCACGGGCCCGAACGAAGTGACGGTGGTGCTGAGCGCGCCCAACGCCGACCTGCCGGTGATCCTGGGCACCTTCCACTTCCACATCGTCAAGGACGGCACCACCGACTTCAACACCGGCATCGGCACCGGCCCCTACAAGCTCAAGGAGTTCAAGCCCGGCATCCGCTCGCTGGTGGTGCGCAACGAGGCCTACTGGAAACCCGGCAAGCCGTACCTCGACGAGATCGAGTTCGTCGGCATCGGCGACGAGAGCGCACGCGTCAACGCGCTGCTGTCGGGCGGCATGGACCTGGTGGGCTCGGTCAACCCGCGCTCGGTGGAACGCGTGAAGGGCACGCCCGGCTTCGGCATCTTCGTGACCCAGTCGGGCCAGTACTCCGACCTGGTGATGCGCAAGGACGCGGGCCCCGGCGCCAACCCGGACTTCGTGCTCGGCATGAAGCACCTGTTCGACCGCGAGCAGATGAAGAAGACCATCGCGCTCGACTACGCAGTGGTCGCCAACGACCAGCCGATCGACCCGACCAACCGCTTCTACTTCGGCGGCCTGCCGCAGCGCCCCTTCGACCTGGACAAGGCGAAGTTCCACCTGCAGAAGGCCGGCGTCACCGGCAAGGTGCCGGTGGTGGCGTCTCCCGCGGCGCTCTACTCGGTGGAGATCGCGCTGATGCTGCAGCAGACCGCGCAGCGCGCAGGCCTGGAGCTCGACATCAAGCGCATGCCGGCCGACGGCTACTGGTCGAACCACTGGCTCAACAGCCAGGTGGGCTTCGGCAACGTCAACCCGCGCCCGAGCGCCGACGTGCTGCTCACGCAGTTCTTCCAGTCGGGTGCGGCCTGGAACGAGTCGCGCTGGAAGAGCGAGAAGTTCGACCAGCTGCTGCTGGCCTCGCGCGCCGAGACCGACCTGGCCAAACGCAAGCAGATGTACGCCGACATGCAGACCATGATCCACCAGGACGCCGGCATCGGCATTCCGCTTTTCCTGGCGAGCATCGACGGCCACACTTCCAAGCTCAAGGGGCTGTCGCCGATTCCGCTCGGCGGCCTCATGGGCTACAACTTTGCCGAGAGCGTATGGCTCGAAGCATGAGCCCGCGGACATGAACCGACAGATCCTCAAGCTGCTCGGCCAGCGCATAGCGCTGGCGCTGCTGTCGCTGCTGGCGGTGTCGGTGATCGTGTTCTCGATCACCGCGGTGCTGCCCGGCGACGCAGCCCAGGAGCAACTCGGCCAGGACGCCACGCCGGAAGCATTGGCCGCGCTGCGCGCGCAGATGGGCCTGGACGTACCCGCGCCCAAGCGCTATGCGCAGTGGCTGCTCGGCATCGCGAAGGGCGATCTCGGCCGCTCGGCCACCACGCAGATGCCGGTGTCGGAGCTGGTTGCCAGCCGCCTGCCCAACTCGCTGCTGCTGGCTGCTGTCACGGCACTGTTCTCGGTGCCGATCGCGCTGGCGCTGGGCATCGCCTCGGCGGTGTGGCGCGGCTCCTGGTTCGATCGCCTGGCCTCGACCTCGGCGGTGGCGGTGGTGTCGGTGCCGGAATTCCTGGTCGCGACGCTGGCGGTGCTGGTGTTCGCGGTCAAGCTGCGCTGGCTGCCGGCACTTTCCTTCGTCAGCGACATCGATTCGCTGGGCCAGATGCTGCAGGCCTTCGCGATGCCGGTGCTGGTGCTGTGCTGCGTGATCGTCGCGCAGATGATGCGCATGACGCGCGCCGCCGTCATCGACCAGCTCGAGGCGCCCTACATCGAGATGGTGCGGCTCAAAGGCGCCTCGCCCATGCGCATGGTGCTGGCGCACGCGCTGCCCAACGCGGTAGGCCCGATCGCCAATGCGGTGGCGCTCAGCCTGTCGTACCTGCTCGGCGGCGTGATCATCGTCGAGACCATCTTCAACTACCCGGGCATCGCCAAGCTGATGGTCGACGGCGTATCGCAGCGCGACATGCCGCTGGTGCAGACCTGCGCAATGATCTTCTGCTGCGCCTACCTGATCCTGGTGACCGCTGCCGACATCTGCGGCATCGTCGCCAACCCGCGGCTGCGGCACCGCTGAAGAAGAGGCAGCAAGCATGGAATCGTCCACCTCCCCCTCCTCTTCTCCGGCTGTGAACGCCATGGCCTCCATCGCGGCCGCGCCGCTGCCCGAGCCGAAGCGCGGCCGGTTGCACTGGCTCGCAGGCTTCGGCGTCTCCGGCCTGCTCGGCCTCGCGGTGCTGCTCTTCTGGATGCTCGCTGCGATCTTCGGCCCCTGGCTGCTCTCGTACAGCACGGCATCCACGGGCACCTCGAACGTCTTCATGCCGATCGGCGCGGCGCATTGGCTCGGCACCGACTACCTCGGCCGCGACATGCTGGCGCGCGTGATCGAAGGAGCGCGCTACACGGTCGGCGTCGCGCTGCTCGCCACGCTCGTGGCCAGCGGCACCGGCACCGTGCTGGCGCTGCTGGCAGCAGCCAGCGGCCGCTGGATCGACGCAACGCTCAGCCGCTGCCTCGACACCCTCACGGCAATCCCGAGCAAGATGTTCGCGCTCATCATGGTGGCGGGCTTCGGCTCCTCGGTGCCGATGCTAGTCTTGACCGCGGCCATCATCTACGTGCCCGGCGCCTACCGCATCGCGCGCTCGCTGGCC
This sequence comes from Variovorax sp. OV084, assembly GCF_900111625.1. NCBI lineage: Bacteria > Pseudomonadati > Pseudomonadota > Betaproteobacteria > Burkholderiales > Comamonadaceae > Variovorax > Variovorax sp. OV084. The sequence continues at coordinate 242,527 of NZ_FOII01000004.1, read as the reverse complement.
GTGAACATCAACGCGCTCGACTACGTGACCGTGGCGCGCACGCGCGGCGAAGGCACGCTCTACATCATGCTGCGCGAGATCCTGCCCAACATCGTCGGCCCGATGCTGGCCGACCTGGGGCTGCGCTTCGTCTACACCGTGCTGCTGCTGGCGAGCCTGAGCTTCCTCGGCCTGGGCATACAGCCGCCGGCCGCCGACTGGGGATCGCTGGTGCGCGAGAACATCGGCGCGCTGGCCATGGGCGGCGCCTCGGTGATCGTGCCGGCGCTGGCCATCGCGAGCCTGACCATCGCGGTCAACCTCGTCATCGACAACCTGCCTGGCGGCGCCGCCCGCGAAAAAGGAACACGCTGATGGGAGCACCACTCACAGTCCAGGGCCTCAGCATCTGCGCTGGCGCAAGCACGCTGGTCGACAACCTGAGCTTCTCCGTGCAGCCCGGCGAGGTGCTGGCGCTGATCGGCGAGTCGGGCTCCGGCAAGACCACCACCGCGCTGGCGCTGATGGGCTATGCGCGCCACGGCTGCCGCATCTCGGCGGGCAGGGTGCAGATCGGCGACACCGACGTGCTGGCGCTCGATGCCCGCGCACAGCGCGCGCTGCGCGGGCGCACCGTGGCCTACATCGCGCAGAGTGCGGCGGCATCCTTCAACCCCTCGCGCACGATCATGGACCAGGTGGTCGAGCCGACCGTGATCCACGGCCTGTGCAAGCGGGCCGAAGCCGAGGCGAAAGCGGTGCAGCTGTTTCGCGAACTGGCGCTGCCCGATCCGGAAAGCATCGGCACGCGCTATCCGCACCAGGTGTCGGGCGGCCAGCTGCAGCGGCTGATGGCGGCGATGGCGCTGATCGGCGACCCCGACCTCGTGATCCTCGACGAGCCGACCACCGCGCTCGACGTGACCACGCAGATCGAAGTGCTGCGCGCCTTCCGCCGCGTGGTGCGCGAGCGCCGCGCCACCGCGGTGTACGTGAGCCACGACCTGGCGGTGGTGGCGCAGATGGCCGACCACATCCTGGTGCTGCGCAACGGCCGCATGCGCGAGATGAACGCGACCGGGCAGATCCTCGCCGCGCCGGCCGACGAATACACGAAGAGCTTGCTGGCCGCCGCGCGGCCGGTGCCGCGTGCTTCAGCCGGGGCCACCGACGACGGCCGCGAACTGCTGCTCGAAGTGCGCCAGCTCTCGGCCGGCTACGGCCCGGTGGATGCGCAGGGACGCCCGGCCAAGCCGATCCTGCAGGACATCGACCTGAAGCTGTACCGCGGCCAGGCAATCGGCGTGATCGGCGAATCGGGCTCGGGCAAGACCACGCTGGCGCGCGCGGTGGCGGGCCTGCTGAAGCCCAGCCATGGCAGCGTGCTGTTCCACGGCCGCGAACTGAAGCCCACGCTGCAGCAGCGCGAGCGCGACGAACTGCGCCGCATCCAGATCGTGTTCCAGATGGCCGACACGGCACTGAACCCATCGCAGACCATCGAGCGCATCCTGGCGCGGCCGCTGGAGTTCTACAAAGGCCTGCGCGGCGAACCGCTGCAGAGGCGCATCCGTGAACTGCTCGACCTGGTGAAGCTGCCCCAGACCGTGGCCGGTCGCCTGCCGGGTGGCCTCTCTGGCGGGCAGAAGCAGCGCGTGAACCTGGCGCGCGCGCTCGCGGCCGACCCCGACCTGATCCTGTGCGACGAAGTCACGTCGGCGCTCGACACCGTGGTCGGCGCGGCGGTGCTGGACCTGATGGCGGAGCTGCGGCGCGAACTCGGCGTGTCTTACCTCTTCATCAGCCACGACCTGCACACGGTGCGCGCCGTGTGCGACGAGATCGTCGTGATGCAGCATGGCCGCAAGCTCGCGCAGGTGGCGCGCGCCGACTACGACCGCGGCCCGCACCACCCCTACTACGAGCTGCTGGCGCGCTCGGTCCCCGAGTTGCGCCAGGGCTGGCTCGACGAGATGGACCGCGCGAATCACGTGGACCGCGCCACGGCCCTCACATCATGAGAAAGACCGAAATGACACCGACCTTCCGCATCGCGCTGATTGCCGGCGACGGCATCGGCAAGGAAGTGATGCCCGAGGGCCTGCGCGTGGTGCAGGCCGCCGCGGAGCGCTTCGGCTTCGAGCTCGACTGCCGCACCATCGACTGGGCCAGCGCCGACTACTACGCAGCGCACGGCCAGATGATGCCGGACGACTGGAAGGAACAGCTCAAGGGCGTCGACGCACTGTTCTTCGGCGCCGTCGGCTGGCCCGCGACCGTGCCCGACCACGTCTCGCTCTGGGGATCGCTGCTGAAGTTCCGCCGCGAGTTCGACCAGTACATCAACCTGCGTCCGGTGCGCCTGTTCGAGGGCGTGCCCTGCCCGCTGGCCGGCCGCAAGCCCGGCGACATCGACTACCTCGTGGTGCGCGAGAACACCGAGGGCGAATACACCTCCCTCGGCGGCGTGATGTACGAGGGCACCGAGCGCGAAATCGTGATCCAGGAATCGGTCTTCTCGCGCCACGGCGCCGACCGCGTGCTGCGGTACGCCTACGAGACCGCGCGAGCGCGCAAGCGCAAGCACCTGACGGTGGCCACCAAGAGCAACGGCATCGCGATCAGCATGCCCTGGTGGGACGGACGCGCCGACGCGGTGGGCCTCGACTTTCCTGACGTGACGGTCGACAAGCAGCACATCGACATCCTGTCGGCGCGCTTCGTGTTGCAGCCCACGCGCTTCGACGTGGTGGTGGCGAGCAACCTGTTCGGCGACATCCTCTCCGACCTCGGGCCCGCGACCACCGGCACCATCGGCCTTGCGCCGTCGGCCAACCTGAACCCCGAGCGCAAGTTTCCGTCGCTGTTCGAGCCGGTGCACGGCTCGGCGCCCGACATCTACGGCCAGAACATCGCCAACCCGATCGCAATGATCTGGTCGGGCGCGCTGATGCTGGACTTCCTCACGCAGGGGCAAGGCGCGGGCCGCGCGGCGCACGACGCGATCCTGGGCGCGATAGAGGCGGTGCTGCGCGACGGTCCGCGCACGCGCGACCTCGGCGGCTCGGCAAGCACCACCGAAGTGGGCATCGCGATTGCAGAGCGCGTCGCGGCGGCCTGAAGAAAGACTTTACGACCATGACGACACTCGAACTCGAACACAAAGACCTGATGCCCGGCCGCCAGCTCATCGGCGCCGATTGGCGCGAGGCTGGCGACGCCCGCCGCCTCGACGTGACCAACCCCGCCACCGACGCCGCCTTCGCGAGCGTGCCCGACGGCACGGCCGCCGACGCACGCGCAGCCGTCGATGCCGCGCACGCAGCCTTCCCAGCTTGGCGTGCGGTGCCTGCCAAGCAGCGCGCGCAGATCCTCAAGCGCTGGAACGACCTGATGCTGGCGCATCAGCAAGACCTGGGCCGCCTGGTTTCGCGCGAACAGGGCAAGCCGTTGGCCGAGGGGATCGGAGAGATCGCCTACGCGGCCAGCTACGTCGAGTGGTTTGCCGAAGAAGCCACGCGCGCCAACGGCGAAGTGATTCCCGCGCCGGTAACGGGCCGCCGCATGCTCGCGTTGAGAGAGCCGGTGGGCGTGGTCGCGGCGATCACGCCGTGGAATTTTCCGGCCGCCATGATCGCGCGCAAGATCGCACCGGCTCTCGCGGCGGGCTGCACGGTGGTGTGCAAGCCGGCCGAAGACACGCCGCTGACCTCGCTGGCCCTCGTGAAGCTGGCGCAGGAAGCGGGCGTGCCGGCCGGCGTGCTCAACATCGTGACCGCATCGCGCGAACGCACGCCCGAGGTGGTGGACGTGTGGCTGGCCGACGCGCGCGTGCGCAAGATCAGCTTCACCGGCTCCACGCCTGTGGGCAAGCACCTGGCGCGGGCTTCGGCCGACACGCTGAAGAAGCTCTCGCTCGAGCTCGGCGGCAATGCGCCCTTCATCGTGTTCGACGACGCCGACATCGACGCCGCGGTGGAAGGCCTGATGGCCTCCAAGTTCCGCAATGGCGGCCAGACCTGCGTGTGCCCGAACCGCGTGTTCGTGCAGGCCCGGGTGCACGATGCATTCGTCGACAAGCTGGCCGCGCGGGTCGGTGCGCTGCGCGTGGGCCCGGCTACCGAGCCAGACTCGCAGATCGGCCCGATGATCAACGCGCGCGCGGTCGACAAGATCGAGCGCCATGTGCGCGATGCGGTCTCCAGGGGCGCGCGCATCGTGGTCGGCGGCGAGCGGCTGCGCAATGCGCGCTGCGACGGCCCCAACTACTACGCACCCACCGTGCTGGTGAATGCCGACTCGACGATGGAATGCAGCTGCGAGGAAACCTTCGGCCCCGTGGTGCCCGTCACTCGCTTCGAGACCGAGGCCGAAGTGATTGCCGCCGCCAACGACACGCCCTTCGGGCTCGCGGCGTACTTCTATTCGACCGACGTGCGCCGCATCTCGCGTGTGGCCGATGCACTGGAGTCGGGCATTGTCGGCATCAACGAAGGCGCTCTGGCGGCCGAGGCCGCGCCCTTTGGCGGTGTGAAGGAATCGGGCTACGGCCGCGAAGGCTCGGTGCATGGCCTGGAGGACTACATGCACATCAAGTACGTCTGCCAGGGCGGGCTGGGCTAGACGCTACCGGATCGCCTACTGGGCCAGCGCCGCCACGTCCGCGCTGCCCAGCGCGCCGCTGTAGATGCGGAAGTCGTCGATGCGCCCCTTGAGATACGAATCGCCGGAGAACTGCGAACGCCCCAGCCAGTTCTGCGTTGTCGAGCCGAGATCGAAGGGCCCCAGGCTCATCTGCGCATTGGAGCCGGCCTCGACGCCGTCCACGTACAAGGTGCCGAGCGCGCCGGACACGGTCACTGCAACGTGCACCCACTTGCCGGTCGGCAGCGCCGCCGATCCGTCGATCACCTGCTCGTTGTAGCCGTGGACGGTGGAGATCGCGAAACGCGGCGTGCCGCTGTTGCTGCGGGCGGTCAGCATCATGTAGCGGCGCTCGCCGGAGCCGAAGTCGAAGACCCGCGACCACGTCGCGAGGCTGTCGATGTACAACCATGCGGTGATGCTGAAGTCGGCAAGGTCTTTCGACACCACGCCCGCAGGCAGGGCGACATAGCTGCCGGCCTTGCCGTCGAGCACAACTGCATTGCCTTCGCGTCCGGCAACCCAGGCCGCGCCGCCTTGCAATGCGCTGGCGCCGAACTGGCCGGTCGCGTCGGCAGCTGTGGTGCCGCTCGCTTCATCGAACTTGAGCTGCATCAGCAGCTCGGCCTTGATCGCGGCCCTCTCTTCATTGGAGGCAGCGCTCTCTCCCGACGCGGTTACCGCAACGATCACGTAGTACCAGACTTCTCCGGCAACGACGCTGCTGTCCGTGAACGTGAGCGTGTCGGTGATGTCCGGGGCGATGGTGGCGTACGGCCCGCCGGCGGTGCTCGCGCGCTTGACCGAATAGCTCTGCGCGTCGGGGCAGCCCCACCATGACAGCACCACCTGCGTGCCGCGCACCCGGGCCGTGAGCCCGCTCGGCTTTCCCGGTGCCGCGAGCGGATCGCGCGTGAAGGTCAGCGTGCCGAAGCCCAACTGGTCGCCGTTGCCACCGTCCCCCTCAGGGTACATCTGCGCGACCTGCAGGGCGGTGTAGGGCGTCGCGATGCCCAGGCGATTCGCGTAGTGGTTGTGCACGCTTTCCCATATGCCGCGCCGGTGCCCCTGGCCGGCAGTCGACAGCACCGACTGCGTGCCCTGCTTGTTGATGTTGGTGAAGAAGGGCACGGTATAGAAGTCGCCGTTGCTGTCGCGCAGGTTGGACTTCGCCACGTACTCGGCGCCGGCGAGAAAGCGGTTGTTCTCGTAGCCGTATGTGTCGTCGCCCTGGTTCCACGCCATTTCGTGGAACGCGCCCGCAAGGCCGATGCCCAGGGTGCAGTGCCCCTGGTCGCGCCCGCTCTCCTGCCACTGGCCGAGGTAGCCCGGATGCACCTGGTAGACCGCCTGCAGGCCGGCCCCGTTGCCCTGGCCGGTCTTGTAGTAGCTCATCGCCTCGTCGTAGATGTCCTGCCGGTCGCACAGCACACCGATGGCCAGCATCGCGGCCAGGGTGCACTGGTCCCAGTTGGCCCAGTAGTTGGTGATCTGGGCGCCGTTGTGGTTGGTCAGGAAGCTGTGGTTCAGCGGATAGAACACGGTGAGCATCATGTTCTGGAAACGCGCGAAATCGGCGGCCGCCCAGCCCTCGTAGGTGCGCATGATCTCGGCCGCATTGGCGAACTGGTAGCCGTAGATGCCGGCGGCCAGGAAGCGGTCCGCATTGCCGGTGAGCGTGGTCAGCGTGGACGACCATTCGTTCAGGAAGACCACGGCCAGATCGGCATAGCGCGTGTCCTGCGAGACCTTCCAGCGCAGCGCCAGTTGATAGGCGCGCGCGATGTCGATGTACATCTGCGCGAAATTGGAGTCGTCGCCGCCGCGGATCACGGTGGCCAGCGGGCGCGGCTTCGCACCAAGCTGCGCGCGGCCATTGCCCGTCAATGCGTTCCAGCCGTCGAGCCAGGGTTGCGCCTTGTCATTGACCTTCTGGCGCATGCGCTCGAAGTCGGCTTCGGTGTGCAGCAGGCCGGGGTGGACGAACTTGCGCGCTTCCACGGATGGAGTCGTCGATTCGGGGACAACGACATCGGCAACGGCCACTGCATCGGCCGACGCCGCCGCGGCCGTTCCCTGCTGTGCGGCGCCAGAGCCCGCCGCTACCGAGAAACCACCGCCTCCCCCACCGCCGCAAGCCGTTGTTCCCAATGCGAGGGCGCTTGCCGTGCCAAGAAAAAATACGCGGCGGTCCAGGGAGAAGCCGTTCTTGTCGTCCAACGAATTTGCCATCTGCCGAATTTTTTGTAAAAATTTAATTCAGCAACATGCATGCCATTCGCTTTGCGCCGTGCAACCGCGTGCCATTGGTAGCACGGATGAATGCATTGGACCTGGATTGCGTTGGCGAATCGCGCAATCCCATGACATTGATGTCACAGGCGGCTTGCGACTGCGCCAGAAATGTCGGCTATCGAAGAAAGCGGCCGGGCGCGAACGGCAGTGGATCGATGTCGCAAGGCTCGCCGTGCATCAGCGATGCCAGCAGGCGGGCCGTTCCCGGAGCGGTGTTGAAGCCGATGTGCTGATGGCCGAACGCAAGCCACAGGCCGGGACGCTGCGGGCATTCGCCGACGATCGGCCGGCTGTCCGGCAATGTGGGCCGGCTTCCCATCCAGGCCTCCGGTTCGAGGCGGCTGTCCAGCGGGAAAGCTTCGCGTGCCGCGCGTTCCGCAAGTTCGAGTTGAACGAAGTTCTTCGGCGCATCGCGCTGCGCGAGCTGCACGCCGGTGGAAAGGCGCAGGCCCTGCTCCATGGGCGACAGCACATAGGCGCCGCCGGTGTCGTACACGGGCCGTCCGAGCGAGGCGTTGCCCACCGCGCTGTAGTGCATGTGATAGCCGCGCTCGAACGCCATCGGCACGGAAATGCCGAGCGACTTCTTCGCGAACTCCCGGGTCCACGGCCCCAATGCGAGCACGACCTTCGATGCCTCGTGCACCGAGCCGCTCTCCTCGCGGAGCTGCCAGGCATCGGCTGAATCGGAGTAGCCGATCCCGCCGATCGACGCCTGCATGACCTGCCCTCCGCGCGAGACGAAAAGCCTGGCGTACGCCTCCACGACGCGGCCCGGGCTGTCCACCGAATCGGTGTCCTGGATCCACAGCGCGCGCGGAAAGAGAGGCTTCAGATGAGGCTCGAGGTCCGAGAGCTCTTTCGCATCCAGCACGCGCGTGGCGACGCCGAAGCGATCGAAGGTCTCGCGCGAAAGACGGCTGCCGGCAAAGCCTTCTTCGCTGCGGTAGAGAAACAGCCACCCGTTGGTGCGCAGGCGATGCGCCGCCCCTGCTTCGACGAGCAGGCGCCGGTGTTCCGACGTCGAGAGCCGGATCAGCGCATCCAGCGCGGTAGTGGTCTCCTGGAACACGCTGGCGCGCGCGCTGGCGAGAAAGCGCACGGCCCACGAAAGATTCTTCGCAAGGAACGCGGCGTCGTAGCGAAAGCTCGCCGCGGTGTTCTTCAACAGCTTCGGCAGCACCGACCACAGCCCGGGATGATTGAACGGCATCAGCGAGCTGCGTGCGATCACCCCGGCGTTGCCATACGAGGTCTCGCGGCCCGGCGCCGTGCGGTCGAACAGCGTGACCTCATGCCCTCTGCGTTGAAGCTCGAGGGCGCACGATACGCCGACGATGCCGGCGCCCAGAATGGCAACAGTGTTCTTGTTCATTCCCTCGATTTTCGTCGGCGGCGAGGGCCAAGCCAGGTGCGTAGCGCACTCGGGCTGCGAGATGGACGGATCGATCAGGCGTGCGCAGGCTCGCCCTTGGGCCTTGGCGCGGGAGCGAACGACGCCACGCCCAGGCCCTGGTAGTAGTGGCCGACCTTGGTGGCAAGGAACTGCCCGAGCGGTGCCTGCTCCTGCCCGACGAAACCGTGCGCGGGAAGCTGGCCCTGCCGCAGCAGTTCGAACACGCCGACGACGCCGGCGGCCGTGGTCAGCTCGATGGCGGTGCGGTCCTTGCCGCGCAGCGGCGCTCCGAACACGCGCCCGACGCGCGTCTCCTGCTCGAAGCGGCCATTGCGCATGCCCGAGGCCGATGCAAACAGGATCACCACGTCTTCGCGGCTGTGTGGCACTGCATGCTCGAGCACCTGGCGCAGCAGGTCGCGCCGCTCGATCAGGCGCAGGTCGTGCAGCAGGAAGTTCATCGCGTCGCGATGGCCGGGATAGCGGATGGTCTTGTAGTCGAGATTGCGGACCTTGCCTTCGAGCGTCTCGCACAGCGTGCCCAGGCCGCCTGAGGTGTTGAAGGCCTCGAAGGCTTCGGCATCGAGCGTGAAGGTCTCGTGCCCTTCCATCGGCTGCACCGACACCAGCTGGCCGTTCACGATGGCGTCGCACGGGTTGCAGTACTCGTTGATGACGCCGTCGATGCTCCAGGTGAAGTTGTAGCGCAGGCTGTTGGTGGCATTGCGCGTGAGTGCGCCCACGCGCAGGCGCAGGTCGTAGAGCTCGTCGAAGCGGCTTGCGAGGTAGCCGCCGAGCATGCCGATCACGCCGGGCGCCAGGCCGCTCTGGGGCATGAGGACCGAGGTCGCCGTCTTCGAGATCTCGCGGATGGCCTTGGTTGCCGCCACGTCCTCTGTCAGGTCGAAGTAATGCACGCCGCATGCAGCAGCCTCGGTGGCCACGCGCTGCGCGAGGAAGAACGGCAGGCAGTTGATCACCACCGAGTGCGCGCGCAACGTGGTGCGCAGGTCTTCGGTGCTCTCCACGTCGAGCGCGATGCGCTGCACCAGCGGGTCTTTTTCGTCGCCGCGGCCCGGCCTCACGTCGGCCAGCGTCACGGGCAGGCGGTGGTATTCCGCAATCATGTCGGCCACGGTGCTGCCGACCTTGCCGGCACCCAGAACCAGGACTTTCTCAATCTTCACTTTGGTCATTTCATTTCTCCTGCGGGGCACCGTTGCCCTGTAAAAGAACTGTAAAAGTGAGTCCTGGCAGTTGATAGAGAGCAGATCGGCGAAAGGGCTGCGCGCTTCGTCGATACGACGACGCCGTTCGTCAGCTTGGACTGTCGGCACAGGGGCAATGACTTCCAGGCCTGAAGTCGCCGCGCGCAACGAAGCGCCGCATGCCCGGCCGAAACCGTCGAAACGACGCGCCAGACTGCATATCGCCGAAGACTCTGACGGTATGACGAGAGAAATCCGTCGTCCTGACGATGTGCCGCGTTGCTTGTGACAGTCCGCACTTCTAGACTCGGACTCGGGCTGGGAAGCGATACTTTCCTTTTCTTTTTATGGCGAGCTTCTTGCTTGGAGTGAACGTGCTTACCAAACGAATCCTTTTCCGTGCCCTCGTGGCTGTGACAACCGTCTGCGCGCTGGGCTCGGCCTTCGCGCAGGAATCAGCAGAAAGCTCGCTGGCCCGGGTGCAGCGCACCAAGGTATTGCGCGTCGGCGCCGTCGCAGGCGCCATTCCGTATTTCGCCAAGGACATCACCACCGGCAAGTGGGAAGGCTTCGGCCCCGACTTCGCGGAAAGCCTGGGGCAGAAGCTCGGCGCCAAGGTCGAGTACGTCGAGACCACCTGGGGCAACGCGGTGCTCGACCTGCAGTCCAACAAGATCGACGCCATGTTCGGCATGGCCCCCACGCCGGCCCGCAAGGAAGTGGTGGGCTTCTCCGACACGCTCTTCGACAACACCTACACGGTGGTGTGCAAGAAGGGCATTCCGCAGAAGACCTGGGAGCAGCTGAACTCGCCCGACATGAAGATCGTGGTGGACGTCGGCTCCAGCCACGACCAGCTGGCAACGCGCGTGCTGCCCAAGGCCGATGTCTCGCGCCTGGAAAACTCCGGCGCCGCCACGATGTCGCTGCAGGCCGGCCGTTCCGATTGCCAGGTGCTGGTGATCCTGTTGGCCCAGCCGCTGCTCGCCAAGCGCGGCTCCATCGGCACCATGTACATCCCGCAGCCGGTCTACACCGCCCCGGTGAGCATCGGCCTGCGCAAGGAAACCGACACCGGCATGCAGAAGGCCGTCAACGCCTGGCTGGCCGATGTCCGCGCGAAGGGCGAAGTCCGCAGCGTCATCCTGAAGAACATGGAGAAACTCGCGGGCGTGCCCGCCAGTGCCTTCCCGCCCGAAATCAAGTTCTGAGGACGCCCCGATGGACAGCGTGGAATCTTCGAGCGAGCCGAAGAGCCGCTCCCAGCTCGGCACGGCCCTGCTGATCGTCCTGGCCCTGGCGGGCGCCTGGGCAGCGCTGAAGCACTTCTCGGGCGGGGCCCTGGGAGGCAGTGCAGGCAGCTACGACTGGGACTTCGGCGTGCTCTGGAAATACCGCAGCCTGCTGGTGTCGGGCCTGCTCTACACCCTGCTTTTCACGGTGATCTGCGTGGTGCTGGGGCTGTTCGTCGGCCTGGTGACGGGCCTGGGCCGGCTGTCGAGCAACCCGCTCATCACCGCGCCGCTGCGCGCCTACATCGAAGTCTTCCGCTGCACGCCGGTGCTGGTGCAGCTCGTGTGGTTCTACTACGCGCTGCCGGTGCTGACCGGGCTCGAGATGTCGGCGGTCGTGGCCGCCACGCTGTGCCTGTCGCTCTACGGCGGCGCCTTCTATTCGGAGATCGTGCGCGGCGGGATCATCTCGATCGACGCCGGCCAGACCGAAGCCGCCAAGGCACTGGGCATGACGCGGCTGCAGCTGCTGCGGCGCGTGATCCTTCCGCAGGCGTTCAAGAAGATGGTGCCGCCGCTGATGAACCAGTCGATCATGCAGCTGAAGAACACCTCGCTGCTGTCGGTGCTGGCCGTTCCCGACCTGCTATACCAAGGCCAGGTCATCGCGCACGACACCTACCGGCCGCTGGAGCTCTACACCTTCATCGCGATCGCGTACTTCGCGGTTCTGCTGCCCATCACGATCTGGGCCAAGCGCATGGAATTCGGCTCCGGCCCGAAAGAGGTTTGACATGGCCAGCCCCCTGATCGAAATCGCCAACCTGAAGAAGGCCTTCGGGCAGAACGTCGTGCTGAAGGACATCTCGCTGCAGATCGAACGCGGCCAGGTGGTCGCGATGATCGGGCCCTCGGGCTCCGGCAAGTCGACGCTGCTGCGGTGCATCAACCTGCTGTCGATACCGAACGCCGGGCGCATCACGGTCGGCGAGCAGACCATCGAGTTCGACGGCGCGCGCACCACGCTGCCCAGCGAGCGCAGCCTTGCGCGCTTCCGGGCCTCGACCGGCATGGTGTTCCAGCACTTCAACCTCTTCCCGCACATGACCGCGCTGCGCAACGTGATGGAAGGACCGGTCACCGTGCTGAAGACGCCCAAGGCGCAGGCCGAGGCCGAGGCGCGCGCGCTGCTGGCGAAGGTCGGCCTCCTCGACCGGGCCGACTATTACCCGGACAAGCTGTCGGGCGGACAGAAGCAGCGCGTTGCGATCGCGCGTGCGCTGGCGATGAAGCCCACGGTGATGCTGTTCGACGAAGCGACCTCCGCGCTCGACCCGGAACTGGTCGGTGAAGTGCTCAACGTCATCAAGGGCCTGGCCCGCGAAGGCATGACGATGATCCTCGTGACGCACGAGATCGGCTTTGCGCGCGAAGTGGCCGACCAGGTGATCTTCATGCGCGACGGCGTCGTCGCCGAATGCGGCCCGCCGGGCGTGGTGATCGACAACCCGCAGCAGGAATCGACGCGTGCCTTCCTCGGGCGCTTCAAGGCTTCGTCGGAAGCCGCCAGCAGCAGCAACAACGTCGTCACGGCCGTGGCGTAAGCGGGCGATGGTCCCCGCCATCGAGATCTCAGCGTACGACGGCCGCGACGCGGCGGCACAATCCACTCATTTCCGCTGCAGGGCCGCCATGGACCTACGACTCGACGACCTGGACCGTCACCTGTTGACGCTGCTGCAAGCCAACGCCCGCGAGCCCGCCGCCAACCTCGCTCGCAAGCTCAAGGTCGCCAGGACCACCGTGGTCGCACGCATCGCGCGGCTGGAGCGCGATGGCATCGTCTCGGGGTACGGGGTGCGCCTCGGCCAGCGGCTGGAGCAGGCTGCGGTGCGGGCCTTCTGCGGCCTCAGCGTCAATGCGAAGAGCGCCCCCGTGATCATCAAGGCGCTCGGGCGTTTGCCCGAAGTGGAAGAAGTGTGGGCCGTGAGCGGCCAGTTCGACTACATGGTCCTGCTCCGGTGCAGCAGCCCCGAACAGCTCGACACCCTTCTCGACCAGATGGGACAGATCGACGGCGTCAACCAGACGCAGACCTCGATCGTGCTGAGCCGCAAGATCGATCGCCGCAGCACGGTGGAGTGACGGCAGGCCCCCACGATGACAACGACCCGCGACGCCGGTGCCTTCCTTGGCGTGCTGATGCTCGACACGCGCTTTCCGCGGCCGCCGGGCGACATCGGCAATCCTGAGACCTTCAGCCGCCATGGCATCCCGGTGCGGTTCCAAGTGGTCAGGGGCGCTTCGCCCGAGCGCATCGTGAAGCAGGCCGACCCTGCGCTGCTGCAGCCTTTCGTCGATGCCGCGCGGGCGATGGTCGACGAGGGCGCAGCGATGATCACGACCAGCTGCGGCTTTCTGGCCGCCTACCAGGACACGCTGGCCGACGCGGTGCCCGTTCCCGTCGTCACTTCGAGCCTGCTGCAATGCAGGGGCTTCGCGCGGCCGGGCATCCTGACCTTCGATGCGGCTTCACTGAGCCCCGCCATCCTGGCCATGGCCGGCGTACCGCAGGCGACGCCCGTGCAGGGCGTGGAGCCGGGGTGCGAGTTCCATCGGCGCATCCTCAACAACGAAACGCAACTCGACCTCGAAGAGGCCGGCCGGGATGTGGTCGACGCCGCATGCCGCCTCGTGGAGCTGTCGGCCTCGGTCGAGGACATCGTGCTCGAGTGCACCAACATGCCGCCCTACCGCGAGGCGATTGCGCGCGCGACAGGGCGGCGCGTGCACGACATCGAAACCCTGCTGGTCGCGCGTTGGGCGGGGCGCGGGAAGCCCCACAGCAAATAAAGGCGCGCCGCAAGCCGGCCGCCTCTTCCCCCCCTGAATTCCTGACTGCGGGCACGCCATCGGCGGCAGCCCGGGCAGCGCCGACGGCCGAATTGCGCCACCAATACAGCCCCCACTTTGGTGCCAATACAGTTATTTATAACGATTTGAACCGTAAATGGAATGCCTTCGACAAGGCACCGTACGATCCGCTCGGCTTCAATTGTTTTTATTCTTCAATCTTCTTTTCGAGCAAATCCGGACAATTAATCCTTTTTAATTAATTCGACAAATCACCAATCCCGACAGGGACCTTTTGGCCCAACCGATGCCGAAGGCTGTTTATCGCCTCGGATTTTCCTTTCTTCATCTCCTGGAGATTTTATGGACAGCAATTCCGGTCGATCGATATTTCCAGCACCGCACCCCAGCATCGCGTGGATGGACGGTGAATTTGTCAATTGGGAGCAATGCACTTTGCATGTTCGCACCCAGGCTGGATTTTTTGGTGCAAACATATTCGAAGGGCTTCGGGCTTATTGGGACGAATCCACTCAAAAATCGTACATCTTCCGCCTGGACGACCATCTGAAGCGGCTCGAGCAGTCGATGAAGATCATGCGGATGAAGTCGCGCTTCGATACGCCAACGCTCCGGCAGGCGACGATCGAGTTGCTGAGCCGCTGCGAATTCCAGGCGCACGCGCAAATCAACCTGTCGACGTATTTCAGATATTCCGGCCCCGGCGAGCCATTGGTTGCTACCGAAGACACGGGCGCACACATTACCGCAATTCCGCTGCCGCGCTCCCCGAAGATAGAAAAAGGAGTTGCCGCTGCAATTTCCACCTGGCGCCGAATTTCGGACGACTGCATACCGCCGCGCGCCAAGGTAGCAGCCAATTACCAAAACAGCCGTCTTGCACAAAACGAAGCGCGCGATAACGGTTTTGATATCGCAATCATCCTGAATAACAGGGGCAAGGTGTCCGAAGGCCCGGCGGCGTGCCTTTTCATCATCAGAGACGGCGTCTTGATCACGCCTCCGACATTCGCCGATATCCTGGAAAGCTTGACCCGCGACACACTGATCGTGCTGGCCAGGGAGAAATTGGGGTTGCAAGTCGTGGAGCGCGAAATCGACCGCACCGAATTGCTGATTTCCGACGAAGTCCTGATGTGCGGCACCCTGTTCGAGATACTCCCGGTGACTTCCGTCGATCGCCTGCCCATCGGCGACGGCGAGGTGGGGCCCATCACCCGCCAGCTGCAGGCGCACTACCTGACGACGGTGACGGGCGGATACCCGGAATATTCGTCCTGGTGCACCGAGGTGGCTGCGCCGCCCGCGGCGCTTCCACCCAAGGTCACGCTGACTCACCAGGAGGCCATCGAATGGGTGGACAGCGCCGACAACGCCTACCACGCCTACCCATGGGCCAAGGCGAGCCTGGACGATTTCAGCGGCTACCTGCGGGAGCCGAGCAAGTTTCCATGCAACTTCGCACGCGCGGCGTTCCGCACGAACACGCTGCATTTCGTCTTCGCGGGCTCCGACACCGATCCGCTCGAACTCGCTCGCGTGCGCCAGGGGCTGCGCGAATACCTGAAGACGGTCTCGGTGATGACGGGGATCGAGGAATCCATGAACGTGCTGGTGATCCTGTTCAAGCCCGAAGCACAGGAGCAGGCGCTCGATCACTACCACCAGACCGCCTGGCGCGTGATGCAGGACTGGGTCGACAACGATCCCGAACCGTGGCCGCCCGAGATCCCCACCGACCCCGAGCAGCCGTTCTGGAGCCTGTGCTTCGCGGGCGTTCCGCTCTTCATCAACGTCAGCGCGCCGGCGCACCGGCACCGCAAGAGCCGCAATCTCGGTCGTTCGCTGGCCATGGTCACGCAGCCGCGGGCGGGCTTCGACCTGCTCGCCGGCCCCACGCCGGAAGGCGACAAGGTGAGGCAGCGAATCCGCCGGCAGGTGGAGCTGTACGACGGGCAGCCGGCGCCGGACGTCGTCGGCACCTACCACCGGGGCGACCTCGAGTGGAAGCAGTACGTCTTCACGGACACCAACGACGAGAAGCTGACCCGCTGCCCGCTGCACATCGACGCCGCAGCACCCACGCAGCAACGCCGCACGGGCTGAAGAAAAAAGGAGAACGAATTGAACGGTTCCGATGTCATTTGCGAAACCTTGATCGCCTCGGGCGTCGAGGTGTGTTTTGCCAACCCGGGAACCTCCGAGCTCCACCTCGTGGCCGGCATGGAACGCCGGGCGGACCTGCGCTGCGTGCTGGGCCTTTTCGAAGGCGTGGTCACGGGCGCGGCCGATGGCTACGGGCGCATGACCGACAAGCCCGCCGCGACCCTGCTGCACCTGGGCCCGGGCCTGGGCAACGGGCTGGCGAACCTTCACAACGCCAGGCGCGCCAGGACCCCCATCGTCAACATCGTCGGCGACCATGCGACGCACCACCTGCCCTTCAACGCTCCGCTGACCTCCGACATCGAAAGCCTCGCCAGGCCGATGTCGAACTGGTACGGACGCATCGGCTCCGTGCATGACATTGCCTCGAGCGTTTCCGACGCGTGCCGGGCAGCCAGGTCGCTGCCCGGTGTCGCCACGCTGGTCGTGCCCGCGGAAGTCACCTGGGGCGATGCCGACCCGGTGCAGCCACCGAGTCTCACAAGATTCGCAGACTCACCGCCGCCTCCCGATCGCGAGAAGGAACAGCGGGCAGTGGCCCTGCTGCGCAGCGACCGGAAGACGGCGTTGTTTCTCGGTGGCCGCGCACTGCGGCAGGAAACCCTTGCGCTCGCTTCCGAGATCGCGCGCAAGACCGGCGCCAGCCTGCTGGCCCCCTTTGCGAATGCGCGCATGGCACGCGGGGCAGGAAGGCCCGCCGTGCCGCGCGTGGCCTACGCGACGGACCTGGCCGTGGCCCAGCTGGGGCAGTTCGATGCGATCGTCATGATCGGTGCCGAGCGGCCGGTGGCATTCTTTGCGCATCCGGGCATGCCGAGCCGCCTGCTTCGCGACGATTGCGAAGTGATCGAGCTGTGCGAACCGGGGGGCGATGTTGCTGCGGCCATCGAAGGTCTCGCGGAATACTTCGCTTCGGCCCGGTTGGCCCTGGACGAGCCCCCGCCCGCAAGACGCCGCGACCAGCCACATCTTCCACTAGGCCCACTCACGAACGAAGCGCTCGCGGAGCTGATTGCCCGGCTGCTGCCGGACAACGCCATCGTCTGCGACGAGGCTCTGTCTTCCGTGACGCAGCTTTTTGCCAAGTCGTACGACGCGGCACCGCACGACTGGCTGCAGATTACCGGCGGCTCGATCGGCATCGGGATTCCGCTCGCAACGGGCGCTGCCATCGCCTGCCCCGACAGAAAGGTGATCACGCTTCAAGCCGACGGCAGCGGCATGTACACGCTGCAGGGGCTCTGGACGCAGGCGCACGAGAACCTAGACGCGATCACGATCGTTCTGGCCAACAGGAAGTACGCGCTGCTGATCGACGAGATGCGGCGCATGGGCGTGAAGCCCCCCGAGCACCAGACGCGCGGCAGCTTCGACCTCACCGATCCCATTCTCGATTGGGTCTCGCTGGCAAAGGGCATGGGCGTGGAAGCCGCGCGTGCTTCCACGGCGGAAGAGTTCATCAAGGTCTTCGTCGGCGCGCTGAAGCGCAGGGGGCCTTTTCTTATCGAGGCGGTTCTCTCATGAGAACGCGCTCATAGCGCGGACAGGAACTGCCAGAACCTGTCCGTGTCGCAATAGGCCACGTTGAAACGGAACCAGGCGCTGGCGGTGTCCGATGCGCTGAAGTACATGCCCGGGGCGAGCCAGATGCCCTGCCTGAGTGCGCGTGCCGTCACTTCCCTGGCCTCGGCAGGATCGATCGGCAGGCGCCCCCAGAGAAAAAGGCCTCCGCGCGGGCGATGGAACAGTTCCACGCCGGCAGCGCAGAGCTTTCGCTCGATCTGCGTGTGCACATCCGCCAGGCGATGGCGCAGCCGTTCGAGATGCTGGCGATAGGCGCTGTCGACAAGAATCTGGTGAACGGCCTTTTCCGTGACCGCGGAAGAAGTGAGCCCCGTGACCATCTTCAGGTGCACCAGCGCTTCCAGGGTGGCCGCATCGGCCGCGATGAAGCCCACGCGCAGCAGCGGCGAAATGGTCTTTGAGAATCCGCCGATGTGGATGACCGGCCCGAGGCCCGCCATGGCGGCCAGCATCGGTGTGTCGGGCGGAGCGAGCCCCCGGCTCACGTCGTTCTCGACGATGAGCATCTGCGTGCGCTGCGCAATCTGGAGCACCTTGTAGGCCATCGGCAAGGTGATCGACGTGCCCGTGGGGTTGTGCAGCGCGGAGCTCACGAAGAGGGCCTTGGGCTTGTGCTTCTGCACCAGGGCCTCCAGCACGTCGGTGTCCAGGCCGGCCGGCGTGCGAGGCACGAACAGCAGCTGCACGCGCGCCAGCTTCAGCCGTTCGAGCAGGTTGCAATAGCAGGGGTCCTCGACCACGACGACGTCGCCTGGCTTGAGGAGAAAGCGGATGACGAGGTCGATGGCCTGCGTGGCGCCCTGCGTGATCAGCACCGAGTTGATGTCGGCAGGCACGCCGAAGCGCGCCAGCTCGAAGGCCACGCGCGACCGCAGGCTGGCATCGCCGAAGGGCTGGCCGTACCCGCCGACCTGGCTCTTCATGGTGCGGCTCAGCGATCGCAAGGCCCGACCGAATTCGATGCCGTCGAGCCAGCCCGATGGAAGCCACCCGCAGCCGGCCTTGATGGACGCCGTCTGGTCGGAGAACACCTCCGACAGGAGCCATGCATCGTTGGGGCCGGACGGTGGCACGCGCGGCTGCGGTGCAGGCTCCATCGTGACCTGGCTCGCCACGATGAATCCGGCGCCGGGGCGCGACGCGATCATGCCGAGCGACACCAGCCGCTGGTACGCCTGTGCAATGGTGAAGGTGCTGAGCTGCAGATGCATTGCCATCTGCCGCACGGATGGCAGCTTCTCGCCGGACAGAATCTTGCGCTGCCCGATCGCCTCGGCAATGCCGTCCACAAGCTGGCTGACCAGCGAGCTTGCGCGGCCTTTGCGGCGATCGATGGAGAGCTTCAACCCATGGTCGCTCAGCTCCACTGCGTCCCCACCGGCCATGGCTTGCGCGCAGCGCCGGGGTTCGAGCACAGCCTGCTCAAGGCTTCGCCGCCATTGGAGCGAACTGCTGCTTTGCACGTTTGTCGAGCGCCTGGAAGTTGGCACCAAATGCAGGGCGCGGCAGATAGCGGCCCGCGCCCCGCTCTGCGCGCAGGTCACCGTTGGCATACACCACGCGCCCCTGGCTGATCGTGTGCGTCGGAATGCCGCGCACGGTGCGTCCTTCGAAGATGTTGAAGTCGCCCCTGGAGTGCTGCGTTGCCGCCGAAAGGGTCTTGGAGGCCTGCGGGTCCCACAGCACGAGGTCGGCATCGGCCCCCTGGGCGATCAGGCCCTTGCGGGGATACAGGTTGAAGAGCCTGGCCGCATTGGTCGATGTGACGGCGACGAATTCGCTGGGCGTCAGCCGACCGGAGTTGACGCCAGCGTCCCAGATCACGGCCATGCGTTCCTCGATGCCGCCGCAACCGTTCGGTATCTTGGCGAAGTCGTCCTTTCCGGCGGCCTTCTGGGCCGCGCAGAAGGTGCAGTGATCGGTCGCGGTGGTCTGCAGGCTGCCCGACTGGAGGCCGCGCCACAGAAACTCCTGGTGCGCCTTCGAGCGGAATGGCGGGCTCATCACGTGTGCAGCAGCGCTGGCAAAGTCTGGCGCGCGATAGACGCTCTCCTCGACCACCAGGTGGCCTGCAAGGACTTCGCCGTAGACCCGTTGCCCGGCCGCGCGGGCGCGCGCAATTGCGTCGGCGGCCTCCATGCAGGACACGTGCACGACGTACAGGGGAACGCCCAGCACGTCGGCGATGGCAATGGCCCGCTGGGCCGCCTCGGCCTCGACCGCGGGCGGGCGCGACCGCGGGTGGCCCTCGGGTCCGGTTACGCCCTTGCGGGCCAGCTCCTGCTGGAGAAAGTAGACAAGCTCGCCGTTCTCGGCATGCACCGTGGGCATGGCACCGAGTTCGAGTGCGCGGCGAAAGCTCTTCACCAGGATCTCGTCGTCGCACATGATGGCGTTCTTGTAGGCCATGAAGTGCTTGAAGCTGCTCACGCCTTCTTCATTCACCAGGGTGCCCATGTCGCGGTGCACGCTCTCGTCCCACCAGGTGATGGCGACGTGGAAGCCGTAGTCCGCGGCGGACTTGCGCGCCCATTCCCTCCACGTGCCATAGGCTTCCATCAGGGACTGCTGCGCGTTGGGGATCACGAAGTCGAGGATGGTCGTGGTCCCGCCGGCCAGGCCCGCGGCCGTGCCGGTGAAGAAATCGTCCATCGTGACCGTGCCCATGAACGGCAGCTGCATGTGCGTGTGAGGGTCGATGCCGCCGGGCAGCACGTACTGCCCGGAAGCGTCCAGCTGCACCGCGCCGGCCGGCGCCTGGCGTGCGGCATCGGCGCCGATGGCGGCAATCTGCCCTTCGACGCACAGCACGTCGGCTGTGAACTCCCAGTCGGCGTTGACGACGATCCCGCCTCGGATCAAGAGCGCGTTCGTCATGCTCAAGCCTCCGAAGGCCTGGTCTGTTGCGGCACCGTCGCCTGCTTCTGCAGCCGCATCGACGCAACGTACACGACGGTCGAGATGGCGATGCCCGCGAACCATGCGTAGGTGTAGATCGTCTTGAAGACTTCGGGCACGGTCGGAAAGACGCTCGGCAGCGCCGCATTGAGGAACCCGGGGAGATTGGGCAGGACACCGGCGATGAACGCTGCGATTGCAGCAGGGTTCCACCCGTTCCTGTACCGGTACTCGCCATGGTCGCTGTACAGGTCGTTCACTTGCAGCTGCGTGCGGCGGACGATGTAGTAGTCGGCAATCAGGATGCCGGCGATCGGCCCGAGCAGCGCGGAGTAGCCGATCAGCCACGTGAAGATGTAGCCCTGCGTGGATTCGAGCAGCTTCCACGGCATCATCGCGACCGCGATACCGGCCGTGATGTAGCCCCCCGTGCGGTACGAGATGGCCCGCGGATTCAACGCCGAGAAATCGTAGGCCGGGCCCACCAGGTTGGCCGCCAGGTTGACGCTGACGGTATCGACCAGCAGCACGATCAGCGCGATGAGCACGGCCGCGCCCGTCATGCGGCTGGCCAGGTCGACCGGGTCCCAGATCGCCTTGCCGTAGATCACAACCGTGGCGGAGGTGACGACCACCGCAAGGGCCGCGAGCAGCCCCATGGGAACGGGCAACCCGACCGCCTGCCCGACGATCTGGTCGCGCTGCGATTTCGCGAAGCGCGTGAAGTCGGGAATGTTCAGCGCAAGGGTGGCCCAGAAGCCCACCATGGCCGTCAGCGACGGCCAGAAGACCGCTGCGAACTGACCCGCCTTCTTGCCGCCTTCGACGAACTGCGATGGCTGCTGCAGGATCGGGCCCAGGCCTCCGGCGCGGTTGAGCGCCCACGCCAGCAGCACGAAGCAGATGAGGATCTTCAGCGGCGCCGTGTACGTCTCGAGCTTGCGGATCGATTCGATGCCGTGAATGACGAAATAGAACTGGAGCGCCCAGAAGACGAGGAAACTCGCCAGCTGGAAGAAGTTGATGCCCAGCCAGGCGATCTTCTCGCCTTCGAGCGGATGGCCGATCAGCACGCCGACCAGCGTGTAGATCATCATCCCGCCGAACCAGGTCTGGATACCGTACCAGCCGCATGCCACGAGCGCACGCAGCAGCGCCGGTATGCGGGCGCCCCGGGTGCCGAACGAGGCACGCGCGAGCACCGCGTAGGGAATGCCGTACTTCACGCCCGCATGCCCGATCAGCAGCATCGGGATCAGCACGATGAAGTTGCCCAGGAAGACCGTGCCGACGGCCTCGGACCAGGACATGCCGGACTCGATCAAACCGGCGGCAAGGGTGTAGGCGGGAATGCACATCACCATGCCCACCCAGAGCGCGGCGAAGTGATACCAGCGCCAGGTGCGCTGCTCGGGCCGCGTGGGCGCCAGGTCGTCGTTCCAGAGTCTCGAGTGGGCTTGCAAAGGTTCGCTTGATTTCATGATTTTTCCTTTGAGAGAGTCACGTGGGCTGGGAATCGAGCTTCTTCGATATGTCTACTATTTATCCGTATAAAACATATAAATAGGAGCATTACATAGCAAGTTCGATGCCCGAACAAGCCCGATCACCGGCCTATTGCGCATGTTTTTGACTCAATTGCATTCAATTGCATCGATTTATCATGGGCGATCGGCTCCGCTCGGGAGCTTCCCCAAGGAACAGGGCATGCCCATTGGTCAACGCGCAAGAAAACGCCCCAAGCTCTCGGACCTCGTCGTCGAAGACGTGAAGCGCTGGATCGTTACGGAGCGCAAGCAGCCGGGCGACCGGCTACCGAACGAGAAAGAGCTCGTCGAGCTTTTCGGCGTCTCGAAGAGCACCATGCGGGAGGGATTGAAGGCACTGGAAGTGCGCGGCCTGATCAAGACGCGCACAGGCCCGGCCGGCGGCGCCTATCTCCAGCAGGTCTCGCTGGATCACGCATCAGAGCCGCTGAGAAACTTCCTGCACTTCCACCACCTGGACGGGCATCACATCTACCAGCTGCGCAAGATCCTGGAGCCCGAACTCGCGGTCAGCGTCGTCGGCCGGCTCGACGCGAAGCAACTGGACCTGATCGAGCAGACCATCCGCCTGTGCGAGCAGGAGCCTCGCAACGACATCGAGTTGCGTGCACAACGCGTCGCCGAGCTGGAGTTTCACAACCTGCTGGCGGACAAGTGTCCCAACGCCCTGCTCGCCTTCATGTGCCGCTTTCTCAACGACCTGCTGCGCGACCTCATGGTCTACAAGAATGCGTGGGAGCACCGCCACTTCGGCGAAGCCAACCTGGGCTTTCACACCAGGCTGCTGCAGGCCTTCCGCGATGAAGATGCCGACGCCGTGCACCGCCTGATGACCGAGCACATGGTCGATGCCGAAACGCACATGCACGAAATGGAAGTGCACGTCGGCGTGCAGCAGTTGCTGATGCCCGCGGGTCGGCGCCACGCGTGACTGGCCTGCCCAAATAGAAAGAGCCGCTCCCTTTCGGGAAGCGGCTCTTTGCTTGTGAACCTGCGAAGGTCCGGATCAGAACGGAATGTCGTCGTCCATGTCGTCGAAGCCCGACGACGACTTGGCCGGTGCCTGGCGCGGAGCCGGCGCCGCAGCGCGCGGAGCGGCTGCCGGCGCGCGCGGGGCGTAACCGCCGCCGCCACCACCACCGCCATTGCCGCCTTGCGAATAACCACCGCCGCCACCCTGCGAGTAGCCGCCGTCGTCCTCGGGACCGCCCGACGGGCCGCCCTGGCCCTGACGGCTGCCGAGCATCTGCATCTGGTCGGCGCGAATTTCGGTGGTGTACTTTTCGATGCCGTCCTTGTCGGTCCACTTGCGCGTGCGCAGGCTTCCTTCGACATACACCTGCGAGCCCTTGCGCAGGTACTGGCCGGCGATTTCGGCCAGGCGGCCGTTGAAGACGATGCGGTGCCACTCGGTGGCTTCGCGCATTTCGCCGCTTTGCTTGTCTTTCCAGCGATCGGTGGTGGCCACTGTGACGTTCGCGACCTGGTCGCCGCTCGGGAAGGTACGCATTTCGGGGTCGCGCCCCAGATTGCCGACGACGATGACTTTATTGACCGATGCCATATGCACTGCCCCTGATAAGTAGATGAAGGAGGAGGTTGAGAAGAACCCTCGATTGTGCCCCAAGGCGATCGGCCGCACTCCCGCCAGGTGCCAGAATGGGCCTCTCCGATGAACCGCGAACCAGACTTTTTCGAGCATCTGCGCGCCGAGCTGTCGAACGGCCGCGTCTGGCTCGACCGGGCGATCGTGCTGGGCTACGCCATCGCAGCCGGGCTGTTCGTGGTGGGCTTCACGCTGGCGAGCGACCGGGTCTTTGGCGAATTCCACCACTTCTACGCCGCCTGGCCCTGGGCGGTGCTGCTGACGACACCGCTGCTCACGGCCGGCATCGTCTGGTTCACATTGCGCTTCTTCCCCGGCGCAGGCGGTTCGGGCATTCCGCAGATCAAGGCGGCCCTGAATCCGGCCCTGCCCGAAGAGCGGCGCTTCGTTTTTGCCTCGCTGCGGCTCACGGTCGCCAAGATCGGGCTGGGCGCGGCGGGCTTCGCGGCCGGCCTTTCGATCGGGCGAGAGGGGCCTTCGGTCCAGGTGGCGGCGGGGGTCATGCAGCATGCGCGCCGCTGGCTCTCGCCCAACACCACCATCGATGGGCGGGCGCTGCTGGTGGCTGGCGGAGCGGCCGGTATCGCGGCCGCCTTCAATGCGCCGCTGGCGGGCGTGGTCTTCGCCATCGAGGAGCTGTCGGGCCGGCTCGAGGCGCGCTCCAGCGGCCTGATCATCACGGCCATCGTGCTGGCGGGCCTGGTGGCGGTGTCGGCCTTCGGCAATACCAGCTACTTCGGCGTGATCCGCGTACCCCGGCTGGGCTGGGACGTGCTCGGACCCGGCCTGCTGGTCACCCTGCTGAGCGGCGCGGCCGGCGGGCTGTTCGCGCGGCTGCTGATCGCCTCGCTCACGGGCGCGGCGGGGCGCTTCAACCGCTGGCGGGCGCGCTTTCCGGTGCGGTTCGCGGCCTGCGGCGGGCTGGCCGTGGCCGTCATCGGGCTGGCGACGGGCGGCGTCACCTTCGGCGCGGGCTCCGAGGCGGTCAAGCAGATGCTGCAGGGCCACGACGAGCTCACGCCGCTCTACACCGTGCTCAAGTTCATCGCAACCTGGCTCACGGCCTGGTGCGGCGTGCCGGGCGGCATCTTCGCGCCGTCGCTGTCGATCGGCGCGGGCATCGGCGACGCAGTGGCCCGGCTGGCCAGCAGCGACCAGGGGCCGGCGCTCATCGCCATGGGCATGGCCGGCTTCCTGGCGGCGGTGACGCAGGCGCCGCTCACCGCCTTCATCATCGTCATGGAGATGGTCGACGGCCACTCGATGGTGCTGAGCCTGATGGCCGCGGCCATGCTGGCCAGCCTGGTCTCGCGGATGATCAGCCGCCCGCTGTACGACACGCTGGCCGAGCACATGGTCGGCCGGGCCATGAGCAGTACGGGCAGTACGGGCAGCGGGGGCAGCACCGGGCCGGTGCATCCACCCAGGCCTGCAGAGCCCGGCCACTCGCCATGAAATGCGCGGCGGTCTATCATGTCCGGTTGCCCTCGGACGATCGCCCCCTTGAATTCAATATCCACTGAAGACACCGCAGCCGACGCCGAAAGCGCACGCGATGCGGAGCGCGAACGCGCCACCTACCTCGGCGCAGTGCTCGCGCAGCAGCGCATCAGCATCCGCGGCGCGCGCACCCACAACCTGAAGAACGTCGATCTCGACATCCCGCGCAACAAGCTGGTGGTGATCACCGGCCTGTCGGGCTCGGGCAAGTCGAGCCTGGCCTTCGACACGCTGTATGCCGAAGGGCAGCGGCGCTACGTCGAGAGCCTGTCGGCCTATGCGCGGCAGTTCCTGCAGCTCATGGACAAGCCCGACGTCGACGTGATCGAGGGCCTGTCGCCCGCCATCAGCATCGAGCAGAAGGCCACCAGCCACAACCCGCGCTCCACCGTGGGCACGGTGACCGAGATCCACGACTACCTGCGCCTGCTGTACGCCCGCGCCGGCACGCCCTACTGCCCCGACCACCACCTGCCATTGCAAGCGCAGACGGTCTCGCAGATGGTCGATGCCACGCTGGCCTTGCCCGGCGAGCCGCGCCTGATGATCCTGGCACCCGTGGCGCGTGAGAAGAAGGGCGAGTTCCTCGAACTCTTCGCCGAGATGCAGGCGGCCGGCTACGTGCGCTTTCGCGTGGACGGGCAGACCTACGAATACAACGACCTGCCCAAGCTCAAGAAGACCGAGAAGCACGACATCGACGTGGTCATCGACCGCCTGCGCGCGCGCGCCGACATGCAGCAGCGCCTGGCCGAGAGCTTCGAGGCTGCGCTGCGCCTGGCCGAAGGCCGCGCCATTGCGCTCGAGCTGGGCGCCGAGGGTGCGGCTGATAAAGAGCACCTGTTCAACGCCAAGTTCGCCTGCCCGATCTGCCACTATTCGCTGTCGGAGCTGGAGCCGCGCCTCTTCTCGTTCAACTCGCCCGTGGGCGCCTGCCCCAGCTGCGACGGCCTCGGCCACCGCGAGGTGTTCGACCCGGCGCGCGTGGTGGCCTTTCCTTCGCTGTCGCTGGCCAGCGGCGCCATCAAGGGCTGGGACCGCCGCAACGGCTACTACTTCAGCATGATCGAGAGCGTCGCGAAGCACTACAAGTTCGACGTCGACGCGCCCTTCGAGTCATTGCCGGCCTCGGTGCAGCAGGTGCTGCTGCACGGCTCTGCCGCCGAGGAGATCAAGTTCAACTACACCATGGAATCGGGCAACTTCGCGGGCAAGAAGCTCACGAAGAAGCATCCCTTCGAGGGGATCATCCCGAACATGGCGCGGCGCTACCGCGAGACCGATTCGGTGATGGTGCGCGAAGACCTCGCGCGCTTTCGCAACCTGCAGCCCTGCCCCGATTGCGGTGGCTCGCGCCTTCGCCCCGAAGCGCGCAACGTGTTCCTGGTCGACGAATCGAACCGCCCGGCCGACGGCAGCGAACCGCCGCGCATGGCGATCTTCGAGCTCAGCCGCCTCACGCTGCGCGATTCGCTCGCCTGGTTCCACACGCTCAAGCTGCGCGGCGCCAAGGCCGACATCGCCGACAAGGTGGTGCGCGAGATCGGCCTGCGCCTGAAATTCCTGAACGACGTGGGCCTGAACTACCTGAGCCTGGACCGCAGCGCCGAGACGCTCTCGGGCGGCGAGGCGCAGCGCATCCGGCTTGCGTCGCAGATCGGCTCGGGCCTCACAGGCGTGATGTACGTGCTCGACGAGCCCAGCATCGGCCTGCACCAGCGCGACAACGACCGCCTCATTGGCACGCTGAAGCATCTGCGCGACATCGGCAACAGCGTGATCGTGGTCGAGCACGACGAGGACATGATCCACGCCGCCGACCACGTGATCGACATGGGCCCCGGCGCGGGCGTGCACGGCGGGCGCGTGATGGCGCAGGGCACGTATGCCGAGGTTTCATCCAACCCCGACTCGCTCACCGGCCAGTACCTGTCGGGCACGCGCAAGATCGAAGTGCCGAAGCACCGCACCGCATGGCTGCCCGTGGTGAGCAAGCCTGCATTCAACGAAGGCAAGAAGGCCTCGCGCTTTCCGCCGAGCCCCGCGGCCGAACGCCGCGCCGCACGCGAGGCTGCTCACCTGGCCACGCAGACCGACCTGCAGGAAATTCGCGTCGTCGGCGCCACCGGCAACAACCTGAAGAACGTGAGCGTCGCCTTCCCGGTCGGCCTGCTGACCTGCGTGACGGGCGTCTCGGGCTCGGGCAAGTCGACGCTGGTGAACGACACGCTCTACACGGCAGTGGCGCGCACGCTGTACCGCGCGCACGAAGAACCGGCTGCGCACGAATCGGTCGAGGGCATCGAGTATTTCGACAAGGTCATCAACGTCGACCAGAGCCCCATCGGCCGCACGCCGCGCAGCAACCCGGCCACCTACACGGGCCTGTTCACGCCCATCCGCGAGCTGATGGCCGAGACCAACACCGCGCGCGAGCGCGGCTACGGCCCGGGCCGCTTCAGCTTCAACGTGGCGGGCGGGCGCTGCGAGGCCTGCCAGGGCGACGGCGTGGTGAAGGTCGAGATGCACTTCCTGCCCGACGTGTACGTGCCCTGCGAGGTCTGCCACGGCCAACGCTACAACCGCGAGACGCTCGAGGTTTTGTACAAGGGCAAGAACATCGCGCAGATCCTCGAGATGACGGTAGAGACCGCGCACGAGTTCCTGAAGGCCGTGCCGACCATCGAGCGCAAGCTGCGCACCCTGCTCGACGTGGGCCTGAGCTACATCAAGCTCGGCCAGTCGGCCACCACGCTGTCGGGCGGCGAGGCGCAGCGCGTGAAGCTGGCGCTGGAGCTCAGCAAGCGCGACACCGGTCGCACGCTGTACATCCTCGACGAGCCGACCACCGGCCTGCACTTCGCAGACATCGAGCTGCTGCTGAAGGTGCTGCACCAGCTGCGCGACGCGGGCAACACCATCGTCGTGATCGAGCACAACCTCGACGTCATCAAGACGGCCGACTGGCTGATCGACATGGGCCCTGAAGGCGGCGCCGGCGGCGGCATGGTGGTGGGCGAAGGCACGCCGGAAGACATCGCGGCGAACGAGGCGAGCCATACGGGGCGCTATCTGAAGCGGCTGCTGTAGCCGCTTATCGTCATCACCCTCAGGTCGTCGTCTGCACGTGCAGGCGGCTGGTCTTGCAGCGGTGGAGCGCGCGGTAATGCTCCAGCGGCCGGCCGTTGGCGCCGTAGGCGATCGATTCGATGCGCAGCAGCGGCTCGGGCTGCGGCAGGTTCAGCAGCTGGCAGGTCTCGGCGTCTGGCAGCACCGCATCGATCCAGCGTTCGGCGCGCACCAGGCGCAGGCCGTACTGGCGGCGCAGCACGTCGTACAGCGAGCGGTCGTCCAGGCGCGTGCGGTGTAGGCCCGGCGCAAGGTCGGCGGGCACCACGGTTTCGACCAGCAGGCGCAGCTCGCCGTCCACGCTGCGCAGGCGCTTCAGCGCGACCACCTGCGTGTCATCACTCAACCCAAGTGACGCGGCTTCCTGCTCGGTGGGCGCGCGCAGTTCCTGCGTGAGGATCTGCGTGCGAACCGAGCGGCCCTTGCGCTCCATCTCGTCGGAAAAGCCGAGCACGGTAGAGACGAAATCCTCGTCGCGCTCGCGTGCCGACACGAACGCGCCGCGTCCCTTGATCTTGTAGATGAGGTTGTTGCGCACCAGGTCGGCCAGCGCCTCGCGCACCACGATGCGCGAGATGCCGAACTGCTCGCCGAGCTCGGCTTCGGACGGCAGCTTGGCGCCGATGGGCAGCGCGCCCTGCAGGATCTGCAGTCGAAGCGCATCGCGGAACTGGGCCCACAGGGGCGACTCGGAGTCGCGGTCGAGCACGGTCGAAGTTTCGGTCGAAGAGTTCACGTTGAGGGCTGGCCCAAGGCCTGAGGAGTCATCAATGATGCATCGAAAGACGGCGGCGCATCGGCCACCACCGGCGAAAGCCGCACGCCGTGGCGCTCGCGCAGGGCGGCGGAGCAGGCTTGCAGTTCGTGGTGCGCCTGCGCTGCGTCCCAGCCGAGCGCCTCGGCTGCGATGCCAGCCATTTCAGCCAGCGCGGCATCGGTGACGAGCCCGCGAATCGCCAGCAGCGTGCGGCGGATCACGAGGTCGTCGAGATGGACCACGCCGGTTTCGAGGCAGAGGTACGAGAGTTCGGCAACCGAGTAATCGGGCGCGTGCTGCAGCGGCACGTCGCCCGAGGCACCGAGGCGCTGCGCCAGCGGCAGCGCCTTCGATCCGTAGCGGCGCAGCAGCACCTGTGCGCGCGTGCGGCCCAGGCCGGAGGTGGCAACCATGCGATCGACGAAGCGCTCCGTCGCCTGTGCATCGGCAGGCAGCTCCGCACCGCCGCCGATGGGCAGCAGTTCGGTCGATGCGGTGCGCGGGCGGCCCAGCTGCTGCAGCACTTCGTTGGTGGCTTCTTCAGCAAGTGCACGAAAGGTCGTCCACTTGCCGCCGACGAGGCCGACGATGGGAATGTCGCGCGTCGCATTCGGCGGGTCGAGCACCACCGAATGGTCGCGCGAGATCTGGCCCGGCTTGTCGGCGTCGGAGCGTGCGAGCGGCCGCACGCCGACATAGGTGTAGACCACGTCGCCGCGCCCGAAGGAGAGGTTCGGGAACACCTCGGCCAGCACGTCGAGCAGGTAGTCGACCTCTTCGGGCTCCGTGCCGATCTGATCGGGGTCATCCACCGGAATGTCGGTGGAGCCCACCAGCACGCGGTCGAGAAAGGGATAGACGATGCACACGCGCCCGTCCACCGCCTCGAAGTAAGCCATGCGGCCTTCGAGTGCATCGCGCAGCGCGGGGTGGTCGAGCACGAGGTGCGAGCCCTTCGTGCCCATCACGCGTGAGCCCGCGCCGCCGAGCACGGCCGTGCTTCGGTCGAGCCACGCACCGCTGGCATTCACCACGGTGTCGGCCGTCACGCGCACCAGCGCGCCGGTGATCTCGTCGCGCAGCGTGAGGATGTTGCCCGCGCAGCCCATCACGCGGCAGTAGTTGGCGGCGGCCGAGCGCGGCTGGTCGCGGCAGGCGTCGCCGATGAGTTCGAGGATCAACCATTCGGGGTGGCTGATCCACGCATCGAAGAAGGTGGCGGTCCAGCGCACCGCGGCGCGGAACAGGCTGCGGTCGTTCTGCGGCACGCGGCTGATGCGGTGGTTGGGCATCACGCGCTGGCGGCGGCCCAGCAGGTCGTACAGGCGCAGGCCCGCCGCCACGGCCAGCAAGCCGCGCGTGCGCTGCGGCGGCGTGCGGCCGAAGAACTTGAGCGCGCTGCTCATGAGGCCGCCGAAGAAGCTCGACAGCGGCACCACCGTCTTCAGCGGCTGCACTAGGTGCGGCGCGTTGCGCAGCAGCAGGTTGCGCTCGCGCGTGGCTTCGGCCACCAGCGAGAAGCTGCCGTTCTCCAGGTAGCGCAGGCCGCCGTGGATCATGCGCGAGGGCGCGCTGCTGGCACCCGCGCTGAAGTCGCCCTTGTCGACGATGAGGCAATCGACGCGCTGCAGGCACAGGTCGCGGAACACGCCCACGCCGTTGATGCCGGCGCCGACGATCACTGTCGAGAAATGACGATCCGCCAGCGAAGCCGGACGCACGAAAGGCAGTTGCCAGGCGCTCATTTCGCAGCTCCCGACAGATGGGAAAACACAGGAGACATGGTGTCGATCAGTTCGTTGAAGCCGGCGTTGAAATCGGCATGGGCGCGTGCCTCGGCGGCATCGGGTTCGACCGTGTCGCAGGGTGCGAGCAAGGCGCTGCCCTGCGCGGCGTGGTCGATGCCTTGCGACATGGCGGCGTAGATGGCTGCGCCGCGCGCGCCGGTTTCGTCGTCGGCGCAGCGTTCGACCGGGTGAGCCAGGAAGCCGGCGAGCAGGCGCACGAGGCGCGTGTCGCTCGCACCGCCGCCGAGCACGGTCGATGCGGACACGGGCAGGCCGCAGGCTGCAAGGCGCGCGGTGTGCCGCGCGTGCAGCGCGGCGACCGAATCGACCACCGCGCGCGCCATGTCGCCGCGCGTGTGGTGGCTCTTGAGCCCGACGAAGCCCGCCGTCACGCCGCCACCGCCGTTGACGAAGGGCAGGAAGCGCAGGCCGCCCGCGCCCAGCGGCACCGACATCGCCAGGTCGACGACAGCGCGCGAATCGGGCAACCCGAGCACGCCAGCCAGCCATGCGATGTTGGCCATCGACGACGGGCTGTTCTCCATGTAGAGCCGCTTGTCCTCGCGGCCGAAGTTCACGACGGCGGCAACATCGGGCTTGGGCTCGATCACAGGGCCGATCACCGCGTTCACACACCAGGTGCCGAAGACCGACACCGCGCGGGCACGCCCTTCCGCGCAGATCGCGGTCATCGAGGCGAGCAGGTCGATCGCGCCCATCGCCACGGGGATGCCGGCGGGCAGGCCGCACAGCGCGGCTTCGGAAGGCCGCAGCTTGCCGACGACCTCGCCGCTCGGCACCAGCGGCCCGAAGACGTGCGGCCCGAGGTCCGCGATGCCCGATGCATCGAAGGCCGCCTGCGACCACGTGCCCGTTGCGATCGACACCAACCCGGCAGTGCTTGCATCACTGGCATCGGTCGCGATCTCGCCTGTCAGCAGAAAGCCGAGATAGTCCTTCGCGAACAGCAGCCGGCGCACCGCCCCGCGCTGCACGGCATCAGTGCCCAGCAGCTCGGCCGCGACCACGGTGGGCTGCCCCGGCCACGGCCTGCAGCCGACATCCGCGAACAGAGCGTCGCCATGGCCCAGTGAGAGCGAACGTGCACGCGCATCGGCGCGCTGGTCGGTCGACGCCACGGCCCGCCCGCCCACGAGTTCGTTGCGCGCATCGAGCGCATAGAGCCCCGCGCCGTGGCCCGTGCAGCCGATGGCGCGGACCTCGGCCACGCGGGCGCCGAGCTGATGGGCGACGTCGCGCAGCACGTGGGTCAGGGCCGCGCGGATCGCTGTCGCGGCCACTTCGCATCCCCCTCCAGGCAGCCGGTCGTGCGGCAGTGGCATTCGGGACAGGGCGATGGAGCGGCCGCTCCCGGCTTCGAGGGCCAGGGCTTTCAGGCTGCTCGACCCCATGTCGATGCCGATCAGTATGTTTGGCTTCATGTCATAACAGCTTCGGCGGAATAAAAGCGCGTTGCCAGTAGCGTTTCCCCTAGTTATCCCGTCAAACGGGCAGCGCGTACATTCTAGCCTGTCATAACAACTGTCGTGACGCAGAGGATCAAAGCGCTGCCCTGAAAAGCAGCATTGCAAGCTGAGCCCACCCAACGTGAGGAGACAAAAAATGAGGCGTAATTTCCTGAAGTCCGCCGCGGCAGCCGGCATCGGCCTGGCCGGCGCCAGCGCATTCGCGCAGCAGCAGGCCGCGGCACCCGCCGCGGGCGGCGGACTGCGCGGCAACCCCAGCGACGTCTACGTGATGAACGTGATGGTGTCGGGGGTCGAGTACTGGTTTCCGGTCTACGAAATGATGAAGCAGCTCGGCCGCACGCTGGGCGTTCGCACCCGCTACACCGGCACGCCGGAGTACGACGTGAACAAGCAGCTCGCATCGTTCGAGCAGGAGCTGGCGCGCAAGCCTGCCGGCATCCTGCTGCACCCGATGAACCCCGACCCGTTCATCGAGCCGATCAACCGCGCGGCGGCGATGGGCATCCCGGTCGTCACCTTCGCGGCCGACTCGCCGAACTCCAAGCGCACCTCTTTCATCACGTCCGACAACGACCGCGAAGGCACGCAGGCCGCCGACGCCATCGCCGCATCGCTGGGCGGCAAGGGCGAATACGCCGTGCTGGAGAACCCGGGCCAGGACAACCACGACCGCCGCATCGCCGCATTCGTGAACCGCATGAAGGCCAAGCACCCGGGCATGAAGCTGGTCGGCCGCGCCGCCAGCAACCAGGACCCGAACAAGGCCTACCAGGCGGTGCTGAGCCTGGCGCAAGCCAACCCGAACCTGGGTGCCCTCTTCATGCCCGAGGCCAACTCGGCGCTCGGCGCGGCGCAGGCCAAGGTCGAGACCAAGAAGAACATCAAGGTAATGTGCTGCGACGTGAACGCCAAGATCCTCGACATGATCAAGTCGGGCGACGTGTTCGGCGCCATCAACCCGAACCAGGGCATGCAGGGCTACATGGGCATGATGATGCTGTTCCTTGCGAAGAACCCGACACTCATCGACCCGATGAACGACGCCAAGCGCAACGGCACCAACCCGATGGCCGTGCCCTTCCTGGACAACGGCCTTGCCGTGGTCAGCAAGGCCAACGCCGACGACTTCTACTGGGACAAGTACCTCGCCCGCCGCGGTACCAAGGGAATCGGCGAGTGAACGCAGTGAGCGCATTGCTCGAACTGAAAGGGATCAGCAAGCGCTTCGGCGCTTCGCGTGCGCTCTCGGGCGTGGACTTCTCGCTGCACCGCGGCGAGATCCACGCCCTGTGCGGCGAGAACGGCGCGGGCAAGTCCACGCTGATGAACATCATCGACGGCATCCACCAGCCCGACGAAGGCACGATCTCGCTCGACGGACAGAAGGTCGTCATCGACGGCCCGGCGCACGCCATGCGCCTGGGCATCGGCCTGGTGCACCAGGAGATCGCCCTGTGCGGCGACGCCACCGTGGCCGAGAACATCTTCATGCCGGAGATCAACGCCGGCAAAACAGCGTGGATGAACTACGCGAGCCTCAACGAGCGCGCCGCCAAGGTGCTGCAGCGACTGGGGCAGGACATCGATCCTTCCGCGCTGGTGAAGGACCTGAGCATTTCCACGCAGCAGCTCATCGAGATCGCCAAGGCGCTCACGCTGAACTGCAAGGTGCTGATCCTCGACGAACCGACGGCCGCGCTGACCGACAACGAATCGGCCGCTCTCTTCAGGGTGCTGCACGACCTCAAGACGCAGGGCATCGGCATCATCTACATCAGCCACCGCATGGCCGAGATCTTTGCGCACGGCGACCGCGTCACCGTGCTGCGCGACGGACGCGACGTACACAGCGGCCCGCTCGCCGAGCTGAACGCCGACGACCTGGTGCGCCGCATGGTCGGGCGCGACCTGGGCAACTACTACCCGCCGAAGCAGGAAGAGCCTGCATCGGACGAACACGTACTCGAAGTGACCGACATCGCCGACGGCGAGCGCGTGCACGGCGTGTCCTTCACGCTGAAGCGCGGCGAGATCCTCGGCATTGCGGGCCTGATGGGCGCCGGCCGCAGCGAGCTCGCCGAAACCGTGTGCGGCCTGCGCCCCGCGCGGCGCGGCACCGTGCGCCTGCGCGGCAAGCAGCTCACGATCCGCAAGTACAGCGACGCATTGCGCGAAGGCATCGCCTACCTCAGCGAAGACCGCAAGGCAGCCGGTGTGTACCTCGACCTGCCCATTGCGCAGAACATCGCATCGATGGCGCTGAAGCGCGTCAGTTCGCGCTTCGGCCTGCTTCAACGCTCGGCCGAACACAGGCTGGCCGTGGAGCTCGGCACCAAGCTCAAGCTGAAATCCGACGGGGTCGACATCGACGTGGCGAGCCTGTCGGGCGGCAACCAGCAGAAGGTGGCCATCGCCAAGCTGCTGGCCACCAACCCCTCGGTGCTGCTGATGGACGAGCCCACGCGCGGCGTGGACGTGGGCGCCAAGTCGGAGATCCATCACATCCTGCGCGAGCTGGCCAACCAGGGCGTGGGCGTGATCGTGATCTCTTCGGAGCTGCCCGAGATCATCGGGCTGTGCGACCGCGCGCTGGTGATACGCGACGGCCGGCTGGCCGGTGAAGTGCAAGACAACGAAATGACGGAAGAGGCGCTGCTGCGGCTGGCCTCCGGACTTTGCGAAGAGGAAACGACAGCATGAACTACCCGGCACAACTCGATGCGGGGGCCGCCCCAGGCCTCCAGCCGCGACCACAGACTGGAGGAGGAGGCCCCGTGAAACCCGCCAGCAAACTCGGCAGCATGCGCGAAATGGGCTTGCTGCTCATCATCGCGGCGCTGTGCGTGGGCATGAGCTTCGCGTCGCCCTACTTCCTCACGTGGGACAACGTGCGCGCGATGCTGCTGTCGTTCTCCATCGAGGGCATCGTGGTGGTGGGCATGACGATCCTGCTGATCGTCGGCGGTATCGACCTGTCGGTGGGCTCCGTCGTGTGCTTCGCGATGGTGGTCACGGGCAAGCTCTTCCTCATGGGCTTCGACCCGTGGACGGCGGGGCTGGTGGCCATCGGCGCAAGCGCGCTGATCGGCGCGATGATCGGCGGCTGCGTCACGCGCATCGGCCTGAACCACTTCATCGCCTCGCTGGCCTTCATGGTGATCGTGCGCGGCCTGTGCCTGGCGCTCACGCAGGGCACGCCGCAGTCGCTGTTCTCGCTGCCTGCCGAGTTCAAGTTCATCGGCCAGGGCACGCTCTTCGGCATTCCGGCCGTGATCCTGATCTTCCTGGCGATCGTGGTGGCGAGCGACTTCGTGCTGCGCCGCTCCACCCTGCTGCGCCGTGTGTTCTACACGGGCAGCAACGAGAAGGCCGCGCTGTACTCGGGCATTCGCGTGGGCAACGTGAAGTTCTGGGTCACGGTGCTGTGCTCTGCCTCCGCGGGTCTTGCCGGCGTGATCTACACGGCCCGCTTCGGCGCCGCCACGCCCACCTTCGGCATGGGCATGGAGCTCAACGTGATCGCCGCCGCGGTGATCGGCGGTGCCAGCCTCAAGGGCGGCTCGGGCACGGTGCTGGGCGCTGTGCTGGGCCTGGCGCTGCTGTCGGTGGTGACCAGCTCGCTGATCCTGCTCGACGTGTCGCCTTACTGGCAGGACGTGATCAAGGGCCTCATCCTGCTCGCAGCCGTGACCATCGACCACCTCATGAACACGAGAAAGACCAAGCGATGAACAACGCATCGATGAAGAAGACCACGCTCGGCCCTTCGGGCATCGAATGCTCGGCCATCGGCCTGGGCACCTGGGCCATGGGCGGTTGGATGTGGGGCGGCGGGGACAACGCCGCCGCCGTGCTGGCCATACAGGCTTCGCTAGACGCGGGCGTGAACCTGATCGACACCGCGCCGGCCTACGGCCTCGGGCGCTCCGAGAGCATCGTCGGCACCGCGCTCAAAGGCCGCCGCCACGAGGCCGTGATCGCCACCAAGTGCGGGCTGGTGTGGCACACGCAAAAGGGAACGCACTTCTTTGAAGAAGACGGCCACCCGGTGTACCGCTACCTCGGACGCGAGTCGATCATCCACGAGGCGGAAGAAAGCCTGAAGCGCCTGCAGACCGACTACATCGACCTCTACATCACGCACTGGCAGGACAGCACCACGCCGGTCGAGGAGACGATGAGCACGCTGCTCGAACTCAAGAAGCAGGGAAAGATCCGCGCCATCGGCGTGAGCAACGTGAGCCCCGAGACGCTCGCCGAGTACCTGCGCTACGGCCCGGTCGACGCGGCGCAGGAGCGCTACAGCCTGATCGACCGCGAGATCGAGCAGACGCTGGTGCCGCTGTGCAGCGAGAACAACGTAGCGGTGCTGGGCTATTCGTCTCTGGCGCTCGGCCTGCTCGCCGGCCCCATCGACCCCGAGCGCAAGTTCAACGGCGACGACCAGCGCGCGAGCAACCCGCGCTTCAGCGCCGGGAACCGCGGAAAGCTCAAGGCCTTCTTCGAAGAGATCGAGCCGCTGCGCAAGCAGCTCGAATGCTCGTTCGGCCAACTGATGATCGCGTGGACGCTGGCACGCGGCAGCGTCTCGGTGGCGCTGTGCGGCGCACGCGTCAGCAAGCAGGCCATCGAGAACGCGGGCGCCGGCTCGGTACACCTGCGCGACGACGCGCTGCAGCTCATCGACACGGCGGCCAGCAGGCATCTGCTCGCGCTGGCCTGAACCGTCTTTTCTGTCCCACAACCAAACAAGCAAGGATTTCTTTCGTATGTCGAAGGACAAGACCGCACGCCTGAACCGGCTGCTGAACAACGGGCGCTGCCTGGACATCGCGCTCGACCATGGCGTGTGCAACGAGCCCTCGTTCCTCAACGGGCTCGAGGACATGCCGGCGGTGATCGACAAGCTCGTGGCCGCCGGCCCCGACGCGATCCAGCTCAACTACGGCCAGGCCGACCTGCTGCAGGACCGCCCCGGCCGTGACAAGCCCGCACTGGTGCAGCGCATCGACATGGGCAACCCCTACAACGCCACCGCGCACCGCGTGATGTGGGCCGTGCTGCAGAACGAGCATGACCCGGTGCTGCCGGCCGTGCAGCGCGACGCCGCCTGCGTGGTCGTCAACCTGTTCATGCTGCCCGACGAGCCCGACCTGTTCCGCCAGTGCGTGCAGAACATCGCGCGCGTGCGCGCCGACTGCGACCGCTACGGCATGCCGCTGATGATCGAGCCGCTGGTGATGCAGTCGCCCACGCCCGGCAGCCGCTACATGGTCGACGGCGACGCCGAGAAGATCGTCACGCTGGTGCGCCTGGCGCGCGAGATGGGCGCCGACATCGTCAAGGCCGACCCGACCAGCGACCCGGCCGACTTCCACCGCGTGGTGCAGGCCGCGCGCTGCCCCGTGCTCGTGCGCGGCGGCGGGCGCGAGGACCTGCAGCAGGTGTTCGCGCGCTCGCGCGTGCTGATGGACGAAGGCGCCGTCGGCATGGTGTACGGGCGCAATGTGTACCAGCACGCCAATCCGTCGGCGGTGGTCGATGCGCTGATGGCCATGATCCACCGCGGCGCGAGCGCCAAGGAGGCGTGGGACATCTATGAATCGGGCGGCGTGAGATGAGCTGACGCCACCCGATCAAGGAGAGAGCGAGAGAGGGAAGAAGAGGAAGCAAAGGCTGTACGGCGGGCGACGCATGCGTCGCCCGCCGGGGTGCGTCCTGCGCGCGAGCTTTTGCCAGAAGAAAAAAGACGGAGCGAGTTGGCCGAGAAAAAGGGTTCCCCTGCGGACTTCAAACAACCTGGAGGCAACGATGAAAATCCGGTATTACTTGATGGCGTTCCTGCTGCCGTTCGTCACGCTGCTGACGCACGCGGCAATCACCGGGGTCAGTCCGATGACGACCCTGAACAACATGGCGGCGGCGGTCTCCGCGGCCGTCGCCGACCCGCTCCCGCTGCAGGGGCCGGGCCTGGGTAATCTCACCTACACGTCGGCCGAGCTGTTCAAGCCGGTGTCGATGATCACCAGCCCCGCGCACCCGCTCGATCCGGCGCACAGCAGCGCCTACGAATCGCGCGAGGTGCCCGCCACCTACCCGGGCCGCAAGGACTACGGCATGAACGCGGGCATCATGGTCAACGGCTACTTCCTCACCTCCTTCGCGCCGGACAGCGGCCTGGGCCCGGGCGGCTTCCTGCTGTACGACGTGTCGAACCCGCGCCAGATCCAGCTG
Organism: Variovorax sp. OV084; assembly: GCF_900111625.1. Classification (NCBI taxonomy): domain Bacteria; kingdom Pseudomonadati; phylum Pseudomonadota; class Betaproteobacteria; order Burkholderiales; family Comamonadaceae; genus Variovorax; species Variovorax sp. OV084. Next base: position 204,201 of record NZ_FOII01000004.1, on the reverse strand, counting down.
GTCAAGAAGATCTACGAACCCGAGGCCCGCACCAAGGAGTTCCGCGAAACGCACTCCTTCGGCACCGCGAAGATCGGCGGCAAGACGTACGTGGTGCTGCCCAGCATCAACGGCGTCGAGTTCTGGGACTTCACCGACGTCAACGACATCAAGCAGGTGAAGAAGCTGGCGCTGCCCGGCGTCAATGGCGGCGACTACGAGAACGTGGCCTGGCAGCTCTGGTGGCAGGCACCCTACCTGTACGTGGCGTCGGCGGGCCGGGGCATCTTCATCGTCGATGCCAGGGACCCCGCGAACGCCGTGATCGCGAACCGCGGCGCCGGCAAGCCCAATCCGGTGCCCACCGGCGAGCTCGGCGGTTTCCGCATCGGCCCGATCTTCACGATGGGCAACCACATGGTGCTGACCGCGATGGAAAGCAACGGCGGCTTCGCGAGCCTGGACATCTCCGATCCGCTCAACCCCAAGGTGCTCGATTCCATCGTGGGCACCACGCCGTTCTACTACGCGACCTGCTTCGACGGCCGAAACCTGCATGCCTCCGCGCGCAACAGCGGCGCCAGGATGTACAGCTACGACCTGAGCGACCGCTCGCACTTCGTGGCCGAGGACAACCGGCTCGTCATCGACGAACAGCTGTACTGCGCCACGCAGGACAACTACGTCATCCAGGGCGCGCAAACCCGCATCCACAAGGTCGACGTGAGCAATCCGCTCAACCACGTGGAGGTGGGCCGAGGCAGCATCCTGCGCGAGGACGACCCGAACTTCACGCATTCGGACAACGGCCAGGTCGCGATGTTCGGCAATCTCGTCTTCGTGGGCAACGACCATGGCTCGGGCAGCGGCTTCGTCGTGCACTCGGTGGACCCCGACACCACGAAGCCCGAGGTCAAGCAGGTCTCGCCCGCCAACGGAGCGAAGCAGCAGGCGCTGACATCGCGCATCGGCCTGGGCATGACGGACAACATACGGCCCGAGAGCGTGAACTCCAACACCTTCATCGTGCGCCCTGTCGGCGGCAACACGCTGGCCGGTACCTACAGCGTGCAGTTGGGCATCATCAACTTCCACCCCGACCAGCCGCTCTCGCCCGGCACCAGCTATGAAGTGTTCCTGCCGGCCAACGGCGTGAAGGACTATGCGGGCAACGCCATCGGCGCGGACTACAAGTCGACCTTCAACACCGGCAACGCGACCGACATCAACCTGATGCACTACTGGACGCTGGCGGGCAACCTCTCCGACCAGATCGGCGCCAACAACGGCACGCCCGCCGGCGGCGACGCGTTCGAGAGCATCGGCATGAACTTCGCGAACCGCACCACCGGTGTGCCGCTGAAGAACGACAGCGTGGCCACCGTGCTCGGCGGCACCGCCTCGCTGAGCTTCTACATGAAGACCACGCAGGCGGGCGGACCCAACTCGTGGACCGCGCCCGGCATCTTCGGGCGCGACCAGTCCGGCGGCGCGGACGACGTGTTCTGGGGCTGGCTCGACAACGGCGGGCGCATCAAGCTGTCGATCGGCAACGATGCGGGCACCACCTCCACCGCAGCGGTGAACGACGGCGGCTGGCACCACGTGGTGATGACGCGCGACGCGGCCTCGGGTGCGCAGGCCGTGTACGTCGATGGGGTGAAGACCACATCCACCGGCCCCACCGGCAACAAGGGCCTGTCGAACAAGTTCAACCTGCTGGGCCAGATCCAGGGCAATGCGGCGCTCTTCAAGGGCACGCTGGCGGAGGTGCGCGTCTACGGCCGCGTGCTCAACGACAGCGAGGTGAGCACGCTGCGCGGCCAGGCCATCATCGGCGACCCCGGCATCGGCGGCGGACCGAAGATCGTCAACGGCCAGCTGGTGTTCAACCCGGCCACGCTGGGCAGCAGCGGCGCGCAGTTCCGCTGGAACTTCGGCGACGGCACGCAGACGGCCTATTCGAGCCAGCCGAACTACACCTACACCTACACGCGCCCCGGCCACTTCACGGTGACGCTGACGGTGAAGGACAGCAGCGGCCGCGAGACCTTCTACACCTACAACCTCACGGTGATCGTTCCGACCACGGCGCGGGCGCCCACGCACACCACCAACATCGCAGGCGACGCGAACTCGGTGTATTCGGTCAACCCCGACAGCGGCACGGTCGCCGCCATCAACGCGCAGACCCTGGCCAAGCTCTGGGAGACCCGCGTGGGCGATGAGCCGAAGACGCTGGCAGTCGGCCCCGACGGACGCATCTGGGTCACGGTGCAGGGCGAGGACAAGCTGGTCGCGCTCAACGCGGCAGACGGCGCCATCTCCGCCACCGTGGCGCTCGCCTACGGCAGCGGCCCCTACGGCGTGGCCTTCACGCCCGATGGCGCGAAGGGCCTGCTGACGCTGGAGAGCAAGTCGGTGCTGATGAGCTTCGACCCGAGCAACGGCGCCACAACCGGTGCGGTCGCGCTCGATGGCGCGCTGCGCGGCATTGCCGTCAACTCCGACTCGCAGGTGGCCTACGTCACGCGCTTCAAGTCGAAGATGACGGGCGGCCAGCTGCACAGGGTGAACCTGCAGAGCATGAGCGCCATGACCACCATCGCGCTGCCGGTGGACACCACCACGGTGGACACGGAGAGCCGTGCGCGCGGCGTGGCCAACTACCTGAGCCAGGTCGTGATCTCGCCGGACGGCAAGCGGGCGGTGCTGCCTTCGAAGAAGGACAACATCGTGCGCGGCAAGTTCAGGGACGGCAACAACCTGGTGCACGACCAGACGGTGCGCTCCATCCTGTCGCAGGTCGACCTGCAGGCGGCGGCGGAGAAATTCGACGAGCAGATCGACTTCGACGACCGCGCACCGGCGCGCGCCGCGCTGTTCTCCGCCTCGGGCGACTATCTGTTCGTTGCGCAGATGGAAGGCAACCGCGTCGCCATCGTCGATCCGTACAGCCGCTCGGTACGCGGCGAGATCAACGCCAGCAGCGCGCCGCACGGCCTGTACCTGGACTCGGCGCGCAAGCGGCTGTTCGTCAACAACTTCCTGGCGCGTTCGGTGTCGGTGCACGACGTGGCCTCGGTGCTGAGTTCGGAGACCAATGCCCCGACCTTCCTGCAGAACGTGTCGACGGTGGCGCAGGAGCCGATGGCGGCCGCGGCGCTGCGCGGCAAGCAGGTGTTCTACAACGCCTCCGACCGGCGCATGAGCAAGGACAACTACATCTCCTGCGCGAGCTGCCATGCGGACGGCGGCGATGACGGCATGGTGTGGGACTTCACCCAGCGCGGCGAGGGCCTGCGCCGCACCATCAGCCTGCAGGGCCGGCGCGGCATAGGCCACGGCAAGCTGCACTGGACGGCCAACTTCGACGAAGTGCAGGACTTCGAGAACGACATCCGCAACGAGTTCGGCGGCACCGGCTTCCTGACGAATGCGGACTTCGCGGCCACCTCCGACCCGCTGGGCGCGCCCAAGGCCGGCAAGAACGCGCAGCTCGACGACCTGGCGGCCTACCTGGGCTCGCTGAGCAAGTTCATGCGCAGCCCGGCGCGCAACGCGGACGGCAGCCTGAGCGTGGATGCGACGCGCGGCCAGACGCTGTTCAGCTCGGCGCAGTGCGTGACCTGTCACTCGGGCGGCACCTTCCGCGACGGCCTGCGGCACGACGTGGGCACGATCCAGGCATCGTCGGGCAAGGGCATGAACCAGCCGCTGGCGGGCGTGGGCTTCGACACGCCGACGCTGTCGGGCACGTGGAACACCACGGCGTTCTTCCACAACGGCCAGGCGGCCACGCTGCAGGACGTGCTCACCAGCGGCCACGGCAACGCCAACAGCCTGCCGGGGGCCGACCAGGTGGCGATCCGCGAGTACGTGCGCTCGCTCGACACCGCACCGGCCGTCGTCGCGCGCATCCGCTCCGACCTGAACCCCACGATGTGCGTGAACATCAAGGGCGCGGCAACCACCAGCGGCACGACCGCCGTGCAATGGCCGTGCGGCAACGCCGGCAACGAGAAGTTCACGGTGAACAGCCTGACGGGCGGCTACGTGCAGTTCGTGGCAGAGCACAGCGGCCTGTGCCTGGCGCAGAACGGCACCGCGACGACGAATGCGCCGGTGGTGCAGCTGGCGTGCACCGCCGGCGACACGACGCAATGGAGCCTGGTCGGCGGGACGGTTCGCAACCGCGCATCGGGTTCATGCCTCGATGTGCCGAACGGCTCGACGACGCAGGACACGGCACTCATCACGTGGACCTGCAACGGCGGCAACAACCAGAACTGGACGCAGCTGCCCTGAGGCTCTGACGCTCCCCTGAAAGCCGGCCGCTTCTTGCGGCCGGCTTTTTTTCGTGCAGCCCATGACCTCCCACGTCATGGACCGTGCGCACCCTCTCTGGGAAAGTACCTCCATCGAATCAATCAACCAACCAGGAGAAAACACCATGACCGGCTTCAACATCCTTCCCCTCGCAGTCGCCCTGCTGATCGGCGTCGCGGCCCTCGGCTCCTGCCTCGGCATCGGGCTGGTCGGCCAGAAGTTCCTGGAAAGCACCGCACGCCAGCCCGAGCTGGTCGACACGCTGCAGACCAAGTTCTTCCTGGTGGCCGGCGTGACCGACGGAGCCTTCATCATCGCCACCGGCATCGGCCTCTGGTTTGCCACCGCCAACCCCTTCGGCTGAGCAGGAACGAGACGGCGCACTGGCACCATTCGTGCTAGCACTGTTGACACCGAATTGTTTACAGTTAAAGTATTTAGCTATCAACGGTTTGATGTCGCCGATGCCGCATGGGGCGGTACCGGTGCGTTGTTTCATCTTTCCCTGCCGGAGAACCCATGAGCCACCTGCCCCCGAAGTCGCCCGCGCTGCCGCGCACCCTGCTTTCGCTGCTGCTGTGCGGCGCAGCCCTCGGTACCGCGGTGTCGGCCGCTGCCGCACCCGTCAAGGTGGGCCTGGCCCTCGACATCTCGGGGCCATTCGCGGCATTGGGCGCCGAGGCGCGCGACGGCTTCGCGCTGGGCATCAAGCAGCTGGGCGGCAAGCTCGGCGGGCAGGACGTCGAATTCGTGCAGGCCGACATGGCCGGCAGCCCCGACCAGGCCAAGCAGCTGGTCGACCGCATGATCCAGCGCGACAAGATCGACATCTTCAGCGGCCCCATCGGCTCCAACGTGGCGCTGGCCGTGGGCCCGACGCTGTTCAACGCCAAGGTGCCGTACCTCTCGGCCAACGCCGGCCCCAGCCAGTTCGCCGGCGCGCAGTGCAATGCCTACTTCTTCGGCACCGCTTACCAGAACGACCAGTTCCACGAGGCCGCCGGCAAGTTCGCGCAAGACCGCGCCTTCAAGAAGATCGTGCTGATCGCCCCCAACTACCCGGCCGGCAAAGACGCACTGGGCGGCTTCAAGCGCCAGTTCAAGGGCCAGGTGGCCGACGAGCTCTACACCAAGCTGGGCCAGATCGACTACGCCGCCGAGCTCGCGCAGCTACGCGCGGCCAAGCCCGACTCCATTTACTTCTTCCTGCCCGGCGCGATGGGCATCAACTTCATCAAGCAGTTCGTGGGCGCGGGCCTGTCGAAGGACATCACGCTCGTGACCAGCGGCTTCTCGGCCGACGAGGACGTGATCGGCGCCGTGGGTGACCCGATGCTCGGCCTGTTCAACACCTCGCACTGGGCGCACGACCTCGACAACGCCGCCAACAAGGCCTTCGTGGCCGCGTTCCGCAAGGAATACAACGGCCGCTACCCGTCGGTGTACGCCGCGCAGGCCTATGACGCGATCCTCGCGATGGACGCTGCCGTGAAGCAGTCCGGCGGCAACGCGCAGAACCGCGAAGCCGTGGTGGCCGCGCTGAAGAAGGCCAACTACGCGTCGACGCGCGGCAACTTCAAGTACGCGAACAACCACTTCCCCATCGAGAACTTCTACCTGCGCGTGATCGGCAAGGATGCGCAGGGCAAGGTCACGAACAAGCTGATCAACACGGTTCTCACGAACTACGGCGACAGCTACGCAGACAAGTGCCCCCTGAAATAGGCTCGCCCCCAGGCTTCGCGCACTTCGTGTCGCTTCTCCTTCCCCCTACCGGGGGCAACACCTGAGGCCCGGCAAAGCCGGTTCCTCGGTGTTCCTCGAATGAAAACGCGAGCAATCCTTGTGATCCTATGAGTGGAATTCTTGTTCTCGAGCAGCTGCTCAACGGCCTCGGCTACGGGCTGATGCTGTTCCTGCTGGCTGCGGGGCTCACGCTGGTGTTCGGCATCATGGACGTGCTGAACCTCGCGCATGGCTCTCTCTTCATGGCCGGCGCATATGTGGCGGCCGAGGCGCACACGCGCACCGGTTCGTTCGCGGCGGCCATCGTCATCGCGGTGGCGGTCACCGTGGTGGTGGCGCTGCTGCTCGAAGCGCTGCTGATGCGCCGCCTCTACACACGCGACCACCTGGCGCAGGTGCTGGCCACCTTCGGCGTGATCCTGGTCGCCGACGACATCGTGACGATGGCCTGGGGCCCGTCGCCGGTGATGGCGCCGACGCCGGCCGCGCTCTCGGGGCCGGTCGAACTGATGGACGGCCTGCCCTACCCGGCCTATCGCCTCGTGATCCTCGTCGGCGGGCTGCTGGTGGCGCTGGCGCTGTACCTGCTGGTGAACCACACGCGCATCGGCATGCGGGTGCGTGCGGGCGCCTCCGACCGGCCGATGGCCGAGCTGATGGGCGTGCGCGTGGGCCGCATCTTCAACGGCGTGTTCCTGCTCGGTGCGGCGCTGGCCGCGCTGGCGGGCGCGCTGATGGGCCCGATCGTCGCGGTGCAGGTCGGCATGGGCGAGGCCATCCTGATTCCGGCGCTCGTCGTGCTGGTGATCGGTGGCATCGGTTCGGTGCGCGGCGCCTTCGTGGCTGCACTGCTCGTGGGCGTGGTCGACACCGTGGGGCGCGCCTTCGTGCCGATGCTGCTGCGTGCCACGCTGCCGCCGGCTACTGCAGCCGACCTGGGGCCGCTGTTCGCCGAAGTCGCGATGTACGCGCTGATGGTGGTGGTCCTCATCTTCCGGCCCTCGGGCCTTTTCTCGGCACGCGCATGAAGTCCTCACGCTACATCGGCCTCGGGCTGCTCGTCGTGCTGCTCGCGGCGTTTCCGCTGGTCGCGCCCGTCTTCGGGCTCGAGTTCTACATCGGCTTCGTGCGGCGCGTGCTCATCGTGGCGCTGGCTGCGGCAAGCCTCAACTTCATCCTCGGCTTCGGCGGCATGGTGGCGCTGGGGCATGCGGGCTTCATCGGCGTAGGGGCGTACACGGTGGTCGCGCTCAGCGACGCGGGCGTGATGTCGGCGTGGGTGATGTGGCCGCTGGCCGCGCTCGTGGCCGGCCTCGTCGCGGCGCTGATCGGCACGGTGGCGCTGCGCACGCGCGGCGTGTACTTCATCATGACCACGCTGGCCTTCGCGCAGATGCTGTATTTCGTGGTGGTGTCGCTGCGCCGCTATGGCGGCGACGACGGCTACACGCTGATGTCGCGACCCACGCTGCTGCCGGGGCTGGACCTGGGCAATGAAGCCAACTTCTACTGGGTGGTGCTGGCAATCGTGGCGCTCGCGCTCTGGTGGCTGCACCGTGCGACGCAATCGCGCTTCGGCCATGCGCTGATGGGCATCCGCGACAACGAGACGCGCATGCGGGCGCTGGGCTATCCGGTGTTCCGGCTGCAGCTGGTGGCGTTCGCGATTGCAGGCGCCATCGCGGGGCTGGCCGGTGCGCTGCTCGCGGGCGGCAACGGATTCGTGAGTCCGGCGACGATGCACTGGACGCAGTCGGCCACGCTGCTGGTGATGGTCGTCATCGGCGGGCTGGGGCGCAGCTGGGGCGGGCCGGTGGGCGCTGTTGTCTGGCTGTTGCTCGAAGAGGCGTTGAAGCAGCACACGGAGCATTGGCATATGCCGCTGGGGTTGTTGCTGATCGCTGTTGCGTTGTGGGCACCCAAAGGGCTTGCCGCCCTCTACAAGCGCCGCCTGCCCCTCACCCCAACCCTCTCCCCAGAGGGGCGAGGGAGTAAGACGACACCATGAGCCTTTTCAGAATCGAAGGGTTGGTCAAGCGCTTCGGCGGACTGCTGGCGACCGACCATGTGAACCTCACCGTGGAGCGCGGCGAAGTGCATGCGCTGATCGGCCCGAACGGCGCGGGCAAGACCACGCTGGTGAACCTGATCACCGGCCTGCTGAAAGCCGATGCCGGCCGCATCCTGCTCGACGAAGCCGACATCACGAAGCTGAAAGATCATCAGCGCGTGGCCGCCGGCATGTCGCGCTGCTTCCAGGTGACGCGCGTGTTCCCCAAAGAAACCGTGCACGACAACCTCGTGCTCGCAGCGCAGGCCCATGCGGGCACCAGCCTGCGCTTCATGGCGCCGCGCGCGAAGGAACGCGACCTCGTCGATCGTGCAGTGGCGCTTGCGGACCGCGTCGGCCTCGGCAGCGAACGCGAGCGCATCGCGGGCACGCTGCCGCACGGCGCGCAGCGCGCGCTCGACGTGGCGCTGGCGCTCGCGGCCGAGCCCAAGCTGCTGCTGCTCGACGAGCCGATGGCCGGCATGGGCCCGGACGAATCGGCGCGCATGGTGGAGCTGATCGAATCGCTGCGCGCATCGATGGCTATCCTGCTGATCGAGCACGACATGGACGCGGTGTTCCGCCTGGCCAACCGGCTCACCGTGCTGGTGCAGGGCAAGGTGCTGATGAGCGGCACGGCCGACGAAGTGCGGGGCCATCCCGACGTGCAAGCCGTCTACCTCGGCACGGAAGCAGAAGGCCATTCATGAGTACGGCATCCACATTGCTCGAAGCGAAATCCATCGAAGCCGGCTACGGCGCCAGCCAGGTGCTGTTCGGCATCGACCTCGACATCCGCCCCGGCGAAGTGCTCGCGCTGCTCGGGCGCAACGGCATGGGCAAGAGCACGCTGCTCAAGGTGCTGACGGGCACGCTCTCGCCGATGCGCGGCAGCGTGCACTTCGGCGGCGCGGCCATCGGCGGCCACAAGCCCGACGCCATCGCGCGGCGCGGCGTGGCCATCGTGCCCGAGGGGCGGCATGTGTTCCCGAATCTCAGCGTCGATGAGCACCTGCGCGCCTTTGCAAGACCGCGCCCGGGCAGCGCGCCGCGCTGGACGCTCGATGCGCTGTACGGCCTGTTCCCTCGCCTGTCGGAGCGCAAGGCCAACGCGGGCAACCAGCTCTCGGGCGGCGAGCAGCAGATGCTGGCCATCGCCCGTGCGCTGTCGACGCACCCGCGCCTGCTGATCCTCGACGAAGCCACCGAAGGCCTGGCCCCGGTGATCCGCGAGGAGATCTGGCACTGCATTGCCACGCTCAAGGCCGAAGGCGAGGCGATCCTGGTGGTCGACAAGTACGTGCAGCGCCTGCTGCCGCTGGCCAACCGCCATGTGATCCTCGAACGCGGGCGCGTGGTGTGGCAGGGCGACTCGGCTGCGCTCGATGCCGACCGGTCGCTGTGGACGCGCTACCTGGGCGTGTAGGGCCTCCGTTCGCCCCCTGGTTCGCGCGGCTTCACGGCGTTCACGGCGCTGTGTCTCATTGCGGACGAAGCGCGAGGAAGTAGACCCACGCTTCCTCGTTGCGGCCGATGCGCTCCATCTCCCAGTGCGTGCGCAAGCCGGCCTCTTCAAGCTGCGCGGCGAACAGGTCTTTCGCCCAGTACACGGTGTGACAGTCGCCATTCGTCTCGCCTTCGCCGACTCGCATGGAGACCAGGAAGGCACCGCCGGGCTCGAGTGCGTCGAAGACCTTGCGCAAGATCGGGCCGATCTGCGCGCGATCGACATGAATCAGCACGCACATCGCGAGGATGGCGTTGTAGGGCCCTCCCAGCGCATCCGTGATGACGTCGAGCAGTTCGCCCTTCTTGCCGCGCTCCGCCTGCAGGTCGAGAAATGCCTGTGCCGCATCGGTGCGCCTGACGACCCCGCCCAGGGACTCGATGAAGTCGGCGTCCCGCCCCGGACCGGAGCCGATCTCGAGCACGGTGCCGCCGGTGGGCACGAACTGCATCATCCGCCGCATCGCGTCCGCGATTTCGGGCTGCAGCGGGTGTTCGGCCACGATCGCGTTGTACTCGCGGGCAGAACCTTCGTAGGACTGGACGGTGCGGTGCGATTTCTCCAGCGCCTGTGCGGAGATTTTCATGAGCAGCCTTTCCGGCCCATCGGACATCCGGCGGGACCTGGATGGAAAGTCTAGGTCCAACGCGCCATCCGGCTCATGGGGAAAATCGCCTAGGCGCTGACCGGTGCCGTGGCGTGCGCGAGCCGCAGCGCGCGGGAAGGCACGGCGCCCGCCTGACCTTTCAGTCGGGCGCGGTATCGAGCTGCAGCACCAGGTCGCGGCTGGCCTGGTTCATGCCGGCCACGTCCACCACGCTGCCGTGCTTGCGCAATCGCTCGACCACTTTCTTCAGCGCGGCCACGGCGGTCACGTCCCAGAAATGTGCTTGCGACACGTCGATGCGCACCGCTGCACCGTCGATCTCGCGCACGTCGAAGGCGTCGACCAGCATGTCGGCGGAAGCGAAGAACACTTGGCCGGTGACGCGGTAGACGCGCGCGCCGTCGGCGTCCTGCGCTGCATGGACATGCAGCAGCCGCGCCACCTTGAATGTGAAGAACACGCCGCTGAGCATCACGCCCGTGGCTACACCCGCGGCAAGGTTGTCGGTGGCCACGGTGACGGCCACCGTGGCGAGCATCACCGCGCTCGACATGCGCGGATGCCGCACCAGCGTGCGCAGCGAGCCCCAGTCGAAAGTCGAGGCCGACACCATCACCATGATCGCGACCAGCGCCGCTACAGGCACCTGCGACACCCAGGGCTTGAGCAGCACCATGAGGATCAGCAGGAACGCGCCCGCGAAGAGCGTGGACAGCCGCCCGCGCCCGCCGTAGCGCACGTTGCTCACGGTCTGGCCGATCATTCCGCAGCCCGCAATGCCGCCGAAGAAGCTGGCCGCGACATTGGCCACGCCGAGGCCGCTGCACTCGCGGTTCTTCGAGCTCGGTGTGTCGGTCAGCTCATCGACCACGCTGGCGGTCATCATCGATTCGAGCAGCCCGACCATCGCGATGGCGAACCCCGGCAGCGCGATGATGCGCAAAGTCTCGAGCGTCAGCGGCACGTCGGGCAGCGCGAACGCCGGCAGCGCGCCGGGCAGTTGCCCGAGGTCGGCCACCGTCTTCAGCGGCAGCCCCAGCCAGTGGCCCACCAACGTCACCACCACGATGCACACCAGTGGCGAAGGCACGATCGTTGTGATGCGCGGCAGCAAATAGATGACGGCCAGCCCGAGCCCGACCATGGCCCAGGTCGCGGTGTTGGCACCGATGAAATGCGGCATCTGCGCCGCGAAGATCAGGATGGCGAGTGCGTTGACGAAGCCGGTACGCACGGACGACGAGACGAAGCGCATCAGCACACCCAGGCGCAGCAGGCCGAACACGATCTGCATTGCACCGGCGAGCACGCCGGCAGCCAGCAGGTACGGCAGGCCGTGCGCATGCACCAGCGGCGCGGCCACCAGGGCCACAGAGCCGGCCGCGGCCGACACCATGGCCGGCCGGCCGCCGGCGAAGGCTATGACGATGCCGATGACGAAGGAAGCGAACAGGCCGACCGCCGGATCGACGCCGGCTACAAAAGAGAAAGCGATGACTTCGGGAATGAGAGCGAAGGTGGCGACGGCACCAGCCATGAGCTCGCGGGGAATGCTGGGGCACCACTCGGTGCGCAGGCGACTGTGGGAAGAAGACATGGAAAAAGAAAAGCAGCCCGCATGCCACCGGCAAGGCGGTGCGGGAGATGGCAGGACAAGGGCCGGCGTGCGACCCGTGCGCGTCGCGTCGGCCGAAGCCGCCGCGCATCACTGCGCTCGCGTCAAGGAGGCGTCGGCCGCGAGCAACCCGACTGCCGGCGGCGAATGGGAAAGCGGGGCATCCTCGGGCACATGGGCGAGATTGTAGAGAGCGGCCTGTCGCCGGCCGCCGGGCTTCACACCGAGCGCGTGATGCCGCCGTCCACGCGCAGGTTCTGCCCGGTGATGTAGCCGGCGCCCTCCGACGCGAGGAAGCCGATGACGGCCGCGATCTCGCTGCTCTTGCCGTAGCGGCCCATGGGAATGCGGCCGCGGAATTCGGCCTTCTCGGGCAGGCTGTCGATGAAGCCGGGCAGCACGTTGTTCATGCGCACGTTGTCGGCTGCGTACTTGTCGGCAAAGAGTTTGGTGAAGGCTGCGAGGCCCGCGCGGAACACGCCCGATGTGGGGAACACCGGGTCGGGCTCGAAGGCGGCGAAGGTGGAAATGTTGATGATGGAGCCGCCGCCCTGCTTCACCATGAGCGGCGCAACGAGGCGCGCGGGGCGCACCGCGCTCAGCAGATAGACGTCCATGCCGCGGTGCCAGTCTTCGTCGGTGATGTCGAGGATGGGTGCGCGAGGGCCGTGGCCGGCGCTGTTGACCAGCACGTCGACGCGGCCCCACTGGGCAACGACCTTGTCTACGAGCCGCTTCAGGTCGTCGTTCGACTGGTTCGAGCCGGTCACGCCGATGCCACCGAGCTCGGCAGCCAGTGCCTCGCCCTTGCCCGACGACGAGAGGATGGCTACACGAAAGCCGTCGTCTGCGAGCTTGCGTGCTGCTGCGGCGCCCATGCCGCTGCCACCTGCGGTGACGATGGCTACTTTTTTCTGTTCTTCAGAAGACATCCGGGATTCCTTGGTTCATGCGGAACCTGCATTTAGCCAAGGAATCGGGGCTCTTGCCATTCAGGCTCTTGTCTTGTTGTTCAGGGCGAGTGCGAATGACACCGGGTACTCCCCTCCGCGAATGTCCCCCGTCGGCGTGAGCGCGCCCCGAACGAACGAAACCTAAACCGCAGGCAAAGTAGCCTGCATCGACGCACGCTGGTTGAACGCCTCGAACCACTTCGCGCTATTCGGCGCTTGAGCGCGCCAATCCACTGCGGGAAACCGGAAGTCCATGTAGCCCAACGCACAGCCGAAAGCGATGGTGCCGATATCGACACGGTCACCGAACGAAGGCGCTGCCGTCTCGAGCCATTCGAGACCGGTACGCACCTTGGCGAGCTGACCGTCGGTCCAGTCGGCCCAGCGCAGCTCCTCGGGACGCAACACGCTCTCGTAGCGAGCGAGCAATGCGGCGCCAGTCATGCCGTCGGCCAGCGCCAGTTCGGTCAGGCGCGCCCAGCGCACGGCGCCGTCGGCCGGAAAGAGCTTGCCCGACTGCATCGCGTTCAGGTACTCGCAGATCACGCGGCTGTCAAACAGCACCTGGCCGTCGTCGGTGATGAAGGTCGGCACCTGGCCGAGCGGGTTCTTCGGAATGATGGTGGCGTCGCGCTTCACGGGGCCGGCCGCGCTGGGCAGCTTCTCGATGCGGTCTGCAATGCCGAGCTCGTGCGCCACGACCATGCACTTGCGCACGAAGGGGGAAGCGGGAGAGAAGAAGATTTTCATGGTGATGAGAGCTTGTGCTTCGGGCTTGCGCTGTCGTGACTACGCCGGCTTCCTGATGCGCAGCATGCCCTCCTGCGCGGCCGAAGCCACGAGCCAGCCGTCGCGCGCATAGAGGCTGCCGCGGCACAGGCCGCGCGCGCCGCCCGCGCTGGGCGAATCGAGCACGTACAGCAGCCAGTCGTCCATGCGGAAATCGCGGTGGAACCACATCGCGTGGTCGAGGCTCGCGGGGCGCACCTGGCCGCTCATGAAGCTCAGGCCGTGCGGCAGCATCGCGGCGCGAAGCAGGCCGTGGTCGGAGGCATAGGCCAGCAGCGCGCGGTGCACCATCGGATCGTCGGGCAGCGGCGCGATGGCGCGCATCCAGATGGCGCTTTGCGACGCCGCCGGGCGCGGCAGCGGCGCCATCAGGTCTTCAGGGTCGACGCGGCGATATTCGATGCCGTGCGGCTGTATTGCCTTGGAGCGCCAGGGCTCGGGCAGGCGGTCGCCGAGGGCGATGCGCTGGTCGAGCTCGCTGACGAGACCCTCGGGGCCGGCCACTTCAGGCATGTCGAACTGGTGCTCGACGCCTTCGTCCACGGTCTGGAACGAGGCCGACATTTCAAAAATGATGCGCTCCTGCTGGCGCGCCACCACATGGCGGGTGGTGAAGCTGCGGCCGTCGCGCACGCGGTCGACGCTGTACTCGATGGGGGCATGTTCGCCCGGCAGCAGGAAGTAGGCGTGCATCGAATGCACCGGGCGCTCGGCGCCGACCGTGAGGCTGGCCGCCATCAGCGACTGGCCCAGCACCTGGCCGCCGAACACGGCGGGCGTGCCGATGTCCTCGCTCTGGGCCAGGAAGCGGTCGCCGCCCAGTGGCTCGAGCTGCATGAGCGCGACGAGTTCGTTGACGAGGTGGGCGGCGGTGGCGGAATCGGTGGTCATCGGGGGAAGGCTGTCAAAACAGGGCAGAAAGCAACCCTGGACCATAGCAAAGGCCGCGCCCGCGGGCTGTCGCGGGCCGGTCAGCGGCTGCTATCTGAAGAAGCAGATGTCCATGAAGCGGGCCCGGCAGCTGTAGTCCGTTCCGCCCTGCACCACCGACAACGGCGCCCCGCCCAGCACCAGCGAGCCGTCGGCGGCGCGGGCCAGCGGCGTCGGCGCGGCCTTGTCGGCAGGGCCGCTGGCCGTTTCCTGCTCCACGTACTTGAGGTACTGCGTCCGGGAGAAGTCGACCGCCTCGTCCTGCTTCAGCACGCCGGCCTCGTAGCGGCGGCCCTTCACGCTGCCGAAGTAGCGCAGCGCCGGCCCGGTGCGGTCGCCGTATTTCACTTCGGTCTTCGCGAAGCCGGTCTGGATCAGGAAGGCCTGGTCGTCAGGCGTCAGGTCGGTGTCGAAGGCCATCAGCACGTACTGGCCTTCGAGGCTCTGGTTGCGCGCCACCTTCAACTCGCCGACCAGGGCGGGCGAGATCTTGGTGCGCCCTTCCCACCGCAGGATGGTGGCCAC
Organism: Variovorax sp. OV084; assembly: GCF_900111625.1. Lineage (NCBI taxonomy): Bacteria > Pseudomonadati > Pseudomonadota > Betaproteobacteria > Burkholderiales > Comamonadaceae > Variovorax > Variovorax sp. OV084. The sequence continues at coordinate 189,171 of NZ_FOII01000004.1, read as the reverse complement.
GCCCGGGTCGCCGTCGAACACGTAGTGGTACTTCTCGCCGGCAATGACGAGCTTGCGGCCGTCCTTGCTCGCAAGAAAGCTCACCATCGCGTCCTTGCCATGAACCGGCTCGCCCTCGGGCGTGCTGGCGCAGCCCCACTGCATCAGGCCGAGCGCGGCGCACGAAAGAGCCAGGAAGCCGCGGCGCGCGGTGATCGACAACGAAAGAAGGTTCACGTTTCGTCCGGGGGTCGAGTTCATCTTGCCCCGGACTCTAGCGCGCCACCGTGCTCAGCGGTCGAGGTCGGCGCCGTCGGCGGCCAGCTTTTTCTGCAGGGCCGGCACATCGACCTTCGCGAAGGCCGTGCTGCCCAGCGACGCTGCCGCCGTACCCGCGGCCTGCCCCATGACGAAGCAGCCACCGCTCGCGCGCGCGGCCGACTGGCCCTCGTGCGTCATCGACGCGCAGCGGCCGGCCACCAGCAGGTTGTCGAGCGTCTGCGGCACCAGCATGCGCCACGGCAGGTGGTTGTAGGCGTTGGCTTCGTCGCGCGGAAAGGCCCATTCGATACGGCCGTCTGCGTGCATTTCCATCGGCCAGGCATTCAGGCCGATGTTGTCGTCGAACTTCGCCGAGCCCAGGATGTCTTCGCGCCCGAGCGCGTAGAGCCCCTGGATGCGCCGCGTCTCGCGAATGCCGACTTGCGGCGCGATCTCCACGATGGACGACTGCGCGAAGCCCGGCACCTCGGCCTTCAAAAACTTGAAGTACTCGCTGATCTGGCGGCGGCCTTCGAGCTCGCCCTCGGTGAGCTCGCGCGCATCGACACCGTTCATCGCGCGGCCCTGGGCGTTGCGGATCTGCGTGACGTTGGCGCGCCATTCGCGCGGGTCCTTGTTGGGCCGCAGGATGGCGCCTTCGCGCGGAAACTTGTAGACGCCCGGCTTCTGCTGTTCGGTGCGCGCCATGTAGTCGTTGATGGCCTTGAACTCGCCCACCGCCTCCAACGCGGCCGGCGCGTCGACCTGGCCGATGCGGAACATGGTGGTCGGGAACAGCCCGCTGCCGTGTCCGTCGCCCACCTCGAAGGGCACGCCGGCAAAGGCCGCCACGTCGGCGTCGCCGCTGGCGTCGATGAAGGCGTTGGCGCGAATGGCCTGGCGGCCCGACTTGGTCTCGACCACCAGCGCCGCGATGCGGCTGCCCTCGCGGATCACCGCGGCCGCGTACGCATGGAACAGCAGCTTCACGCCCGCGGCGTCGAGCAACTGGTCAGCGGCCAGCTTGTAGGCCGAGGTGTCGTACGAGCGCACGCAGATGCGCCCGCCCATGCCGTTCTGCGGCTGGTTCATGCCGTTGAGGCCGGCGATGCGGTCGATCAGCTCGTCGACCACGCCGTGCACCAGCTGCGTCATCTCGCCCTTGCGCTTGCCGTACAGGCCCGCGAAGTTGGTAACGCCGCCGGCCGTCCCCATGCCGCCGAGAAAGCCGTAGCGCTCCACCAGCAGCGTGTTGGCACCGTGGCGTGCAGCGCTCACGGCAGCGGCGATGCCGGCGGGGCCGCCGCCGACCACCACCACGTCGTATTCACCGAAGACCGGCAGCTCGCGCGCCGGTTCATGCAATGTTGTGGGAGACGTAGTCATCACTGGAGCTTGATTCCGCGTGCGGAAATGATCTTGGTCATGATCGCCGCCTCTTCGTTGACGCGCGTGCGCATCCCGTCCGGCGAGGTGCCCACGGCCTGCCAGCCTTGCTCGAAGAGCTTGCGGCGCACGTCCGGGTTCTTCATGACCACTTCGAGTTCGCGGCTGATGCGCGCCTGTGCCGCCTTCGACAGGTTGGCCGGGCCGAGCAGCGCCACCCACACTTCGAGATTGAAGTCCTTCACGCCGGCTTCCGACAGCGGCGGGATCTCGGGCACCAGCGCGCTGCGGCCGCCCGTGAGGCCGATGGCCTTGAGCTTGCCGGCCCTGATCTGCGGCATGGCCACGCCCGGCGGGATCAGGCCCATCTGCACCTGGTCGCCCAGCATCGCGGTAATGACCTGCGGGTTGCCCTGGTAGGGCACGTGCTCGGGCTTGAAGCCGGGCACGCGGGTCTTGAGCAGTTCCATGCCCAGGTGCCCGACCGAGCCGATGCCCACCGAGCCGTAGTTCCACTTGTCGCCGGCCTTGCGGCCCTCGTCGAAGAAGGCGGTGCCGGAGGGCAGGTTGTTCTGCGCCACCAGCACGAGCGGCGCGGTCGCGATCAGCGACAGGTAGGTGAAGTCTTTCACCGGGTCGTACGGCAGCCTGGCGTACAGCATCTTCGACGACGTGAGGTTGCCGTTGATGACGATGCCCAGCGTGTGGTCGTCGGTGGCCTTGGCCACTTGGTCGGCCGCGATGTTGCCCGAGGCGCCGGCCTTGTTGTCGACCACGATCGGTTGGCCCAGCGCCTTCGACAGCGGCTCGGCGATGGTGCGCGCCGCGATGTCGGGCGTGGAGCCGCCCGGGAAGCCCACGAGCAGGCGGATCGGCTTGGTCGGCCAGGCGGCGTTCTCTGCATTGGCGCTCAGCGGCAGCGCGGTGGCGGCGGCCGCCAGACCGCAGGCAATCAGGAGAGCTCTCTTGGTGGCTTGCATGAAAAGAAGTGTGAAAAAGTTGTCAAAAACTAAAGAGGGCCAGCTTAACTGTCGAGCAAGACACCGGGCAAGCCACGCCCCCCGCTATTCGAGGCTGATGTTGCCCCTGCGCACCAGCTCGCCGTACACCTTCGACTTGGCCTCGGCATTGCGCTCGATTTCCTCTGGCGACCAGGCCAGCGGCTCGAAGGCGAAGGTGTCGAAGCGGGCGCGGATCTCGGGGTCGGCGATGACCTTGGCCACGTCGGCATTGATCTTCGCCTTGATGGCTGCCGGCACACCCTTGGGCGCGAGCAGCGACACGAACGAATTGACCTCCAGCGAGGCCGGGCCGCCGGCCTCGGCCATGGTCGGCACGTCGGGCATCTGCGGGATGCGCTTGGGCGCCGCGATGGCCAGGTAGCGCAGCTTGCCCGCCTTGTAGATGCCCTGGCTCGACGGAATGCTCGCGAAGCTCCACGGCACCTCGCCCGCGCCCACGTTGGAGAACAGCTGCGACACCTCGCGGTACGGCGCATGACGCATGTGGATGCCGGTGAGCGCCTCGAGCTGCTGCGCACCCAGGTGGCCCGGGCTGCCCACGCCCCACGAGCCGTAGACGATGCCGTCGGGGTTGGCCTTGGCGGCGGCAATCAGGTCGCTCATATTCTTCCACTTCGAGTCGGTGCCCACGGCCACGAAGAAGGGCGTGCGAAAGAGCGATGCCACCGGGTCGAAGTGCTGCAGCGTCACGAAGTTGCGCGACTTGTACAGGTGCGGCAGCGCGGCGATGTGCTCGCTGTCGAGCTGCAGCAGCGTGTAGCCGTCGGGCGCGGCGCGGCGGGCCTGGTCGATGGCGATGAAGCCGCCGCCACCGGGCTTGTTGTCGATCAGCACGCGCTGGCCCCACAGGCGCGAGAGCTTGTCGGAGACCAGGCGCAGCACCGCGTCGGGGCCGCTGCCAGCCGCGAAGGGGGTGACGAGGGTCACGGGCTTGTTGGGGAAGTCGCCGGCTTGCGCCATGGCGCCTGTCGCCGCCGTCAAGGCGAGGACGCCTGCCAGAAGTGCGCGCGAAAAGTTCATGTCTTGTCTCCTGGGCCTGGGGCCTCGATGGTTATGAATGTTGGAAGCAACGGGTGTCAGTGCAGCGAAAGCGCGGCGGCCATGGCGGCCGCTTCGGCAGATGGCCGCAGCGCCTCGGGCGCATCGTCCAGGCAATGCTCGGGCCGCCAGGCGTACAGCCATTCGACCGCATCGTAGAAGCGCTCGGGCGAGCGGCCGATCCACAGGCTGTTGCGCACAAGGCGCTCCACGCCCTTGGCGTGATACAGCCGCCCCATCTCGCGCACCGACAGCACCACGCGCGCCGTGCGGGCGATGCGTGCAGCTTCATAGAGCTTGAACGCGGCGGTCATGTCGAAGCCGCAGGCCTTCACCGCCTCGCCGAGCGTCACCGCGTCTTCGAGCGCCATGCACGCGCCCTGCGCGAGGTACTGCATCATGGGATGCGCCGCATCGCCCAGCAGCGTGGCCGGCCCCTCGCTCCAGCGTTCGACCGGATCGCGATCGGCCGTGCTCCAGCGGCGCCACGAGGTCGGACGGTCTAGCAGCTGGCGCGGACGCGCGTGCACGCCCTCGAAGTACGAGAGCACTTCTTCCTTGCTGCCGTCGGTCACGCCCCACTCCTCCTGCTCGCGGCTGTGGAATGTGACGACCAGGTTGTATTGCTCGCCATGGCGCAGAGGGTAGTGCACCAAATGGCAGTTGGGGCCGGCCCAGACCACGGGCGCGTTCCAGCGCAAGTCGGCCGGCATGTCGGCCGCAGGCACCACGGCGCGGTAGACCACGTGGCCCGACACGCGCGGCGCATCGCCGATGAGTTTGCTGCGCACCACCGACTTCACGCCGTCGCAGCCGACGATGGCGTCGGCCTTGAACTGCCGGCCATCGCTCGTGACGGCAGTGACGCCCTGACCGCCCATATCGATAGCCTCGACCTGCGCCGAGGTGTGGAAGCGGATCAGCGGATGCTGCTTCACCGCCTCGTGGATTGCGCCATGAAGGTCGGCACGGTGACTCACCGCATAGGGATTCCTGAAGCGCGCGCGGAAGGCTTCGCCGACCGGCACCGAGGCCACTTCACCGCAATCGACCGCGTCCATCATCACCAGCCTGTCGGTGAACACCGAGCCCCGGCGCACCGCCTCGCCCACGCCCAGCGCGTCGAGCGCGGCGAAGGCATTGGGCCCTAGCTGCAGGCCGGCGCCGATCTCGCCGATGGTGGCGCTCTGTTCGAGCAGGTCGATGGAAACGCCCAGGCGCGCGAGCGCCAGCGCCGCGGCCATGCCGCCGATGCCGCCGCCGACCAGCAGCACGGTGGGAGGGTTCTTCGATGGGGTCATGGCGGGCCTGTGCGGTGAAGGAAATCAGTCGATGTGCACGGTCAGCGACGGCAGGCGGTCGATGCTCACCTTGATCGTCTGGCCGGGCTTCACCGCGCCCACGCCTTCGGGCGTGCCGGTGAAGATCAGGTCGCCGGGCTGCAGCGTGAAGAGCGTCGACAGGTTGGCGATGACTTCGTTCACCGACCAGATCAGGTGCGTGATGTCGCTGTTCTGGCGCACCTGTCCGTCGACTTCGAGCACGATGGCGCCGGCGTTGATCTCGCCCACGTCGGCCAGCGTGCGCAGCGGCGCGATGGGCGCGGAGAAGTCGAAGGCCTTGCCGATTTCCCATGGGCGGCCCTGCTCGCGCATCTTCATCTGCAGGTCGCGGCGGGTCATGTCCAGGCCCACGGCGTAGCTGTGGATGTGGCTTGCGGCCCGGTCGACCGGAATGTCCTTGCCGCCCTTGCCGATGGCAACCACCAGCTCGGCTTCGTAGTGGTAGTTGCTCGTGAGCGGCGGGTAGGGAATGGACGCGCCCTTGCCGTCGAACACCGGCACCACGGAAGCGTCGTCGTTCGGCTTGCAGAAGAAGAAAGGCGGTTCGCGGTCGGGGTCGAAACCCATCTCGCGTGCATGGGCCGCGTAGTTGCGGCCGACGCAGTAGACGCGGCGCACGGGGAACTGCTGGTCGGAGCCCACGATGGGCAGGCCGACGATGGAAGGAGGCGTGAAGACGAAGGACATGAAGGCTCCTGCCGCGCGTGGCGGCACACGGTCGAACAAAAAAAGAAAAGAAGGGTCGCCCGGGCTTCAGGCGTCTTCGAGAAAGGCTTCGCGCAGGATGCCCATGGCCTGCTGCACCGGGCGATCGGAAAAGCTGAAGAGCACGCTGTCTTCGCCCGGCGACGACAGCCGCAGCGGCGCCCACGAAGGCACCACGAAGGTGTCGCGCGGACCGAACTCGAAGCGCTGGCCGGCGATCTCGGCCGTGCCGTGGCCTTCGACCACGCTGTACACCGCGCCATCGGTCGCGCGGTGCGTCTTGCCCGCGAAGCCCTTTGGCAGCAGTTGCAGGTTGGTCGAGATGGTCGGCATCGGCGAGCCGCCCGTCAGCGGGTTGATGTAGCGCAGCTTGTGGCCCAGCCAGGCGTCGGGCGCTTCCTGCGTCTGCAGTTGCGCCAGCGCCTCGCGGCTGCGTGCGTAGGGGTAGTTGAAGATCGGCGAGGTGGCCGATGTGTGGTCGTGCCGCACCGGCACCATGTTGTGGCCGAAGCGCGCGAGGCTGTTGCCTTCGGGGCGCGACACGTGCTGCACCTTGGCGTCGTCGTTCTCGGCGAAGCCTGCGTCGAAGAAGCGCAGCATCGGAATGTCGAGCCCGTCGAGCCACACCACCGGCTCCACGCTGCCGCCGAGGCCTTCGTTGCCATGGTCGTGCCAGGCCCACGAGGGCGTGATGATGAAGTCGCCGGGGTACATGGTGGTGCGTTCGCCGCCCACCGTGGTGTAGGCGCCCTTGCCGTCGACGATGAAGCGCAGCGCCGACTGCACGTGGCGATGCGAAGGCGCCACCTCGCCCGGCATGATGAGCTGCAGGCCCGCGTAGAGCGACTGCGTGATCGACGAGTTGCCGGGCAGCGCCGGGTTCTCGAGCACCAGCACGCGGCGCACGGCCTCTTCGGCGGTGATGAGCTCGGCCGACTCCATCAGCAGCGGACGGATCTCGTCGTAGCGCCACAGCGCGGGCACGCAGGGCGTCTGCGGTTCGCGCGGCACCAGCGCGTGCAGCGATTCCCACAGCGGCGTGAGGTTCAGCGGGCGGATGCTGGCGTAGTAGTCGCGGCGTTCTGCCGCATTGGAAGGCGCGGGTTTCATGGCGTGGGTGTCTCCGTGGCGGCATTGTTGAGCCGCACCACTATTTCCTCAAGACCGATAGCCAATACACGGAATTCGAAATTTCGATAATGGTGCCTTTCACCGTACGCAGGAGCCCCCGATGTCCAAGCTCGATCTCGAATGGCTCGCCGTGTTCGACGAGGTCTACAAGACCGGCAACGTCTCGAAGGCGGCCGAGCGGCTGGGCATGGCGCAGGCCGCGGCCAGCACCGCGCTGAACAAGCTGCGCGCGCACTTCGACGACCGCCTGTTCACCCGCACCGCCCAGGGCATGCAGCCCACACCGCATGCCGAGCGCATCTATCCGAACCTGCGCGAGGCGCTGGCCCAGCTGGCGCAGGCCCAGGGCAACCGCAGCAGCTTCGAGCCCGCGCAGGCGCAGCGGCGCTTTCGCATCTGCATGACCGACATCAGCGAGGTGGTGCTGCTGCCCGGCCTGCTCGACCACCTGCGGCGCGCGGCGCCGGGGGTGCATATCGAGACCGAGATCATCTCGACCATCAGCGGGCGCCGCCTGCAGGACGGCGAGGTCGACCTGGCCGTGGGCTTCATGCCGCAGCTGGACGCGGGCTTCTACCAGCAGACGCTGTTCATGCAGAACTTCGTCTGCCTGGCGGCGCAGAACCATCCGCGCATCGGCGCGAAGCTCACGCGCAAGCGCTTCGAGGCGGAGGCGCATGCGGTGGTGTCGACCTCGGGCACCGGGCACGCCATCGTCGACACGACCATCGCGCGGCTGGGCCTGAAGCGCGACGTGGTGGTGCGGCTGTCGAGCTTCCTGAGCGTGGCGCGCATCGTGGCGCACACCGAGCTGATCGTGGTGGTGCCGCGCATCCTCGGCAAGGTGCTGGCCACGCAGGAGCCGGTGAAGCTGCTGGAGCCGCCCTTCACGCTGCCGGCCTATGCGGTGAAGCAGCACTGGCACGAGCGCTTTCATGCCGACCCGGGCAATGCCTGGCTGCGGCGCACCCTGGCCCAGCTGTTCAGCGGCAGCTAGCAGCCGACTGACTGAGCGTGCATGCCCGGACGACGGGCGGCATCCGCAAGCGTGCGCCCGCTCGCATAATCGCGGCTCCCCACCCCATAGCCATATCCGAAAAGGCGGCCCCCATGTCTTCGATCACCCTGCGTTTTCTCGCCGAGCCCAGCACCGTCAACTTCGGTGGCAAGGTCCACGGCGGCACGGTCATGAAGTGGATCGACGAGGCCGGCTACGCCTGTGCGACCAGCTGGGCCAAGCGGTATTGCGTCACCGCCTTCATCGGCAGCATCCGCTTTCACCGGCCGATCATGATCGGCGACCTCGTCGAGGTGGAGGCCCGCCTGGCCTACACCGGCAACACCAGCATGAACATCTCGGTAGAGGTGCGCAGCGGCGACATGAAGGGCGGCTCGATGGAAAAGACCACCGAATGCCTGATCGTGTTCGTCTCGGTCGACTCGCACGGGCGGCCGCTGCCGGTCGAGGCCTATGTGCCCGGCACGCCCGGTGAAATGGCGCTGGCCGAGCGCGCGAAGGCGCATCTCGACGCGAGCCGCGCGGCGGGCGCAACGCCCTGAGCCTTCCCGGGGAGGCTTGGCCTCATAGACGCGAAGCTCTAATGGGAAGCACGTCGAACGGCTAGAGTCGGCCGATTGTTTGCAAAGGAACATTCGCATGGCTACCCAGGACGACGACAGCAACGGCAAGGCCGCAGACCGCATCAAGGATTCCGCCCAGCAGATCTGGCTTGCCGGGCTCGGCGCCTTCGCCAAGATGCAGCAGGAAGGCAGCAAGGCCTTCGAGGCGCTGGTCAAGGACGGCGCCGGCATGCAGAAGAAGACCCAGCAGGCCGCCGAGGAAACCCTGTCCCAGGCCCAGCAACGCATGGCCGGCTTCGCCAGCGAGTTCGGCACCAAGGCCGCGGGCCAGTGGGGCAAGCTGGAGAACATTTTTGAAGAACGCGTGGCGCGCGCCCTCGAAAAGCTCGGCATTCCCAGCGCTGCCGACATGGCCGCGCTGCAGGCGCGCGTCGAGGCGCTCGAAGCACAGCTGAAGAAATCGCAGGGCGCCGCCGCCGCTCCCCGCAAGACCGCGGCCCGCAAGACGGCCGCGCCGGCCGCCAAGAAAACCTTGCGTCGCAGCAAAGCCGGCTGAGCCAGCCCGCGCCGTCTGCCGACCGGTCGGTATTGCGGCACTGCACAAAAAATCAGCGCGGCAAAACATGTCCCGCACCGTTCATGGTGCGGTGCACATGCGCTAGAGTGCCCCCAAGAGACCACGAGACAACCGGGGGCACCGACATGGCAAAGAAGGCGCCACGCCGCACGGCGCAACGCATCCTCGAAGCCGCATTGGATCTGTTCAACCGCTTCGGGGAGCCGAACGTCTCGACCACCCTGGTGGCGGGCGAACTCAACATCAGTCCGGGCAACCTGTACTACCACTACCCGGCCAAGGAAGAGCTGATCAACAAGCTCTACGAAGCCTACGAGACCGAACTCAACGAGCTGCTGCACGCGAGCGAAGGCGTCCACGACGTGGAGGACGCGTGGTTCTTCATGCACAGCCTGTTCGAGCTGATCTGGCGCTACCGCTTTCTCTACCGCGACCTCAACGACCTGCTCAGCAAGAACCGGCGGCTGGAAACCCAGTTTCAGCTGGTGCTGAAAAACAAGGCGCGCGCCATCCGCCAGCTGATCGCCGGCCTGAGCCGCGCCGGCCACCTCGAGATCGACGCGCACGAGGTCGACACGCTCGCGCAGAGCATGGTCGTGGTGCTGACCTACTGGCTCAGCTATGAATACGTGCGCAACCCGCGCGAGGCGCTGGAGCCCGCGCATGCGCAGGGCGCGCTGATGCGCGGCGGCCACCACACCCTGCACCTGCTCGCGCCCTACCTCGGGCGGGAACAACGGCGGCATCTGCTGACACTCAGCAATGCCTACAACGGCGAAGATTCCAGCAACAGCGGTGCCGGCAGCAGCGCAGGCGCCGCGGCTTCCCCGGTCGATATGGCGGTCTAGCAACCATGCCCCACCCCGATTTCAAACCGCTCTCGCTGATGTCTGCCAGCCCGCTTGCCACCGCCGACGCGGCCCCCTGGACGCCCCTGCCCTGGGCCGACGTGCCCCGTTTCGATGCCCGCAGCGTGCTGCTCCATTGGCCGCGCCTGCATGCCGGCCACGAGCTGCCGCTGCCGGCCGAAAGCTCTGCGCTCGCCGAAGGCTGGGCGCTGTACCACAGCGGCGAATTCGAACGCGCCGCCGCCATCGGCCTGCTGCAGGGCGCCGAAGGGCTGGCGCTGGCCAACCAGGCGACCGCGATCTACGCCAACTACGTCGAACCGCGCGAGGCCGTGCGGCTCGCGATGTTCCGCCAGGTGATCGAGCGCGCGAGCGCGCAGGCCGCTGCCGAGCCCGAGAACTGCCAGGCGCTCTACTGGCAGTCCTACGCACTGGGCCGCTACAGCCAGGGCATCAGCGTGGCGCGTGCGCTGGCGCAGGGACTGGGCAGCAAGCTCAAGGGAGCGCTGGAGCGCGTGATCGAGCTGCAGCCGCGGCACGCGGACGCGCACCTCGCGCTGGCTTCGTTCCACGCCGAGGTGATCGACAAGGTCGGTGCGCTGGTCGGGCGCATGACCTACGGCGTGCGTGCCGAGACCTCGCTCGAGCTGTTCGAACGCGGCCTCGAACTGCACCCCCATTCGGCCGCCGGAATGATGGAATACGCCCGCGCGCAGCTGATGCTGCACGGCGAATCGCGCACGGGCGAGGCAACGCGGCTATATGAAAGAGCTGCAGGGCTGAAGCCGGCCGATGCGCGGGAGCGGCTCGATGTGGAGCTGGCGCGGGCGGGGCTGAAGGACTGAATCTGGTACCACCGGGTACCGCGCAATTTAAGATGCACGGTTTCCGCTTTTCTTCAATTCGACCGCCATGTCTGATCTCAACGCCCAATTCGAAGCCGCCCAGGCCAACTCCAAGCTGCTCGCCGAGCGCCCCGACAACCCGACGCTGCTGAAGATCTACGGCCTTTTCAAGCAAGCCACCGAAGGCGACAACACCGCCAAGAAGCCCAGCTTCAGCGACATCGTCGCGCGCGCCAAGTGGGACGCGTGGACCGCCCAGAAGGGTGCGAGCGCCGACGAGGCCAAGCAGAAGTACATCGACCTGATCGAATCCCTGCGCGGCTGATCGACCGCGCCTTCGCGCCAGTCAGGCTGGAAGCTTCGTATCGGCGTAGCGCCGGATGGGCTGGACGAACGCGATGTCGACGCCATCGAGCACGTCACGCCCTTCGAGGCTTTCGAACTTGAGCCCGGTCTCTGCTTCGACGAACGCGAGCGGACGCTGCGATGTGTCGAAGTCCTCGAGGTCGCGCGCCACTCCTGAATCGAGATAGGTGCCTTGGCTCATCAGATAGGCGATGGCGCTCAACTCGCCCGTCGCCTCGCTGATGAAGGCCACCACCTTCCAGAAGTCCCGCGGGATCTGGATGCCGAATCTCTCCGGGTCGTCCAACCGGAGGATCGGGCCCGTGAAGACGCTGATGCGCTTGTCGTCGCCCTGGGCGTTGCCGAGGATGTAGTCCTCTAGATCGCCCCACAGCCCATCGTTGAAAGGCTGCCATTGCGGGCAGGCGTTGGTGGCAAAGAAGGTGTCGATGTTGGCCCGTTGCGCCGTTGCCAGCGAGCCCCAGTTCGGGTCCTGCCTGCGCGTCATGTGGCCGCGGGAAAATTTCTTGTCCTGCTCCGGGCCGTAGGCCTCCCGCAGCATCTGGTATTCCTTCTTGATGCGGCCGTCGTAGTTCCAGGTGTCATGGCGCGGAACGTTCTTCGACTTCGACCCGTCGATGTTGCACGCCGAGTAAAGCGGCACGCGCCGGGAAATGCATTGCACCGTGCTGAAGTGCTGGTACTTGAGTTCGAAGGAGCCGTCTTCAAGCTTTGCAATGTCGTCCATGGAGATGGCGTCGCCCATCGACGGCAGTTCCACTCGGTTGGCGTCCCCGAAGAACTCTGGTGCGTAGCCTTCACGGCCCCTGAAGAACTCAGGTGGCTTCGGCGTTGCGGCGACGCGCTGGATTCCGGCCCATGAATTGCTCACGACCTGGATGTCTGTATCGGACATGAAGCTCCCTATCCAAAAAACTCCATGACCACCAGCGGCCGTGGGCGCCTTGCGGCTATTTCGCGAGCTTGGCCCGTGCGTTTTTCAGATTGAAGACAGGTTTGCGGATTTCCGCGAAGCTAGGCTGGGACACGGCCCATTCCGGGTTCTGCTCGAGCGCCGCCAGTTGCTCCTCGTCGAGCTGGGCTTCCACCAGGGTGCTCGTCTTTGGCGTGAGCACCGCGCCCGGCACGCTGCGGCGCAGCCGTGCTTGCGCCGACAATTTCTTGCCGGGGCTGCCTGTGTAGGTCAACACGACGCTTGTCACTTCAGAACTCCAAAACCTTCATATTCGGCTGGCCAACCCACCTTTTGCGCTGTCTGAGACAGCATCTTGACGATGGCGTCGGCCTTTTCAGGACCGTTTGCCATGTTAAGCAGCTTCGAATTCCCTGACAACAGACGGGCCGCCATGCCCGAGGAGTACGGCGTGGCCATCGAGGTGCCGGACATCATTGCGTACTTTTCGCCCGGAAACGTCGACAGCACCGCCACGCCGGGGCCGATGAAATCGGTCGAAAGCCCGTAGTTCGAGAACTCGGCGACAAACTCTTTCTTGCGGCGGATCTCGCTCTCCTGAAAGCTCTCGGGGCAATCGGCCGGAAATGTCCCGTCGCGCCCCAGCGCACCGACGGCCAGTGTGTGGCTGTACCGGGCCGGGTAGCGCAGCAGGGGCTGGCCGTCGTTGCCGGTGGCCGCGAACACCACAACGCCGGCATCGCGCGCCTTCTGGAGGATGTCCGGCATCTCCGGCATCGGCTCCAGGCTGCCCATGCTGATGTTCACGATGTTGCAGCCGTCACTGATGGCGCGTTCGAGCGCGCTGGCAATGTCGGTCGATTTCGCGCGTCCGCGCTCGCCGGTCTTCGGACAGACGCGGTAGGCCAGCAGGCGGCAGGCCGGCGCAAGGCCATAGATGCCGGTGGCGGCCGCTTTCTTGCCCGCGATGATGCCGGCGACATGGGTCCCGTGCCCGATGCCGTTGTCGAGAAAATCCGCGGCATTCTCGCCAGTGACGAAACAGCCGCCGCCCGCCACGGCGATGTCCGCATGCGGCCCGACGCCGCTGTCGATCACGCCGACCGTCACGCCCGCTCCGGCCTGAGGGTCGTATGGCGCGTAGTTCGCCAGCAGCTGGAAGCTGTCGGGCACCAGCGACGTGGCCTGCACGTTCAATCGCTTCGGTGCCGCGACCCGGTCGAATCCCTTGATGAAGACCGACCAGTGCGTGTGTTCCGGCTCGACCAGGATCATTTCCACCCGCGGGTAGAGCACCGGAATTCCCAGGCTCGCGATTCCCTTGCTGTCGGTCACCGCGGGCACGTGTGCGCCGTCCCAATCGACGAGCGCCTTGACCCGGACGCCCGGCACGGGCTTGCCCTGCGGGTCCGCAAGATGCAGCTCGAAGCTCTTGACCTTGGCCCCCGGCGCGACCTGGATCGCGCTGGAATCCAATTCATCGCTCAGCGGCCGGATGTACTGTAGATAAGCCCATGCGGCAGGTGCAACCCGCAGCCCTGGCGTGTTGCGGCGCATCGCCAGCAGGGCGGACGAGTTGGCCTGCATCACGGACACGTCGTCGAGCTGCTTGATGAGCTTCATCCGGGGAATGCCGCGACCTTCCACTCTTTGACCGAGCGCCTCTGCCGCGTTGCCGAGATTGATTGCGCTCAGTGCCGCCATCTCTGCACCGCCAGCCACGGCGCTCCTGGAGGGCCACACGATGACGTCGTCGGAGAACTTGGGCTCCACGGCCACGCGGCGCAGACGCAGTTGCTGCAGCAGGCGCTCCACCTTCTCGCAGTCCGATTTCGACAAGTCCCATTTCGCAGTCCCGTAGACGCGTTCGGTTTCACGCGCAGGGGTGCTGCTGTTTCGCTTCGGGGCTTCCTGTCGCCTGTTCGCTGCTGCCATGGACTCTCCTTGTTGCCCGGTTTATCGCACGGAGGCCATTTCAGGCCCATGAATGGCCCGTATCGGCTAGCCCACTATTCCGCGCTCGTGCAGCGCGGCGATCTGCTCGGCGCTCAGGCCGATTTCCCTCAGCACCGCATCGGTGTCCGCGCCCAGCGCCGGCGCGTTGTGCCGGTGGCTGGCCGGCGTGAGCGACATCTTGGGCACGAAGCCCGGCACCGCGAGCGCAGTGCCGTCGGCCATCTGCACCTGCTGCAGCATGCCGCGCGCGGCGTAGTGCGGATCGGCCGCGATGTCGGCAATCGTGTAGATGCGGCCGCCCGGCACATGCGCCGCGTCGAGCGCGGCCAGCACCTCGTCGACGGTGTGCTGCGCGGTCCAGTCGCCGATGGCGGCGTCGAGCATCTCGACCTGCGCCACCCGGCCGGTGTTGCCGGCCAATGAAGGATCGGCCGCGAGGTCGGGCCGGCCGATGCACGCCATGAGCCGGCGAAAGATGCTGTCGCCGTTGCCCGCGACGATCGCGTAGCCGCCGTCCGCGCAACGGTACGCATTGGTCGGCGCAATGCCCGGCAGCGCGCTGCCGGCCGCCTCGCGCACAGCGCCGAATTCACCGTACTCGGGCAGCAGGCTTTCCATGCAGTTGAAGACGGCCTCGTAGAGCGCCACGTCGATCACCTGCCCGCGGCCCTTCGGGTATTCCGCACTCACCGTCGCATGCCGGTGCTGCATCGCCATCAGCACGCCGATCACGCCGTGCAGCGAGGCCAGCGTGTCGCCTATCGACACCCCCACGCGCACCGGCACGCGCCCCGGCTCGCCAGTGAGGTGGCGCAGCCCGCCCATGGCCTCGGCCACCACGCCGAAGCCGGGGCGGTCGCGGTACGGGCCGGTCTGGCCGTAGCCGCTGATGCGCAGCATCACGAGCGCAGGGTTGGCGGCCAGCAGCTCGTCAGGGCCGAGGCCCCAGCCTTCCATCGCGCCGGGGCGGAAGTTCTCGATCAGCACGTCGGCCTCGGCCGCGAGCTTGCGCACGACGGCCTGCCCCTCCGGTTCGCGCAGGTCCAGCGCCAGCGAGCGCTTGTTGCGCGACTGCACCTGCCACCAGACGGAGGTGCCGTCCTTCAGCAGCCGCCAGGTGCGCAGCGGATCGCCCGCGCCGGGCGGCTCGATCTTGATGACCTGGGCGCCGAAGTCACCCAGCGTGCGCGCGGCGAAAGGCCCGGCGATGAGCTGCCCGAGCTCGATGACCTTGAGGCCGGCCAGCGGGCCCGCTGCCGGAGGGGAGGAGCTTGTTGTCGTCATGACGCCAGAGTGTGCCCGGGCCTGCCGGGGCGGGAAAACACCTATGAATTCTTGACTCCGCGAATCCGGCACCTGCCGCAGCGCAGCAAATACCGCCCTCGCCCCCTCCTCTCCCCGAGGAGAAAGGAGTTTGCTGCGGCGCAATGCATGGCGCGGCATCGGCCATCCGGGCCTCCCCGGAAGTCAAAAAAGTATCGATTCCGGGCGCCATCTCTGGTTGTTGGCATCGGGAGCGGTTCGTACAGTCCGCCCCATGCAACCCGACCTGGAAATCGTTGAAGTCCGCGGTGACGAATCGTTCACCTGCTGGGCGCACGGCTACCCGTACCGCACGGTGCGCTGGCACTTCCATCCCGAGTACGAGATCCAGCTGATCGTCGAGACCCAGGGCGTGTATTTCGTGGGCGACCACGTCGGCCATTTCGAGCCGGGCAACCTCGTGCTGATGGGCCCCGACCTGCCGCACAACTGGATCAGCGACGTGCCCGCAGGCCAGAGCGTCGAGCGGCGCGGCATCGTGATCCAGTTCCCGGCCGGGCTGATGCAGAACATGGCCGGCACCTTTCCCGAGTTCGAGCGCATCGCGCCGCTGCTGGCCGAATCGGGCTCGGGCCTGCTGTTCTCGGTGGAAACCGCCGCCGCGGCCAAGCCGATCATGGAATCGCTGCTGCAGGCGCGCGGCCTGCGCCGCGTGATCCTGCTGCTGTCGCTGCTCGAACTGCTGGCCGACGGCAACGACCGCCAGCGCCTGGCCAGCCCCGCGTTCAAGCCCGACCCCAAGGCTTTCATGTCGCACGCAATCAACAACGTGCTGGCGCACATCGCGGCCAACCTCGGCGACGACCTGCGCGAGCCGATGCTGGCCGAGCTGGTAGGCCAGAGCCCGAGCGCGTTTTCGCGATCCTTCCGCAAGCACACGGGCCAATCGTTCGTGCGCTACGTGAACCGGCTGCGCATCAGCCGCGCCTGCGAGCTTCTCACCAACAGCGAGAAGCCGGTGCTCGACGTCTGCATGGACGTGGGCTTCAACAACGTGTCGAACTTCAACCGGCAGTTCCTGCTGCACAAGCGCATGCCGCCGACCAAGTTCCGCAATTTCCATCGCATGCAGGCCGCGGCCTCGCGTGCCGCCAACCCGCCGTAGCCGGGTTTCCGTGTTCCCCGTGTCGTCACCGACGCGGCCCTTCGGGCACCGCGTGGGGCGAGCCTTTGTCCGCGTTTTTCGACAGTCACAAACCCAAGGAGACAGCCACCATGAAGAACATCCTCAAAGCCACCGCCCTTACTGCCGCACTGGTCTGCGGCGCATCCGCCGCGCAGGCGCAGGCCCCGAAGCAGCCGCTGCGCATCGGCATGACCTTCCAGGAGCTCAACAACCCTTACTTCGTGACGATGAAGCAGGCGCTCGAAGAGGCAGCTGCCAGCATCGGCGCGACCGTGGTCACCACGGACGCGCGGCATGACGTGGCCAAGCAGATCGGCGACGTGGAAGACATGATCCAGAAGAAGGTCGACATCCTGCTGCTGAACCCGACCGACTCCACCGGCGTGCAGTCGGCCGTGCGCTCGGCCAAGAAGGCGGGCCTCGTGGTGGTGGCGGTGGACGCCAACGCGCAGGGCCCGGTCGATTCCTTCGTCGGCTCGAAGAACACCGACGCCGGACGCCTTGCCTGCGAATACCTGGCAAAGAGCATCGGCGAGAAAGGCGACGTGGCCATCCTCGACGGCATTCCCGTGGTGCCGATTCTGGAGCGCGTGAAGGGCTGCCGCGAAGCACTCGCCAAGTACCCCGGCATCAAGGTGGTGAGCACGCAGAACGGCAAGCAGGAACGCGCCACCGCGCTCACCGTGACCGAGAACATCCTGCAGGCCAACAAGGACCTGAAGGGCGTTTTCAGCGTGAACGACGGCGGCTCGATGGGCGCGCTCGCGGCCATCGAAGCCAGTGGCAAGGACGTGAAGCTCACCAGCGTGGACGGCGCACCCGAGGCCATCAAGGCCATGCAGAAGCCCGGCTCGAAGTTCATCGCCACCACCGCGCAGTACCCGCGCGACCAGATCCGCCTGGCCATCGGCATCGCGCTGGCCAAGAAGTGGGGTGCCAACGTGCCCGCCGCGGTGCCGGTCGACGTGAAGCTGATCGACGCCGAAGGCGCGAAGACCTTCACCTGGTAACCGACGCCAGAAGCAGCGCACGGCCATGAACGACACCGCCGAAATGCTGAGGCTCGAAGGCGTCTCGAAGAGCTTTCCGGGCGTGAAGGCGCTCGCGGGCATCGACCTCTCGATCCGCAAGGGCGAGGTGCATGCGCTGCTCGGCGAGAACGGCGCGGGCAAGTCGACGCTGATGAAGATCCTCGGCGGCATCTACCAGGCCGACGAGGGGCGCATCTTCATCGAAGGCAGCGAGCGAAAGTTCGCGGGCTACAACGATGCCATCGCAGCGGGCATCGGCATCATCTTCCAGGAGTTCAGCCTCATCCCGTACCTGAACGCGGTGGAGAACATCTTTCTCGGCCGCTACCTGAAGAACCGTTTCGGGCTGATGGAAAAGGCGGCGATGAAGCGCTCTGCGCAGGCGCTGTTCGACGAGCTGGGTGTGCAGATCGACCTCGGCGTGCCGATCTGCCGGCTCTCGGTGGCGCAGCAGCAGTTCGTGGAAATCGGCAAGGCGCTGTCGCTGAAGGCGCGCCTGCTGGTGCTCGATGAGCCGACCGCCACGCTCACGCCGAACGAGGCCGGCCACCTGTTCAAGATCATGCGGGAGCTGCGCGCCAAGGGCGTGGCGATGATCTTCATCTCGCATCACCTCGACGAAATTTTCGAGGTATGCGACCGCATCAGCGTGCTGCGCGATGGTGCCAATGCGGGGCATGCCGAGGTGGGCGCGACCGATGTGGATGCGCTGGTCGAAATGATGGTGGGCCGCCGCATCGAACACAACTTTCCGCCGAAGCCGGTGCCCGCGCCGCGCGGGCGCAAGGTGCTCGAAGTGCCGCACATCCAGCTAGCGAAGGGCGGCCCCATCAACGCCTTCGATCTGCATGAAGGCGAGATCCTCGGCTTTGCGGGGCTGGTCGGTTCGGGCCGCACCGAGTTGGCGCTGGGCATGATGGGCGCCGACCGCGTGCACCGCAAGACAGTGCTGCGCAACGGCAAGCCCGTGCGCCTGGACGACCCGACGCAGGCGCTGGAAAACGGCATCGGCCTGCTGCCCGAAAGCCGCAAGGTCGAAGGGCTGATCACCGACTTCACGATCCGCTTCAACATCTCGCTGAACAACCTCGGCAGGCACCGCAGCGCGGGGCTGGTGAGCCAGGCGTCGGAGAAGCAGGCGGCCGGTGAACTCTCGCGCCGCGTCGGTGTGAAGGCACCGAACATCGAGACGCGCGTGGCCACGCTGTCAGGCGGCAACCAGCAGAAGGTGGTGATCGCGCGCTGGCTCGGCCACGCCTGCGAAGTGCTGATCTTCGACGAGCCCACGCGCGGCATCGACGTAGGTGCCAAGGCCGAGATCTACAGCCTGATGCGCGAGCTCACGCGGCAAGGCAAATCGATCGTGATGATTTCGAGCGAGCTGCCTGAAATCGTCGGCATGTGCGATCGCGTTGCTGTGTTCTCGGGCGGGGCCATCGTGGCAACGCTCGAAGGCGACGCAATCAACTCGGGCGACATCATGCGTCACGCTACTTCATCCGGGGGCGCTCAATGACTGCGACAGAGATTTGTTCGGGGCGCGATCACGCCGAGAGCGCCCACTGTGCACAGGGCATCCCGTCTTCGCGCAATACCCAGTGGAGCACATGAAATGAACGCAACCGCAACCCACCCCACACCACCGGCACCTGCAGGCGGCTTCTTCACCCAGCTGCGCCGCTCCACAGCCTTCCTCCCACTGGTAGGCCTGGTCGCGATCTCGGTCTTCATGATCGTCGCGACCGACAACTTTCTCTCCTGGGGCAACCTGCAGAACATCGCGCTGCAGTCGTCGATCAACGCGATCATCGCGGTGGGCATGACGGCCGCGATCCTCACCGGCGGCATCGATCTTTCGGTGGGTGCGGTGGTGGCGCTGTCGGGCACGCTGGCCTCGGGAATGATGGTGCAGTTCGGGCTGCCGCCGATGCTGGCGGTGCCGCTCGGCCTGACCGTGGGTGTGGTGATCGGCCTGTTCAACGGCTACTGCGTAGCCTACCTGCGCATGCCGCCGATCATCGTGACGCTGGCCACCATGGGCATTGCGCGCGGCATTGCGCTGATCTACACGGGCGGCTATCCCATCGACGGGCTGCCCGATTCTTTCGCCTTTCTCGGCGGCGGCGTGCTGGCCGGCATCAAGGTACCGATCCTCATCATGCTGGCGACCTACCTCGTGGCCTACGTGCTGCTGAACATGGCGCCGTTCGGCCGCTACGTGTATGCCATCGGCGGCAATGAGGAAGCCACTCGACTCTCGGGCGTGCGCGTGTCGCGCTACAAGCTGCTCGTGTATGCGCTGAGCGGGCTGACCGCCGCCATCGCCGGCATCGTGCAGGCAGCGCGCGTGACCAGCGGACAGCCCGGCGTGGGCGTGGGCTTCGAGCTCGACGCCATCGCAGCCGTGGTGATGGGCGGCACATCGATTGCCGGCGGGCGCGGCGCCATCGTCGGCACGCTGGTCGGTGCGCTGCTGCTGGGCGTGCTGAACAACGGCCTCAACATGATCGGCGTGTCGCCGTACCTGCAATTGATCATCAAGGGCGGGATCGTCCTGCTCGCCATCTTCATCAGCCGCGAAGCCAAGCGCTGACTTCGCAACAGACACATTCCCTACTCCCCCAACCTCATGTCTTATCAAAAGCTCCAGCCCGGTACGTCCGGCGCCATCGCACAACTCGCTTCAATGCAGGCCGTCGTCTGCCATGGCCCGAAGGACTATCGCCTCGAAACAGTCGACATGCCGGCCATCGGCCCGAACGAGTTGCTGATCTCCATCGCCGCCTGCGGCATCTGCGCCTCCGACTGCAAATGCCACTCGGGCGCGAAGATGTTCTGGGGCGGCGACGGCCAGCCCTCATGGGTCAAGGCGCCGGTCATCCCCGGCCATGAATTCTTCGGCTACGTCGAAGCCCTCGGCGAAGGCGCGGGCGAGCACTTCGGCGTGGAGAAAGGCGACCGCGTGATCGCCGAGCAGATCGTGCCCTGCGGCAAGTGCCGCTTCTGCACTTCAGGCAAGTACTGGATGTGCGAAGTGCACAACATCTTCGGCTTCCAGCGCATCGTGGCCGATGGCGGCATGGCCGACTACATGCGCCTGCCGCCGACCTCGCGCGTGCACAAGATCCCCGACGGCATTTCGCTGGAAGACGCGGCCATCATCGAGCCGCTGTCCTGCGCGATCCACACGGTGAACCGCGGCGACATACAGCTCGACGACGTGGTGGTCATCGCCGGCGCAGGCCCGCTGGGGCTGATGATGGTGCAGGTCGCGGCGCTGAAGACGCCGAAGAAACTCATCGTGATCGACCTCGTGCCGGAACGACTGGCGCTCGCCAAGCAATACGGCGCAGACGTCGTCATCAACCCCAAGACCGAGAACGCAGATGCCATCGTCAAGGGCTTGACCGAAGGCTACGGCTGCGACGTGTACATCGAGACCACCGGCGCCCCCATCGGCGTGACGCAGGGGCTGGACATGATCCGCAAGCTCGGCCGCTTCGTCGAGTTCAGCGTGTTCGGCTCGGAAACGAGCGCCGACTGGTCGATCATCGGCGACCGCAAGGAGCTCGACGTGCGCGGTGCGCACCTGGGGCCCTACTGCTACCCCATTGCCATCGACCTGCTGGCGCGCGGCCTGGTCACCTCGCAGGGCATCGTCACGCACGGCTTTCCGTTGACCGAATGGGAGCGCGCCTTCGCGCTGGCAAACTCGCTGGATTCCATCAAGGTGCTGCTCACGCCGCAGCCCCGATCCTGAGAGAGACAACACACCATGAAATACGTGATCGGCGTCGACATCGGCACGCAGAGCACCAAGTGCCTGCTGGTCGGCATCGACGGCAAGGTGCATGCGCAGGCGAGCGTGGCCTACCAGCCCGAGACGCCGAAGCCGCTGTGGGCGCAGCAGGACTGCGCCGTGTGGTTCGACGCGGTGTGCGAGAGCGTGCGCACCTGTGTGGCCGGCAGCGGCGTCGCGCCGTCGGACATCGCAGCGATGTGCGTGAGCAGCCTGTACGGCGGCGCGGGCATTCCGGTCGACGAGCAGATGCACCCGCTGCACCCTTGCCTGATCTGGATGGACCGCCGCGCCACCGCCGAGGTCGCATGGGTGAACGCGAACGTGGAAGTGCCACGCCTCGAAGCCATCACCGGCAACGGCGTCGACAGCTACTACGGCTTCACCAAGATCCTGTGGGTGCGCGAGCACCTGCCCGATGTGTGGGCGAAGACGCACCATTTCCTGCCACCCAACAGCTATATCAATTGGCGGCTCACGGGCGAGCTGGCCGTCGATCACAGTTCCGCCGGCAACATCGGCGGCGTGTACGACGCGGCGCGCCGGCAGTGGTCCGAAGAGGCGATGCAGATGCTCGGCATTCCGTCGCGCATGATGCCGCCGCGCTTGGTCGAGTCGAGCGAGGTGGTCGGCGGCCTGAGCGCCGAATGGGCCGCGAAGCTCGGCCTTGTCGAAGGCATGCCGCTGATGGCGGGCGGCGTCGATGCAGCGGTGGCCACCTTCTGCGCGGGTGTCACCGGCAGCGGCGACCACGTGGCGATGATCGGCACCAGCATGTGCTGGGGCTTTGTGAGCCCCACGGTCGATGCACGGCACAAACTCATAACGATGCCGCACGTGTACAGCGGTGCGAACCGCAGCTATGTATTCGGCGGCGCGATCACGGCGGGTGCAGCCATCACGTGGTTCCGCGAAGCCTTCTGCCAGGCCGAAGTGGCCGAGGCGGCGCGCACCGGCGAAGATGCGCACGCACTGATCGAGCGCAAGGCCATCGACGTGCCACCCGGTGCGGAAGGCCTCGTTTTCCTCCCCTACCTCATGGGCGAGCGCAGCCCGATCTGGGACGCGCAGGCCAAGGGCGCCTTCATTGGCCTCTCGCTCGCGCACAGCCGGGCGCACCTGTACCGCGCGGTGCTCGAAGGCGTGAGCTTCGCACTGCAGCACAACATCGAGGCGGGACGCCAGAGCGGGCAGCCGCTGGACGACCGGCTGATCGTGGTCGGTGGCGCGGCGCACTCGGACCTGTGGATGCAGATCGTGGCGGACATCACGGGCTACCCGGTGTTCACCATCGAACAAGAGGTCGAGGCCGCGCTCGGTGCGGCAATGCTCGCGGCATTGGGCGCGGGGCTGGTCGATGCGGCGACGGCCGAGCGCGGCTGGGTCACGCTGGTGGAGCGGGCGCGGCCCGAACCCGCGGCACAGGCTGTGTATCGCGAGCGCTTCGAAATCTACAAATCGCTTTATCCAGCGTTGCGTGATGCGATGCATCGGCTGAAATGACTGCTCGATGCGATCTGGAGCGAAATAAAGAAGGAAGCCGCAGGCCGAGGGACATTCGCGGAGGGGAGCACCCGGTGTCATTCGCACCCACCCCGAACGAACACTGAAGCAACTGACATGACAACCTCCTTCAACTTCTCCGGCCAACGCGCACTGGTGACTGGCGCGAGTAGCGGCATCGGCCGCGCAGTGGCGATGCGACTCGCGCAGTCCGGCGCAAAGGTCACAGCCGTGGGACGCAACGCCGCGGCACTGGAGACGCTGCACGCCGAAGCCGGCTGCACGCCACTCGTGCTCGACGTGGCCGACGCACCCGCCCTGGAGCGCGCGCTCACCGCGTTGCAAGCATTCGACCTCGTAGTGAACTGCGCCGGTATCGCACTGCTCGAATCCGCTGTCGAAATGAAGGCCGAAAGCTTCGACACCGTGATGGCAGTCAACGCACGTGCCGCAGCACTCGTGGCCTCACGCTGCGGCAGGGCCATGATCGCGGCCGGCATATGCGGCAGCATCGTCAACGTGTCGAGCCAGGCCTCGCTGGTCGCACTCGACGCGCACCTCTGCTACTGCGCCTCGAAGGCCGCGATGGACGCCATCACGCGCTCGCTGTGCCTGGAGTTCGGGCCGCACGGCATCCGCGTGAACAGCGTGAACCCGACCGTCACGCTCACGCCCATGGCCGAACAGGCCTGGGCCGACGCGGACAAGAGCGCTGCCGCCCTCAGGAACATTCCGCTGGGCCGCTTTGCGCAAGTGGAGGAAGTGGTGGCGCCGATCCTCTTTCTGCTGAGCGATGGCGCGTCGATGGTGAGCGGCGTGGCGCTGCCGGTGGACGGCGGCTACACCATCGTCTGAAGCCGAAGTCTCTCAGGCGAGACGGGTGCCGCCACCCCGGGGGGATTCGAGCAACGCGTCGAGGTTGCGCGTGATCTTCTGCTCGATCATTTCGCTGAAGCTGCTGAACAGGAAACCCAGCGTCGCGTCGAGCGTGAAAGTGCTGGCCGTGACCTCGACGGTGCCGTCGATGCCAGCGCGCGTGAAGGTTGCCACGTCGCGGTCTTCGCCCTTGGTGTAGACGCATTCGAGGCCGAACTCCTGCTCGGCCTGCTTGATCCACTGGCGTGCGGCGACGCGCGCCCCGGCGATGCCCAGCGTGTGGTTGCGTTCGATATGGATGTCAGGCACCGTGATCTCCGTTTTTTTGTTCCGGGCTGGAATGGGTTTGCATGATGCCGGTCGCCGCCTGCAAGGCACTGCGGCGTTCTTCCGTGGTCGGCAGCGCGGCGATGCGCCGGACCTCAGTGTAAAAGCGCGGCCAGTCGTGGCCTTCGCGTTCGAAGAGTTTCTCGAAGCTGGGCACGAGATCGTCGTAGGCGCCCTGCGCGCCGAAGGCCGCGTTGTTGGCGCGCGCCACCCAGGCGTCGTAGGCGTTGCGGCGGGGGCCGGACCAGCCCTCCTTCAGCTTCGCGTAGCGCTCGCGGAAATCGGTCATGGCCGCCTGCTTCATGACCTCGACCTTGGCCCAGTCCTTGGCCTTGGCTTCGGGCGATTCGTAGACCTGCGTCAGCGCGCGGCGGGTGTTGAGCGCCAACGCCCGGAAGTCCTGGCGCTGCCCATCGAACTGCGCGTACTCGCGGCGGGCCTGCTCGCCGGCTTCGCGCTGCAGCCACATCGCCCCGCCAATGCGCTCGACGGCCGTGGCGTACGACTCGTTGAACACCGTGTCGCCGGCCACGTAGAGCACCTGGTGCGCCAGTTCGTGGAACACGATGCGCGCTAGCTCGCCCTCGGGGTAGCCGATGAAGGTGGACAGCAGCGGGTCACCGCCGGCCCAGTTCATCCAGCCCAGCGTGGAGTACGCGGGCACGGGGTACACGGCCACCTCCAGATCCTGCTTCTTCTGCGCCTCGGCTTCGGCCTTGGCCGCGTCCTCGCTGTAGTAGCCGCGGTAGCCCACGCAACCCGCCACCGGGAAGCACCAGCTCTTGAGCGTGAGCGAGTACGGCGGCGCGGCCACCACGTTCCACACGGCGGCGGGGCGGTGCAGGTCGGCATACGACTTGTAGCTGGCGTTGTCGGGCAGGCCGAGTTCGGCGGAGGCGAAGCGGCGGATGCGCTGCGTGAGTTCGAGCTTGGCCTTCAGCGGCGCGGACACGGCCGGGTCGGCCAGCCACTCGGGCACCGGCTTGGCGGCCCGCATGATGCCGATGTGGCCGCTGGCGGACTGCCAGTAGTAGCCGAGGTCGGCACAGCCGGTGAGCAACAGCGCGCCGGCCAGCGCAAGCGCGGGGAGAGGCCTCACGCCTTCTCGACCTCGACGAGGCAGTCGTAGAACGTGGGGCCGCGGCCGATGTCGGTCAGGCGCTGGCTGGTCAGCTCGTTGACGTTGGTGCCGTCCATGCCGAGCTTGCGCCACCAGATGCCCATGCCGTGCACCACGCCCTGCCGCGCGCGGCGCGAGACCTCGGCGCGGCAGCGGTGCTCGCCGCGCTTGTTGAACACGCGCACCATCGCGCCGTCCTCGATGCCGCGTGCGGCGGCGTCGGCCTCGTGGATCTCGAGCAGCGGCTCGACCTCGATGGCGCGCAGGCTCGTCACGTTGACGAAGGTGGAGTTGAGGAAATTGCGCGCCGGCGGCGAGATCATGGCCAGCGGAAATTCGGTCGAACTGCCGGCCGGCTCCCAGTTGGGCACGTGGTCGGGCAGACCGCTCATGCCCATGGCTTCGAGGCGCGCGCTGAAGAATTCGCAGCGGCCCGAAGGCGTGGGAAAGCTGCCTTCGGCAAACGGCGCATCGGGCAGCTTCACGCTGGTGAAGCCCTGCGCCAGCAGCTCGGGGAAGTCGATGGCGTTGTCGGCAAAGGCGGTGCGGCACAGCGTCTCGTCGGAATCCGAGAAGCAGGACTCGCCAAAGCCCATGCGGCGCGCCAGCTCGCGGAACACCCAGGCGTTGCTGCGGGCCTCGCCGCGCGGCGCCACGGCCGGGCGGTTCAGCAGCACGTCGGTGTGGCCGTAGCTGCAGTGAATGTCCCAGTGCTCCAGCTGCGTGGTGGCGGGCAGCAGGTAGTCGGCGTAGTCGGCGGTGTCGGTGCGGAACTGCTCCAGCACCACGGTGAACAGGTCTTCGCGCGCGAAGCCCGCCGCCACCTTGGCCGATTCGGGCGCCACCGCCACGGGGTTGCTGTTGTAGACCACGATGGCCTTCACCGGGTTTGCGGTGTCCAGCAGCGCGTCGCCGATGGTGCTCATGTTGATGGTGCGCGGCTTGCGCCCGGCCAGCAGGTCGGGGCGCTGAAGCGCGGCGCGGTCGACCGGGTAGTGGCCCGAGCTGCTCAGCAGCAGGCCGCCCGCGCGGTTGCGCCAGGCGCCCACCAGAGCCGGCAGGCAGGCGATGGCGCGGGCGGCGTTGCCGCCGCCGCGCACGCGCTGCATGCCGTAGTTCAGGCGGATCGCAGCCGGCTTGGTGGTGCCGTAGGCCCTGGCCAGCGACACGATCTGCTCTTCGGGAATGCCGCAGACTTCGGCCGCGCGCGACGGCGGCCATTGCAACGCGCGCTCGCGCAGTTGCTCCCAGCCCAGCGTGTGGTTGGCGATGTAGTCGTGGTCGAGCCAGTCGTGCACGATCAGCTCGTGCATCAGGGCCAGCGCCAGCGCGGCGTCGGTGCCGGGCAGCAGCGCGATGTGCTCGTCGCACTTGTCGGCGGTTTCGGTCTTGCGCGGGTCGATGCACACCAGCCGTGCGCCGGCGCGCTTGGCGGCCTGGGCGTGGCGCCAGAAATGCAGGTTGCTTGCGATGGAATTGCTGCCCCAGATCAGGATCAGCCTGGCTTCGGCGAAGAATTCGATGCGCATGCCGACCTTGGCGCCCAGCGTGTAGACCATGGCTTCGCCGCCGGCCATCGAGCAGATCGTGCGGTCCAGCAGGGTGGCGCCCAGCTTGTGAAAGAAGCGCCGGTCCATCGACTCGCCCTGAACCAGCCCCATGGTGCCCGCATAGCTATAGGGGACAATAGCTTCGGGTTTTCCCTGTAATACTCGAAGATGCGCGGCGATGTCGTCCAATGCGGCTTCCCAAGACACCGGCTCGAACTGGCCGCTGCCCTTGGGGCCGACACGTTTCAGGGGCTGCACCAGCCGTTCGGCATGGTCGTTGCGTTCGATGTAGCGTGACACCTTGGTGCACAGCACGCCACCGGTGTGCGAATGGGCGGCATTGCCCTGCAGCTTGACGGCCACGCCGTCCTTGACGGTGGTAACGAGCGCGCAGGTGTCCGGACAGTCGTGGGGACAGGCGCCCAGCACGGTGGTCGTTACGGGCTGGGGAGGCGCTTCTTCGAGCAAGGTATCCGGTGCGTGGGCCATCGGGCGAGTCTAATTTGTGCGCGAGTCAGAGCGCGGGAGTGGGTTTTCATCATGTTGAATCGACGTCATTTTTCTTTGGCCGCAGGCGCGGCCGCCACGCTGGGGAGTTTCGGCATCGCGCGGGCACAGGGCGACACGCCGCTGGTGCTGGGCCAGTCGGCAGCGTTCACCGGTCCGGCGGCGCAGCTGGGCATCCAGTTTCACCAGGGCGCCAAGGTGTTCCTGGACCAGTACAACGCCCAGTCGGGGCACCGCGACGTGGTCATCAAGAACCTCGACGACGGCTACGAGCCCGACCGCTGCGCGGCCAACACGCAGAAGCTGATCTCGGAAGACGTGTTCGCGCTCTTCGGCTACATCGGCACGCCGACCAGCCTGGCGGCGCTGCCGCTGGCGGTGAAGGACAAGGTGCCGTTCGTGGCCCCCTTCACCGGCGCGATGTCGCTGCGCGAGCCCTTCCAGAAGAATGTGTTCCACCTGCGCGCCTCGTACAACGACGAGACGGCGCTGATGGTGAAGCAGCTCACCCACCTGGGCCTGAAGAAGATCGCGGTCTTCTATCAGAACGACGCCTACGGCAAGGCCGGGCTCGACGGCGTGACGCTGGCGCTCGGCGAGCAGCAGCTCAAGCCGGTGGCGCTGGCCACGGTGGAGCGCAATTCGTCCGACGTGGCTCAGGCGGTGAAGACCATCGTGGCGGCGCGGCCCGACGCAGTGGTGCAGGTGGGTGCGTACAAGGCCTGCGCGGCCTTCATCCGCGAGGCGCGCAAGGCGGGCTACGGCGGCACTTTCTTCAACATGTCTTTCGTCGGCACGCAGGCGCTGGCGGACGAACTGGGCAAGGACGCGGCCGGCGTGATGGTGACGCAGGTGGTGCCCTCGCCCTACAACCAGGCCAATGCGCTGGCGCGCGAGTTCACCGAGGCGGTACGCAAGGCCGGCGGCGGCGCGAGTGCCAATTTTTCGAGCATGGAGGGCTACCTGGCCGCCAAGGTGCTGACCGAGGGCCTGCGCAAGGCGCCGGGCAAGCCCACGCGCGAGAGCCTGATCGCGGGGCTGGAAAGCATCGACCGCCAGCAGTTTGGCGGGTTCGAGGTGTCGTTCTCTGCGAAGAACCACGTGGCGTCGAAGTTCGTCGAGCTTTCGATGCTGACTGGGGATGGGCGGGTCAGGACTTAGGGCTTGTGCTGACCGATCAGGTCAGCCGCCGAGACCATCCACAGCCTGGAACATCGCCTGCCGCGCCTGGCTGACGATCTGCCCGCGCCAGGCATCGGTGTCCGTATAGAACGCTTCCAGCATCCGTGCCCGGATACCGTCGGCCAGGTCGGCCGGCGCCTCAGGGTGCTTGTGCAGCCAGTGGTCGGCACGCAGCGCGCCGGTCACTTCGAGGATCGGCAGCGTGCCGTATTCGAGCGCGATGCCGGTGTACTCTGCCTGCGGGCACTCCTCGTACACAGAGTCCCACATCAGCCCGCGCAGCAGCGCCGAGGTCGAGGAGCCGTCGTAGATCGAGGTGACGGGCGCGGCGGGCGTGCCCCACCACGCATTGGCGCGCGCATAGGCGACCTTGTCGTCACGGCAGGCAAAGATGCGTTCGCCCAGACCGTTCGGGCCCAGCCCCGTGTGCAGGTCGATCCAGGCAATGCGCTTCGCGTTGCCCGCGTGCCGCTTGAGCACGCCGCGGATGGTCTTGTTGCTCCAGGTCGGCGCCTTGCCGCCGAAGAACAGGCCATCGTCGAACTGGTATTGCCCGCTGGTCACGGCCGCCTGGTAGGCAGTGGCGCCGTGCTTTGCGATCCACTTGTCCACCGCCGCCTGGTTCTCGGGCGTGGGCGGCCAGGTGGCGGGCAGCAGCAGGTCGTGCAGCTTGGCATACGGCTCGTTGACCGGCACCGGCTTCGAGAAGTCGATGAAGTTGCGGTTCAGGTCGACGTTCTCGTGCGTCACGCGCCGGCCGTAGGAAAAACCGTGCGGGTTGAGCGCATGCACGTACAGCACCGCCACGCCCTTTGCCTTGGCCTTCTCGCGCCATTCGGCATCGTGCAGCGCGAACACCTGCACGCCGCTGCCGCAGTGGCCCTCGGCGCCATGGCAGGCGCTGCTGACGATCAGCAGGTTCTGCGCATTCGCGTCGCCGTCGAGCGCGACGTCCATCGACAGGTCTTCGCCGTCGCGCCCCTTGAGCGGGTGCGCATGCGGCTCGACCGTGAGGCCGGCGCTCACGCAGCCTTGCAGGAACTTCTGGCGCGCCTGGGCGTAGCGCGGCGAAAAGGCCTCTGCGATGCCGATCATGTCGCTGCGCCGCCGGGCTTGAGGAACTGCTCGGCGATCTGCACCCAGCAGGTGGCGCCCAGCGGGATGAGGTCGTCGTTGAAGTCGTAGCTGGCGTTGTGCAGCGTGCACGGGCCTTCGCCGTGGTGCACGTCGCGGTGCGTGCCGTCGCCGTTGCCGATGAAGGCATAGGCGCCGGGCTTGGCCTGCAGCATGAAGGCGAAGTCTTCGGAAGTCATGGCGGCCTCCTGCTTCAGCACGTTCTCGGGGCCGACGATGCCGCCCATCACGCGGCGCGCGAAGTCGGCTTCGGCCTCGGTGTTGATGGTGGGCGGGTAGTAGCGCTCGAAGCGGAAGTCGCAGGTGGCGTCGTGCGCCGCACAGATGTGGTCGGCGATCTGCTTCATCTTCGCCTCGATCAGGTCGAGCACCTCCAGCGAGAAAGTGCGCACCGTGCCCGACAGCTCGCAGTTGTCGGGAATCACGTTGTTGGTTTCGCCGGCATGGATGGTGGTGACCGAGATCACGGCCGAATCGGTCGGCTTCATCTTGCGCGTGAGGATGGTCTGGAAGGCCTGCACGATCTCGCAGGCGATAGGCACCGGGTCGATGCCCGTATGCGGCAGCGCGGCGTGGCCGCCCTTGCCGATCACGTTCACATGAAACTTGTTGCCCGAGGCCATCACCGGGCCGGGGCTCACGGCGAACTGGCCCGCCTTCATGCCGGGCCAGTTGTGCATGCCGAACACGGCATCCATGGGGAACTGCTCGAACAGCCCTTCCTTGATCATTTCGCGGGCGCCGCCGCCGCCCTCTTCCGCGGGCTGGAAGATCAGGTAGACGGTGCCGTCGAAGTTGCGGTTCTTCGCCAGGTGCTGGGCGGCTGCGAGCAGCATGGCCGTGTGGCCGTCGTGGCCGCAGGCGTGCATCTTGCCGTGGTGCTTGCTGGCGTGGGCGAAGGTGTTGAGCTCGGTGACGGGCAGCGCGTCCATGTCGGCGCGAAGGCCGACTGCGCGGCTGCTGGAGCCATTCTTGACGATGCCCACCACACCGGTGGTGCCCAGGCCGCGGTGAATGGGAATGCCCCATTCGGTGAGCTTGCCTGCCACCACGTCGGCGGTGCGGACTTCCTGGAAACAGAGTTCGGGGTGGGCGTGGAGGTCACGTCGGACGGCGGCGATGCCAGCCGCCTGCGCGACGAGCGAGTCGATGAGTTTCATGGCGTGGACGTCTCAAAATGCCAGTCTATCCACTCTGGCGTTTCGAGGCACCACCAAAAATGCGCACCCCGCGTGCGCACCCGGGGTTCAGTGCCCGGCGGTCCAGAAGCCGACGTGCGGCGCGGAGGCTTCCTCTTCGAGCAGCGGCCCCACCACCTCGACGCGCCGCTGCCCGCGCGCAAAGACCTCGCGGCAGGGGAGCGAAAAGGTCGGGTTTTCGGGGTGGTCGCCGGTCAGGCCGAGCAGCGCATGCTCTGAAAGCGCGTAGACCACGCGGCCGATGTTCGTCCAGTAGATGGCGCCCGCGCACATGCAGCAGGGCTCGGCGCTGGTGTACAGCGTGCAGCGCGCGAGCTGCTCGGGCGTGAGCAGGCGCGCGGCCTGCGCGGCGGCGGCCAGCTCGGCGTGCTGCGTGGGGTCGCCCTCTGGCGGCATCGAGTTGTTGCCCGCAGTGACGACGACCTCGCCATGCTCGTTCGCCACCAACGCGGCAAAGGGATGGCGCCCACGCGCCTTCGACTCATCCGACAGGCGGATGGCCATGCGCAGCAGTTCGAGGTCGCGCGGCGACAGGTCAGTGGTCATGCCTGGACGATGCCTCCGCTCAGCGGCCGATGCTCTTCAGGTAGTCGGCGCGCGCAGCCAGCGCGGTGTCGGTGAAGTCGGTGAACACGCCGTCCACACCGAGCTTGTAGTACACGCCGTATTCGTTCTTGCCGTCCTTGTTGTAGTCGGACGCCAGGCGGCGCGACTCGTTGCGGAAGGTGAATGGGTGCACGAACAGGCCGGCCTTGTGCGCATCGGCAATCAGCGAGGTGGGCGCGGTGGAGGTGGCGTCGGCGTCGTTGATCTTGCCGTCCTTGTTGACGTCCACCGGCTTGCCGTCGGCGCCGATGGTGCCCTTGATGCTCACGATGTAGCGCTTCCACGGGCCGATGCCGTCGGCGTAGGTCTTGATCTCGGCCAGGCCCGCGGGCGTGACCATGGCGTCGAAGTTGCGCTTGTCGCCGGCCTTGGTCCAGTCGTAGGGGCGGTCGCTGGGCACGGCGAAGGTCACGGCGCCGGTCTTCAGGTCGACGCTGTCGCCGTCGATCAGCTGGATGAGCTTGGTGTTCAGGCCCTTGCTCTTCATGTACTTGAGGCTGCCCGGCTCGAAGGACTGCACGTAGATGGGCGCGGTCTTGCTGTTCCAGCCGGCCGCGTTGATGGCGGCGATGACCTTGTCTTCCAGGGGCAGGCCCAGGTCGCGGAAGTAGGTCGGGTTCTTGGTCTCGGGGTAGATGGCGATGGTGCGGCCGGTTTCCTTCGACTTGGCCTTGGCGAAATCGATGATTTCCTGGAAGGTCGGCACCTTGTACTTGCCGTTGAATTCCTGCGGACGCTCGGCGTCAGTGGAAATGGCGCCCAGGGTCTTGATCTCGGCCAGCGTGAAGTCGTTGCTGAACCAGCCGGTCTGGGTTTCCCCGTCGACCTTGATGGTCTTCTTGCGCGAGGCGAAGCGGGGGTGCTTGGCCACGTCGGTGCTGATGGCGAGGTTGGGGTCGTGGCGGGCGATGAGCACGCCGTCCTTGGTGGAGATCAGGTCCATCTCGATCACGTCGGCGCCGAGCTCGATGGCGCGCGCATAGGCTTCGAGCGTTTCTTCCGGCAGGTAGCCGGATGCACCGCGGTGGGCGATGACCAGCGGCGGGTTGCCGTCGAGCGTCAGCAGCTTGTTGCTGGAAGGTCCGGTGGTGCTGCAGGCGGCCACGCAGAGGGCGGCGGTGGCGGTCAAGGCGATCTGAAGGGTGCGCATGGTGCTGGTTTCTCCGTCCAAAAGAAGAGGGGCAGCGTACCCGCTTCGCGTGACGGCTACGACATCCACGCACGCGCCGCGCCGACTTCCGGGAGAATGTGTTGCATGCTCCACACGCTTTCCCCCCAAAGCCTGCTGCTGGCCCAGACCCTGGTGCGCATGAACACCGTCAGCGCCAACAGCAACCTCGAACTGATCGACTTCGCGCAGAGCCACCTCGCGGCCCTGGGCGTCAAAAGCCGCATCACCTACAACGCCGAACGCACCAAAGCGAACCTGTTCGCCACGCTGGGCGAAGGCAAGCCAGCCGGCGTGATCGTCTCGGGACACACCGATACGGTGCCCTGGGACGGACAGGACTGGAGCGTCGACCCGCTCTCCGCCGTGGTGCAGAACGAGCGCCTCTACGGGCGCGGCTCGGCCGACATGAAGAGCTTCATCGCCATCGCGCTGGCCAATGCCCATCGCTTCCTGGAGAGCGACTCGCCTTTCGCGGTGCACTTCGCCTTCAGCTACGAGGAAGAGATCGGCTGCTTCGGCGTGAAGGAACTGATCGCCGACATGCGCGACGCCAACATCAAGCCTATCGCCTGCATCGTGGGCGAGCCCACCAGCATGGTGCCCGCCATCGCGCACAAGGGCGTGTACCGCTACAAGTGCTGCGTGCGCGGCAAGGAAGCGCATTCCTCGCTCACGCCGAAGTCGGTCAACGCCATCGAAATGGCGGCCCGAGTGATCGGCAAGGTGCGCGACATGGCGGAAGACTTCGAGCGCAACGAGCCCCGCTACGAGGGCTTCGACGTGCCTTTCAGCACCGCGAGCGTGGGCCAGTTCCACGGCGGCATTGCCGACAACGTGGTGCCGCGCGACGCCGAGTTCCGCTATGAATTCCGCGACCTGCCGACCGCCGACGCCAAGCGCATGCAGGCCGACGTGGTGGCCTACGCGGGCAGCATCGAACCGGCGATGAAGAAGGTCGCGCCCGACGCGGGCTTCAGCTTCGAGACCATCTGCGAGATTCCGAGCTTCCTTGGCGCGGCCGACAACCCGATCACCAAACTGGCGCAGCGCCTGGCGGGCGAAGAACGCACCACGCTGGTGGCCTTCGGCACCGAAGCGGGCCTGTTCAAGAACGCCGGCATCCCCACCGTGGTGTGCGGACCCGGCAGCATCGAGCAGGCGCACCAGCCCGACGAATTCGTGAGCCTCGAGCAACTCGCGCGCTGCGAGCTGTTCATGGAACGTCTCGCGTCCACGCCCGCCATTGGCTGAACCGGCGGAAAACAGCGGCGATGCGCTGGGGCGCATGAAGCGCGTCGCGCTCGGCCTGCTGTGCGGCGCGGCTTTGCTCTACGCGGTGGCGAGCGCGCTGCATGCGCAGCACCCGGCCTGGGGCTACGTGGCAGCCTTCTCGGAGGCCGCGATGGTCGGCGCCATTGCCGACTGGTTCGCGGTGGTGGCGCTGTTTCGCCATCCGCTGGGCCTGCCGATTCCGCACACCGCGATCATCCCGAGCAACAAGGACCGCATCGGCGCCAAGCTCGCGGGCTTCATCTGCGACAACTTCCTGAGCACCGAACAGGTGCTCGGCAAGCTGCGGCAGTTCGATGCGGCCGGGCGCATCGCCGACTGGCTGGCACGCCCCGCCAGCGGCGAGAAGCTCGGCGAATGGGGCGTGGCCGCCACGCGCTACGGGCTTT
Organism: Variovorax sp. OV084; assembly: GCF_900111625.1. Classification (NCBI taxonomy): domain Bacteria; kingdom Pseudomonadati; phylum Pseudomonadota; class Betaproteobacteria; order Burkholderiales; family Comamonadaceae; genus Variovorax; species Variovorax sp. OV084. The sequence goes on along the minus strand of NZ_FOII01000004.1, from coordinate 155,087 downwards.
CGGCCTTCGACGACGAACGGGTGCGTGACTTCATGGGGCGTGCCGCCGCGGCCGGCCTCGAAAAAATTGACCTCTCGCGCCTGACCGGCCAGGCGCTCGACGCGCTCACCGCCGGCGGGCGCCACCAGGCCCTGCTCGACGACGTGCTGCAGCAGGTGGCCGGCCTGCTCGAAGGCGACGAGGTGCAGGCGCACATCACCGAGGCCATTGCGCGCGAGATCAAGACACTGCGCTACGTGGGCCTCGACCAGGTGGCGGCCAAGCTGGCCACGCGCAAGATCGTCGCGGCCGTGGCGCGCACCATCGGCGAGCTCGCGGCCGAGCCCGACCATCCGATGCGCAAGCGCTTCGATCACTTCGTCGACGACTTCGTGGTGCGCCTGAAGCTCGACCCCGAGTTCCAGCAGCGCGGCGAGCAGATCCGCGCCGAGCTCATCGCGCACCCAGCCCTCGGCGACTACCTGCACGGGCTGTGGGGCGAGCTGCTGGCGTGGCTGCACGACGACCTGGGCCGCGACGACTCGGCCATCCGCCAGCGCATCGCCTCGATGGCCGGCGCGCTGGGCACGCGGCTGCAAGGCGACGAAGCCATCCGCCGCTGGATCAACGAGCAGATCGAGGCCGCCGCGCCGCTGGCCATCGAGCGCTACCGCGAAGACATCCGCCGCTACATCGAGGAACGCGTCGGCGAGTGGAACGCGCAAGAGATGACGCTCGAACTGGAACGCCACATCGGGCGCGACCTGCAGTTCATCCGCATCAACGGCACGCTGGTGGGTGGGCTGGTGGGGTTGCTGATCCACACGGTCACTCAGCTGCTGCGCGGCTGAACGAACGGGCTCGGGTAATCCACAGCGGACGAAAGTCCGCATAGTGTCTCCGGAGAGACTTTGCGGCCTCTTTCGCCTCCTAGACTGCTTCGCGCATCAACAAGAGGAGAAAACGCCATGCCCTGTCGAAGCAGCCTTCGCGCGGTCGCACTGACCGCCACCCTCGCCCTGATGGGCGCCTGCAGCACGGTCGCGCCGCCATCGCCTGCCACGCGGCCCGCATCGTGGGCCGCTCCTGAAGCGCTGGTCGCCCCGTCGTCCTTCTCAGGCGTGCACGGGCTGGCCATCGACGCGAAGGGCCGGCTGCTCGCGGGTTCGGTCGTCGGCAACACGCTGTGGGAGGTCGACCGCAACACCGGCGCGGCCAAGGTGCTCATCGACGCGCCCGAGGGCCAGGCCGACGACATCGCCGTGGGTCCGAAGGGCGAACTGGCCTGGACCAACTACCTCATGGGCATGCTGCGCTACCGCGAGAGCGACACCGCCCCGCTGCGCGTGCTGGCCAAGGACCTGCCGGGCCTCAACTCGCTCGACTTCGACCGCCGCAACGGCAAGCTCTACGCCTCGCAGGTGTTCCTGGGCGACGCGCTGTGGGAGATCGACCGAGAAGGCCAGAAGCCGCCGCGGCTCATCAAGAAGGACATGGGCGGCTTCAACGGCTTCGAGGCCGGCCCCGACGGCATGCTCTACGGGCCGCTGTGGTTCAAGGGACAGGTCGTGAAGATCGACCCGGCGAATGGCAACATGACCGTGATCGCCGATGGCTTCAAGATCCCGGCCGCCGCCAACCTCGACGGCAAGGGCAACCTCTGGGTGGTCGATGCGCGCAGCGGCGAGCTGGTGAAAGTAGACCTCGCCACCGGGCGCAAGACGGTCGCAAAGCAGCTGCGGGCCTCGCTCGACAACCTGGCCATCGCGCCGGACGGCACGATCTATGTGTCGAACATGGCCAACAACGAGGTGCAGGCCTTCAACCCCGCCACCGGCGAACTTCGCACGCTCACCAGCGGCAAGGTGGCGGTGCCGGCCGGCATGAAGATCGACGGCAACGACCTGTGGGTGGCCGACGTCTTCGGCTTCCGCCAGGTCGACGTGCGCACGGGCGAGGTGCGCGACGTGTTCCGCATGCAGCGCGAGCCCGATCTCGACTACCCGTTCGCAGTGGGGCTGTCGCCAAAACTCTTTGCGCTGAGCTCGTGGTTCACGGGCACGGTGCAGCTGGTCGACCGGCAGACGCTGAAGACCGTAGAAACCATCCACGGCCTGAAGGCACCGTTCGACGCCATCCCCATGCCCGACGGCAGCGTGATCTACGCCGAAATAGCTACCGGCAGCATCACCCGCGCCAGCGGGCCGAAGTTCACTGAAAAGTCAGTGCTTGCTAGCGGCCTGAACGGCCCTGTGCAGATGATCGTCGGCCAGGACGGCGCGCTCTACGTGACCGAGGCGGCCGGCAAGCTGCTGCGCATTCCGCTGGACGCCAGCGCGCCGCTGCGCACCGTGGCTGACGGGCTGGCGCTGCCCGAAGGCGTGGCGCAAACGCCGTGGGGCAGCTTCATCGTGGCCGAGAGCGCGGCGCGGCGGCTGGTGGAAATCGCCCCCGACGGCACGCGCCGCACGGTCGCCGAGAACCTGCCGATCGGCCTCGCGCCCGGCCCCGGGCTGCCTCCGCCCTACGTGGTCACGGGCGTCGCCGTGGGACGCGACGGCACGATCTACATGTCGGCCGATCGCAACAATTCGATATATCGAATTCGCCCCGTAAGGTAGAGTAACAATAAGTGTAAATTGGAGTTTACTTTTAAAAACAAATATTACAGACTGCGCGGGACGTCTTGTAGCGTCCCGATTGCATCCGGTAGTCGGGAGGTCTGCGAGGCGCTCTTTTCCTGAACTTGAAAGGACATCGCATGACTCCGCTCGTCGTAGGCCAACTCCTGTCGCCCGAGTACTCCCTGGGCATGGTGGCGCTCTCCTTCCTGATCTCATTCGCGGGCTCGCTGGTGGCCCTCATCTGCGCCGGCCGCATGGTCGGCGCCGACGGCAAGCCCAACCTCGCCGTCGTGGCCTGCGCCGCGGTGGCGCTGGGCGGCATCGGCATCTGGTCGATGCACTTCATCGGTATGCTGGCGTACCGCCTGCCGGTGGCCATCTCGTACAACATGCCGCTCACGGTGGTGTCGCTGGTGGCGGCCATCCTGATCTCCGGCATTGCGCTGTACATGGCCGGTGGACGGCGCAAGTTCAGCAAATCGGGCTGGCTCGCCGGCAGCCTGCTGGCCGGCATCGGCGTCTGCGTGATGCACTACATGGGCATGTTCGCGATGAGCATGCGCGCTTCGATGAACTTCGACCTGGCCGTGGTCGGGCTGTCGGTGCTCATCGCCGTCACCGCCGCCGCGGCGGCCCTGTGGCTGGCGTTCAATCTGCGCAAGTTCTCGCACAAGGTCGCGGCCGCTGCCGTGATGGGCGTGGCAGTCTGCACCATGCACTACGTGGGCATGAGCGCGGCCAGCATGGTCTGCATCGCAGCCGCGCCCGCCGACGCGCTGGCCATCGGCGGCAGCTACATGGGTCTCACCGTGTTCGGCACGGCCGGCGCGGTGCTGATCTTCATCTACTGGGTGGTCACGGGCAGCAGCCTCGATGCCCCCGTTGCCGCGCCACGCGCGCGCGCCGGCTGATGACCGGCTGACGACCAGCTAGTAGGCGCAAGCGGGCGCGGCGCCCGCCCCCTAGAGTCTGTGCAGAGCGAAAACAAGCGACCTGCCCAGACTCTTCCCATGCCCGTCATCGAATCCCGGCTGCAAGCGGCCAGCGACACCTTCCAGGCCAACCGCACCGGCATGCTCGCGCTGCTCGACCAGGTGCGCGCACACGAGGCCCGCGCCGTCGCGGCCTCCGGCGCCTCGGCCGAGCGTTTTGCCAAGCGCGGGCAGCTGCTGCCGCGCGAGCGCATCGCGCTGCTGCTCGACACCGGCGCGCCCTTTCTGCCGCTGGCCTCGCTCGCGGGGCTGGGGCAGGACAACCCCGACCTGGCCAAGAGCGTGCCCGGCGGCGGCCTGATCTCCGGCATCGGCCAGGTGTCGGGCGTGCGCTGCATGGTCAGCGCCTCCGACTCGGGCATCGACGCCGGCGCGCTGCAGCCCATGGGCCTCGACAAGCAGCTGCGCGTGCAGGAGATCGCGCTCGAAAACAAGCTGCCCTACGTGCAGCTGGTGGAAAGCGCCGGCGCCAATCTCATGCACTACCGCGTGCAGGACTTCGTGCGCGGCGGCAACATCTTCCGCAACCTCGCGCGGCTGTCGGCCGCGGGGCTTCCGGTGGTGACGGTGACGCACGGCTCCTCGACCGCGGGCGGCGCCTACCAGACGGGCCTGTCCGACTACATCGTGATGGTGCGCGACCGCACGCGGGCCTTTCTCGCGGGGCCGCCGCTGCTGAAGGCCGCCACCGGCGAGATCGCCACCGAAGAAGAACTGGGCGGCGCGGTGATGCACACGCACATCTCGGGCCTCGGCGACTACCTGGCGGAAGACGACCGCGACGCCATCCGCATCGCGCGCTCGATCCTCGGCGGCATCGACTGGGCGCGCAACGAAGTGCCGCGCCAGTTCATTCCGCCGCGCTACGACGCCGAAGACCTGCTCGGCATCATGCCCAGCGACGGACGGCGGCCGGTCGACATGCGCGAAGTCATCGCGCGCATCGCCGACGGCTCCGAGTTCCTGGAGTTCAGCGAGCACTACGGCAGCGCCACCGTCTGCGGCCACATCCGGCTCGAAGGGCATGCCGTGGGCATCGTCACCAACAACGGCCCCATCGATTCCGACGGCGCGACCAAGGCCACGCACTTCATCCAAGCCTGCTGCCAGACGCGCACGCCCATCGTCTACCTGCAGAACATCACGGGCTACATGGTGGGCCGGGCGCACGAGGAGGCCGGCATCATCAAGCACGGCGCGAAGATGATCCAGGCCGTGACCAACGCCAGCGTGCCGCAGATCACGCTGCACTGCGGCGCCTCTTATGGCGCGGGCAACTACGGCATGTGCGGGCGGGGCTTCGCGCCTCGCTTCTGCTTCTCGTGGCCCAACGCGCGCACAGCCGTCATGGGCGGCGAGCAGGCGGCGAAGACCATGGCCATCGTCATGGAGGCGGGCATGGCACGCAAGGGTGCGGTCGATCACGCGAAGATCGATACGATGCAGCAGCAGATCGTCGAGCGCTTCGATCGGCAGATGAGCGTGTTCACCACCAGCGCGCTGCTGCTCGACGACGGCGTGATCGACCCGCGCGACACGCGTGCGGTGCTGGCGGAAGTTCTTTCCGTGTGCCGCGATGCCGATGCGCGCGTGCCGCAACCCATGCAGTTTTCGGTGGCGCGGCCATGAACAGTGCATTCCACAAGATCCTGATCGCGAACCGCGGCGAGATCGCGGTGCGCGTGATGCGCACGGCGCGCGCAATGGGCTACCGCACGGTGGCCGTGTATTCGAGCGCCGACGCGGATGCCGAACATGTGCGGCAGGCCGACCAGGCCGTGTGGATCGGCGAATCTCTGCCCGCGCAGAGCTACCTGAACATCGCCGCAATCATCGAGGCCGCGCGCACCAGCGGTGCGGATGCAGTGCATCCGGGCTATGGCTTTCTCGCGGAAAACGCAGCGTTCGCACAGGCCTGCCGAGACGCGGGGCTGGTCTTCATCGGACCGTCGCCGGAAGCCATTCGCGCGATGGGCGACAAGGCCGGCGCCAAGCGGTTGATGCAGGCGGCGGGCGTGCCGTGCATTCCGGGCTACCAGGGCGAAGACCAGGGCGCGGAGAAGCTGGCCGCAGAGGCGGCGCGCATAGGCTGGCCCGTGATGATCAAGGCAACGGCAGGCGGCGGCGGGCGCGGCATGCGGCTCGTCACCTCCGCCGCTGACTTCGCCGGACAACTGCACAGCGCGCAGTCCGAAGCGCTCAACGCGTTCGGCGATGCCACCGTGATCCTGGAGCGCGCCATCGTCGCGCCGCGCCACGTCGAGGTCCAGGTGTTCGCCGACCGGCGTGGCAACGCCATCCACCTTGGCGAGCGCGACTGTTCGGTGCAACGTCGGCACCAGAAGGTCGTCGAGGAAGCGCCCTCGCCGGCAGTGTCCGACGCACTGCGCGAACGCATGGGCGCCACCGCCGTCGCCGCGGCGAAAGCCATCGCCTACGAAGGCGCGGGCACGCTCGAATTCCTGCTCGACGCCGAAGGCCAGTACTGGTTCATGGAAATGAACACGCGCCTGCAGGTGGAGCACCCGGTGACCGAAGCGGTGACGGGCCTCGACCTCGTCGAGCTGCAACTGCGCGTCGCGGCCGGCGAGCCCTTGCCACTCGCGCAGCAGGACGTGCGCATCACCGGCCATGCGATCGAAGTGCGCCTGTGCGCCGAAGATCCGCAGCAGGGCTTCATGCCGCAGAGCGGCACGCTCGCGGCGTGGCGGCCCTCTGCCGCGCTGCGCACCGAACACGCATTGCGTGACGGCGCCGCTGTGCCGCCCTTCTACGACTCAATGATCGCCAAGCTCGTGGCGCATGGCCGCACGCGCGAGGAAGCCCGGCACCGGCTGATCGCGGGCCTGCAGGACACGGTGACGCTCGGCATCTCGACCAACCAGCAGTTGCTGCAGCGTGTGTTGTCGCATGACGTATTCGCAAGCGGTGCGGCTACGACCGCCTTCATCGGCGATCACCTCGACGCCCTGCTCGTCGCCGACGCGGCGAACGACGCCCGCGCCGCATTGCTCGCTGCTCTGCTGCTCCAGTTGGGCGAGCGTGGCTGGCCCTCGCCGCTCGCACACACGCTGCCCAACGCCCTTCGCTTCGCGCTCGACGGCACGGTACACGCGGCCCGGGTGACGCCGCGCGGCGCTGGCCGGTTCGACATCGCACTGGACAACGACGCGCCAGTGCAGCTCGCATTGCTCGCACTGCCCGGCGACGGCAGCCTCCGCTTCTCGTGCGGCGGCCTGTCCGAACAGGCCTTCGTCGTGCGCCAGCCCGACCGCGTGGATTTCCACTTTCGCGGCCAGTCATTCCAGCTGGAGAACCTCACGCACGTAGCGGTGCCCCGCACCGATGGCACCGCCGGCGACGGCCTGCTGCGCGCATCCATGAACGGCCGCGTGATCGCCCTGCTGGTGGCCGAAGGCGATGCGGTCGCCGCTGGCCAGCCGCTCGTCACGCTCGAAGCGATGAAGATGGAGCACGTGCACTGCGCGCCGCGTGCCGGTCGTGTCGCGCTGCATGTCGCGGTGGGCGCGCAGGTGGCCGCGCGGCATGTAGTCGCGCAGGTCGCCGACGCGTGACGCTCTTCAAGACAAGTTTCCGAAAGTCTTCCGCATGAATGCATCCTCCCGCTACCGCTCCGTCTTCGCACCCGGCCTGTTCGGCGGACAGGTCATCGTCGTCACCGGCGGCGGCTCCGGCATCGGCCGCTGCACAGCGCACGAACTCGCGGCGCTCGGCGCGCAGGTGGTGCTGGTCGGCCGCAAGCCCGAGAAGCTCGACAAGGTACGCGCCGAGATCGAAGCCAGCGGCGGCAAGGCCAGCACGCAGGCCTTCGACATCCGCCAGGAAGAAGCGGTGCGCGCAGCCATCGCCGCCATCGTCGCAGCGCACGGCCGCATCGACGGCCTCGTCAACAACGCCGGCGGCCAGTACATCACGCCGCTCGCCGCCATCTCGGCCAAGGGCTGGGAGGCGGTGATCCACACCAACCTCACGGGCGGCTTCCTGGTCGCGCGCGAGTGCTACGTGCAAAGCATGCAGGCCAACGGCGGCGCCATCGTCAACATCGTGGCCGACATCTGGGGCTCCATGCCCAATATGGGCCACAGCGGCGCGGCGCGCGCCGGCATGGTGAGCTTCACCGAAACGGCGGCCGCCGAATGGGCCGTGAGCGGCGTGCGCGTGAACGCGGTGGCGCCGGGCTACATCGCATCGAGCGGCATGGACCACTACCCGCCCGAAGCCGGCGACATGCTGCGCGCCATGCGCAACACGGTGCCCGCGGGCCGCTTCGGCAACGAGGCCGAAACCTCCGCCGCGATCGCCTTCCTGCTGAGCCCCGCGGCCAGCTTCATCAGCGGCAGCGTGCTGCGCGTGGACGGCGCACGGCCGCAGGTGCGCATGGGCTGGCCGATGGAGATTCCCGATGCGCAGACGCAGCAGCGCGCGGCGGTGCGGCCTTTCGATGGCTTTCACCTCGCACAGACGCCGCGCGTGTTCCAGGACAAGTAAAGAACGAACGACCGGAGACAAGACACCATGCAGTACACCCACGAACACCTCGAGATCCAGAAGACGCTGCGGCGCTTCATCGACGACGAGATAAACCCGCACGTGGACGAATGGGAAGCCGCCGAGATATTCCCCGCGCACGAGGTCTTCAAGAAGCTCGGCAATCTCGGCATGCTGGGCCTGAACAAGCCCGAGGCCTTCGGCGGCGCCGGGCTCGACTACTCGTACGCGATGGCGATGGCCGAGGCGCTGGGCCACATCAGTTGCGGCGGCGTGCCGATGGCGATCGGCGTGCAGACCGACATGTGCACGCCCGCGCTAGCGCGCTTCGGCAGCGACGAGCTGCGCCGCGAGTTCCTGGCGCCCGCCATCGCCGGCGACATGGTCGGCTGCATCGGCGTGAGCGAGCCCGGCGCGGGCAGCGACGTGGCGGGCCTGAAGAGCCATGCGCGCAAGGACGGCGACGACTACCTCATCAGCGGCCAGAAGATGTGGATCACCAACAGCCTGCAGGCCGACTGGATGTGCATGCTGGTCAACACCAGCGACGGCCCCGTGCACCGCAACAAGTCGCTCGTGATGGTGCCGATGGACAGCCCCGGCATCGAGAAGGCGAAAAAGATCCGCAAGATCGGCATGAATTCGAGCGACACCGGGCTCATCTACTTCGACAAGGTGCGCGTGCCGCAGCGCTACCGCGTCGGCGAAGAGGGCCAGGGCTTCGTCTACCAGATGCAGCAGTTCCAGGAAGAGCGCCTGTGGGCGGCCGCAAGTTCGCTCGAACCGATGGAAGACTGCATCGCGCAGACCATCGAATGGGCGCAGCAGCGGCAGATGTTCGGCGCCACGCTGGCCGACCAGCAGTGGGTGCAGTTCAAGCTGGCCGAACTCAAGACCGAGGTGGAAGCACTGCGCGCCCTCACGTACCGCGCCTGCGACCTGCATGTGCAGGGCGAGGACGTGCTCGAACTCGCGTCGATGGCCAAGCTCAAGACCGGACGCCTGACACGGCAGGTGTCCGACACCTGCCTGCAGTTCTGGGGCGGCATGGGTTTCACGCTGGAAAACCGCGTTTCGCGGCTGTACCGCGACGGCCGGCTGGGCTCCATCGGCGGCGGCGCCGACGAGGTGATGCTCGGCATCCTTGCGAAGACCATGGGCATCGCCAAGCGGCCGCCGCGCGGTTGAACACGGCATGGACGCCGAACTGCAAGCCGACCGAGCCGCGCTCGCCGACACGGTGCGGCGCTTTGCCGAAAGCGAGATCGCGCCGCATGTGCAGGCCTGGGACGACGCGGGCGAATTTCCACGCGCGCTCTACGCGCGGGCCGCCGAACTCGGCCTGCTGGGCCTGGGCTATCCGGAGGAACTCGGCGGCACGCCGGCCTCGTATTCGCTGAAGCTGCCGGCATGGGTCGCGCTCGCGCGCCATGGCAAGAGCGGCGGCGTGCTTGCGAGCCTGTTCTCGCACAACATCGGCCTGCCGCCCGTGGTGCTGCATGCAAGCGACGCGGTGCGCCAAGAGGTCGTGCCGCCGGTGCTGCGCGGCGAGAAGATCGCAGCGCTTGCCATCACCGAGCCTGGTGGCGGCTCCGACGTGGCCGCGCTGCGCACCACGGCAAAGCGAGAAACAGACGGCGACGGCGATCACTACGTGGTCAATGGCGAGAAGACTTTCATCACCTCGGGCATGCGCGCCGACTGGATCACCGTGGCCGTGCGCACCGGCGAAGGACGCGGCGCGGGCGGCATCTCGATGCTGCTGGTGCCGGGCGACACGCCGGGTCTTTCGCGCACGCGCCTGTCGAAGATGGGCTGGCTGTGCTCCGACACCGCAACGCTGCACTTCGACAACGTGCGCGTGCCGGCGCGCTACCTTCTCGGGAACGAGGGCGAAGGCTTCCGCATGGTCATGGGCAACTTCAATGGCGAACGCATCGGCATCGCGGCGGGCACGCTGGGTTTCTCGCAAGCCTGCCTCGATGAGGCCCTGGCCTGGGCGCGCGAGCGCAAGACCTTCGGCGCTGCGCTCATCCAACACCAGGCGGTGCGCCACAAGCTGGTCGACATGCAGATGCGCATCGCCTCCACCGAGGCCTGGATCGAGGCGGTATCGGCCGAAGGCGACGCGCTCGAAGCGGCGGGGCGCTTCAATGCACCCGAATGGGTCGCGCAGATCTGCATGCTCAAGAACCACGCGACGCAGACCATGCAGTTCTGCGCCGACCAGGCGGTGCAGATCCTTGGCGGCATGGGCTTCATGCGCGGCACGGTGAGCGAGCGCATCTACCGCGAGGTGAAGGTGATGATGATCGGCGGCGGGGCCGAAGAGATCATGAAAGAACTGGCAGCGAAGCAGATGGGCTGGTAGTCACCTTTCTTTGGGCCGGGGCGGAACGCCGCCAAGCGCCGGGTGTCCAACCATCCAGCGCTTTCGCTGGGTCGCAGGAGACCAACATGCTCTCTCTTACCTCCGGCATCGGCGCCGTCATCCTTGTGCTGTTGGCGGTGCTGCTGTTTTCAGCGGTATGGATCTTCCGGGAGTACGAACGCGGCATCGTGTTCACCCTCGGGCGCTTCTCGAAGGTTTCGGGGCCGGGTCTGGTGCTCGTGATACCGGCCATCCAGCAGGTGGTGCGCGTCGACCTGCGCACCGTGGTACTCGAAGTGCCGACGCAGGACGTGATCTCGCGCGACAACGTGTCGGTGAAGGTCAGCGCGGTCGTCTACTTCCGCATCGTCGATGCCGAGAAGGCCATCATCCAGGTGAAGGACTTCTTCAACGCCACCAGCCAGCTGGCACAGACCACCCTGCGCTCGGTGCTCGGCAAGCACCAGCTCGACGACATGCTGGCCGAGCGCGAGAAGCTCAACCTCGACGTGCGCGAGTCGCTGGACGTGCAGACGGCTTCATGGGGCATCAAGGTGTCGAACGTGGAGATCAAGCAGATCGACCTGACCGAATCGATGGTGCGCGCCATCGCGCGGCAGGCCGAGGCGGAACGCGAACGCCGCGCCAAGGTGATCCACGCGGAGGGCGAACTGCAGGCTTCCGAGAAGCTGTTCCAGGCCGCGCGCGTGCTGGCGCAGGAGCCGCAGGCCATCCAGCTGCGCTACCTGGAAACGCTCACGGTGATCGGTGCCGACAAGAACACGACCATCGTGTTCCCGTTGCCGATGGATCTGATCTCGAGCTTCCTCGGCAAGCAGCACGCATAGCGGCATGCAACGCGCGGAAGCGGAAAACTGTTCTTCACGCGCGAAGGCCTGCAACGCATGGTCTTTCGCGAGGCGCCTGCTTACCATCGTGCGCATGTTCAAGCACATCGTGATGTGGGACCTGCGTGGCGACACGCCGGAAGAAAAGACGCAGGCCCGCCAACTGCTCAAGCACAAGTTCGAATCGCTGCGCGGCCAGATCCCGGGCCTGCTGCACATCGAAGTGGGCGTTGATTCGAGCCGCGCAAGCTATGCCTGCGACGTGGTGCTCTACAGCGAGTTCGACAGCCAGGCCTCGCTCGACGGCTACGCCACGCACCCTGCGCACCTGCGCATTCGCGAAGAGCTGGGCGACCTCCGCGTCGCGCGGCACCAGGTCGATTACGCGGCAGACTGATCGGCGCTGGCCTGCGCGAGCCCAACGCAGAACTCGCGCACCAGCCGCAGCGCAGGCGCCTCGGTGCGGCCTTCGAGCGTGACGAAGGCGAACTGCGCGTTGAGCCCCGCAGCAGGCTCCACCTTCAACTCGGCCAGTTCGCCGCTGTCCTGCAGCGCGCGGGTGGCAGCGAGCACGCCCAGGAAGATCGCGTCGGTGTTGCGCACAGCATCGATCAACGCGCCGATGTCTTCCGACGACACATGCAGCCAGCGCTGCGGGCTGGCGTCGCTGCCGTAGCGCTCGACCAGGATGCGCGCCACGTCGTCGCTGACCATCGTCGAGACCACCGGGTAGCGCACGAGGTCGTCGAAGCGCACGGGCTTGCCGCGGCCCTTCGCGAGCAGGGGATGGCCGCGCCGGCAGACGAAGCCGGAGCGCAGCGTCGGCAGCACATCGATATGCAGGTCCTCGCGCGGTGACACCGCCCGGTAGGTGAGCACCAGCGCGTCGAGCGTGCGCGTGCGCAGCGCCGCCAGTTGCAAGTCAGGCCCGCCGCCGTGCAGTTGCAGGCCCACGCGCGGGTGGTTGCGCAACATGTGAGTCAGCAGCGGCGACGAGAACAACGCTCCCGGCGCGGCGCCAAGCCCCAGCCGTACCAAGCCGGCCTGCCCGTCGGCCAGCAGCGCGGCGGCGCGCTTCAGTTCGTGCGTCTCCATCGAGATGCGCTTGGCGCGGGCCAGCACCATCGCACCGAAGGGCGTGAGCTCGTTGCGCTTGCCGACACGGTCAATCAGCTGCATGCCGAGTTCCTGTTCGAGCATCTGGATGCTGCGGCTGAGCGCCGGCTGCGTGAGATGCACTTTCTCGGACGCGCGGCTGAAGGAGCCGGTTTCGGCGAGCGCGAGCAGGTGGTCGAGTTGCTGGAGGTTCATGGTGGGCCGTCCGTTGTCATACGTATGAGGCGTACTCATGGTAATGACAAAAACAATGCATTGGACAGATATACCGCTGATTCCTAGCATCCATCGCGTACTACTTTGGACCAAGGAATTTCCCATGAAGCGGTTCGGTCAATGGCTTTGCGCGCTGGCTTTTCTAGGCTGCGGCACGGTGGCGATGGCGCAGGCGCCCTACCCCTCGAAGGTCGTCACGATGATGGTTCCCTATCCGGCGGGCGCGGCCAGCGACTTCACCGCACGGGCGCTGAACGAGCTGATCGGCAAGGAACTCGGCGGGCAGGTGATCGTCGAGAACATCGGCGGCGCGACCGGCGCCATCGCTGCGGGCAAAGTGCTGGCAGCGCCGGCCGACGGCCACTACCTGTTCCAGGGCTCGCCCAACGAGCTGATCCTGTCGGGGCTGGTCAACAAGAGCACGCGCTACAAGCCAGAGGACTTCCAGTGGATCGCGCCGGTCGCCACCTCGCCGCTGGTGCTGGTGGTCAACAGCCAGCTGCCGGCTCACTCGCTCGATGAATTCGTGGCGCTGGCGCGCTCGCGCAAGGACGCGCCGCTGAGCTACGGCACACCGGGCGCCGGCACGCTGTACCACCTGCTCGGCGAGCTCTTCGTCAAGCGCACCGGCGCGCCCGTCACGCACGTGCCCTACAAGGGCGGCGCGCCGATCATTCAGGACCTGATCGGCGGGCAGATCGACTTCGCGTTCATGCCCTACCAGGCCTTCTATGCCGACTACGTGAAGCAGGGGCGCCTGCGCGTGATCGGCTCGCTGTCGCCCGGCAAGCGGCTGCCCGCGCCCTTCGACACGCTGCAGACCAGCGCGCAGAGCAAGGACATGAAGGACTTCGACTTCGGCATCTGGACCTCCTACATGGTGCGCAAGGGCACGCCGCGGCCGGTGGCCGAACGGCTCAACGCCGCGATCGCCGCCGCGCTGAAAAACCCGCATGCGCGCGCGCAGCTGGAGTCGCAGGCCAAGACCGTCTTCGAGCCGATGAGCCTGGAGGCGGGAGAGAAGTTCTACGCAGCCGAGATTGCGCGCTACCGCGACCTCGTCAAGACCATCGGCTACGAGTCGCCCTGAGCCCCGTTCCATTCCAAAACAAGAGGTGCATCCATGAAGACGAGACAAATCAATGGCCTGGCGCTGACGCTGGTGGTCGCGCTGTCGCTCTCCGCGTGCGGCGGCGGTGGCGGCGGCACGGGTTTCAGCGGCATCGCGCTGCCACCGGCCGCGGGCCCCGCACCGGTGGCACCCGCACCTGCGCAGGACGACCTCACGGTCGCGGTCACCACTGAAGGCAAGGTCGCGGGCAGCGCCGGCGCGAACATGGTGTCGTTCCTCGGCATTCCCTACGCGCAACCGCCGGTGGGCGCATTGCGCTGGGCGCCGCCACAACTGCCGGCCGCACATGCGGCAACGCTGCAGGCCAAGGCCTTCGGCAATGCGTGCCCGCAGGCACCCGGCGCGGTGTCGTCATCGATCGCCGAAGACTGCCTCTACCTGAACGTGTGGAAGCCGGCAGGCACGAAGCCCGGCGACAAGCTGCCGGTGGTTTTCTACATCCACGGCGGCGCGTTCACGCTGGGTTCGGGCGAGATGGGCCCCAGCCCGCTGGCGAGCCGCGGCGTGGTCGTCGTCAGCATCAACTACCGGCTCGGCGCGCTCGGCTATCTCGCGAACAAGGCGCTGCGCGCGTCCAACAAGGACGGCAGCCTCGGCAACTTCGCGGTGATGGACCAACTGGCCGCGCTCGGCTGGGTGCAGAAGAACATCGCGGCCTTCGGCGGCGATGCGGGCAACGTCACGCTATGGGGCACCTCGGCGGGCGCGACGCAGAGCTTCTCGCTGCTGCAGTCGCCGAAGGCCAAGGGACTGTTCCAGCGCGCGGTGATGCAAAGCGGCGGCGCGGCCGAGTACTCGAACCCGAGCATGGACACCTCGCTGGCAGTCGGCGACACCGCCGTGCAGAACCTCGGATGCAGCGCCGCCACCGACGTTGTCGCCTGCCTGCGCGCGCTGCCGGTGTCGGCGCTGCTCGAGCAGGGCGGGCTCAAGTGGCGGCCCACGGTCGATGCGCAGGTCATCACGCAGGTGCCCGCGCGCGCCTTCGCGACCGGCAATTTCAACCAGGTGCCCGTGATGATCGGCGGCGTGTACGACGAGGGCACGCTCTTCGTCGACACCAAGCTGAGCGCAACCTACTACCCGCTGTACCTGCGCGGGCTCGCGCCGGCCGGCTACGACACCACGGCCATCGAGGCGGCCTACCCGATCAGCAACTACGCCGTGCCGGCGCAAGGCATCGCGCGAGCCATGGGCGACGCGATGTACGCCTGCGGCAACAGCGCGCGGCGCGATGCGCTCGCGGCCTGGGTGCCGGTGTACGGTTGGGAAATGACCGATCCGCAGCTGTCGTTTCCGCCGAGCCCCACGGCCTTCTACTACGGCACGGCGCACGGCATGGACAGCTACTACCTGACCGGCACGGTCGATGCGCTGCCCGGCTATCCGTACTACGACTCCGGCAGCGCCACGCCCGACGCGGCCACCACGGTGCAGCGCAAGGCGCTGTCGGCGCAGATGGTCGCGTACCTCCTCAACTTCGCGAAGAACGGCGACCCGAACGGCGACGGCCGCAACGTCGCGACGCGCTGGCCGCGCTCCATGGGGCCGTCGGACCGCGCACTGATCGAGTTCACCTACCCCACCGTCAAGACATCGAGCAACGCGTTCGAGCACACGCACAAGTGCGACACGCTGTGGGGACCGGACGTGTTCCCGCCGATGTACTGACGAGCCAACCCATCCCACTCACCCATGAACGAACAACAAGTCATCGACCACCTCGACGCCCGCCAGCCGGAGATCGTGGACTGGCTCAAGGCCTTCCTCCGCATCCCGAGCGTGAGCGCCGATCCGTCCTTCGCACCGGGCATGCACGAAGCCCGGCGCTTTCTCATCGAGCGGCTGCAGCAGATCGGCCTGGCCGGCGTGCGCCTGCTCGACGGCGACGGCGAGCCCGCTGTGTACGGCGAATGGAACGGCGCACCCGGCCAACCCACGCTGATGATCTACGGCCACTACGACGTGCAGCCAGCCGATCCCGTCGGGCAGTGGCGCACGCCGCCATTCGAGCCGACGGAGGTGGACGGCCGGCTCTACGGGCGCGGCACTTCCGACGTGAAGGGCTCGACCACGATCGCGCTGGAGGTGATCGCCTCGTTCCTCGCGGTGCAGGGCCGGAGCCCGGTGAACATCAAGGTGTTCCTCGAAGGCGAGGAGGAAACCGGCAGCCCCTCGCTGCGAACCATCGTCGAGCGCCACCGCGCGCTGCTGCAGGCCGACGCAGTGCTGTCCGCCGACGGTGGGCGCGCGAGCGCGGAGGTGCCGACGATCAACACCGGCGCGCGCGGCAACGCGCAGCTCGAAGTGCGGTTGCGGACCGCGAGCAAGGACCTGCATTCCGGCCGCTACGGTGGCAGCGTGCGCAACGCACTGCACGAGATGGCGCGACTGGTCACATCGCTGCACCATGCGGATGGAGGCGTGGCGGTCGAAGGCTTCTACGAGGGCGCGATATCGCTCAGCGCCAGGCAGCGCGCCGACACCGCGGCTTTTCCGTACGACGAAGCCGCGTTCTTCTCGGATGTCTGCGGCAGCGCGCACGGCGAGCCCGGCTACACCGCGCGCGAACGCGTCACGCTGCGGCCCGCGCTCGACGTCAACGGCCTGTGGGGCGGCTACACGGGCAGCGGCGGCAAGACCATCGTGCCTTGCGAAGCGACCGCCAAGCTGACGACGCGCGTGGTCGCGGGGCAGAACCCGGGCGCCGTGATCCACGCCGTGCTGCGCCACCTGCAACGGCACTGCCCGCCCGGCTGCACGCTCGACGTTGTGGCGATGAACGACGGCTCACCGGCATCCACCCTTGCGCCGGACCATCCGCTGGTGCGCGCGGCCGAAGCAGTGCTCGAACGAGAGAGCGGCCGGCGTCCGATCCACGTGCGGCTCGGCGCGAGCGTGCCGGTGACTTCGATCTTCAAGGAGATGCTGGGCATCGACACGCTGATGTTCGGCTTCAACCTGCCCGATGAAGACGTGCATGCGCCGAATGAGTTCTTCAGGCTGGCTTCAATCCAGCAAGGAACTCGGGCGTGGACGTTGCTGCTCGCTGAGCTGGCGAAGCATCGGCCGGCGTCTTTTCACGTCGGCTGAAGCCTGACGAAAGACTTCGTCAGCGCCCTTCGCCGTCGTCGCTCGGCTGCGCAGCCTTCGCCGCCGCACGCAGCTTGTCTTTCTTGCTCGGCCGCTTGCCCTTGATGCCCCCGGTGCCCGACGCATCGACCACCGGCACCGCCACTTCCGTCGGCTCGAAGCCTTCGACGCGCTCACGCGGCAGGCTCAGCCCCTGGCGCTTTTCGATCAGCCGGAAGTGCGCCTCGGTCGACGCGCTCACGAAGCTGATCGCCAGGCCGCTCTCTCCTGCGCGGCCGGTTCTGCCGATGCGGTGGATGTAGTCGGTCGGCGAGCGCGGCAGGTCGTAGTTGATGACCACGGGCAGCTGTGCGATGTCGATGCCGCGCGCCGCGAGGTCGGTGGCGATCACCACGTCCCAGCGGCTCTGCTTGAACTGCGAAAGGATGTCGGTGCGCGTGCCCTGCGCGATGTCGCCGTGGAAGGGCACTGCGTAGATGCCGTTCTTGTAGAGCTTCTCGGCCACGATCTGCGCGGCGTGCTGCGTGGCGACGAAGACAAGCACGCGGTCCCATTCGTTCTCGTGCTGCTTCAGCAGATGGCGCAGCAGCTGCGTGCGACGGGCGGCGTCGACCTCGATCACGCGCTGCACGATGTTCGGCTCGGTGCCGGGCTCGCCCTGCACGTCGACGACGGCCGGGTCGTGCAGCATGCCATCTGCCAATGCCTGGATGGCGCTCGGGAAGGTGGCGGAGAACAGCAGGTTCTGGCGCTGCTTGGGCAGCAGCGCGAGGATGCGACCGAATTCTTCGGCAAAGCCGAGGTCGAACAGGCGGTCGGCCTCGTCGAGCACGAGCATCGACACGGCATCGAGCTTCAGCGCGTTGTGCTCGACCAGGTCGAGCAGACGGCCGGGAGTGGCAACGACGATGTCGGCACCGCCGCGCAGGCCCATCATCTGCGGGTTGATCGACACGCCGCCGAATGCGACGACGATCTTCAGGCGCTCGGGCAGGTGCTGCGCAAGGCTGCGCATGGTTTCGCCGACCTGGGCCGCGAGTTCGCGGGTGGGCACGAGCACCAGGGCACGCACGCGGCGCGACGAGCCCTGCGCGCGTTCAGCGCCCAGGCGCTGCAGCAGGGGCAGGGAAAATGCGGCGGTCTTGCCGGAGCCGGTCTGCGCCGAGCCCCGCACGTCGCGACCTTGCAGAATCGCGGGGATGGCCGCGGCCTGGATGGCGGTCGGCGCGGCGTAGCCGCTTTGGGCGGCAGCCTGCACGAGCGCGGGGATCAGGCCCAGTGAGTCGAATGGCATGTAAGCAGACAGAGAGAGAAGAGACGAATCGAATGTCGACGATGAAACAGCAGCGCAATCAGTCCGGCAGCGCCCTGGTGTACTCCACCGAGGCGGGCGGGCGCATGTGCCCCGACTGCGGGGAGCCGGTGGCCCAGTGCCGCTGCAAGGAACTCAAGGCGCGCGTACCGGCCACCGACGGCATTGTGCGTGTATCGCACGAGACCAAGGGGCGCAAAGGCAAGGGCGTGACGGTGGTCAAGGGCGTCGCGCTCGATGCGGCGGCGCTCACGGCACTCGGCAAGCAGCTGAAAACGGCCTGCGGCTCGGGCGGCACGGTAAAGGACGGCGTGATCGAAATCCAGGGCGACCACCGCGAAACAGTGATTGCCGCACTCGTGAAGCAGGGCCACACGGTCAAGCGGGCGGGAGGTTGAGCACGCGATGAAACCCGAAGACCTGCAGCGGCTGGTGACGCTCGAAATGCCTTTTGGCAAGCACAAAGGCACGCTGATTGCCGATTTGCCCGGAAATTACCTGACGTGGTTTGCACGCGAGGGTTTTCCCTCAGGAGAAATAGGCCGGCTACTCCATTTGATGCATGAAATAGACCACAACGGGCTCTCGGACCTGCTGAAACCGTTGCGAAACCGCCCGTCGCGCCGGGATGTTTCTCAATAACACACGATTTCGCCACGTTTTTTGCAATTAGGGCTGGATAATCCGGCCTACGTGTCTGTGAGCTTTGTCTCCCGTGCACGTAATTCGGTGATCGGTCAGTTTCGCGCCACAGCGCATTTTGTTTGTTGTGATTCTGGGACTCCATCGCTTTGTCTTGTTGGTTTGAATTAGGAGTCCCTCAATGGGCAAGAAACTCTACGTAGGCAACCTCGCCTACTCCGTGCGTGACAACGACCTGGAACAAGCCTTTGGCGAGTTCGGCGCAATCGTCAGCGCCAAGGTCATGATGGAACGTGACACCGGCCGTTCGAAGGGCTTCGGCTTTGTCGAAATGGGTTCGGATGCTGAAGCACTCGCAGCCATCGAAGCCATGAACGGCCACTCGCTGCAGGGCCGCGCCCTGACGGTGAATGAAGCCCGTCCGATGGAAGCTCGTCCCCCCCGTACCGGTGGTGGCGGCGGCTACGGCGGCGGTGGTGGTGGTGGCGGCTACGGCGGTGGCGGCGGCGGCGGTTACGGCGGCGGCGGCGGTGGCCGCAGCGGTGGTGGCGGCGGTTACGGCGGCGGCGGCGGTGGTCGCGGCGGCTACTAAGCCCTTCCCTCCAGAGCCTTCGGGCTTCTGAATGAAAAAGCTCCTTCGGGAGCTTTTTTCGTTTGTGGCCCTCTGTGGCGCAGGGGGCGTCGAGGGAGAACCCTAGCCCTGCGGTAAGCATTTGTCCGTACCGGGCAGGTCAGCCAACGGTCAGGCCCGCAGAACGACCCTCACCCCTCCATACAAGAGGGGCGAGACGACATGCGCATCAAGAGTCAGGCTGACTTCTTTTCAGGAGTCATGTTCACCACCGTGGGGGGCGCCTTTGCGATAGGCGCGACCACCTACACCATCGGCGACGGCGCCCGCATGGGGCCGGGCTACTTCCCGCTCATGCTGGGCATCCTGCTGGCCATCCTCGGGGCCATCATCATGTTCCAGGCGCTGGTGGTCGAAACCACCGACGGCCACCCGATCGGCAAATGGGCCTGGAAGCCGCTGGCCTTCGTGCTCGGCGCCAACCTGGCCTTCGGCGTGCTGCTGGGCGGCCTGCCCAGCATCGGGCTGCCGGCCATGGGGATGATCATCGCGATCTACGCGCTCACGATCATCTCGAGCATGGCGGGCGAGCACTTCAAGCTGCGCGACGTGCTGATCCTCTCGACCATCCTGGCGGCTGGCAGCTACGTGGCCTTCATCTGGGCACTGAAGCTCCAGATCCAGGTCTGGCCCACTTTCATTTCGGGCTGAGGAGCGCACACCATGGACCTGATCCACAACCTTTCCATCGGTTTCGGCGTTGCCTTCACCTTCACCAACCTGCTGTACTGCCTGCTGGGTTGCATCCTGGGCACGCTGATCGGCGTGCTCCCGGGCATCGGCCCGGTCGCAACCATCGCGATGCTGCTGCCCGCCACGTACGCATTGCCGCCCGTGTCGGCGCTGATCATGCTGGCCGGCATCTACTACGGCGCGCAGTACGGCGGCTCGACCACGGCCATTCTGGTGAACCTGCCAGGGGAGTCGTCCTCGGTGGTCACCTGTATCGACGGCTACCAGATGGCAAGGCAGGGCCGCGCAGGCCCGGCGCTCGCCGCGGCCGGCCTCGGCTCGTTCTTCGCGGGTTGCGTCGGCACGCTGATCCTGGCCGCCTTCGCGCCGCCGCTGACCGAGCTGGCCTTCAAGTTCGGCCCGGCCGAGTACTTCTCGCTGATGACGCTGGGCCTGATCGGCGCGGTGGTGCTGGCTTCGGGCTCGCTGCTGAAGGCAGTGGCGATGATCGTGCTGGGCCTGCTGCTGGGCATTGTGGGCACTGATGTGAACTCGGGTGTCGCGCGCTACAGCTTCGACATTCCGGAACTCACCGACGGCATCGGCTTCGTGGTGATCGCCATGGGCGTGTTCGGTTACGGCGAAATCATCGGCAACCTTTCGCAGCCCGACGACGAGCGCGAGGTGTTCACGCACAAGGTCAAGGGCCTGTGGCCCACCAAGGACGACTTCAAGCGCATGCTGCCCGCGGTGCTGCGCGGCACGGCCCTGGGTTCTGCACTGGGCATCCTGCCCGGGGGCGGCGCGCTGCTGGCCTCGTTCGCCTCGTATGCGCTGGAGAAGAAGATCCGCATGCGCCCCGGCGAAGTGCCCTTCGGCAAGGGCAACATCCGCGGCGTGGCATCACCCGAGTCGGCCAACAACGCCGGCGCGCAGACTTCCTTCATCCCGCTGCTGACGCTGGGCATTCCGCCCAACGCGGTGATGGCGCTGATGGTGGGCGCAATGACGATCCACAACATCCAGCCGGGTCCGCAGGTCATGACCAGCAACCCCGAGCTGTTCTGGGGCCTGATCGCCTCGATGTGGATCGGCAACGCGATGCTGATCATCCTGAACCTGCCGCTGATCGGCATGTGGATCAAGCTGCTGACGGTGCCCTACAAGTTCCTGTTCCCCGCCATCGTGCTGTTCTGCGCGATCGGCGTGTACTCGACCAACAACAACACCTTCGACGTGTGGATGGTGGCGGCCTTCGGCTTCATCGGCTACCTGTTCATCAAGCTGCGGACCGAGCCTGCGCCATTGCTGCTGGGCTTCATCCTCGGGCCGATGATGGAAGAGAACCTGCGGCGCGCGCTGCTGCTGTCGCGCGGTGCGTGGAGCGTATTCGTCACCCGGCCGCTGTCGGCGGGGCTGTTGGTGGCGGCTGCGCTGCTGCTGGGCATCGTGCTGCTGCCCGCAATCAAGGCCAAGCGCGAGGAAGCCTTCGTCGAGGAGTGAGCGCTCCGTTCCCTGCAAGAAGCCCCCGCTCCGGGGGCTTTTTTCATTTGGGGCATTTGCTCGGGGTGCCCCAAATAGACGCGCTCTTGTTGGTGCCCGGCAGGGTCGCCGGCGGTGCGCCCGGAAACACGGCGAGCAGCGAGGCGCCCGTTACCACCAGCATTTCCATAGGGGGAAGACTACCCCACCCGTGGCGCTATCAAAAAAGGAGCTGAAGATGCAGGTGCATCAGGTCACGCAGGCATAAAAAAGGCGCCGACCAGCGGCGCCTTTCAAAGTCAAACACGGCATCTCGTACGGAGCCTTTGAAGCATTTTTATTGTTGCTTGGGGATTGTCTCCTCGGACCCTCGGCAGCACGAGCAGGGCCCGTTCGCGAGTGGGCAGACTTTAGGGTGCGCACCGCCTCAGTGCATTGGGAATTACCCGCTTTGCCTTACCGAGAAAGCCCGATTTGCGAACCAAAGTGTTTCTGATGGTTAACGATGTGGCACGACTTGTGCAGGCAGCACCAAGGTCCATCACTTCAAGAAGAAGAAACGGTCATGGCCCTGGCTCCGCACGCCTCCATCAACGCGGCAGACACCGCATGGATGATGACTTCGACCGCGCTGGTGCTGCTGATGACGCTGCCCGGCATCGCACTCTTCTATGCAGGCATGGTGCGCCGCAAGAACGTGCTGGCCACCATGGCGGGGGTGGTGGCGATAGCCGCGGCGGTCTCGCTGACCTGGTTCGCGGTGGGCTATTCGCTGGCCTTTACCGAGGGCTGGCCCTGGCTGGGCGGCACCGGGCGCTTCTGGTTCTCGGGCTTCGAGTACCTGAAGGAGGCCGGGCAGGTGGCGGTGAGCCACGTCGCGCCCAACGTGCCCGAGTCGGTCTACGCGATGTTCCAGCTGACCTTCGCGATCATCACCACCGCACTGGTGCTTGGCGCCTTTGTCGAGCGCATGCGCTTCTCGGCGATCCTGTGGTTCGCGCTGCTCTGGAGCGTGCTGGTGTACGCACCTGTCGCGCACTGGGTGTGGGAGCCGGGCGGCTGGCTCGCGCAGATGGGAGCGCTCGACTTCGCTGGCGGCTCGGTGGTGCACGTCAACGCGGGCATCGCGGGGCTGGTGTGCGCCTATGCGCTCGGGCCGCGCAAGGGCTACGGGCGCGAGGCCTTCGAGCCCTACAGCCTGGCGATGACGATGACGGGCGCGGGCCTGCTGTGGGTAGGCTGGTTCGGCTTCAATGCGGGCTCGGCGGTGGCGGCCGACGGGCGCGCGGGCCTGGCGATGCTGGTGACGCACATCGCGGCGGCGGCCGGCGCCATGAGCTGGATGCTCGGCGAATGGATCGTGCGGCGCAGGCCTTCGCTGCTGGGCCTGTGCTCGGGCCTGGTGGCGGGGCTGGTGGCCATCACGCCGGCGGCCGGCTTCGTCACGCCGCTGTCCGCGCTGGCCATCGGCGCCATCGCGGGGCTGGCCTGCTACTGGGGCGCCACCGGTCTCAAGCACCTGCTTGGCGCGGACGACTCGCTCGACGTGTTCGGCGTGCACGGCATCGGTGGCATCGTGGGCGCGCTGCTGACGGGCGTGTTCGCCGATGCGCGCATCTCGGGCGCCACGGGCGACGTGCTGACGCAGGCGATCGCCGTCGGCAGCGTGGCTATCTACAGCGCAACGGGGACGGCGGTGGTGCTGTTTCTGGTGCACATCATGGTCGGGTTGCGCGTCGATGCCGACAGCGAGGTGCTGGGCCTCGATCTTGCACAGCACAGAGAACATCTCGGGAGTAGTTGACCCACCGACGGAGGAACCATGCCATCCATGTCCGAAAGCGAACGCATCGCCCTTGCTGCCCGCCTTCACGTGGCGCTGCGGCGAAAGCATGGGCGCGTGACCGACACCGAGTGGATGGCGACCAATGCCGAGTACGCGGCCGAGATCGTGCGCATGACGCGCGCGCACGCTGCCGACACCAAGGACGAGGAGCTTTACCAGTTGGCGACGCGGCTGGAGCAGGCGATGGAGCCGCTGGCTCGCGCTGCGCGGCTGGCGGCACGGCAGCCCGATGGGACGCCGCCTACGCCGCCGCCTCGCTATGTGGGTGGGTTGCGCTGAGTCTTTTCGGGGTGCGTGCGAATGGCATCGGGTGCTCAGCTTGCAGCCAGCGCTGCCTTGCGAATCGACTGCAGCGTGCTTCCCGGGGTGATCGCTTCCGGGTCCAGCAGGCAATGCAGGATGGCCGGCTTGCCGCTCTCTCTCGCGCGCGCCAGCGCGGGGCCGAATTCTTCGGTGCTGGTCACGCGTTCGCCGTGGCCGCCGAACACCTCGGCATAGCCGCGAAAGTCCGGGTTCTTCAACTGCGTGGCGCTGATGCGGCCGGGGTAGTGCTTTTCCTGGTGCATGCGGATCGTGCCGTACATGGCGTTGTCGAGCAGCACCACGATGATCGGCAGGCCGTACTGCACAGCCGTTGCGAATTCCTGGCCGTGCATCATGAAGTCGCCATCGCCCGCGAACACGACCACTTCGCGCTGCGGCCACAGCCGCTTGGCGCCGACGCCGGCCGGCAGGCCGTAGCCCATCGAGCCGCTGGTGGGCGCAAGCTGGCTCGCGTAGGAGCGGAAGGGCCAGAAGCGGTGCACCCAGGTGGCGAAGTTGCCCGCACCGTTGCAGAAGATGGTGTCGGCCGGCAGCACTTCGCGCAGGTGCTGCATGACCTCGCCCATCTGCAGCGGGCCGGGAATGCGGATGGGGGCCGGGTCGCTCCAGCGCAGGAAGTCTTCGCGGGCGGTCTTCGTTTCTGCCTGCCAGGCCGGCGTTTGCGCGGGGCGCAGCGTGGACACGGCTTCCGCGAAAGCCTGCGGCGTGGCGTGGATGCCCTGCGCCGGACGATAGAGCTTGCCGAGCTCGTCGGCGTCGGCGTGCACGTGCACCAGCGCCTGCTTCGGCTGCGGAATCGCCAGCAGCTCGTAGCCCTGCGACGGTACTTCGGACAAGCGCCCGCCGACCAGCAGCACGAGGTCGGCGTTGCGGATGCGCTCCAGCATGCGCGGATTGGCGCCAAGGCCCAGGTCGCCCGCATAGCAGGGGTGCTCGGCCGACATCAGCATCTGGCGACGGAACGAGCAGTACACGGGCAGCGAGAACGCGGCCGCGAAATCCGAGAACTGCTGCGCGGCCTTCTCCGACCAGCGGCTGCCGCCCAGGATGACCACCGGGCGCTGCGCCTGCGACAGTCGATGCTGCAGCTCTGCGAGTTGCGCTGCACCGGGATGGGTTTCGGTCACCGCGTAAGGCTGCGCGTCGGCCACCGTCGCAGCCTCGGTCAGCATGTCTTCGGGCAGCGCGATCACCACCGGCCCGGGCCGACCCGAGGTTGCGACATGGAAGGCACGCGACACCAGCTCAGGCACCCGCGCCGGATCGTCGATCTGCACCACCCACTTGGCCATGGTGCCGAACACCGCGCCGTAGTCCAGCTCCTGGAAGGCCTCGCGGCCCAGCGCATCGCGCGCGACCTGGCCGACGAACAGCAGCAGCGGTGTCGAATCCTGGTGCGCGATGTGCACGCCGGCTGCCGCGTTGGTGGCGCCCGGTCCGCGAGTGACGAAGCACACGCCCGGCTTGCCGGTGAGCTTGCCCTGCGCCTCGGCCATCATCGTCGCGCCGCCTTCCTGGCGGCACACGGTCACGTCGATGGATGCGTCATGCAGCGCATCGAGCACGGCGAGAAAGCTTTCGCCGGGCACGCAGAACAGTTGCTTGACGCCGTGGGTGATGAGCTGGTCGACCAGGATCTGGCCGCCGGTGCGGGGTGAGGTCATGCGTTTTCCAATGAAATGAAGGAGGTCATTCGAGCGCGGCGCAGGCAGCGATGATGCGCGCGCACGCCTCTTCCAGCTGCGCCATCGACGTCGCATACGAAATACGGAAATACGGCGCCAGCCCGAACACGCTGCCCGGCACCACCGCCACCTCGAAGTCCTGCAGCAGGTAGCAGCAGAAGTCGCTGTCGGTCTGCAACAGCGCGCCGCCGCGGGTGCGCTTGCCGAGCACGCCGACGCAGCTCGCGAAGGTATAGAACGCGCCTTCCGGCACGCGGCAGTGCAGCCCCGGCGCGCGGTTCAGCGCGGCGACCACGAAGTCGCGCCGCGCCTGGAAGTCGGCGCAGCGCTCGGCCACGACGTCCTGCGGCCCGGTCAGCGCCTCGATGGCAGCGGCCTGGCTGATCGACGAGGGACACGAGGTCGTCTGGCTCTGCACCACGGCCATGGCCGCGATCAGCGCGCGCGGCCCGGCGCCGTAGCCCACGCGCCAGCCGGTCATCGCGTAGGCCTTCGACACGCCGTTGATGGTCAGCGTACGTTCGCGCAGGCGCGGCTCCACGGCCACCGGCGTGGCAAACGCCAGCCCGTCGTAGAGGATGTGTTCGTAGATGTCGTCCGCCAGCACCCAGACTTGCGGATGGCGCAGCAGCACCTCGCACAGCGGTTTCAGCTGCGCTGCGCTGTAGGCCGCGCCGGTCGGGTTCGACGGCGAATTGATGAACAGCCAGCGCGTGCGCGGCGTGATGGCCGCTTCGAGCTGCGCGGCGTCGAGCCGGAAACCGTTCTCCCCGGTACACGCCACCGGCACCGGCACGCCGCCGCAGATCTGCACGATGTCGGCGTACGAAGTCCAGTACGGCGCGGGCAGGATCACCTCGTCGCCGGGGTTCAGGCTGGCCATCAGTGCGTTGAAGATCACCTGCTTGGCGCCTGCGCTCACGCTGATTTCGTCGAGGGCGAAGTCGAGCGCGTTGTCGCGCTTGAACTTGAGCTGCACCGCCGCCTTCATCGCCGGGCTGCCGTCGAGCACCGTGTAGCGCGTGTCGCCGCGCCCTATGGCGCGCACCGCAGCCTCGCGCACGTTCTGCGGCGTGTCGAAGTCAGGCTCGCCCGCGCCCAGCACGATCACCGGACGGCCCGCGCGCTTGAGCGCGTTCGCGTTGTCGGTGATGCGCAGGATCTCCGAGACGCCGATGGCGCGCACGCGCTGCGCCGGCTGAAAAGCGAGGGAGGCAACGGTATCTGCTGTCACTTGGCGTAGGCCTCCAGTGGCTTGTCGTTGGGTTCGAGCATCAGCTGCTTCAGCGCCGCGCTCATCGGCAGGTTCAGGCTCGTGTTCTTCGGCGGAATGGCGGCCACGAACCACTTGGTGTAGATCTTCTCGAGGTCGCCGCTCTTCATCATTCGGCGCAGCGAATCGTCCACCGCGGTCTTGAAGGCCGGGTCGTCCTTGCGGAACAGCAGCGCGATCGGCTCCGAGCCCAGCGCGTCGCCCACGATGCGATAGGCCGCGGGGTTCTTCGAGTTCGCGATGATCCCGGCCAGCAGGTTGTCGTCGAGCACGAAGGCATCGGCGCGGCCCGACTCCATCAGCAGGAAGCTTTCGAGGTGGTCCTTGCCGAGCATGGTGTTGTACGAGACGTTCTGCGCGCGCTCGCGCTTGCGCAGCAGCTGCACCGCAGTGGTGCCGGTCGATGCCGAGACGTTGCGGCCCGCGAGCTGGTCGAGCGTGGTGATGCCCGAATCGACCTTGGTGGCCATGCGCACTTCGCTCACATAGGTGGTGAGCGCGAAGGCCACTTGCTGCTGGCGCGCGGTGTTGTTGGTGGTGGGGCCGCAGCCGATGTCGAGCGTGCCGTTCTGCACCAGCGGGATGGTGTTCTGCGCGGTCACGGCCATGTATTCGAGCCTGGCCTGCGGTGCGATGTCCTTCAGCACGCGCTCGCACAGCTCGACGTGGTAACCCACGTACTTGTCGCCCGCGCCGAGCATGTAGGCCATCGGCGGCGAGGCTTCGCGCACGCCGAGCACGACCTTGCCGCTGGTCTTGATCTTGTCGAGGGTGCCGGTGGCCGGGGTCTGCGCGCTGGCACCGAATACGAATGCAAGCAGCGTGGCGGCCACGATTCTCTTGAAGGGAATGCTCATGTTCTCTGTCTCCTGGTTATGGTTTTTGGTGAATGCATGCGGCCGCCCACCTGCCGCCGCAGCAAGGCGCTGCGCGGCAAGCTCGAACGAACCGGGAGGCGATCAGTCGCCGATGTCGAAGGTCACGCCTTGCGCGAGCGGCAAGGCGGTGGAGTAGTTGATGGTGTTTGTGGCGCGGCGCATGTACGCCTTCCAGCTGTCGGAGCCGGCTTCGCGCCCGCCGCCGGTTTCCTTCTCGCCGCCGAAGGCGCCGCCGATCTCCGCGCCGCTCGGACCGATGTTGACGTTGGCGATGCCGCAGTCCGAACCCGCGCTCGACATGAAGCGCTCGGCCTCGCGCATGTTCAGCGTGAAGATCGACGACGACAGGCCCGCGCCCACTGCGTTGTGCAGCTCGATGGCTTCGTCGAGCGTGCTGTAGCGCACCACGTACAGGATGGGTGCGAAGGTCTCGCGCAGCACGGGGCCCTCATGCGACTTCAGCTCGACCAGCGCGGGGCGCACGTAGTAGGCGTCCTTGGTGCCGATGCCTTCGACGCGCTGGCCGCCGTGCACCTTGGCGCCGATCTCGCGGCATTCACCGAGCGCCTTTTGCATGCCGTCGAAGGCCGCACGGTCGATCAGCGGACCGACCAGCGTGCCGGCCTCGCGCGGGTCGCCCACCTGCACGTTGCCGTAGACCTTGGCGAGCTTGGGCACCAGCTGGTCGTACACGCTCTCGTGCACGAACAGGCGACGCAGCGTGGTGCAGCGCTGGCCGGCCGTGCCCATGGCCGCGAAGGCGATGCCGCGCAGTGCGAGGTCGAGGTCGGCCGAGGGCGTGACGATGGCAGCGTTGTTGCCGCCGAGTTCGAGAATGGCGCGGGCAAAGCGTGCGGCCAGCTTCGGCCCCACCTGCCGGCCCATGGCGGTCGAGCCGGTGGCCGAGAGAATCGGCACACGGTGGTCGTCGACCAGCACCTCGCCGACGTCGCGCTGGCCCAGCAGCAGGCCGAGCAGGCCTTCGGGCGCATCGCCGAAACGTTCGATGGCGCGCTGCGCGATGGCGTGCACGGCCAGCGCGGTCAGCGGCGTTTTTTCAGACGGCTTCCACACCACCGAGTCGCCGCACACCAGCGCCAGCGCCGCGTTCCACGACCATACGGCCACCGGAAAGTTGAAGGCCGAGATCACGCCGCACACGCCCAGCGGGTGCCAGGTTTCCATCATGCGATGCTCGGCGCGCTCGGTGGCCAGCGTGAGGCCGTAGAGCTGGCGCGAGAGGCCGACCGCGAAGTCGCAGATGTCGATCATTTCCTGCACCTCGCCCGCGCCCTCGGACGGGACCTTGCCGGCCTCCAGCGTGACGAGCAGGCCCAGGTCGCGCTTGGCGGCGCGCAGTTCTTCGCCCAGCAGCCGCACCAGCTCGCCGCGGCGCGGCGCCGGCACGTTGCGCCAGGCCTTGAAAGCCTCGTGCGCACGGCCGATGGCAGCGGTGGCCTCGGCCGGCGAGGTCTGCGGCACCTGCGCAATCACCTCGCCGCTGACGGGCGAACGCACCGTCAGCTCGCCGCCGGTGTGGGCCTCGGGGGGCACGCCCAGACGCTGCAGCAGCTGCTCGACTTCGGTGGCGACGGAGGGGGAGGTGTTGGCTTCGGACATGGACGCGCTCCGGGAAGGAGGAGAAAGGAGGACCCGGTCAATATCTGCGAATCCCGCGCTCTTGCCTAGTGAAAATATGGAAGGACCTGATGCGTTTCAGGAATGAACTCGCACGATTCATGTGCGCCTAGCGCACCAACCGGGTGGCCGCCATCACCCACAGCACCACCAGCACGCCGTTGCTCGCGGCGAACAGCACCAGCCGGTGGATCACATGGTTGTAGGTCAGGTGCACCACGCTGTGCAGCGCGCGCAGGCCGACGTACGCCCAGGCCAGCCAGATCGCCGTGGGCGTGGGCAGCACCGCTACATAGAAGAGCAGGCACACCACATAGAACAGCACCGGCAGCTCCAGCAGGTTCATGTAGTTGCGATTCGGGATGCGCACGGCGTCGGGCACGGCCGCCGATTCGCCCAGCTTGAAATCGATGCCCCGGACCTCGCGGCGCCGCACGGCGCGGATGCGCACGATGGGGATGAGCAGCAGCACCAGGCCGGTGAGGCCGGCGAGGGCGAATACGGGGTAGAGGATCGAGGGGTTGTTCATGGGAGATTCCTCACTCAGCCCGGCCCGGGCGCCTCGGGCAACGAAATCTTCTGGCTCGCCGGCGACCCCGCCAGGCTCTGCGCCGGCCTCCTCAACGTCGCATCGAACGGATTGATCTTCGGCCCGATGGCCGCTGCCTCGCGCTTGAGCAGCTCGACCACCGTCGGCATGCGGTCCGCATTGAGCCGGTCGGCAATCGTGCCCACGCTCAGTGCCGCCACGGCACGCCCCTCGCGGTCGAGGATCGGCACGGCCACGCCCGCCATGCCTTCGAGCAGGCCCGTGTTGCGCCCCGCATAGCCCGCCTGCCGCACGCGCTCGATCTCGGTGCGCAGATACACCTCGTCGTACACGCCGTACTCGCGCACGCGTGAGAGGTTGAAGCGGATCACCTCTTCACGCTCGGCCTCGGGCAGGAAGGCCAGGATCGCCAGCGCGCCCTGCCCCACGCCCAGCGCGATGCGCCCGCCGATGTCGCCGGTGAACGAGCGAATCGGGAACGGCCCTTCGCTGCGGTCAAGGCACACCGCGTCGAAGCCACTGCGCGCCAATAGAAAGATGCTGTCACCCAGGCTCGCGCACAGCCGCAAGAGCACCGGCCGGCAAATGGAGCGCAGGTCGCCCGGGTTGCCAGCGCTCGCTGCCAACGCGAAGAAGTCGATGCTCAGCCGGTAGAGCTTGCTGCGCTCGTCCTGCTCGACCATGCCTTCGGCCATGAGCGATTGCAGCAAACGGTGCGTGGTGGCCTGCGTGAGGCCCACGGAACGTGCGATCTGGGTCACGCGGCCGCCTTCGGCCTGCACCGCGCCGAGCGCGCGGATCACCGAAAAGACGCGCGGCACGCCGCCGCTGGCCGCCGGCGACGCCGAAGAGGTCTCCATACCTTGCTCCTGTGGAATCCGATGTATCAATCGCAGCCATCATATTCCATTGATCGGAATAAATTGAAGAAAGATTCTGATTAATGGAATACCCGAGGCGATCTGGCGCAATCGTTGCAATAGAGTGAATCAAGAGCAGCAAGCTGTCCATGGCCCGCACCAAGGTGAAACAAGGTGCCTGAAGCCATCTTTTCGCCCCCGAAGAAAGGCCCGTTCCATGTCATTCCTCCGGCTTACCGACGTGACCAAGTTCTATGGCGCCACCCGCGCGGTGTCGGCCATGAGCCTCACTGTGGAAAAGGGCGAGTTCGTCTCGCTGCTCGGCCCCTCGGGCTGCGGCAAGACCACCACGCTGCAGATGATTGCTGGCTTCGAGGCCGTGAGCAGCGGCCGCATCGAGCTCGCGGGCAAGGACATCACGCATGCCAAGGCCAACACGCGCGGGCTGGGCATCGTGTTCCAGACCTACGCCCTGTTCCCGCACATGACGGTGGCCGACAACGTGAGCTTCGGCCTCGAGATGCGCAAGATGCCCAAGGCCGAGCGCATCGAGCGCGTGAAGCAGGCGCTGGCGCTGGTGCACCTCGAAGCGCATGCCGCGCGCTACCCGCGTGAACTGTCGGGCGGCCAGCGGCAGCGCGTGGCGCTGGCGCGCGCGCTGGTGATCGAGCCGCCGGTGCTGCTGCTCGACGAGCCGCTGTCCAACCTCGACGCCAAGCTGCGCGAGGAAATGCAGTTCGAGCTGCGCCAGATCCAGCGCAAGGTCGGCACCACCACGGTGATGGTCACGCACGACCAGAGCGAGGCCATGTCGATCAGCGACCGCGTGGTGGTGATGGAAGGCGGCTGCGCCACGCAGATCGACCACCCGCAGCGCGTGTACGAACACCCGAGCACGCGCTTCATTTCCACCTTCGTGGGCAAGGCCAACCTGCTCGACTGCCGCGTGTCGAACAGCGGCGCCACGCGCACCTGCGTCGAGGTTGGCGCGCTCTCGCTCGACGTGGACGACACGGGCTTCAGCGTCGACGCCGCCGCGCTGCTGAGCGTGCGGCCCGAAAAGCTGCAGCTGGTGCCGCCGGGCCAAGGCCGCCTCGACGGCGAAGTGCAGGAGCGCTTCTTCCTCGGCAGCCAGTGGCTCTACCGCGTGGCCACGTCCGTCGGCGATCTCACGGTGCTGAGCCCCAACGACGGGCGCGAAGCACTGGAAGAAGGCAGCCGCACGGGCCTCGACTGGCCGGCGCACTGCATGCGGCTGCTGCCAGCGGAAGAAAAGGCTGTCGCGGCATGAGCAGCGTATTGAAGAGCAAGGCCACGCCCTGGTGGCTCTCCGGCCCCGCGCTGCTGCTGTTCACCGCGCTGCTGCTGGTGCCGCTCGCGCTCACGGCTGTGCTGTCGTTCAACGTGTACGACCCGGCCACCGGCCCCAAGTCCGGCGAGTTCACGCTCGCGCACTACGCGCTGGTGTTCTCCGACTCGTACTACCTCGGCATCTTCTGGCGCACCTTCTGGGTCTCGGCCCTTGTCACGCTGATCTGCGTGCTGGTCGGTGCGCCCGAAGCCTATTTGCTGAGCCGCATGCGCAACCCGTGGCGCTCGGTGCTGCTGCTGGTGGTGCTGGCGCCGCTGCTGGTGTCGGTGGTGGTGCGCGCCTTCGGCTGGAGCATGCTGCTGGGCCCCGAGGGCGCTGTGAACGGCCTGCTGGGCCTGCTCGGCATCGGCCCAGTGAAGATCCTCTACACCAGCACGGCCGTGGTCATCGCGCTGGTGCACGTGATGCTGCCCTTCATGGTGATCCCGGTGTGGACATCGCTGCAGAAGCTCGACCCGGGTGTCGAGAACGCAGCGCTCTCGCTCAACGCCACGCCCTTCACCACGCTGCGGCGCATCGTGCTGCCGCAGGTGATGCCGGGCATTCTCTCGGGCAGCCTGATCGTGTTCGGTCTTGCTGCGAGTTCGTTCGCCATTCCGGGGCTGCTGGGCGGGCGACGCCTGAAGATGGTGGCGACCATCGTCTACGACGAATACCTCAGCGAGCTCAACTGGCCGCTCGGCGCAGCCGTGGCGCTGGTTCTGCTGGTGGCCAATCTCGTCGTGATGCTGAGCTACAACCGCCTGGTAGAAGGCCGCTACAAGAAAGCGCTGGGCTGAAGCGATGAACAAGAACGGCCCCATCGCCCTCGCGTTCAACGCGCTCGTCATCGTCTTCATGCTGGCGCCGCTGGTGGTGGTGTGCATCGTGGCGTTCACGCCCGAGAACACGTTGACCATTCCGACCACGCACTTCTCGCTGCGCTGGTTCAAGGCAGTGTTCGCGCACCCCGACTTCATGCAGTCGTTCTGGAACAGCCTGTGGCTCGCGCTGAGCTCGGCCACCATCGCGACGCTGCTCGCGGTGCCAGCCGGCATGGCGATCACGCGCTATGAGTTTCCGGGACGCAACTTCCTCAACGGCCTGTTCCTGTCGCCGCTGATCGTGCCGCACCTGGTGCTGGGCGTGGCGCTGCTACGGCTGTTCGCGCTGGTCGGCGGCACGGGCAGCTTCGGCTGGCTGGTGATGGCGCATGCGCTCATCGTCACGCCCTACACGCTGCGGCTGGTGGTGGCGGCGCTGGTGGGCTTCGACCGCAGTGCCGAGCAGGCTGCGCTGTCGCTGGGCGCGAGCCAGGCCACGGTGTTCCGCCGCATCACGCTGCCGATGATCCTTCCGGGCGTGACGGGCGGCTGGATGCTGTCGTTCATCAACAGCTTCGACGAAGTGACGATGTCGATCTTCGTCACCGCACCAAGCACGGTGACGCTGCCGGTGCGCATGTACATGTATGCGACCGAGTCGATCGATCCGCTGATGGCGGCGGTGTCGGCGCTGATGGTGGCGATCACGGCCTTCGCGATGGTGCTGCTCGACCGTGTTTACGGACTCGATCGCGTGCTGGTGGGGCGCAGATAAGCAATGACGACAACGACAACTTCGAACGCACTGCTGCACCGTGTGGCCGAAACCAACGGCCGCGACGCCGTGCCATTCACCCTCGACGGCGCACCCGCGAGCGCACTGGCCGGCGACACCGTGCTCACGGCCGTGCTCACGCAATGCGCCCAGCTGCGCCGCAACGAATTCAGCAACCTGCCGCGCGCCGGCTTCTGCATGATGGGCGCCTGCCAGGACTGCTGGATCTCCACCAGCGAAGGCGAACGGCTGCGCGCCTGCTCGACCTTCATCGCGCCCGGCATGGCGCTGGTCACGGGAAGGAATGGCGCATGACGACGGCAATCGAAATCCGCCCCGCGATCGTCGGCGCCGGCCCGGCCGGCGTGCGCGCGGCGCAGACGCTGGTGGCGCATGGCCTGCGGCCTGTGGTGATCGACGAGGCGTCGCGCGCCGGCGGGCAGATCTATCGCCGTCCGCCCGCAAGCCTCGCGCAGCGCACCGCGCGAACGCTCTACGGCTTCGAGTCGAAGCGCGCCGACGCCGTGCACTCGGCCTTCGATGCACTACAGGGCCGCATTGACCACCACCCCGACAGCCTCGTGTGGAACGCACAGGACCACAAGCTCGACGTGATGCACAACCCCACGTGCAGCACCCGTCGCGTGCCCTACAGCCACCTGATCGTTGCGACCGGCGCCACCGACCGCGTGCTGCCGGTGCCGGGCTGGACGCTGCCCGGCGTCTACACGCTCGGCGGCGCGCAGGTCGCGCTCAAGTTCCAGGGCTGCGCCATCGGGCGCCGCGTTGTGTTCATGGGCACCGGGCCGCTGCTGTACCTGGTGGCGTACCAGTACGCGAAGGCCGGCGTGGAAGTGGCTGCGGTGCTCGACATCGCGCGCCTGGCCGACCAGATCGCCGCCACGCCCGCGATGCTGACGCAGCCCTCCGTGTTCGCGAAGGGCGTGTACTACGTGGGCTGGCTGCGCGCGCACGGCGTGGCGCTGCACAGCGGCGTGCGGCCGCTGCGCGTGCTCGGCGACGAGGCGCAGGGCCGCGTCACCGGCGTGGCATGGCAAGACGGCAACGAAGAACGCACAC
The DNA here is from genome assembly GCF_900111625.1 of Variovorax sp. OV084. Taxonomy (NCBI): domain Bacteria; kingdom Pseudomonadati; phylum Pseudomonadota; class Betaproteobacteria; order Burkholderiales; family Comamonadaceae; genus Variovorax; species Variovorax sp. OV084. The sequence goes on along the minus strand of NZ_FOII01000004.1, from coordinate 120,384 downwards.
TGGCCTGCGATGCCATCGGCTTTGGCTACGCGCTGCGCTCCGAAACGCAGCTCGCCGACCTGCTCGGCTGCCGATTCGACTACGCGCCGATGCACCGCGCCCACCTGCCGGTGCGCGATGCGGCCGGGCGCTCCAGCGTCGAGGGCGTGTATCTCGCGGGCGACGGCGCCGGCATCATGGGCGCGGACGCGGCCGAGTGGGCAGGCGAACGCGCGGCACTGGCGCTGCTGGCCGACAGCGGCGTAGCGGTCGACACAGCACGCGCCGCCGAACTCGAACGCAAGCTCGGCAAGCTCGCCGGATTCCGCCAGGGCCTCGAACGCGCCTTCCCCGTGCCGCAGGACTGGGCCGCGCACGCGAGCGACGATCTCGTGATCTGCCGCTGCGAAAACATCACGGCCGGCACGCTGCGCCAGACTGTCGCCACCAACGGCGCCGACGAGATGAACCGCCTGAAGGCGCTGTCGCGCGTCGGCATGGGCCGCTGCCAGGGGCGCATGTGCGGCGTGGCGGCGGCGGAGATCCTCGCGCATGCCACGGGCCAGCCGCTGCAGCAGGTTGGCAGGCTGCGCGGGCAGGCGCCGATCAAGCCGATTCCGATCATGCTCGTGCCCGCGGAAGGAGCCGGCGCATGAGCACGATCAAGAAGCTGCAGACCGACGTCGCCATCGTCGGCGGCGGCATCGTCGGCTCTTCGGCCGCGCTGGCCTTGCGCCGCATGGGCCTGGGCGTGGTGCTGCTGGAGCGCGACCTCTGCGGCTCGCGCTCCAGCGGCGTGAACTTCGGCGGCGTGCGCCGGCAGGGCCGGTCATTGAGCCAGCTGCCGCTGACGCAGCGCGCACACCGTATCTGGGGCCAGCTGCCCGAGCTGCTGGGCACCGACGGCGAATACATCCGCTCGGGCCATTTCAAGATCGCGCGCAGCGAATCGGACATGGCCTCGCTCGAACGCTACCGCGCGCAGAGCAGCGACTTCGACCTGGGCCTTGAGCTGATCTCCGGCGCGCGCCTGCGCGAGCAGTGCCCCTGGCTCGGCGCGCGCGCCGTGGGCGGCTCGCTGTGCGCGGAAGACGGGCAGGCCAATCCGCGCCTCGTGTCGCCGGCCTTCGCGCTCGCGGCGCAGCGCGCGGGCGCGCAGATCTTCGAGCGCCACAAGGTCGACGAGGTCGCGCATGACGGAGCCATGTTCATGGTGCGCAGCGGCAACGCGCTCGAGGTGCAGGCGCCCGTGCTGCTCAACTGCGCGGGCGCCTGGGCCGGCGCCATCGCCAGCCAGTTCGGCGAGACGCCGCCGCTGCGCGCGCGCAGCCCCGTGATGGCGGTGACCGAGCCAGTGCCGCACTTCATGCAATGGAGTCTTGGCGTGGAAGGCGGCGGCATCTACTGCCGGCAGGTGGCGCGCGGCAATCTCGTGCTCGGCGGCGGCACGGGCATCACGCTCGATGCCGAACGCGCGCGCGCCGAGCGCGACGCCATCGCCACGCTCGCGATGCAGGCCGTGGAGCTGTTGCCCGTGCTGCGCCATGCGCACATCATCCGCACCTGGGGCGGCACCGAAGGCTACCTGCCCGACCGCGAACCGGTGCTCGGGCCCAGCCGCACCACGCCCGGCCTGTTCCACGGCTTCGGCTTCTCGGGCGCTGGCTTCCAGATCGGCCCGGCCGCCGGCGAAGTGCTGGCCGAACTGGCTCGCGACGGGCGCACCGAGACGCCCATCGACGCCTTCGCCATCGAGCGCTTCGACGAACAACCCCTTACCGTTTCCCCCACCTGAACCTGATTGGAGAGCATCGCCATGTACCGCATCGCCAAGTCCCCCCGCTTTCTCCTCCTTGCCGCGCTGCTCGCAGCCGCCGGCAGCGCCAGCGCGCAGACCAAGACCATCTATATCGGCATGAACGGCGGCACCATGGAGAAGGCGTACACGCAGTACGTCTTCCCGGCCTTCGAGAAGGCCTACGGTGCCAAGGTGGTGGTGGTGCCCGGCACCTCGTCCGACATCCTCGCGAAGGCGCAGGCCAACAAGGACAAGCCGCAGATGCACGTGATGTTCCTGGACGACGGCGTGATGGTGCGCGCCATCGGCATGGGCCTGTGCCAGAAGCAGAAGCCCAGCCAGTCGCTCAGCGAGATCTACCCGGCCGCGCGCTTCAAGGACGACATGGCCAGCGGCGTGAGCCTGGGCATGACGGGCCTTGCCTACAACGCCAAGATGTTCAAGGAAAAGGGCTGGGCCGCGCCCACCTCGTGGATGGACCTGGCCGACCCCAAGTACAAGGGCAAGGTGGTGTTCCAGTCGATGTCGTCCTCGTCCTTCGGGCTGCACGGCTTCCTGATGTTCAACCGCATCCAGGGCGGCAACGACAAGAACGTGGAGCCGGGCTTCAAGGCCTGGCCCACCACCATCGGGCCGAACGTGCTGGAGTACATCCCGAGCTCAGCCAAGCTCTCTGAGATGGTTCAGACCGGCGAGGCGGCGATCTTCCCGCTGACGCCCACGGCCGTGGCCGCACTCAAGACCAAGGGCATTCCGGTCGAGTACGCGCCGCCCAAGGAAGGCGCGGTGGTGCTCATGGTCGGCCAGTGCGTGATCGCCAACAACAGCGAGCCCGAGCTGTCGCAGAAGCTCGCCGAGTTCCTGCTGAGCCCGGTGGCGCAGGCCAACGTGCTGCAGTACGGCGCGCAGATCCCGACCAACCCCAAGGCCCCGGCCGTGGGTGAAGGCGCGGCGCAGGTGGCGGACATCAACAAGTGGATGAAGACGGCAGTCACCATCGACTGGGAAAGCATCAACGCCAATCGCCCCGCATGGAACGCACGCTGGAACAAGACGATAGAGAAGTGATTCGTCAGCCCTGCGCGGCGGTTTGCTTGGTCCTGCGCAGCAGCACCGGCAGGCACAGCAGGTAGAGCGACGCCCCCGCCAGCCACACGATGCCTGGAAAGCGCGTGCGGAACGCGAAGTAGAGCGGGCTGATGAGCAGCGGGCCGAACACCGCGGCCAGGCTGGTGATGCTCGCGAGCACGCCCTGCAGCCGCCCCTGCTGCGCCTCGCCCACGCGCGCCGAGAGCGTCGCCTGCAGCGCGGGCGCGCAGACGCCGCCCATGCACAGCAGCGGCAGCAGTGCGATCACCATCCAGCCCTGCGTGGCGAAGGCGATCAGCGCATAGCCCGTGCCGTCGGCGATGGTGCCGACGGCGATGGCTGCGCGTTCGCCCCAGCGCTCGACCAGCGGGCCCGCCACGAAGCCCTGCACCAGCGCATGGAGCAGGCCGAAGACCGCGAGCGAGAGGCCGACCATGGTGCCGTTCCAGGCGTAGCGGTCCTGGCCGTAGAGCACCCAGGTCGTGCCGGCGACTTCGCCCACGAGCACGAGCAGCAGGAACACGCCGAGCAAGGGCAGCAGCGCGGGAAAGCTCCCGGCCCAGCGCAGCGGCGCGAGCGGATGCAGCACGCCGCGGTCGAAGGGCTGCGACGCGAGTGCCGGCGGGCGCGACTCGCGCAACACCAGCAGACCCACGAGAAAGGTCACGCCATTGAGCAGTGCGGCCGCGATGAACGGCAGCCGCACGCCGTGGTCGCCGAGCACGCCGCCGATCGCCGGCCCGGCGATGAAGCCCAGGCCGAAGCAGGCGCCCATGCGGCCGAACCAGCGCGCGCGCTGGTGCTCGGGCGTGAGGTCGGCGATGGCGGCGGAGGCCACGGCGGTGCTCGCGCCCGTCATGCCCGCGATCGCGCGGCCCACGAACAGCATCCACAGCGAGGGCGCGAAGGCCATGAAGAGCGCGTCGACAGCCGCGCCCAGCACAGAAGCCAGCAGCACCGGCCGGCGGCCGAAGCGGTCGCTCAGTGCACCGAGCACGGGCGCGCAGAGGAACTGCATCAGCGCATAGAGCGAGAGAAAGGCGCCGAAGTGCCAGCCTAGGTCGCCGGTGTGGCCGACCTCGCGCAGCAGGCTCGGCACGATCGGCATGACCAGGCTGATGCCGATGGCGTCGAGCGTGACGATCGCGAGGATCACGAACTGCGCGTGGCGGCCGTTCGTCGCGAAAGAAGCTGAAGAACTGTTGGAATTTATCATTGATAAGGAATTATCAGCGATAAATTCCAGGCTGTGAAGTACCCGCACGAACTGGCATCGACATCGACATGAAACTGGACCGCGAAGTGATCCTCGAGGCAGCGCTTGCGCTGCTCGACGAGGTCGGCATGGACAAGCTCAGCACCCGGCTGCTGGCCGAGCGGCTCGGCGTGCAGCAGCCCGCGCTGTACTGGCATTTCAAGAACAAGCGGGCTCTGCTCGACGCGATGAACAGCGAGATCCTGCACCGCGCCCACGAGCGCAAGCTGCCGCTGCCTGGCGAGACCTGGGACGGGTTCCTGCGCGAGAACGCGCACAGCTTCCGCCGCGCGCTGCTGGCGCGGCGAGACGGCGCGCGGCTGCATGCCGGCTCCGAACCCGATCCGGGCGACCTCGACATGGTCGAGGCCCAGCTCGCGGCCGTGGTCAACCTGGGCGTGCCGGCGACGCAGGCGATGACGCTGCTGATCGCGCTGGGCCGCTACACCGTGGGCTGCGTGCTGGAAGAACAGGCAGCGCCGCCCGACGCGGAGATGCGCCAGCAGGCGCTCGATGCCGCCGCAGCCTCGCGTCCGCTACTGGCCGAGGCGTTCGCCCACTACCGCCGGGCCGGGCCCGACGCGCTGTTCGAGATCGGCGTGGACCTGATGCTCGAAGGCGCGAAGGCGCGCCTCGCGGGCAAAGGCCAGGCCGCCGAGGCTAGCCCCCGGCCCCGCCGAGAATCCAGCCGGCCGCCTTCTCCGCCATCATCAGCGTAGGGCTGTTGGTGTTGCCGCTGGTGATGGTCGGCATCGCGCCCGCATCCACCACGCGCAGGCCCTGAATCCCACGCACCCGCAGTTGCGAATCGAGCACGGCCATCGGGTCGCTCCCGGCACCCATCTTCGTGGTGCCCACCGGATGAAAGATGGTCGTGGCGATGTCGCCGGCCAGGCGCGCCAGGTCTTCGTCGGTCTGGTACTGCACGCCGGGCTTCCACTCCTGCGGCTTGTACTTGGCAAGCGCGGGCTGCTCGGCGATGCGGCGCGTGACGCGCAGCGAATCGGCCGCCACCTTGCGGTCTTCGTCGGTGCTCAGGTAGTTGGGCGCGATGGCCGGCGCGTCTTCGAAGCGCTTGCTCTTGATGCGCACCGAGCCCCGGCTCGTGGGGTTGAGGTTGCACACGCTCGCGGTGAAGGCCGGAAAGCTGTGCAGCGGATCGCCGAAGGCGTCGAGCGACAGCGGCTGCACGTGGTACTGCAGATTGGGCCATTCGCGATCGGGCGAGCTGCGCGTGAAGGCGCCGAGCTGCGACGGCGCCATGCTCATCGGGCCGCTGCGCTTGAGCAGATATTCGAGGCCGATCTTCGCCTTGCCGATCATCGACGAAGCCATCACGTTGAGCGTGGGCGCGCCCTCGATCTTGTAGACCGCGCGGATCTGCAGATGGTCTTGCAGGTTGGCGCCGACACCTGGCGCGTCGAGCACCACGTCGATGCCGTGCTGGCGCAGCAGGTCGGCCGGGCCGATGCCCGAGAGCTGCAGGATCTGCGGCGAGCCGATGGCGCCCGCGCTCAGGATCACTTCGCGCGTGGCGTGCGCGGTGGTCATCTCGCTGCCGTTCCACACCTCGGCGCCGGTGCAGCGGCGCGTGCCGTCGGGCAGCGTCTCGAACAGCAGGCGCGACACCTGCGCGCCGGTCCAGAGCTCGAAGTTGGGCCTGCCATAGCAGGTCGGGCGCAGGAAGGCCTTGGCGGTGTTCCAGCGCCAGCCGTTCTTCTGGTTGACCTGGAAGTAGCCCACGCCTTCGTTGTTGCCGCGGTTGAAGTCGGCGGTGTGCGGCACGCCGGCCTGCGAGGCGGCTTCGGCAAAGGCGTCGAGGATGTCCCAGCGCAGGCGTTGTTTCTCGATGCGCCACTCGCCGCCGGCGCCGTGCATTTCGTCGGCGCCCAGGTAGAAGTCCTCGTGCTTCTTGAAGGCCGGCAGCACGTTCTGCCAACGCCAGCCTTCGTCGCCGGTGAGATCGGCCCAGTGCTCATAGTCGCGCGACTGGCCGCGCATGTAGATCATGCCGTTGATGCTGGAGCAGCCACCCAGCGTCTTGCCGCGCGGGTAGCGCAGCACGCGGCCGTTGAGGCCAGCGTCGGGCTCGGTGCTGTAGAGCCAGTCGGTACGCGGATTGCCGATGCAGTACAGGTAGCCCACCGGAATGTGGATCCAGTGGTAGTCGTCCTTGCGGCCCGCTTCGATGAGCAGCACGCGCTTGCTCTTGTCGGCACTGAGCCGGTTCGCCATGAGCGAGCCGGCGGTGCCCGCGCCGATGATGATGTAGTCGAAGGTGTTGTCGTTGTCTCTCATCTTTTTTCTCAGGGTTTCACGGTCATGGTCTGGGCGGTGCCCTCGCCGAAAACTTCGGGCGCGTACATGGCCTCCACGCGCACCGGCGGCAGCTTGAAGTCGCCCGCGTTGTTCAGCCGCACGGTGTATTCCACGCGCCAGTTGCCGCGCGGCACGTAGCGGAAGTACGCACGGTAACTGTCGGTGGCGCGTTCGATGTAGCTGGGCCAGGCCCAGCCCGCGCTGGTCTCGCCGCGCTGCGCGAGATTGCTCTCGCGGCCCAGGCCGCGGCCGAGCTGGCTCGCGCCCGAGGGCACGGCGTCGCGCACCACCACCCAGGTCTGCTCGGCGGTCGATTCGAGGTCCAGCCGCACCCGGTAGACGTCGCCCACCGACCACTGGCCTTTGCGCTTCTGCTCGACCGGCGTGACGCTGCGGCGTACCACGAGACCGTTGGCGACGGGCTGCGTGTTGCGCACTGCTGCCAGCGTGCTGATGGTGGCCCATGGCTTGCCGCTGCCTTCGTGGCGCAACTGCAGCGTGCCCTGGGCGCCTTGCGCGGGCCAGGGCAGCAGCACACTCGGAGCCTTGGCATCGGTCCACGCCGCATCGCGCGTGGCGCGGCCCAGCGTGGCACGCGTCACGCCATCGACCGGGCCGGCTTCGAACTGCTGCTGGAAGCGGCGCAGCGCGACCGTGCTCCAGGCATTGCCGGTGGTGGTGCTCCAGCGGCCGGCGCTCTGGCGGCCGACCAGCCCTTGCGTGATGAGCGGCGCATCGGCCTTCCAGCTTGCGTCGGTCTCGGCCCATTGCTGCGCGAGCAGGGCCATGCGCGCGGCGGTGCTGTCGCCGCTCCACATGAACCACCACCAGTGCAGCGACGATTCATCGCGCCAGCGCAGGCGCGTGCCTTGCACGTCGAAGCGGCTGCGCAGCTGCGCGCCGGCTTCCTTCAGCGCAGCATCGCGCTCGGCATCGGCGGGCATCGCCATGAGCGCGCGCGACCAGTCGACCAGCGACTGGGCCGAGAGCGCGTCGAGCGCCTTGGGCTTGACCACGATCTTCGCGCGGCCATGCTCCACCAGCGTGGCCTGCGCGGCGAGTTGCTGCGGCTCCAGGTAATTGCGCGGCGCCCAGTCTTGCGCGGCCAGGCGGCCTTGAAGCAGGGCATCGAGCGCATCGAGCATCTGGCGGCGCGGGGCCTCGGGCACAGGCCAGCTCTTGGCGCGGGCGAGGTCGAGCAGCTGCACGGTGAGCATCTCGCTGCCGGACAGCGAGGACTCGGGGAAGTAGCGCGCCAGGCCCTTGCCGTCGATGTACTTGGACAGCTGGGCCATCAGCTTGTCCCAACTCGCGCGGTCGTCGAGCGACACGTAGCGCGAGCTTTGCTGCTCGAGGCAGCTGTACGGGTACTGCGCCATCCAGCGCGTGGATTCGGCCAGCGCTGCATCCACGAGGCTGGACTGCAGCGCCACGCGCACGCCGCCTGTGAGCGGCACGGCATCGCGCGGTTGCACGACGGGCACGGCGCCCGCGTCGGCCACCGACAGCAGCGTCGACTGGCGCACCGTGGCGGTCAGTGCTGGTACCACGCGCTGCGTGATCTCCAGCGCGTCGCGCTCTTCACCGCCCTGCGCGCTGATGCGCCAGCGCAGCGTGCCGGCACCACCGGGCACGGCCACAGGCCACAGCACTTCCTGCGTCTGGCCGGCCGCAAGCTGCACGCGGCGCTCGATCTTCAGGCCGCGCGCGGCCAATGCATCGGCGGGCACCACATCGCGTGCGCCAGACCATTCGCCATTGGGCTCGACGACGGCCTCGGCCTTGAGCACCACGGCAAGCGGCGACGCGCCGGTGTTGCGCAGGCTGAGCTTCTGCACGATGGCATCGTCCGCGCGCAGCAGCTCGGGCAGGCCGCTGAAGATCTGCAGCGGCTGCGTGCTGGTGATGGTGGTCTCGCCCTGGCCGAATTGCGCCTCGCCCGCACTGGCGATGGCGACGATGCGGAACTGGGTGAGTGCGTCGTTGAGCGGGACGGTGGCGCGGGCGATGCCTTGGGCGTCGGTGCGCAGGTCGGTGCGCCAGAGGATGAGCGAGGAGAGGTCAGTGCGCGGGGGCGGTTCGTCCGGCGCGTCCGGCTTCGAGGCGCGCATCGCGGCGGCCGCGACCGGGGCCGGAGCGCCCGGTACGGCGCCGAACAAGCCGCGCGCGGCCTCGTCGTCCGGCCGGTGCTGCGGCTGCAGACCGAGCTCGACCCGGCGCAACAGGCGGGCATCGAGCGCCGTGCTGGTGACCGAGTTGCCGCGCGCCGCGAACATCGCCCGGGCCAGCGCCCAGGTGCCATTGGGCTTGAGCGCCAGCAGGGCCTGGTCCACCGCGACCAGTGTGACGCGCGCGCCCCCCACGGGCTGGCCGGCGACATCGCGCACCGCCACCTCCATCGGCAGCTGCGTGCGCGGCCGCGCCGTTGCAGCCTCGGGACGCAAACCGACGGAAAGCGTCCACGCGTCGGGACGCACCGGCACCTCCGCGCGCTGCACGCTCGCCAGCGGTGCGTCCTTGCCTGCGTCCTGCAGCGGATACACATAGCGCGCCGCCAGATGCACGTTGGGCGCATGTTGCGCAGTCAGCGGCAGTTCGATGCGCTGCGCCATCGCGGTGATCGCATGCACGCTGGCTGCCATCACACCTTCGCGTTCCACGGTGAGCAGCAGGTTCGCCGGCAGACGCTCGGGACGCGCGATCACGATGGCGGTCTCGCCAGGGCCGAAGGCCGGTCCGTTCTCCAGCTGCAGCGCTGAACGGGCCAGCGCCTCCTGCCAGCCCAGTGTCCAGCGGTACTGCAGCATGTCGGTGCGCACGACGGCGCGGCTGTGCTTCAGGCTGCTGGCGCTCGCGCTGAACAGCCATTGCTCGGGCACCTGCTGGCCCGACACCGCGGCGGGTAACTGCCACTCGCAGGCCCACCGCCCTTGCGCGTCGGTGCGGGTGCTGCACACATCCACCTCGGGGCCGAGGTCGGTGATTCGCGTCTGTCCGTTGTTCCAGTTCCGCTGCACCGGCTTGACACGCACGCTCACGGGTTCGTCGGCCACCGGCCGGTTCTGGTCGTCGAGTGCAATGCCTTCGATGGCCTGCGGCCGATCCCGGTCTTTCGCCCGCACGCGCAGGCCGAGCTTCATGCGGTCGGGCCACAGCATGGTGCTGGCGCCGACGGTCTGGGTTTCGCCGTTGGGGTCCTGGAACTTCAGCTCGGTCTGCAGCAGCATCGGCCGTTCCAGCGATGGCGCCTTGAGCCGCAGTTGCGTCCTGCCAGCGGCATCGAGCTTCGTGGCCTGCGGTGGAATGGACGGCGGCATGGCAGGCACGGCATCGAGCGTTTCGTCGTAGAACGCGTAGCCGGGCTGCGGACCTTGCACCTGGCGCGCCCAGCCCTGCTGCACGGTCACCGGCAGCCCGGCCGCGGCGCCGCCGGCGAAGTAGCTCAGCCGCGCATCGACCACCGCGAGTTGAGCATCACGCTCCCACAGCGCCTTGGTGCGCAGTTCGCTGTCGAACACCGGCGTGCGGAACTCCTCGACCTGGAACTGCGCACTGGCCAGCTGCCGGCCGCCCTGCAACACCAACACGGTGTAGTTGCCGAGCTTGGCGTCGAACGGGATCGTCCATTGGCTGGTGGCGCTCCCGTCGGGGCCGAGCGGCACACTGGACGTGCTCACCTTGTCGCTCCAGCTGTAGCGAATCTCGATATCGAGCGTGCCTGCCGGCGGCAGCGCGAAGCCGCGGCTTTCAAGCAGCCGCACGACGTGCTGCATGCTGACGGTCTCGCCTGCCTTGAACAGCGTGCGGTCGAGCACGGTGTGGGCACGGAAGTTCTGCGCATCGCGGCCTACGGAAAAGCCGTTCCACCCTGCGAAGACCTGCATCAGCGCCATGTCGTCGCCGGCGCGCACCACCACCCAAGGGCTGTTGTTGCCGCCGCCACCGTAGCGTGGCGTCACGGCGCGGGTGTTGTTGCTGCACGCCAGCTTGCCGCGCAAGGCCTCGTCCGGCCGGGCCAGGCCCTGCGCGTCGGTCTTGCCGCGCCAAAGCAGTTCGCGGTTGCACGAGTACACGGCCACGTCGGCGCCCGCCACCGGCTTGGCGCTGTCGAACGCGGTGACCCAGATCACCGAAGCACCTGCATTGCCGAAGCTCGCGCCGGGGTTGAGGTTGGTGGCCTGCACCACCGCATAGCGCTGGCGTGGCGAGGCATCCCGGGTTTCGTTCGGACCAAGCGGGCGTGTGTCGATGTATTGCGTGAAGGCGGCGCTGTCGGCGCGCACCACGTGCAAGCCGGGCGCGGCGAGCGGCACACCGACGAATTCCATTGCATCGCCCTGCGTGGCCAGCGTCGATGTACGCGGTGCCCCTGCCTTGGCGTTCAGCTCTTCGGTGGGCCACTGGCCGGCCTGCTGGTTCTGCAGCAGTTCGATGGCGTAGGCCTCGATGCCCACGCCCATCTCGCCGCCGAGCCGCCATTGCCGCAGCGGCACCGACTTCTCGACGCGGCGCACGGCAAAGGCCGCCACTGCGTCGGACTTGCCGGCTTGCCACGGCATGACGGCGAGAGAGTTGGCCACACCCAGATATGGCGGCAGGCGAGCGAATTCGACTGTCTTGGGAAACTCCGACGCGTTGACCAGCGGCCGGCCGAGCACGTCGCGGAAGTCTTCGGGCAGGCGCACAGTGAAGCGGGTTCCCTCGCCGAAGCTGCCCTTGGGCGGCATCACGCGCAACTGCCGAACCTCGTCACGACGCCATGTGTCGACGGCATCGAAAGACAGGTCGGCGCCCGACGCGTCGGTCAGGCGAATGCCGCCGGACCTCATGAGGCCGATGCCGGCGGAGAAAGTCAGTTCGACCGGCCGTCGCGGGTCGCAGGCCTTCTGTCCCTGGGGGTAATCGAGCACCGTGCACTCGACACGCGCGGTGAAGCGCGGACGAGTGGTGTAGTTGAAGAGCTTCGGCTCGGCACCGCCCACGGGCGCCTGGCGCAAGCGCAATTGCACGCCTTCGGGCAGCGGCTGCGCACAGCGCAGTGCCAAGGCATAGGTACCCGACTGGGCTGCGCGCAGCGCCGAGGCCAGGGCGGCCCCGGTGACCAGCTCTGCCGGCTGGCTCTGCACCTTGTCGCCGTCGCGCAGCTCGCAGGTGAAGCCGGCCGCCAGCGTCTGCGGATCACCCACGGGCTGGGGGTCGTAATGGCGCAGCAGGAAGACCTGGTCGGGCGCAACCTGCGAGCCCTCGGCCGGAAAGGAAGTAGAGAAACCATGGGGGCCGGCCACGAAGCTCGCAGCCGGCGGCGTGGTCACCGCCTCGCCCGCCAGCGTCTTCAGCCCAGCCTTGAACACGACATTGCATCGCGTCCCACCACGCACATCCTTCTCGAACTCAAAGGCCCAGGCGCGCGGACCGATCCAGCGCGCGCGACCTGCTGGCGTCTGCGGCGAGCACTGCACGTTCGCGGGCTCGGCGCCTTCGCTCTGGCCCAGTGGCACCATGTCGGCGTCGAAGCGGATCGACACCTGCCGCACGTCGCGCGCTTCGCCTTGCGGGCTCACGCTGAGCACGCCGGCAGCGTGCAGCGTCGGCGCCGCGACGAGCGCCACGGCCAGGGCCAGCAGCCGCCAGAGCGCGCCGCCGGCCGAAGCCGGGTTTCGGAAAGTCCTCGTGTTGTTGTTCGCAGCCATGTCTCCTCGGTCCTCTCTGGTCTTCTGATGCTGGACGCGGGATGCGTCCGGGTTTCTAGGCGGTCATGGCGAACTCTACGGAAGAAACGTTTCAGAACCCGAAGGATCGGAGAGACCCCGGCGACGGTGGCCGGGGGGCCTGCTTTTACTTGGCAGTCGGCATCACGAACTCGGCGCCCTTGCCGATGCTCTCGGGCCAGCGCTGCATCACCGACTTCTGCTTGGTATAGAAGCGCACGCCCTCTTCGCCGTAGGCATGCATGTCGCCGAACAGCGAGCGCTTCCAGCCGCCGAAGCCGTGCCAGGCCATGGGCACCGGGATCGGCACGTTGATGCCGACCATGCCGACCTGGATGCGGCGGCTGAACTCGCGCGCCACGTTGCCGTCGCGGGTGAAGCAGCTCACGCCGTTGCCGAACTCATGCGCGTTGACAAGGTCGACTGCGTCCTTGAAGTTGGCCACGCGCACGCAGCTGAGCACCGGGCCGAAGATTTCTTCCTTGTAGATGCGCATCTCGGGCGTGACGTTGTCGAACAGCGTGCCGCCCATCCAGAAACCGTCGCCGCAGCCTTCGCCAGCGGTGCTTCCATTGAAGTTGCGGCCGTCGACCAGCAGCTTCGCGCCTTCCTTCTCGCCCAGGTCGATGTAGCCGGTGATGCGCTCGTGCGCGGCGCGCGTGACGATCGGGCCCATCTCGGCGGCGAGATTGGTGCCGTTGAGCACCTTCAGTGTCTTCGTGCGTTCGATGAGCTTGGGAATGATCTTGTCGGCCACGTCGCCGACCAGCACCGCCACGCTGATGGCCATGCAGCGCTCGCCGGCAGAGCCGTAGCCCGCGCCGATGAGGGCGTCGACCGTCTGGTCGATGTCGGCGTCGGGCAGCACCACCATGTGGTTCTTCGCGCCGCCCAGGGCCTGCACGCGCTTGCCGTGACGGGCGCCGGTTTCGTAGATGTAGTTGGCGATGGGCGTGGAGCCGACGAAGCTGATGGCCTTGACGTCCGGATGCTCGAGCAGTGCGTCGACGGCGGCCTTGTCGCCCTGCACGACGTTGAACACGCCGTCGGGCAGGCCGGCTTCCGTCAGCAGTTCGGCCATGCGCAGCGAGGCGCTCGGGTCGGTCGGGCTGGGCTTGAGCACGAAGGTGTTGCCCGCGGCAATGGCCACCGGGAACATCCACATCGGCACCATCACCGGGAAGTTGAAGGGCGTGATGCCGGCAACCACGCCCAGCGGCTGGCGCAGCGTCCAGTTGTCGATGCCGGTGCTCACCTGGTCGGTGAAGTCGCCCTTGAGCAGTTGCGGAATGCCGCAGGCGAACTCGACGATGTCGATGCCGCGGCTGACTTCGCCCTGCGCGTCGGTGAAGACCTTGCCGTGCTCGGCGGTGATGAGGTGGGCCAGCTCGTCCTTGTGCTCGTTGAGCAGCTGCAGGAACTTGAACATGACGCGCGCGCGGCGGATGGGCGGGGTGTCGGCCCAGGCCGGGAAGGCGGCCTGCGCGGCGGCGACGGCGGCCGCGACCTGCGCGGTGTCGGCCAGGCCGACCTTGCCGGTGACGGCACCGGTGGCGGGGTTGGTCACGTCCTGCGTGCGGCCGGAGGTGTTGGCGGCAGGCTTGCCGGCGATGAAGTGGTCGATGGAGGTGGGCATGGGGAGGGCTTTGAGAAGGCTTTGCTGGCGGAAGAGTGCAATCAGTTTAGGCAGCACCTTGTTCCGCGCCTAGTCACGAAGACTGAACTTATTGTTCACAATAGCGAACAATAGAACCATGAAACCCCAAAATATCGAGTCGCTCTGGACGCACCTGCACTGGCTCACGGTGCTGGCGCAACAGGGCAGCTTCACGGCGGCGGCGCTGCGCCTGGGTGTGAGCAAGGCAGCCATGAGCCAGCGCATTGCCGAACTGGAGCGCGCGGCCGGCGCGCCATTGGTGCAGCGCACCACGCGCAGCGTGCGGCTCACCGAGGCCGGCCAGCGGCTGGTGGAAGACATGCGCGGCCCCTTCGAGCAGATTGCCCACAGCTTCGCGGGCGTGCGCGATCTCGCGGGGGTGCCGCGCGGGTTGGTGCGGGTAACGGCGCCGGTGGCCTTCGCGCGCCAGCAGCTGGTGCCGCGGCTGGCCGACTTCCTGCGCGCGCAGCCCGAGGTGCGCCTCGAGCTCGATCTGTCGGACCGGCTCAGCTCGCTGGCGATGGAGGGCTTCGACCTGGCCATCCGCCACACGGCCGCGCCGCCCGACACGCACGTGGCCTGGACGCTGTGCGAAACCCGCTCGGTGCTGGTGGCCAGCCGTGCCTACCTGCGCCGCCGCGGCACGCCGCGCGAGCCGCAGGCGCTGGCGGAGCACGACTGCCTGCACTACCCGCGCGCGCAGGAAACGCCGACCTGGCACTTCGAGGCAAAGGCCTCGGCGCCGCGCATCACGGTGCCGGTCTCGGGGCCGCTGGTCGCGAACAACAGCGAGGCGCTGCGCGATGCGGCCCTGAGCGGGCTTGGCATTGCGCTGGTGCCCGATTTCAGCGCGCAGGCGGCGCTGCAGTCGGGCAAGCTGCAGCAGGTGCTGCCGCAGTGGCGCTCGGTGGGTGCTTTCGGCGAGCGGCTGTATGCAATACGGCCCTACGCCACGCATGTGCCGCAGGCTGTGACGGCCTTTGTGGGGTGGTTGCGTGAAGCCCTGTCCGAGGGCTTTTCAGCGTGATCGCACCTGCCCTGAAGAAAACCTGAAGAAACGGCGTTGTGCCCTACGCAAACGAGGGGTCTGGAGCACCTTCACACAGGATGCACCCGGTTACGATGCGCGATTCCACCCCCGCCTTTGTTAACTTTCCCGCTCACCCGCCCTATGTCCCCTGCCACATCGACTGCCGACGCCTCCGCCGCCGACAGCGCGTGGCCTCGCGTCGAGCAGCGGGAGCAGGAAGGCCGCCAGTGGACGGTGGCCAGCGGCTGCTGGACCACGCTGGCGATGTCGTCCAAGCCGGCATGGCAGGCGCTGGCGAAAAGCCTGGAAACCGCCCCGCCCGCCGACGACCGCGCGTGGGACCTGCGCCCCATCGGGCAGCTCGACCACATCGGCGCGCAGTTGCTGTGGGAACACTGGCGCCACCAGTGGCCGGCCACGCTCGAAATGTTGCCGCAGCACAAGGCCGTGCTCGACCAGGTGGCGCAGTACACCGTCGCCACGCCGGACGAGCCCCCGCCCTCGCTGAGCGACCGCATCCGCGCGTTCTCGCACAACGGGCCGCGCGCGATGTACGTGGTGCGCGACTTCACGAGCCTGATCGGCCAGCTGGCGCTCGACGTGGGCCGGCTGATTCGCGCGCCGCACCGCGGGCCGTGGCGCGATTTCTCGGGGCACCTGTATCAGTTCGGCGCCACGGCGCTGCACATCACGGCGCTGGTCGGGCTGCTGATCGGCGTGGTGCTGGCCTACCTGATCTCGCAGCAATTGCGGCAGTACGGCGCCGAGACTTTCGTGGTGAACATCCTCGGGCTCTCGCTGATCCGCGAACTGGGGCCGGTGCTGGCAGCCGTGCTGATCGCCGGGCGATCGGGCTCGGCCATCACGGCGCAGATCGGCGTGATGCGGGTAACGGAAGAACTCGACGCAATGCGCGTGATGGGCATCCCGCACGGCTTTCGCCTCGTGATGCCGCGCGTGCTGGCGCTGGCCATTGCAATGCCGCTGATCAGCCTCTGGACTTCGATGGCGGCGCTCGCGGGCGGCATGCTGGCGGCCGATGCGGCGCTCAATATTTCGCCCGCCTACTTTCTTTCGGCGCTGCCGCGCGCGGTGCCGATTTCAAACCTCTGGCTGGCGCTGGCCAAGTCGGCGGTGTTCGGCATTCTGATTGCGCTGATCGGCTGCTACTTCGGCATGAAGGTCAAGCCCAACACCGAGAGCCTCGGGCGCGGCACCACGCAGTCGGTCGTCACGTCGATCACCGCGGTGATCCTCGTAGACGCGCTCTTCGCCGTGCTCTTCAAGGGCATCGGATTCAGGGCCTGACACCATGAGCATGCCCGTACGCTCCGACACCTACACCACCGTGGTGGACATCCGCGGCCTGTGGACGGTGTTCCAGAGCCCCGACGGCGAGCAGGTGGTGCACCGCGACCTGCAGCTGCACATCGACCGTGGCGAGGTGCTGTCGCTGGTCGGCGGCTCGGGCACCGGCAAGACGGTGCTGTTGCGCCAGATTCTCGGGCTCGAGAAACCCACGCGCGGCCACGTCGAGGTGCTGGGCCAGGAGCCTGGCGAGCTCAGCGCATCGGGCGCGGCCAACGTGGGCATGCTGTTCCAGCACGGCGCGTTGTTCTCGGCCTTCAGCGTGCTGGAGAACATCGCCTTTCCGCTGCGCGAGCTGAAGCTGCTGCCCGACGAGCTGATCCGCCACGCGGCGCTGGTGAAGCTGCAGATGGTGGGCCTGGGCCCGCAGCATGCGAACAAGAGTCCATCAGACCTCTCGGGCGGCATGATCAAGCGCGTGGCGCTGGCGCGCGCGCTCATCATGGACCCGCCGCTGCTGCTGCTCGACGAGCCCACGGCCGGCCTCGACCCCGAGGCGTCCGACAGTTTCTGCGACCTGCTGCGCGGCCTGCACCGCGAGCTGGGCCTCACGGTGGTGATGGTCACGCACGACCTGGACACGCTGTTCGACCTGAGCACCCGCATCGCGGTGCTGGCCGACCAGAAGGTGATCGTCACCGGCGCGGCACGCGAAGTCATCGCGTACCCGCATCCCTTCATCCACGAATACTTTCTCGGCGGGCGCGGCCAGCGCGCCCTGGAGGCTCTGCACGACAAGCCCGCCGAACAATCTCCGTCGCAGCCCGCCGCCGAGGCGGGCCGCTGAAAGGTAGGTAGCCACCATGGAAAACAAGGCTCACGCCCTCGCCGCCGGCGCCTTCGTGCTCGGCCTGATCGCCGCGCTCGTCGGGCTGGTGATCTGGTTCACACGCGACAACACCGTGCGCAACATCTACGAGCTGTCCACGCGCGACGCCGTCAGCGGCCTGCAGCCGCAGGCCATGGTGCGCTACCGCGGCATCGCGGTGGGCAAGGTGGCGTCGATCGACTTCGACCCCAAGGTGAAAGGCAATGTGCGCGTGCGCATCACGGTCGACGAGCGCGTACCGCTCACCACCTCCAGCTTTGCCACGCTGAGCTACCAGGGCGTGACCGGCCTGGCCTTCATCGCGCTGGACGACAAGGGCGAGTCGACGGTGTCGCTGAAGCCGGACGACGACAACCCGCCGCGCATTCCGCTCAAGCCATCGATGCTGGCGCAGCTGCAGGACCGCGGCGAGGCCATCATCAACCAGGTCGAGGAAGTGACGAAGCGCGCCAACCAGCTGCTGAGCGACCCCAACCAGAAGCGCGCGGCCGAAGCGCTGGAGAACATCGCGGCCGCCTCGTCCAGCGCCAACACGCTGCTCAAGACGCTCGACAACACGGTGAAGACCGGACTGAACCCCGCACTGACGAAGCTGCCCGACACGCTGGCCTCGGTGAAGAAGGCGGCCGGCGACGTCTCGCGCGTGGCCACCAACTTCAACACCACCGTGGGCCGGCTGAACGCACCCGACGGCCCGGTCGAGCGGCTGAGCGACGGCACCAAGGCGCTGGCGCAGGCGGTCGATTCGTTCAACGCGGCGACGCTGCCGCGCGTGAACCGCGTGGCCGACGACACCTCGCACGCCGTGCGCCGGCTGGGCCGCGCGGCGGACAACATCAACGACAACCCGCAATCGCTGCTGTTCGGCAACGGCGGCGCAGTCGCGGGCCCGGGCGAGCCGGGGTTCAGCGCGCCCGCTGCGACGCGGCCCTGAGCAGCATCCAGGGAGGACCATCCACCATGAAGAACGCCATTCGCTCCTTGATGAACCCGGCCGGCATCGCGCTCGGCGCCGCGCTGCTGGTCGCAGGCTGCGGTGCGCTGCCGGACAAGCCCGCACGCACCACGCTGTACGACTTCGGCCCCGGCCTGACGGCGCCTGCTGCTGCCGCTGCGCCTGCCGCGGCCACCCTTCCCACGCTGGCGCTCGCCGAGTTCGACAGCAACTCCCGCCTGGACGGCACGCAGATCCTCTACCGGCTGGGGTACGCCGACGCCAACGAGCTGCGCCCCTACGGCCAGTCGCGCTGGAGCCTGCCGCCCGCGCAGCTGCTGCGCCAGCGGCTGCGCGACACGCTGTCGGAACGCCGCACCGTGCTCGGCCCCGAAGAAAGCGCCACCATCTCGCGCAGCCGGGGCGAGACGCCCGACACGCTGCGCATCTCGCTCGACGAGTTCAGCCACTACTTCGATTCGGCCAGCGCCAGCGTGGGCCTGGTGCGCCTGCGCGCCACGCTGGTCCGCAGCGCGCCCGCCGGCGACCGCGTGCTCGGCCAGCGCACTTTCACCGTGCGCCGCCCTGCTTCCAGCGCCGACGCACCCGGCGGCGTGAAGGCGCTGATCTCGGCCAGCGATGCCGCGATGGCCGAGGTGGTGCAATGGGTGGACCAGCTGCAACAGCAGACACCGCAGCAACCCCGGCAATAGCAGCCATTCAACGGACGGAGGATCGACCCCATGAACGCAACACGCATCGTCGGCATCCTGCTGATCGTGGCCGGCATCGCCGCCCTGGGCCTCGGCAGCTTCAGCTTCACCAAGGAAACCCACGAGGCCAAGCTCGGCCCGCTGGAGTTCTCGATGAAGGAGAAGCAGACGGTCAACTTCCCCACCTGGGCCAGCGTGGCCGTGATCGTGGTGGGCGGAGCGCTGGTGCTGCTGGGCGGCAAGAAGGGCTGATCGCCCTCAGCCCCTGAGGCCTGGCAAGGCTGCCAGCAGCTGTGGCAGCAGGTCTTCCGAGGCGCCGCGCAGCACCACGGTCGCCGCCTCGTCCAGGTGCGGCAGCGGCTCCAGGTTGAGCGTGATGAGCTGCGCGCCATGCGCCAGCGCGGTCTGCGGCAGCTCGGCCGCCGGGTAGACGATGGTCGTGCTGCCGACCACCATGAACAGATCGCACTCCTGAGCGGCCACCTGCGCATCGAGCAGCACGCCTTCGTTCAGCATCTCGCCGAACATCACCACGTCGGGCCGCGCGTGCGAGCCGCAGCGCAGGCAGCGGTGAAAGGGCCATGGGCCGCTGCGGTTGCCACAGCGGTCGCAGCGCCAGCGGCGCAATGAGCCGTGGAGTTCGAGCACGTCTAGCCCGCCCGCCTGGGTCAGCAAGCCGTCGACGTTCTGCGTGACCAGCCGGGTGGCAGGGCGCAGCCTTTGCAGCAGCGCCAGCGCGGTGTGGCCCGGGTTGGGCTGCGCAGACTCGATCAGCGACAGGCGCTGCGCCCAGAATTTCGTGAAGCCCGAAGGGTCGCGCTGAAGGTCTTCGGCATGCGAGAACTGCAGCGCGTTCTGGTTCTTCCACAGGCCGTCGGCGTCGCGGTAGGTCGGGATGCCCGAGGCGCGAGACAGGCCGGCGCCGGAGAAGACGACGATGCGCCGGGCGTTGCGCAGCAGCTCGATGGCCGCGTGGAGAGGAGAAGAAGAGATGTCTGGTGTGACTGGCGTCATCGCTCTGTTCTGAGGGGATTCGCGGCAGGCGGGTTGGCGGTGGCGCCCAGGCGCTGCGACACGGTGTCCGCGCAGGCCTTGAGCGCGCGGGAAATCTCGCCGTCCCACGCGGTATTGAAGATACCGGCAGGGCCGATGGCGGTCACGGCCAGCACGATGGCGCCAGTGTGGTCGAAGACGGGCGCCGCCATGGCGCTCACGCCTTCGATGACCTCGCCGTCGGAGCGGCTGATGCCGTGCGCGCGCACTTCCTGCAGCTGGCCCTCGAAGTCGCTCCACGAGGGCAGCGGCTGCACCGGCGGCATGCCGGCGGCCGGAACGGGCTCGGAGCCCTTGCGCTGCTTCTGGCGCTGGCGCTCGTCCTCGAGCAGCTGGCGCACCGCGTCGGCATCGAGGAAGGCTGCGAACACACGGCCCGAGGCCGTGTTGGTCAGCGAGAACACCGTGCCGTGCCGCATGTTCACGTGCACCGGCGAGGGCGATTCGGCCGTGCGCACGATGGTCGCGCCGCGCGCGCCCCACACGGCCAGCGCCACGGTGTGGCCGGTCTGCTGGGCCAGCTGGGCGATCAGCGGGGTGGCAATGTGCACCGGGTCGGCCTGCTGCAGGCTGATGAGCCCCAGTTGCAAGGCGAGCGGGCCGAGCAGATAGTGGCCGCTGGCACGGTCCTGCTCGATCAGGCCCAGGCGCCCGAAGCTGACCATGTACGGGTGCGCCTTGGCGGCCGTCATATCGGCTTCCCGCGCCAGGTCTTTCAGCGCCATGGGCCGGCCGTGGTGCACCAGCGCGCGCAGCAGCTGGCCGCCGACTTCGATGCTCTGGATGCCGCGCTGGGCGCGGTCGGTGTCACTGGCTGCCATGGCCGGCCTCGCCTTCTGGTCGTTCGTTCATGAAGAAGGGATTAGACATTAACTGATCAGCGGCTTACACTGCGGAAAATTCGTTCACCGCGAATTCGTTCAGATTAGACGAATCCCAAATCCCGAAACTCACCCACCCCCACCCCACAGACGGAGACAACCGATGAGCCAAGCCAAGAAATTCGCCAGCCAGGCCGACATGGAAGAAAAGAAGATCACCTTCAGCCAGATCTCCGAACATGCCTGGGCCTACACCGCCGAGGGCGACCCCAACACCGGCATCGTCATCGGCGACGACTGCGTGCTGGTGGCCGACACCCAGGCCACCCCCGCCATGGCGGCCGACGTGGTGCGCCGCATCCGCGAAGTGACCGACAAGCCCATCAAGTACGTGGTGCTCACGCACTACCACGCGGTGCGCGTGCTGGGCGCGGCGGGCTACGGTGCCGAACACATCCTGGCCAGCCAGGACACGCGCGACCTGATCGTCGAGCGCGGCGAGCAGGACAAGGCCAGCGAAATCGGCCGCTTCCCGCGCCTGTTCCAGAACGTCGAGACAGTGCCGCCCGGCCTGACCTGGCCCACCATGACCTTCACCGGCAAGATGACGCTGTGGCTCGGCAAGCTTGAAGTGCAGCTGATCCAGCTCGGCCGCGGCCACACCAAGGGTGACACCGTCGTCTGGCTGCCGGGCGAGAAGACGCTGCTGTCGGGCGACCTGGTCGAGTTCGGTGCCACGCCGTATGCGGGCGACGCCTACTTCAAGGACTGGCCGCAGACGCTGGACAACATCGCCGCGCTCAAGCCCGCCGCGCTGGTGCCGGGCCGCGGCGCCGCGCTGACCACGCCTGCCGAAGTGGCCGAGGGCCTGACCGGCACGCGCAACTTCATCTCCGACGTGTACGCCAGCGTGCAGGAAGGCGTGAAGGCCGGGCGCGACCTGAACGCGGTCTACAAGGACACCTACGAGAAGCTCAAGCCCAAGTACAGCCAGTGGGTGATCTTCGACCACTGCATGCCCTTCGACGTGAGCCGCGCCTACGACGAGGCCTCGGGCCATGCCGACCCGCGCGTGTGGACGGCCGAGCGCGACATCGAGATGTGGAAGGCACTGGAAGGCTGATTGCGCGAGACGACAGAAGAAGACACGGAGACAACACGTGATCGACTATCAGAGCCTGCGCTTCGACTATCGCCGCCACGCTGACCAGGACTCGGCCACGCCCGCCCGCCACCCGGTGGTGATCGTCGGCGCCGGCCCGGTCGGCCTCGCGCTGGCCATCGACCTTGCGCTGCGGCAAGTGCCCGTGGTGCTGCTCGACAACGACAACACCCTCTCAAGCGGCTCGCGCGCGATCTGCTTCGCCAAGCGCACGCTGGAGATCTTCGACCGCCTCGGCTGCGGCGACCGCATGGTCGACAAGGGCGTGTCGTGGAACGTCGGCAAGGTGTTCTTCCACGACGAGCAGGTCTACCGCTTCGACCTGCTGCCCGAGCCCGGCCACGAGCGCCCGGCCTTCATCAACCTGCAGCAGTACTACGTCGAGGGCTACCTCGTCGAGCGCGCGGCCACGCTGCCGCTGATCGACCTGCGCTGGAACAGCAAGGTCACGGGCATCGAGCAACGCGACGACGGTGCGGTGCTGACCGTGGAGACGCCCGAGGGCGACTACCGGCTGCACGCGGACTACGTTGCCGCCTGCGACGGCTCGCGCTCCAACCTGCGCCAGCTGCTGGGCCAGGAAGCAAAAGGCCGCGTGTTCCGCGACCGCTTCCTGATCGCCGACATCACGATGGACGCGCACCTGCCCACCGAGCGGCGCTTCTGGTTCGACCCTTCGTTCCACCCCGGCCAGAGCGTGCTGCTGCACAAGCAGGCCGACGGCATGTGGCGCGTGGACTTCCAGCTCGGCTGGGACGCCGACCCGGTGGAAGAACGCAAGCCCGAGAACATCACGCCGCGCGTGCGTGCGCTGCTCGACAGCATCGGCTTCGAAGGCGTGCAGTTCCAGATCGGCTGGGCCAGCGTCTACACCTTCGCCTGCCAGCGCATGGAGCACTTCCGCCACGGCCGCGTGCTGTTCGCGGGCGACTCGGCGCACGGCGTGTCGCCCTTCGGCGCGCGCGGCGCCAACTCGGGTGTGCAGGACGCGGACAACCTCGCATGGAAGCTCGCGGCGGTGGTGCGGGGCGACGCGCCCGATGCGCTGCTCGACAGCTACGCCAGCGAGCGCGAGTTCGCGGCCGACGAGAACATCCGCAATTCCACACGCGCCACCGACTTCATCACGCCCAAGAGCGAGGTGAGCCGCCTCTTCCGCGACGCGGTGCTGGAGCTGACCAAGCGCCACGCCTTTGCGCGCACGCTGGTCAACAGCGGGCGGCTGTCGGTGGCCACGGTGCTGCGCGATTCGCCGCTCAACACAGCCGATGCCGAAGCCTTCGCCGGCGTGATGGTGCCGGGCGCCGCAGCGGCCGATGCGCCTGTCGTACGCGCCGATGGCAGCACCGGCTGGCTGCTGCGCGAGTGCCATGTCTCGCAGTTCACCGCACTCGTGTTCGGCCAGGGTGAGACGGCCGAGCGGAGCCTGCAGGCGCTGAAGGCGAGCGACTTTCCGCTGCACGTGGTGCACGTGGAAGGCGGCGGCGCCGACGTCGCACTCGCCACCCGGCGCTACGACGCGCAGCCCGGCACCGTCTACCTGCTGCGGCCCGACCAGCACGTTTGCGCGCGCTGGAGGCGACCCACGGCGGCAAACATCCGCGCAGCCGTCGGCCGCGCACTGGCAAAGGCGTGAACACCATGCAGCAGCAACAGCACCTGACCACCGCACCGAACCTCGAAGCGCCCGACGACTTCTACGAAGCGCTCATCGAGGCGCATCAAGGGCTTTCCACCGAGGAAAGCCATGCCTTCAATGCGCGCCTCGTGCTCGTGCTGGCCAACCACGTCGGCTCGCTCGCCGTGCTGCGCGAAGCCTTCGAGGCGGCGCGTGCCGGCTAGGCTGCACGCATTCCGACCTCCTCATTGCGACTTTCGAAAGAGAAGCCCATGACCCCAGCAACCCCAGCCTCCGAACGGCGCTACCAGAGCGGCTTCGGCAACGAATACGCCTCCGAGGCGGTGCCCGGCGCCCTGCCCCAGGGCCGCAACAACCCGCAGCGCGGGCCCTTCGACCTGTACACCGAGCTGATCTCCGGCACCGCCTTCACCGCGCCGCGCCACGAGAACCGCCGCACCTGGCTGTACCGTCGCCAGCCCTCGGTGGTCTCGGGCCGCTACCAGCCCTACGCGCAGGCGCACTGGACGACCGGCGCCGACCGCGAGATCCCCCTGCCGCCCGAGCCCCTGCGCTGGCATCCGCAGCCACTCGACGGCGCGGCCGACATCGACTTCGTCGACGGCATGCGCACCATCGCGGCCAACGGCGATGCCGAGTCGCAGGTCGGCATCGGCTCGCTGATGTATCTCGCGGGCCGCTCGATGGAGCGCCGCGCCTTCGTCAACGCCGACGGCGAGATGTTGCTGGTGCCGCAGCAGGGCCGCCTCGTCATCACCACCGAACTGGGCGTGCTCGACGTGAAGCCCGGCGAAATCGCGGTGCTACCGCGCGGCATGGCCTTCAAGGTGGCGTTGCCCGACGGGCTCTCGCGCGGCTACGTGTGCGAGAACTACGGCGCGCACTTCCGCCTGCCCGAGCTCGGCCCCATCGGCTCGAACGGCCTGGCCAACGCGCGTGACTTCCAGGCGCCCGTGGCAGCTTTCGAATCGGAAGAAGGCGCCTACGAAATCGTCAAGAAGTTCGGCGGCCGCTTCTGGCAGGCGCCGATGAAGCAGTCGCCCTTCAACGTGGTCGCCTGGCACGGCAACCTGTCGCCGGTGAAGTACGACACGGCGCATTTCATGGTGATCGGCTCGATCAGCTTCGACCATCCCGATCCGTCGATCTTCACCGTGCTGACTTCGCCCAGCGACACGCCCGGCACGGCCAATTGCGACTTCGTGATCTTCCCGCCGCGCTGGATGGTGATGGAAAACACATTCCGCCCGCCATGGTTCCACCGCAACCTGATGAGCGAGTTCATGGGCCTGGTGCTGGGCGAGTACGACGCCAAGCCGGGCGGCTTCAAGCCCGGCGGCGCGAGCCTGCACAACTGCATGGTGCCGCACGGCCCCGACGAGGAAGCCTTCGACAAGGCCACGCACGCCGACCTGAAGCCGCACAAGCTGGACAACACGCTGGCCTTCATGTTCGAGAGCCGCTACCGCTTCATTCCGACGGACTTCGCGCTGAAGAGCCCTGCGCTGGACACCGACTACGCGGACTGCTGGGCAGGACTGAAGGACCAGTTCAAGGCATGAAGAACGCATTCACCCTCACCCGCCGGGCGGCGGCCGTGGCGCTGCTGGCGGCGCCCTTCCTCGTGCACGTCGCACAGGCCGCAGACTTTCCGTCCAAGCCCATCCGCTTCATCGTGCCCTACACGCCGGGCGGCACCACCGACCTGGTGGCGCGCACCGTAGGCCAGAAGGTGTCGGAGAAGCTGGGCCAGCCGGTGCTGATCGACAACCGCGGCGGCGCGGGCGGCAACATCGGCATGGACGCCGTGGCCAAGGCCGCGCCCGACGGCTACACCATCGGCTTCGGTGCCATCTCGACCAACGCGCTGAACCCGCACATCTACAAATCGATGGCCTTCGATCCGCGTAAGGATTTCACGGCCATCAGCCTGCTGGGCACCTCGACCATCGTGCTCGAAGTGCCGGCGGCCTCGGCCATCAGGACCGTGCCCGACCTCGTTGCCGCCGCGAAGAAGAACCCCGGCCTGCCCTACGCCACCGCGGGCGCCGGCACCTCGATGAACCTGGCCGGCGTGATGTTCGCGCAGATGACCGGCACCGAGCTCGTGCACGTCGCCTACAAGGGCAGCGGCCCGGCCATCACCGACATGCTGGGCAACAACATCGGCGTGATGTTCGACAACCTGCCGGCCTCGCTGCCGCACATACAGGCGGGCAAGCTGCGCGCGCTGGCAGTGGCGGGCCCCACGCGCTCGCCTTCGCTGCCCGACGTGCCGACGATGGTCGAAGCCGGGCTCAAGGGCTACGCGCTGGAGCCATGGTTCGGCGTGTACGGCCCAGCGAAGCTGCCGGCGCCGATCGTCAAGGCGCTGAACGAGGCCTTCGTCGAAGCGCTTGCCATGCCTGACGTGAAGGCCAAGCTGGCGCAGGCCGGCTTCTCGCCGCGCGGCTCGACCGCGCAGGAGCTGACCACGCTGACCGAGACCGAATACAAGCGCCTGGGCGATGTGGCCAAGAAGGCCGGCATGACCGCAGACTGAACCAATTCACAGAAAGACATCCATGACCGCACTGAACGCCACCCATGACCCGAAGCTGCGCAGTTGGGTCGCCTCGGCCAATGAAGCTGGCACCGACTTTCCGATCCAGAACCTGCCCCTCGGCCGCTTCCGCACGGCCGGCAGCAGCGAGGCTTTCCGCATCGGCGTCGCCATCGGCGACCAGGTGCTGGACCTGCGCGCAGCGGGCCTCGTCGACACCGACGACATGAACGTGCTGATGAACGCCAGCATCAAGGACCGCCAGGCCCTGCGCGCCGCAATCTCCGCTGGCCTCGCCGAAGGCAGCGACAAGCAGGCCGCGTGGTCGAAGGCGCTGCTGGCGCAGGCCAAGGCCGAGATGACGGTGCCCTGCCGCATCGGCGACTACACCGACTTCTACACGGGCATCCATCACGCGACCACCGTCGGCAAGCTGTTCCGCCCCGACCAGCCGCTGCTGCCCAACTACAAGTGGGTGCCCATCGGGTATCACGGCCGCGCCTCGTCCATCGTCGTGAGCGGCCAGAGCTTCAAGCGCCCGCAGGGCCAGACCAAGGCGCCCGACGCCGCATCGCCGAGCTTCGGCCCCTCGAAGCGGCTCGACTACGAGCTGGAACTGGGCTTCCTTGTGGGCCGCGGCAACGCGCAGGGCGAACCCATTGCCATCGGCGAGGCCGAAGACCACCTGTTCGGCGTGACGCTGCTCAACGACTGGTCGGCGCGCGACGTTCAGGCCTGGGAGTACCAGCCGCTCGGCCCCTTCCTCTCGAAGAATTTCGCGAGCTCGCTGTCGCCGTGGATCGTGACGATGGAGGCGCTGGCGCCGTTCCGCGCGAAGTTCGAGCGGCCCGCGGAAGACCCGCAGCCGCTGCCGTATCTCGACTCGGCATCGAACCGCGAGAGCGGCGCGCTCGACATCACGCTCGAAGTGCTGCTGCAGACCGCGAAGATGCGCGCCGAGGGCGTTGCACCGGCGCTGCTCACGCGCGGCAACACCACCGAGGCCGCCTACTGGACGGCCGCGCAGCTCATCGCTCATCACACGGTGAACGGCTGCAACCTGCAGCCGGGCGACCTGCTGGGCTCGGGCACGCTGTCGGGCCCGAAGCCCGACGAGGCCGGCTCGATGATGGAACTGACGCTGGGCGGCAAGCAGCCGATCACGCTGCCGAATGGCGAGAAGCGCACGTTCCTGGAAGACGGGGACACGCTGATCATTCGCGGTTACTGCGAGCGCGCGGGCGCCGTGCGCATCGGCCTCGGCGAAGTCAGCGGAACGGTGGTCTGAAGGGGTATCAGGGCGCGGTGGCGGGCGTCGCCACGGGCGCCGGCCACGCCACTTCACTTGCCACGCGCGGCTTGCCGATCGGCGCGGTCGCCTTGCCGGTCTTGATGGCCGCCAGGTCGGCCTCGCTCGGGTACTGGTTCGCAAGCCAGTAGTCGAACACCCGGCGCGCGATGGGGGCCGCGGCGCCCGCGCCCCAGCCGGCGTTTTCCACGATCACGGCCACGGCGATCTTCGGGTCGTTCACGGGCGCGAAGGCCATGAAGAGGGCGTGGTCGCGCTGGTGTTCTTCGAGGGCGCGCGCGTTGTACTTGGTGTTCTGCGCCTGCGTTACCGCCTGCGCCGTGCCCGTCTTGCCGGCTGCCTGGTAGGCTGCGCCCGCAAACACGCCGCGCGCAGTGCCGGCAGTGACCACGCTGGTCAGGCCGTCGCGGACCACCGCGACGTTGGCGGCCGAGAAGCCGAGGTTTTCCGCCGGCGGCTGTGGCAGCGGCACCACCTGCCCGCTCACGGTGTTGCGCGTGGCCAGCACGAGGTGCGGCTTGTGCTTCAAGCCACCGTCGGCCACGATGGCCGTGGCCTGCGCCAGCTGCAGCATCGTGAAGGCGTTGTAGCCCTGTCCGATGCCCAGCGAGATGGTCTCGCCCGCGTACCACTTCTTTTGCTCGGGACGCTTGTAGGTGTTGCGCTTCCACTCGGTGCTGGGCAGCACGCCGCGCACCTCGCCACCCAGGTCGATGCCGGTGATCTGGCCGAAGCCCAATGGCTTCATGAAGTCGTGGATCAGGTCCACGCCCATCTCGTTGGCCAGCGAGTAGTAGTAGATGTTGCTCGACAGCTGGATCGAGCGGCGCATGTCGACGCCGCCCAGGTTGCCTTCGGGGCTGCCGAAGCGGTGGCCGCCGAAGTTGAAATAGCCGGGGTCGTTCACCACCACGTTGGGTCCGCGCTTGCCGGTTTGCAAGGCCGCCATTGCCATGAAGGGCTTGTAGGTGGAGCCGGGCGGGTAGGTGCCGCGCAGGGCGCGGTTCAGGAGCGGCTTGTCGAGGGACTCGGTCAGCGCCGCCCAGCTTTCGTTGTCGATGCCTTCGACGAACAGGTTGGGGTCGAAGGTGGGCTTGCTCACGAAGGCCAGCACCTCGCCGGTCTTGGGGTCGATGGCCACCAGCGCGCCGCGCCGGTCGCCGTACATGTCTTCCACCAGCTTCTGCAGCTTGATGTCGAGTGACAGCATCACGGTGTTGCCGGGCGTGGCCGGGTGGCTGGCCAGGCGACGCACGGCGCGGCCGCCCGCGGAGGTTTCCATCTGCTCGACGCCGGTCTGGCCGTGCAGCGTCTTCTCGTAGCTCTGCTCGATGCCGAGCTTGCCGATGTAGTCGGTGCCCTTGTAGTTGGCCTGGTCTTCTTCGTCCCAGTCTTCCATCGCGGTCTTCTCACGCTGGTTGATGCGGCCGATGTAGCCGAGCACGTGCGAGGCCAGCTCGCCCTGCGGGTAGTTGCGGAACAGGCGCGCCTTGATTTCCACGCCCGGGAAGCGGTAGCGCTGGGCCGCGAAGCGCGCCACCTCTTCGTCGCTCAGGCGGGTGCGGATCGGAATGGAGTCGAAGCTGCGCGAGTCTTCGCGCAGGCGCTTGAAGCGGCGGCGGTCGCGCGGCGAGACTTCGAGCACCTGGGTCAGGCTGTCGATGGTTTCCTCGACGTCGTTCACCTTCGAGGGCGTGATCTCCAGCGTGTAGGCCGAATAGTTCGAGGCCAGCACGATGCCGTTGCGGTCGAGGATCAGGCCCCGGTTGGGCACCACCGGCACCACGGCCGTGCGATTGCTCTCGGCCTGCTCGGCCAGGTCTTCGTGGCGCGTGACCTGCAGGTACACCAGCCGCGCGCACAGCAGGCTGAACGCGAAGAGCACCGCCAGGCCAATGACGATCACGCGGCGCTTGAAGCGCGCGAGGTCGGCGGCGACGTTGCGGATTTCGGTCATGGCGGTGGGAGCTTAGGCGCGTGCAGTCGCTTTTGGCAAATGCGGCAGGCAGGGCTTAGAGGGGGCGGTTCTCGTCCGGTTCCGGGGTGCGGCGCTGGGGCGCGAGCAACAACGCCGTGACCAGCGGCCACAGCGCAGCCTCGATGGCGGGCGAGATCAGCACAGACCACCCCGGGAACACGCCGCCGCCGATCATCCGCGTGACGACCTCGATCAGCTGCGACAGCGCAAAGAGCGGCAGCACCTGCAGCGCCTGCGACAGCACCGGATACCAGAGCAGGCGCCGGTGGATGGTGATCGCGAAGAAGCCCAGCGTGGTGTAGGACAGCGCATGCTGGCCCAGCATCGACGACTGATGCACGTCCATGCACAAGCCGAACACGAAGGCCGCGCCGATGCCCACGCGCGCGGGCTGGTGCACGCCCCAGAACACGATCACCAGCGCCAGCAGGTCAGGCATCCAGACCGCGCGGCCGATGGGGATCATGTTGATGAGCAGCGCCACCACGAGGCTGCTCCACATGAAGAGCGGGCTGACGGGCAGCAGGAGCTGCTGCTGGCCTGGACGCTTGATCATGGGCGTGCTCCCGCAGGCTTCTTTTCGTTCTTGCCCGCGCCGGGCTTGCCTTCAGGCCGCTTGCGCTGGGCGGCGGCGGGCGCGGCAGGCGGCGGCGCGGCCGGCGTGCCGGTGGGCTCGAGCACCAGCACGTAGCGCGCAGCCGTCACATGGGCCAGCGGCACGCAGTAGATGCGGGCGAAGGCCGAGTCGGCGCGCCGCTCGATGCGCTCGATCTTCGCCACCGGCAGGCCGGCGGGGTAGATGCCGTCGACGCCGCTGGTGGAGAGCAGGTCGCCCTCCTGCAGGTCGGCATTGGCGGCCATGAAGCGCAGCTCCAGCCCGCCGCCGTGGGCCGAGGCGTCGCCGAAGGCCACGCTACGCACGCCGGTGCGGGTGTTCTGCACGGGAATGGAAAGATCGCGGTCGATCACCAGCGTGACCTCGCTCGTGAAGGGCAGCACCTGCGTGACCTGGCCGAGCACGCCGCGCGCGTCGATCACCGGCGAGCCGGGCGCCACGCCCTGGGTCAGGCCCTGGTCGATGACGATCTTGCGGGTGTAGGGGTCGGCCGCGTCGTAGAGCACCTCGGCCGCGCGGCCCGGCGTGGCCGTGGTCTGGCGCAATTCGAGCAGCTCGCGCAGGCGGGCGTTGTCCTGCAGCAGCGTGTCGGCCTGGGCGGCTCGTTCGGCCTGCATCATCAGCGCCTTGCGGGCGTCTTCCTCGTTGCGCTGCGCGGTCTGCAGGTCTTCGAGGTAGCGCCCGCCCCCCAGCACGGCCTGCACCGGCTTCAGCGCCACCCATTGCACCGGGTAGAGCACCGCGCCGATGGCCGCGCGGATCGGCTGCACGATGTGAAAGCGCGCATCGGCCACCATGAGGAACAGGGACAGCGCGCCGAAGAAGATCAGCTTGCTGAGCGCCGACTGCCCCTGGTTGAACAGGGGTGGCGCTGTGCGATCGAGCGTGCCCAGAGGCATGAATTCAGACCCGGCGGTGGTGCGGAATCAAATAACAAAAAGCCGGCCTGCGCAAGCAGAGGCCGGCCGATGATGGCTTTCGCCTTTTACTCGCTCGTGAAGATGCTGCCGAGACGGTCCATGCGCTCCAGCGCAATGCCGCAGCCGCGCACCACGCAGGTCAGCGGGTCTTCGGCCACCAGCACCGGCAGGCCGGTTTCCTCGGCCAGCAGGCGGTCGAGGTCGCGCAGCAGCGCGCCGCCGCCGGTCAGCATCATGCCGCGCTCGGCGATGTCGGCGCCCAGCTCGGGCGGCGTCTGTTCCAGCGCGTTCTTCACGGCCGAGACGATGTTGTTGAGCGGATCGGTCAGGGCTTCCAGCACTTCGTTGCTGCTGATGGTGAAGCTGCGCGGCACGCCCTCGGAAAGGTTGCGGCCCTTGACTTCCATTTCCTTGACTTCGGAGCCCGGGAAGGCCGAGCCGATGTTCTTCTTGATGACTTCGGCCGTCGGCTCGCCGATCAGCATGCCGTAGTTGCGGCGGATGTAGTTGATGATGGCTTCGTCGAAGCGGTCGCCGCCGACGCGCACCGAGCCCTTGTAGACCATGCCGCCCAGGCTGATGACGCCCACTTCGGTGGTACCGCCGCCGATGTCCACCACCATCGAGCCCGAGGCTTCGCTGACGGGCAGGCCCGCGCCGATGGCCGCGGCCATGGGTTCTTCGATGAGGTAGACGGAGGTGGCGCCTGCTGCTTCGGCCGCGTCCTTGATGGCGCGGCGCTCGACCTGGGTGGAGCCGCAGGGCACGCAGATGATGATGCGCGGACTCGGCGTGAGCAGCGTGCGCGGGTGCACCATCTTGATGAACTGCTTGATCATCTGCTCGGTGATCACGAAGTCGGCAATGACGCCGTCCTTCATCGGGCGGATCGCCTCGATGTTGCCGGGCACCTTGCCCAGCATGGCCTTGGCCTCGCGGCCGACGGCCTGGATCACCTTCTTGCCGTGGGGGCCACCTTCGTGGCGAATGGCGACAACCGAGGGTTCGTCCAGCACGATGCCCTTGTTACGGGCAAATATCAGGGTGTTGGCGGTGCCGAGGTCGATCGCAAGGTCGGTGGAAAAGTACCGACGGAAAGCTCCAAACATGTGCGGAATTCCTCTGAGTACGGCCTGCGCATCGGCAGGTCGTCACTCTATTTTTTGGGTCGTTTGACGGGGTGAATTGATCGTTTTTGGCGCAAAAGCCGGCGCGTTCGCGGGGGTTGCGGCAAAGGCGGGATAATACCCGAATCCCCTCTGATTCCT
Source organism: Variovorax sp. OV084 (assembly GCF_900111625.1). Classification (NCBI taxonomy): domain Bacteria; kingdom Pseudomonadati; phylum Pseudomonadota; class Betaproteobacteria; order Burkholderiales; family Comamonadaceae; genus Variovorax; species Variovorax sp. OV084. Next base: position 88,397 of record NZ_FOII01000004.1, on the reverse strand, counting down.
GTATTAGCACCCGCTTCGGCGTGCGATTACCTTCGCTTTTTTGGGCCGTTCCGACCTATGTCACTCTCCGCTTCCGATATCGAGCGCATTGCCTCTCTGGCGAGGCTGCAGCTTGCCTCCGATGAAAGCGAGCGCATGCTCAGCCAGATCAACGGCTTTTTCGATTTAGTCGAACGTATGCGTTCCGTGGACACCACGGGCGTCGAACCGCTGGCCCATCCGGTGGCCGCGCTCGAAGACATCACGCTGCGCCTGCGCGACGACGTGGTGAGCGAACCCAATAACCGCGAAGCCAACCAGAAGAGCGCCCCGGCCGTCGAAGCCGGCCTGTTTCTCGTGCCGAAGGTGATCGAATAATGAGCAGCGGTGAATTGCACCAGATGAGCGTGGTCGCGCTGGCCAAGGCGCTGGCCGAGCGCAAGGTCTCGGCCGTCGAGGCCTCGCAGGTTTTTCTCGGCCGCATGAAGGCGCACGAGTCGCTCGGCACCTTCGTCGACGTCAATGAAGAAGTCACGCTGGCCCAGGCCCGCGCCGCCGACGCATTGATTGCCACCGGCAACGCACCGGCGCTGGCCGGCGTGCCGATCGCGCACAAGGACATCTTCGTCACCGCCGATTTCGCCACCACTGCCGGCTCGAAGATGCTCGCGGGCTACCGCTCGCCCTTCGACGCCACCGTGGTCAGGCGCCTGGCCGAAGCCGGCGCGGTCACGCTCGGCAAGCTGAGCTGCGACGAGTTCGCCATGGGCTCGGCCAACGAGAACATCGCCGTGCCCGCCGTGGGCCACGACAAGGCCGTGCCCGTGCAGAACCCCTGGAACCGCGAGCGCATTCCGGGCGGCTCTTCCGGCGCCAGCGCGGCTGCAGTCGCGGCACGCCTGGCCCCCGCAGCCACCGGCACCGACACCGGCGGCTCGATCCGCCAGCCCGCGTCGTTCTGCGGCGTGACCGGCATCAAGCCCACCTACGGCCGCGCCTCGCGCTACGGCATGGTGGCCTTTGCGTCGAGCCTCGACCAGGCCGGCCCGATGGCCCGCTCGGCCGAAGACTGCGCGCTGCTGCTGTCGGCCTTCTGCGGCCCTGACCTCGACCGCGATTCGACCTCGCTCGACAAGCCCGCCGAGAACTTCGGCCGCTCGCTGAACGACTCGCTCGAAGGCCTGCGCATCGGCGTGCCGAAGGAGTTCTTCGGCGAAGGCGTGGCGCCCGGCGTGCGCGCGGCCATCGACGCGGCGCTCGCGCAGTACGAGAAGCTCGGTGCCAAGCGCGTCGAGGTCACGCTGCCGCGCACCGAGCTGTCGATTCCCGTGTACTACATCATTGCCGCGGCCGAAGCCTCGAGCAACCTGAGCCGCTTCGACGGCGTGAAGTTCGGGCACCGCACGCAAGCCTCCTACGATCCGAAGGACGAACAAGAGAGAAGCGCGCTCACGCAGATGTACGAACGCACGCGCGCCGAAGGCTTCGGCGACGAAGTAAAGCGCCGCATCATGATCGGCACCTACGTGCTCTCGCACGGCTACTACGACGCCTACTACCTGCAGGCGCAGAAGGTGCGCCGCATGATCGCCGACGACTTCCAGCAGGCCTTCAAGCAGTGCGACGTGATCGCCGGCCCCGCTGCGCCCACCACCGCATGGAAGCTCGGCGAACACGGCGACGACCCCGTGGCCGACTACCTCGCCGACATCTTCACGCTGCCCGCCTCTCTGGCTGGCCTGCCCGGCATGAGCGTGCCCGCGGGCTTCGACGGCGGCATGCCCGTGGGCCTGCAGCTGATCGGCAACTACTTCGGCGAAGCGAAGCTGCTAAATGCGGCGCACCGCTTCCAGCAGGCCACCGACTGGCACGCACGCACGCCGGAGGGCTTTTGAGATGAGCGAGACCGTGAACACATTCGAAGCACAACAACAGGGCCGCCCGACCGGTCCGCTGGTGCGCGGCTATGAAGTCATCATCGGCTTCGAGACGCACGCGCAGCTGTCGACCGCGAGCAAGATCTTCAGCCGCGCCTCCACCGCCTTCGGCGCCGAGCCCAACACGCAGGCTTGCGCGGTCGACCTGGCACTGCCCGGCACGCTGCCCGTGATGAACAAGGGCGCCGTCGAGCGCGCCATCAAGCTCGGCCTCGCGCTGGGCTCGCACATCGCGCCGCGCAGCGTGTTCGCGCGCAAGAACTACTTCTACCCCGACCTGCCCAAGGGCTACCAGATCAGCCAGTTCGAGATCCCGGTCGTCCAGGGCGGCTCGGTTTCGTTCTTCCTCGGCGAAGAACAGAAGACCGTGCGCCTCGTGCGCGCCCACCTCGAGGAAGACGCGGGCAAGTCGCTGCACGAGGACTTCATCGGCCAGAGCGGCATCGACCTGAACCGCGCCGGCACGCCGCTGCTTGAAATCGTGACCGAGCCCGACATGCGCTCCACTGCCGAGGCCGTGGCCTACGCGAAGGAGCTGCACAAGATCGTCACGTGGATCGGCATCTGCGACGGCAACATGCAGGAAGGCAGCTTCCGCTGCGACGCCAACGTGTCGGTGCGCAAGCCCGGCGACAAGCTCGGCACGCGCCGCGAGATCAAGAACCTGAACAGCTTCAAGTTCATGCAGCAGGCGATCGACTACGAGATCCGCTGGCAGATCGAAGAGATCGAGGACGGCCGCGAGATCGAACAGGCCACCGTGCTGTTCGACCCCGACACAGGCGAGACGCGCGCGATGCGTGCCAAGGAAGACTCGGCCGACTACCGTTACTTCCCTGACCCCGACCTGCCCCCGCTGGTCATCGCCGCCGACTGGATCGAGCGCGTGAAGGCCACCATGCCCGAGCTGCCGCGCGCGATGGCCGAGCGCTACGTGCGCGACCACGGCCTGTCGGAATACGACGCGGCGCAGCTCACGCAGAGCGCCGCGCTCGCCGCCTACTTCGACGAAGCCGTGAACGCGGGCGCCACGCCCAAGCTCGCGAGCAACTGGATCACCGGCGAAATGGCGCGCCGCCTGAACGCCGCCGAAATCGGCATCGAAGCCGCACCGGTGAAGGCACAGCAACTGGCCCAGCTGGTGAAGCGCATCGCCGACGGCACGCTGCCCAACAACGCCGCGCGCCAAGTGTTCGAAGCCCTGTGGACCGGCGAAGGCAGCGATGTCGACGCGATCATCGAGGCCAAAGACCTGAAGCCGATGAACGACACCGGCGCGCTCGACAAGATCCTCGACGAAGTGATCGCGAAGAACGCCAAGAACGTCGAGGAATACCGCGGCGGCAAGGAGAAGGCGCTCAACGCCCTCGTGGGTCAGGTCATGAAGGCCAGCGGCGGCAAGGCCAATCCGGCGCAGGTCACCGAGCTGCTGAAAGCCAAGCTGGGCTGATGGCAGGAAACCGGGGCCTTGGTGCAAGGCCCCGGCAGGTTCATCAGCGGGGATTCCCGCCGTTCTGCGGCGACCAGAGCGTCTTCAGACGCGTGCGCTCTTCGTCGAAGCGCGCATTCACCCGCTTCTTCTCTTCTTCCTGCTCCGCAATGAAGCGGTTCTGCACCGCCACGCTCTGCGTGTTGTCTTCGAGCTTGCGGCGCACAGCGCCCGGCGCCTTGGTGGTGTCCTGCTTGTAGAACTCCATCTCCTCGTCGATCTTCTTGCGGTCTTCGCTCAGCTCGGCAATGCGCTTGCGCGCCGCCTGGGTCACCGCATCGATCTGCGCCAGCGCCTCGCTGCGCTCGCGGTCGTGCGTGGCGAGGTTGGGGTAGCGCACCAGCAGCGCACGTTCACGGCGCCGCTCGTCGGTCAGGCGCGCGGTCTGGATGGCGGCTTCGCGGGCGCGGTCTTCGCGCTCCTGCAGCTCGCGCGCGGTGTAGGTCGGCTCGACCTTGCGGCGCACCGAGCCGCTCGGGTTCAGTTCGCGCTGCTCGCGGTCGGTGCACTCGGCAATCGGCCGGTCGGCCGTCAGCGTGCGGCCGCGGGCGTCGGTGCAGGTATAGATGCCGGGGGAGGCGCCTTCCACTTTCTGCGGTTGCGCTTGCAAGGCGCCGCAGAACGAGGAAACCGCCAGGAAGAAAGAAGCCGACGCCAGCAGGCGAATCGGCTTGCCGTGATCGTCGCGTGCGTCGTGCATGGGCGCCCTTGCCTCAGCTGGTGGCGCCGTAGCGCGTGCGGTAGGCCAGCACGCGCTCGCGGTGCGCGCCCAGGTCGGCAGCGGCGTTGCCCGAGAGGTAGCTCAGCAGGTCGTCCAGCGTGGCGATGGCAATCACCGACAGGCCGAGCTGGTTGCGCACGTACTGCACGGCGCTGTGGTTTACGTCGACACCGTTCTCGGTGGCCTTTTCCTGCCGGTCGAGCGCGATGGCCACTGCATGCGGCGTGGCGCCCGCTGCCTGGATCGCCGCGATCGACTCGCGCACCGCGGTACCGGCCGACATCACGTCATCGACGATCAGCACACGGCCCTTCAGGGGCGCGCCCACCAGGTTGCCGCCTTCGCCGTGCGCCTTGGCTTCCTTGCGGTTGTAGGCAAAGGGGTAGTTGCGCCCGCGCCGGGCCAGCTCGGCGGCTACCGTGGCGCCCAGTGGAATGCCCTTGTAGGCGGGGCCGAAGATCATGTCGAATTCGAGCCCGCTTTCGATCAGCCGGTCTGCATAGAATCCGGCGAGCCGGGCGATCTTGCCGCCGTCGTCGAAGAGCCCCGAATTGAAGAAATAGGGGCTCATCCGACCGGCCTTGGTCTTGAATTCGCCAAAGCGCAGCACGCCGGCATCCAACGCAAACTGGACGAAGTCCTGTGCGACCGCGCTGCTTTTCTCACCATCTACAGCCATCGGGAATTCCTTGTGTTCAAACTGACCAGTCTCAATCTCAATGGCCTGCGTTCGGCCGCTACCAAAGGCGTGGCCGACTGGGTGGCCGAACTTGCGCCGGATTGTATTTGCATGCAGGAGATCCGCGTCCAGGCCAGCGACATCGAAGGCCGGTTCGAGGAAATGGCCGGCCTCAAGGGCCATTTCCACTTCGCCGAGAAAAAAGGCTACGCCGGCACCGCCATCTACACCAAGCACAAGCCAAGCCAGGTCGTGGTGGGCTGGGGCGACGCCGAGTTCGACGCCGAGGGCCGCTACCTCGAACTGCGCTTCGACACGCCCAAGCGCAAGTTCTCGGTCATCAGCTGCTACTTCCCGAGCGGCAGCTCGGGCGAGGAGCGGCAGGAGGCCAAGTTCCGCTTCCTGAAAGGCTTCTTCCCGCACCTGGTGGCACTGAAGAAGGAGCGCGAGTTCGTGCTGTGCGGCGACATCAACATCGCCCATAAAGAGATCGACCTGAAGAACTGGCGCGGCAACCAGAAGAACAGCGGCTTCCTGCCCGAAGAACGCGCCTGGATGACGAAGCTGCTCGACGCCGGCGCCGAGGGCGCAGGCCTGGTCGACGTGTACCGCATGCTCAAGCCCGACACCACCGGCGATGCCTACACCTGGTGGAGCAACCGCGGGCAGGCCTATGCGAACAACGTGGGGTGGCGGCTCGACTACCACCTGGCCACGCCGAAGACCGCGGCGCTGGCGCGCACCGAGCAGATCTACAAGACCGTGAAGTTCTCGGACCACGCGCCGATCACGGTGGACTACGACTTCAAGCTGTAAGGCGCGGCCTAGCCGCAGCAGCCACCCATCCGCCCGCGCCGATAGAACGGCCCGAGGTCCTCGGCCAGCGCCTTGACGGTCCCGCGCCACGACAGGGCGCCAGCAGCATCCGCCGCCAGTGCGCCGCGCATGCGTGCCAGCAGTTCGGCGCGCAGCGCGGGCTCGTCGACGCCCTGCACGCGGCCCGCATCGACCACCACGCGCCCGCCGACCAGCACCTTGGCAATGTGGCGGCCGTTGGCCCGCGCCAGCAGCAGATCGAGCGGATCCGTCTCGGCGAAGACCGCGTCGTCGTCGAGCGCATCCCAGTCCAGCAACACCAAGTCGGCCGCGGCGCCGGGCACGATGCTGCCGCCGCCAGCCAGCCCGCCGCGCACGCTGCGCGGACCGTTGCGCGCGGCAAAGGCCCAGAGCTGGTCGCGCGTCATCGTGGTGTCGTAGCCCCAGCCGCGGTGCAGCGAGTACGCCAGCCGCATCTCGCGCAGCGCGTCGTCGTCTTCGTCGAAGGCCATGCCGTCCAGGCCCATGGCCACGCGGCATCCGTGCCGCAGCATCTCGGGCACCGGCGCAATACCCGACTTGAGCCCCAGGTTGGAGCTGGTGTTGACCGCGATCGTCGCGCCGCGCTCGGCAATCAGCGCCAGTTCCTCGGGCCGCGCCCAGGCGCAGTGCGCGAGCGTGAGGCGCGGGCCCAGCAGCCCGATGTCGTCGAGAAAACGGACGATGCCGCCGGGGTGGTTGGCATCGGCCCAGTCGCGCTGGTAGCGCGTTTCGAGCAGGTGCATGTGAACAGGCCGGCCCGTGTCGGCCGATGCCTGCGCAATTGCCTCGAGCAGCGGCGTGCTGCACCACTGCACCGCCGTCGGGCCGTACTGGACGGTCGCGTGGCCGCCATGGTCGTCCTCTTCCAACATGCGCGCGACCTCGTCGACCAGCGCAAGCTGCTGCGCGGGAGCCACCGGCTTCACCGCCAGCCGTTCGGCCACTGCATGGCGGATGCCGGGGCGCAGCGCCGCCAGAACGCTCGCGTCGTCGCAGTAGGCAATGCCGTGGCGGTCGCGCATGGCAATGGCGAAGCCGATGCGCACGCCGACGTCGCGCGCCGCGCGCGCCACCGCCCTAGCCTCGTCGACATAGGCCATGCCGCCCTGCACGCGCGTGTAGTGGACCATCAGGTTCGCCACGCCATGCCGCACCGAACGCGCGAACGAGGTCGCGGCGCAAAGGTACGGGTCCATGCCCGGCACCACGCCCAGGAACGGCAGCCAGCCTTCGAGCGGCTGGCCGAAGGCGCCCAGCGTGGCGCTGCGGAAGGTGCGCGCATGATCGTGCGCGTTGGTCAGCGCCGGCAGCGCGAGCAGGCGCGGCGTGCCCGTGCCGGCGACGGCCTCTTCCGCCAGCGGCGCGATCGACCGGATGCAGCCGTCCTCCAGCTCGATGCGCACATCCGATTGCGCAGGCTGCGCGCCGGGATCGGCCAGCAGCCAGGCGCAGTCGAGCGGGCCTTCGTGCATGCGAGCGGACATGGCGTTTCCTTCGTAGTCGGGTGGGCGTTCAGGGCGCAGCGATCTTGCGCTCCGCAAGCGGCGGCAGGAAGCGCCGGTCGAAGACCTCGCCTGCGGTCGGTGCATTCGCCAGTTCGAACGCTTCCTTCACCTGCCCGATGGCACGCGTCATGCGCTCGTCGTTCACGTCACCGATGCCGCCGGTGCCAACCTCGGGCGTCAGCATCACGGTGCGAAGCGTGTAGAGCAAGCGCCGCTTCTCCAGCGCCTGGTTGAGCAGCGGCTCGCGCTTCATCAACGCGGCAATGGCCGCGTCGGGGTCGGCCACCGTGTCGCGCACCGCCTTGTTGACGGCACGCACCAGCCCGGCCACGGCCTGCGGCTTGTCCCTGAGCAACTGGCGGGACACCAGCACGCCGTTGCCGTACAGGTCGACGCCGTGGTCGCCGTAGTGGAACCAGCGGATGTCCTTGTCCGGGTCCACGCCCTGCGCCACCAGGTTCATGTAGCTGGTCACCGAGAACACGGCCGAGCCCTCGACGTGGTCCTTCAGCAGCATCTGCTCCTGCAGGTTGGGTGCCATGCTGGTCCACTTGACCTTGCCCGCGTCCACGCCGTTGCGGGCCGCCATCAGCGGGAACATGCGTTGCGCGGCGCCGCCGGCCGGCGAGCCCAGCGTGCGGCCCTCAAGGTCCTTGAGGGTCCTGATGGGGCTGCCCGCCTTCACGATGAGCGCGAACGGCGCGCGGTTGTAGACCATGTAGACCATCACGGGCGCGGCGCCGGGCTTGGCGGCCGCGTTCTGGATGACCGCATTCACGTCGCCGAAACCCGCGTCGTAGGCCCCGGCCATCACCTTGGTCACGGCCGCCGCCGAGCCGTCGCCCTGGTCGATCGTCACCGCGAGCTTTTCCGCGGCGAAGTAGCCCCGGTCTTCGGCGAGGTAGTACCAGGCATGGATGCCCTGCAACTTCCAGTCGAGGACGAACTTGATGGGTGTGAGCTGCTGGGCGCGTGCTTCGCGCACCGGAAGCGCCGCGAGCGATGCGCCCAACGCGGCGGACACCGCGACGACCGCTGCGCGGCGGGATACTGGAAAGAACATGCGAGGCTCCCGTGGGTTGAATCAGATGGCTTCGAAGAGAACGTCCTGCGCGCCTTCCCACAGCACCCTGGTGCCGAGCGTGCGCAACTGCTCCCGCCCTTCGACGATGGTGAGGAAGTGGTTGCCCGCAAGCGTGCCCATCTTGCTGGCGAAGCTGCAGGCGCCGTAGGCCAGGATGATCTCGGTCTCGCTGTAGCCGCCGGGGTAGAACAGGATGTCGCCCACCGACGGATGGCTGGTGTGGTTCTCGAAGCCCACGCCCAGCTGGAAGTCGCCCAGCGGCACCCAGCAGCCTTCGCCGCTCCAGCGCACGTGAATGAGCTTCTGCCGGTAAGGCAGCAGCCGGCGGAAAGCCGCGACGGTGAGCGGCGCGTCGGGGTGCGTCTGCGCCACGAAGCGCAGGCCGCCGGCGGTGATACGGACGAGATCGCTCATGTCGTTCATGCCATTGCCATGTCGGTCTTGCGCTGGGCCCAGCCCGTCATGCGCCGCTCGACCAGCGACGAGACGGCATACAGCGCCACCCCCATCGCAGCAAGCAGGAAGAGCCCGGCGAACACCATCGGCACATCGAAGTTTCCGCTGGCGATCATCATCACCGTGCCGATGCCCTGGTTGGACGCGACCGTCTCGCTCAGCACGGTGCCCACGAAGGCCAGCGTGATCGCGATCTTGAGCGAGGCGAACAGGTAGGGCAGCGCACGCGGCAGGCCCACGTTCCAGAGAATGTCGCGCTTCCTCGCGCCGAGCACGCGCAGCACGTCCTCCAGCTCGGGCTCGGTGCTCGCGAGGCCGGTGGCCACGTTGACCACCACCGGAAAGATGCTGATCACCATCGAGGTCAGGATCGCCGGCACCGTGCCCGCGCCGAACCACACCACGAACAGCGGCACCACCGCCACCTTCGGAATGCTGGAGAACCCCACCAGCAGCGGATAGGTCACGTCGTAGGCCAGCTTCGAAGAACCGATCATCACGCCGATGACGATGCCCGCTCCCACGCCCAGCACGAAGCCGGCGAGCGTGGTGTAGAGCGTCTGCACGGTGTGCGGCCACAGCAGCGGCATCTTCTGGATCAACACCGCCGCGATCTGGCTCGGGCGCGGCAGGATCAGGTCGGACACGCCGAAGGCCAGGCACACCACCTCCCAGAGCACGAAGAAGCCGACGAGCGCGCCCGCGGAAAGCAGGCGCTGCCGTGCGAGCGGCGCGATCATGCGGCCACCTCTTCGAGCACATTCCCAGGCGGCACCGGCATCGGTACTGGCACCGCATCGCTTTCGCGGCGCGCCTGCGCGATGCGCATGCGCAGCTGCTGCACCAGCGCCGCGAACTCGGGCGCATAGCTGCTCTCCAGCGTGCGCGGCCGCGCGAAGCCCACGTCGCGCGTTTCGAGAATGCGCCCCGGCCGCGCGCTCATCACGCAGATGCGGTTGGCCAGGTAGGCCGACTCGCGCAGGTCGTGCGTCACCAGCAGCACGGTCGGGCGCTTGGCGATCCACAGCGTCTGCATGATGTCCCACAGCTCCTCGCGCGTGAACTGGTCGAGTGCGCCGAAGGGCTCGTCGAGCAGCAGCAGTTCGGGCTCGTGCACGAGCGCACGGCACAGCGAGGCGCGCTGCAGCATGCCGCCCGACAGCTGCCACGGCCGCTTGTCGCCGAAGCCCTTGAGCCCCACCTGCGCCAGCAGCGCATCGGCGCGCTCGGCGTATTCGCTGCGCTTCTTGCTGCGGTAGTGCTGCCGGAAGGGCTCGACGATCTTCAGCGGGATCATCACGTTCTCGCGGATCGTGAGCCACGGCAGCATGGTCGGGTTCTGGAAGGCGAGGCCGATGCGAAGGCGCGGCGCCGCCGACGCATGCGCACCCGCCGGGGCCAGCGTGCCGGCCGCGCCCACCTCGCGCCCGCCGGCAATCACCGCGCCCGCACTCGGCCTCAGCAGGCCGGCCACCAGCTTCAGGATGGTCGACTTGCCGCAGCCGCTCGGGCCCACCAGGGCAACGAAGTCGCCCTTCTCGATGTCCAGCGTCGTATGGTCCAGCGCGATGGTGCCGCCGGCATAGCGCAGCATCACGTCGGACAGTTGGATGAATGCGTTGCCCATGAGGTCCTTCAGGAAAATGTGGAGTCCGTGTCGTCCACCCGCAGGATCGCGGCCACCGGGCCGCCTCCCGCGGGCCCCTGGTGCTCGGCGCCGCCCGACACGTACAGCGCCGTATGGCCGGCCACCGAGGCCAGCACACCGCCCACCACGGCACGCGCATGGCGCGTCGAGTGAATGTCGGAGTCGTTGAGCATGGTGTGGCGCGTGTCGCGCACGCGGCCGTCGGGGCTGGCCTCGGCCTTCGCGAGCAGGTTCACGAGCCGCGCCGACAAGGCCTGCGCATCGCGCTCCGGGTCGAGCCCGAAGGCATCGCGCAGCAAGGCGCGCACGCTCGCGGCGTCGATCGCATCGCGCATCACCGCATGGGCGATGCGGAACGCCGACGCGCTGCCTTGCGCCTCGCCGAGCACGATGACGACGTTGTCTTCCAGCTCGATGCCGGCCGAGGCCGATGCGCGCGCGGAGAACAGCCGCCAATCGCTCATCACGCTGGCATCGCAGACCTCTTCGCGCGCGACTTCGCCAAGCGCGACCGCCACACCGAGCGCCGATGCGCCGCGCGAATAGCCCATCGACTCATAGCTGTCGTGGGTCACGGGTGCGGCGCCGCGTGCCAGCGCGGCGGAGACCTTGGCCGCGGTAAGCAACGGGCACTTGACCTGCACGAAGTGCACGTCGTCCGCGCTCTCGATGCCCGCATCGCGCATGGCCTCGGCCACGGCTTCGGCCGTGGCGTCGACCTGTGCGGTGCGGCCCAATTCCTCCGGCAGGAAGGCGCGCGTGTGCGCGACGCCGACCACGAGGCGCTTGCCCAGGCCTGCCGGCGCTTCGGCCACCCAGCGCCGCGTGAACACCGTGAAGTGCGGCGACAGCACGCCCTCGGTGCCGCCCGACATCACCAGCGCCACGCGGGCATGCAGCGCGTCGGGCGTGCAACCCAGCGCGGGCGCCAGCAGATGGCACCAGGCACTGGATGCGTACTCGCGCGTGAAGTCGTTGACGCAGCCGTTGCCTTCGGTCTTTCCCATCACGGCCACGATGTCGGCCGCGACGATCTCGCCCGCATCGATCAGTGCCCTGGCGCCGCTCAGGTCGCCCGGGCCGTTGCACGGAATGCGCCATACCTGCACCTGCTGCACGCGGCCCGCGTTCATGCGGCGCTCCAATCCACCGCACCCACCGGCACGGCCGTCGCAGGCACGCCGGCCGGCGTCTGCAGGATCGCGCTGCTGTAGTGCTCGGTGTTGCGCGGCTTCGGAGTGGGCATCTTCTGCACACCCTTCACCGTGCGCCCCCAGCCGACCGCATCGCTCACCAGCTTGCCTTCGCGCATCACGAAGCGCCCGCGCAGCAGCGTGTGCAGCGGATAGCCCTTCACCGCGCGGCCGTTCCACGGCGATATCTTGCTGATGCTCTGCAGCCGGTTCTGCGACAGCGTGCCGGCGCGCTGCATGTCGACGATCGCGATGTCGGCGTGCGCACCCGGCGCGATCACGCCCTTGGTGCCATACAGGCCCCAGGCCCTGGCCGGGTTCACCGCGCTCCAGCGCACGTAGTCCATCAGCGTGGCGCGCTCGCGGTTCACCTCGGTCAGCATCAGCGGCATCTGCGTCTCCACGCCCGGAAAGCCGCAGTCGCAGTCCCAGATGCTCTCGCGGGTCTTCTCTTCGGGGGTGTGCGGCGCGTGGTCGGTCGCGATCATGTCGAGCGTGCCGTCGAGCAGCGCGTCCCACAACGGCTGGTTGTGGCGCGCCTCGCGGATCGGCGGGTTGAGCCGCATCACGCCGCCGAGCTTCAGCATGTGGCTGGTGTTCAGCAGCAGGTACTGCGGGCAGGTCTCGGCCGTCACGTCGACGCCGCGGCGCTTGGCTTCGCGCAGCAGGAAGAGCGAATCGGCCGCGCTGTGGTGCGCGATGTGCACGCGCGCGCCGGTCCACTCGGCCAAGGTGAGCACGCGGCCAATGGCTTCGATCTCGGCCACCGCCGGGCGCGCGGCCAGGTGCGCCATCGCATCGATGCGGCCGGCGGCCTGCATCTGCTTCTGGCGGCGCTGCAGGATTGACGAGTTCTCCGCATGCACCACGGTGCGGATACCCAACGGGGCGAGCTTCTCGAAACCCTCGAGCAACGCACCATCGGTGGGCGCGGGCAGGTTGCCGAAGGTGTTGCCGACAAAGGCCTTGAAGCTGGTGACGCCGGCGTCGAGAAGTTCTTCGAGCCGCTCGACCGTATCGTCGCCCAACAGGCCGTGGATGCCGAAGTCGCAATACGACGACTCGGCTGCCTTCTGCTTCAGGCGCAGGGCCTCGACGGTGCCCGTCGCCGGATTGGTGTTGGGCATCTCGAACACGGTGGTCACGCCGCCCATCGCGGCGGCGGCCGATCCGGTCTTCCAGGTTTCCTTGTTCGGGTAGCCCGGGTCGCGGAAATGCACGTGGCTGTCGATGGCGCCCGGCAGCAGGAACAGCCCGTCGGCGCGCATCTCCTCGCGCGCCGGCGGCATGGTGTCGTCATGGCCGACGGCCACGATGTGCTCGCCTGCGATGGCCACGCTGGCTTCGATGATCTGGTCTGCGGACACGACGCGCGCGCCGCGAATGACGAGGTCGACTTCTTTCATGCCGGTCTCCTCAGAGCATGGCCCAGCCGCCGTCGACGGGCAGGTCGACGCCGGTGATCTGTCGGGACACATCGCTCGCCATGAAGAGGCAGGCGTTGGCAACGTCGGCATCGGTGGAGACGCGGCGCAGCGCATAGTCGGCCGCGTGCCGCGTCATCGCTTCTTCCAGCGTGATGCCGAGCTTGTCGGCCATGTTGGCGCACACCTTCTCGCGAAAGCGCGGCCCGTCGACCATGCCGGGCGCCACGCAATTCACATTGATGCCGTACGGGCCGGCCTCCAGCGCAAAGCTCTTGGTGATGCCGCGCAGGCCCCACTTCGAGGCCGAGTAGGCCATGCGGCCGGCGCGTCCGCGCATGCCGAAGGTGCCGCCGACGTTCACCACCTTGCCGCTCCTGCGCTCGATCATCGAGGGCAGCACGGCGCGCATTGTGTTGAAACAGCCGGTCATGTTGAGCTGCACGATCTCGTCGAATTCCTCGCTCGTGGTTTCCCAGCCGGTCTTGCCGATCGGGCCCGAGCCGCCAGCCACGTTGACCAGCACGTCGATGCGGCCGAAGGCCTCCAGCGCATGCGCGGCCAGTGCCTCGGTCTGCGCGCCCACGGTCAGGTCGCAGGGCACGACGACCGCATCGACGCCGAGCACGCGCGCCTCTTCGGCCACAGGCTCGATGGCACCGGTGTCGCGCCCGGCCAGCACCAGCTTCGCGCCTTCCCGTGCAAAGGCCAGCGTCACGGCGCGCCCCATGCCCTTGGCCGGGCCGGTGATGAGCGCCACCTTGTCTCTCAGTTGCAGTTCCATGTCGTTTCTCGCTTTCAGTTCAAAGTCTTGGAGGGGCGCTCGGCGCGCGCGGGCAGGAAGCTGCGGTCGAACACTTCGGCGGGCGCCGGTGTGCGCGGCAGCTGGTTGGCGTCCACCACGATGTCGATGGATTTCTTCAATCGCGCGTCGTCCACGTCGCCCAGGCCGATGCGGGCCACCTCCGGGTGGCTCATGTCGTTGCGCAGCGTGGCGAGCAGCTTTTCCTTCTCGACCTCGCGCTTGAGCAGCGGCTCGCGCTTCATGACGTAGTCGATGCCCATGTCCGGGTCGGCAATGACTTCCTTCACCGCGCGGTTCAGCGCCTTCACGAAGCCTTGCACCGCCTTGGGGTTGTCCCGGGCGAAGACGCGCGAGAAGAACACGGCGTTCGAATACAGGTCCATGCCGTGGTCGCCGTAGCGGATGAAGCGCAGGTCCTTCGCCGGATCGAGCCCCATCGCCTTCGCGCTGAAGCTCACGGTGGTGACGTAGCCGAAGGCGGCGTCGATCTGCCCGCGCGTGAGCATCTGCTCGCGCAGGTTGGGCGCCATGTTGGTGATGCTTACCTTCGACGCATCGACCTTCGCGATCCTGGCGAAGGCCGGGAACAGCTTCAGCGCGCCGTCGTTGGCGGGGCCGCCGATGGTCTTGCCTTCGAGGTCCTTGGGCGTCTTGATGGGGCTGCCCTCCTTCACCACCAGCGTGAAGGGCGGCGTGTTGTAGAGCATGTAGACCGCCACCGGCGCATCGGCCGGGCGTTTCGATGCCAGGTCGACCAGTGCGTTCAGGTCGCCGAAGCCGGCCTGGTAGGCGCCCGCCGCCACCTTCGGGATCGAGGCCGCGGAGCCCTCGCCCTGGTCGATCTCGACGTCGAGGCCCTCGGCCTTGAAGTAGCCCTTGTCCTGGGCGACGAAGAACCAGGCCTGCGGGCCTTCGTACTTCCAGTTGAGCACGAGCTTGACGGGCACCTGCGCGGCGGCGGAAACGGCCGCCAGGGCCAGGCCGGCGGCAGCGCCCAGCGAAGCGAGCGAACGCACGAGGCGCGAGTTGGCGAAGAAGGACAGCGGCATGCGGAGGACTCCTAGCGTTTCTTGGAGAGTGAGGAAAGCGAAGCGAGCAGCGACTCGGCGGTTGCAACGAAACCGTGCAGCTGCTGCACGATGAAATGAATGCCGCGCGTCACGTAGGCCGGCGACGGGGTGCCGCACGCGTCCTTCAGCAACACGCAGTCGTAGCCGAGGAAGTTCGCGTCCTGCAGCGTCGAGAACACGCAGCGGTCGGTGTTGATGCCGGCGAACAGCAGCGTCGTGATGCCCTGCTGGCGCAGGACGCTGTCGAGCTCGTTGTCCCAGAAGCCGCTGAGGCGGTGCTTGTGCACCGTGATGTCGCCGGGCGCTACAGCCAGCTCGTCGATCACCTGCGCACCCCACTCGCCCTGCACGAGCGACGGGCCGTGGTCGATGGGCGAATGCTCCGCATAGCCCACGCCGTCTGCGCTGCGCTTGCCCTTGAATTGCACCGTGGGCGACAGGTTGAGGCGGTCCGCGCGAATACCCCAGTTGAGCCACACCACGCCGCCGCCAGCCGCGCGCCATGCCGGCAGGAGCCGCGCGATGGTCGGAATGGGCTTGCGCGCCGCGCGAATGCCGATGCCCTTCTGCGCGAACCAGCCCTCGGGATGGCAGAAGTCGTTCTGCATGTCGACCACGACGAGCGCGCTGCGCGCCAGGTCGAACTCGATCGGCTGCGGCTCGGCGGGCATCTGCACGGGCCGTGGCCGCTTCGGGGAGCGCACGAGGCTGACCCGGCCGCCGGCGAGTGTCCAGGCGTTGTGGGGCGCCGGACCGAAACGGACGGGCGGTTGCGCCGCATTGGTGCGCGAGGGTGCAGATCGGCGTGTCATGCTAGATCGGCACGCAGTCGCCGTGCCAGAAGGTGCTCCGAATCCATACCGATTCACGTACTGCCCGTTGCCGTTGCGGCAACAGTCAAGGCAGTGCTCCTGGCGCGCTTCGTGCAATCTCTGCGGGCATGAATCACCTTCGCTTCCTGCGCTATGCAGACGAGGTCGCCCGGGCCGGCTCGATCCGCCAGGCGGCCGAGCGGCTCCATGTCGCGCCCTCCGCCGTCAACCGCCGCATCCAGGACCTGGAGGACGAACTGGGCACACCGCTCTTCGAGCGTTTGCCGCGCGGCATGCGCCTGACCGCCGCGGGCGAACTGTTCGTGCGCTACATCCGCGGCCGCTCTTCGGAGCTGGAGCGGGTGCGCTCCGAAATAGAAGACCTGCAGGGCCTGCGCCGAGGCGCCGTCCGGCTGGTGGCCAGCCAGGCGCTCGCGCCGCGCTTCCTGCCGGCGGCCGTGAATGACTTCGCTGCGGAGCACCCTCTGGTGGCTTTCGATGCGCGCATCGGCGACCACGTACAGGCCGCCGACGCGCTGCGCAGCTTCGAGAGCGACCTCGCGCTGGTGTTCAACCTGGCGCCGGAGTCCGACATCGAGCGCGTGTGCGCGGTCGAGCAGAAGCTCATGGCCATCATGCACAAGCGCCATCCGCTGGCGAAGTCCAAGACCCTGCGCCTGAGCGATTGCGCCGACTACCCTGTGGTGCTGCCGAACCGCGACACCGGCGGGCGCCAGATGCTGGAGCGCTTTCTCGCCCGCAGCTCCACGCGGATAAGGGCCATGGTGGAGAGCAACAGCTTCGAGTTCCTGCGCGGCTGCCTCTACGACGGGCGCTCGATCTCGTTCCAGATGGCCATCGGCGCCGCGGCCGAAGCCCCCGACATCGTGGCGCGGGACATCGAGGACCGCGGCTTTCCGCGTGGCGAACTGGTACTGGCCAGCCTGCGCGGCCGGCAGTTGCCGGTGATCGCCTATGCCTTCGCGGAGTTCCTGCGCAAGCGGCTCGCCGGGGCGCAGGCCGCGGACGCCCGCTAGCGCGACAGCGCGGGCAGCGCCTTCTCCAGCGTGGCGACGAAGGCCTGCATGGCTTCGGTCTCGTGCGCGCCGCGCTTGGTGATGCGGAAGAAGTCCAGCCCCACCTTCGGCTTGGTCAGCACGTCGGTGCGCACGCGGTGCCGGCGGCAGGCGGCCAGCGCAAAGGTCGGCATCACGGCCGTGCCGAAGCCGGCCTCCACCATCGAGATCAGCGTGCCGAAGAAGTTGAACGCGGGCCGCTGCGCGTCGGCGCGGCCGATGGTGGCCAGATGCTGGTCGATCACCTTCTGGATCGGGTTGCCGGGCGGCAGGCCGAGGAGTTCGGCGCTGCGCAACACGGACCATGGCGCGGTGCCGATGGCCGGCGGCTCTTCTTCATCACCATCGCAAGGCGCCACCCGCATCAGGTGAAAGCGCCCTACCGGCGTGCGCTCCAGCCCCACCGCGGCCTTGAAGAAAAAGCCCAGGCCCACATCGGCATCGCCGGCCGCCACCATCGCCTCCACGTCGCGCAGGTCGGCGTCGAACAGGCGCAGGCTCACCTGCGGATGCGCGGCGCGGAAGGTGGTGAACACCCGCGGCAGCAGGTGCGAAGACACCAGCGGCGTGGCCGCAATGCGCAGCGTCTGGCGCGCGGCGTCGCCCTCGGCACCCAGCTCGGCCGCCACGTCATCGAGGTCGGTCACCAGCCGTTCGACCACTGGCAGCAGGCGCCGCCCTGCCGGCGTGAGGCTCACCACGCGCGTGGTGCGATCGAACAGCCGGCAGCCCAGCTGCCTTTCCATCTCGCGGATCAGGATGCTGAGCCCCGCCTGCGTGATGTGCGCCTGCTCGGCCGCGCGCGTGAAGTTGCCCATGCGCGCGACCTGCAAAAAGGCGCGCATCTGCCGGGTCGATAGGTTCATAAGGATTCATGATAAATCCATATCACATCTAAATTTCCCAAATGGCTAGTCTGCGTTCCTAATGCGGCCCGAGACAAAACCGAACGCAACGACCGACCATTCATGAGCAACGAAGTCATCATCCTGGGCGCCGGCATCGGCGGCCTGACCCTGGCGCTGAGCCTGCACCAGGCCGGCATTCCCTGCCGCGTATACGAGGCCGTGCCCGAGCTGAAGCCGCTGGGCGTGGGCATCAACCTGCTGCCGCATGCCGTGCGCGAACTCACCGAACTCGGGCTGCTGGACGCCCTCGACAAGGTCGGCGTGCGCACGCAGGAGGCCGTGTTCTTCACCGAGCACGGCCAGTTGATCTTCCGCGAGGCCGCCGGCCAGCACGCGGGCTACGACTGGCCCCAGTTCTCCATTCACCGCGGCGACCTGCAGACGGTGCTGTACGAAGAGACGCTGAAGCGCCTCGGCCCCGACAGCGTGGTGTGCAACCGCCGCTGCACGGGCGTGACACAGGACGCCGGGGGCGTCACCGTGCACTTTGTCGATGCGCCTTCGGTGCGCGGCGCAATCGCGGTCGGCTGCGACGGCATCCACTCGGCGCTGCGCAAGCAGCTGTACCCGGATGAAGGCGCACCGCGCTATTCGGGCGTGAACATGTGGCGCGGCACCGCGCGCTGGAAGCCCTTTCTCTCGGGCGGCAGCATGGTGCGCGCGGGCTGGCTCGCGGTCGGCAAGATGGTGATCTACCCGATCCGCAACGACATCGACGCCGACGGCAATCAGCTCGTGAACTGGGTCGCCGAGATCCACGCGCCACGGCCCGCCCTGCGCGACTGGAGCCGCGCGGGCCGGCTCGAAGACTTCCTGCCTGCGTTTGCCGACTGGCACTTCGACTGGCTCGACGTGCCCGCGCTGATCCTCGCGTCGGACACCATCCTCGAGTACCCGATGGTCGACCAGGACCCGCTGCCGCGCTGGACGCACGGCCGCCTCACGCTGCTGGGCGACGCGGCGCACCCCATGGTGCCGCGCGGCTCCAACGGTGCCGGGCAGGCGATCATCGATGCGCGCTTCCTGGCCGGTGCGCTGAAGGACCTGGGCGTAGGCACCGCCGCGCTGGAAGACTACGACCGCGTGCGCGTCAAGGCCACCACGAACGTGGTGCTGACCAACCGCAGCAACCCGCCCGACGCGATCCTGCGCGAAGTGTTCGAGCGCTCGGGCGGCAAGCGCTTCCGGAACATCGAGGACGTCGTGCCCGTCGCCGAGCTGCAGGCCATCTCGGACAACTACAAGCGCGTGGCCGGCTACGACCCGGTGGCGCTGAAGGCGCGCGCCTCCTACCTTTGAGCATCACTGAAAAGAACACGGAGACACGACCATGCGTTCGCTGATCAAAAAGACCCTTGCCGCCCTGCTCTTCGCAGCCGGCGCCACCGCCGCCTGCGCCTGGCCCGACCAGCCGATCACGCTGGTGGTGCCCTACACGCCCGGCACCGGCATCGACCTGGTGGCACGCCAGCTCTCGGCCCGCCTGCCTGCCCTGCTGGGCCAGCCGGTGATCGTGGAGAACGTGGCCGGCGCCAGCGGCAACATCGGCAGCGAGCGCGTGGCTCGCGCCAAGCCCGACGGCTACACGCTGATGGTGCAGGTCAACACGCTGGTGATGAACCGCAGCCTGTATCGCTCGCTGAGCTACGACCCGGTGGCCGACTTCGCGCCGGTGTCGCTCACCTCGTGGGGCACGCTGCTGCTGGTGACGAACCCGAACGTGCAGAAGGCGACGACGGTGTCGCAGATGGTGAGCGCTGCCAAGGCGGCCCCCGGCAAGCTGACGTATGCAACGCCGGGCGTCGGCACGCCGCATCACCTGTCGATGGCGCTGTTCATGCAGGGCACGGGCACCGAGATGCTGCATGTGCCGTACAAGGGCACGGCAGGCGCGGTGACCGACCTGCTGGGCGGGCGCATCGACTACATGTTCCTGCCGGTGCACGTGGCGCTGCAGCACATCCAGGTGGGCAAGCTCAAGGCCATTGCCACCGGCAGCGGCAAGCGCCTGCCGCAACTGCCCGACGTGCCCACGCTGGCCGAGGCCGGCGTGACCGCCGACAACGTGGACATGTGGTACGGCGTGCTCGCGCCGAAGGGCACGCCGCCTGACGTGGTGGCGCGGCTCAACAAGGAGATCTCGGCGGTGCTGAAGCAACCCGAGGTGGCGAAGTCTTTCGAGTCCCAGGGCATGGTGCCGGCCAGCTCGACGCCGGCCGAATTCGGCACGCTGATGAAGAAGGATGCGGACCGCTGGGCCGCAGTCGTCAAGCGCGGCAACATCACCGCTGACTGAGGCAGCAGCAGGCTCGTTCAGCGCGGCGCCGCGGCCTTCCCCGCGTGCCGCGCCAGATGCACCTGGTGCAGCGTGATCTTGCGCACCTCGGCCTGGCTGGTCTCGATGTGCGCGCGCAGCAGCATCGCGGCCTGGTCGCCGCGATTGGCACGCACGGCCTTCAGGATCTTCGCGTGCTCGTCGTAGGTGGCGTCGATGCGCGGCTGCTTGGTGAAGTCGAGCCGGCGGATGATGCGGATGCGGTCGGTCACGTCGCCGTGCACGCGCGCCATCTCGGCGTTGCCGGCGGCCGCCACGAGCGAACAATGAAAGGCCTCGTCCCACTGCGCCACCTGCGCCATGTCGCTGCTGCGCTGCGCCGCGGGCACCAGCCAGATGCCGGCCAGCGTGTCGAGCAGGCCGCGATCGATGTGGCGGTCGGTCTCGCACAGACGATGCACGGCGGTGGTCTCCAGCACCATGCGCAGGTCGTAGAGCTGCTCGAACTGGTCGAAGTCGAAGGGCAGCACGCGCCAGCCGCTGCGGAACAGCACTTCGACGAAGCCTTCCTGCTGCAGCCGGAACAGCGCCTGCCGCACCGGCGTGCGCGACACGCCGAGCCGGTCGCTGATCTCGCTCTCGGTAAAGCGGTCTCCGGGCACGAGGATGAAATCGGCCACGTCGCGCTTGAGCTGCGCGTAGACCTCGTCGGCCCGCGTGCGGAAAACGGCCGTATCGGTGGCAGTAACGGGAGATTCGGGGCGGGTTCGAACGGTAGACACGTGTGGAATGGTAGTCGCTGGCGTCGGCGTCAAGAAGAAGGGCTGCTGTTCAACGCCTCGAGCAGCGCGGCGCTCGGCGCGGTCCAGCCAACGATGGCACCCTGTGCACGGACCATGTCGAGCGTGGCCGCCTTGAATGCCGGGAAATAGCTTTCGGTGCAGTCCTCGAGCAGCAGGCTGTCGTAGCCGCGGTCGTTGGCTTCGCGCATGCTGGTCTGCACGCAGACCTCGGTCGTGACGCCGCCGAACAGCAGGTGGGTAATGCCGCGCTGCTGCAGCAGTTCGTGCAGGCCGGTGGCATAGAACGCGCCTTTGCCGGGCTTGTCGATGACGATCTCGCCGTCGATGGGGGCGAGCGCTTCGATGATCTGGTTGCCAGGCTCGCCAGCCACGAGGATGCGGCCCATGGGGCCTTCGTCGCCAATGCGCAGCGTGGGATTGCCGCGGTTTCGCTTGGCCGGTGGGCAGTCGGAGAGGTCGGCAGCGTGCGCTTCCCTTGTGTGCACTACGAGGCCGCCGGATTGTCTCCACGCCCGCAGTGCTTCTTTGGTTGCGGGGACGATGGCTTCGAGCAGCGAGACATCGTTGCCCAGCGTTTCGCCGAAGCCACCGGGCTCGATGAAGTCGCGCTGCATGTCGATGAGGACCAGCGCTGTCTTTGCTACGTCGAACTCGTAGGGGAAGGGGTTGGCTTCGTTTATGCGCATGCTTTTGCTCGCTGGTTCCGATGCGTTCATGCCGCAGCCTTCAACGGCTCGTGATGCCCACCGCCCATGTGCGCTCCGATCACGTGTCTTTCCGCACCAGCCGCCGAAGTCTCGAAAACGATCTGCCCTTCGCTCATCACGACGATGCGGTCTGCCAGTTCGAGCAGTTCGTCGAGGTCTTCGCTGATCAGCAGCACCGCCCCGCCCTTCTCGCGCACCTGCACGATGCGTGAGTGGATTTCGGCGACGGCCGCGAAGTCCAAGCCGAACACAGGGTTCGCGGCGATCAGCACGTTGATGTCGCCGGCCAGCTCCCGTGCCAGCACCGCGCGCTGTACGTTGCCACCCGAGAGGCTGCGGATCGGCGCGCTCTCGCCCTGCGTCTTCACGCCGTATTCGGCGATCCAGTCGCGCGCCCTGCTGCGCCAATACGGAAAACTCAGCACACCGCCACGCGACAAAGGCGGTTGATCGAAATCGCGCAGCGCCATGTTTTCCGCGACGCTGAGGTCGCCGACACAGGCGTTGCGCAGCGGCTCTTCGGGAAGGCTGCGGACCTTGAGCTTGCGGTTCTCGGCGCGATGCGCACCATAGGCCTGCCCCATTACCGTGACCTTGCCTGCAAGGCGCGGACGCTGACCGACGAGCGCCTCTACAAGCTCGCGCTGCCCATTGCCGGAGACGCCAGCCACGCCGAGGATTTCTCCCGCGCGCACGGACAGGCTCAGGTCGTGCAGCGCCAGCGTGCCGCGATCGCCTTGCGCCTTGAGCCCTTCGACCTTCAATGCAACCGGCGCATTGGCAGGCACGGGCTTCCTGGCAACAGGCGTCGATGTCGTTGCCTGCTCGCCACCCATCATGGCCTGCGCCAGCTGCGCCGGACTGGTGTCCACAACTCGGCAGTGATGCACCGCCTTGCCCCGCCGCAGCACCGTCACGCTGTCGGCATACGCCATCACCTCGCGAAACTTGTGCGTGATGATGAGCACCGTGCACAGCCCGCTGCGCGCGAAATCGCGCACATGACCCAGCACCTCGTCGGCCTCCTGTGGCGTAAGCACCGAGGTGGGCTCGTCCAGGATCAGCAGGCGCGGCTTCAGGTACAACTGCTTGAGCAGTTCGAGCTTCTGCTTCTCGCCAGCCGCAAGCTCCGAAGGCCGCACGTCCAGGTCGAGGCTGAACGGCGTGGTCGCAAGAAAGTCTTTCAGCTCCGCGCGCTTCGTCTTCCAGTCGATCAGCGCCGGCGTCTTGCCGCCTGCGAGCAACAGGTTCTCCGCCACCGTCATGCCGGGCGCCAGCGTGAAATGCTGGTAGACCATACCGATGCCCAGCGCGCGCGCCACGATGGGGTTGGCGATGTCCTGCTCGCGCCCGTCGATCAGGATGCTGCCCTCCTCCGCGCGCTGGAAGCCCGCTACGCACTTCACCAGCGTGCTCTTGCCCGCGCCGTTCTCGCCAAGCAGCGCATGCACGGTGCCGGGCTCGACGCGCATCGTCACGCGGTCCATGGCGGTGAAGGCGCCGAAGCGTTTGGTGAGCTCGTAGGTGTCGAGCGCGAGTGCACCAGTGCCTGCAGGGAGGCCGCCGATGGCGCGGGGTGATGTGGCGCTCATGTTCGTTTGCCATCCCTTGAGTGCGTGTTAGGGCCGATCAACGACCGCTCTGAACGATCACGCCGATGGGGTGCCTTGCGCAGCGAAATAAAGGAGGAGGCCGCAGGCCGGGGGACATTCGCGGAGCAAGGTACCCCGTCGGCGTGATCGCACCCCGAACAAAGCAGCCTCATACAACCGCCAGCAAGGCCTGCGAGGTGGCATGCGCCCCGAACACGCCGCCCTGCATGGTGATCATCTTCAGCGCAGCAAGATGATTGCCGTAGTCCGTCGCAGCCGTGCAGTCCGACAACAACAGGCACTCGAACCCCCGGTCGTTCGCGTCGCGCATCGTGGTGTGCACGCAAACATCGGTCGTGATGCCCGCAAGGATGATGTTCTCGATGCCGCGCGTACGCAGGATCAGTTCAAGATCCGTCGCGTAGAACGACCCCTTGCCCGGCTTGTCGATCACGATCTCGCCCGGCAACGGCGCCAGTTCCGGAATGATTTCCCATCCCGGCTCGCCGCGCACCAGGATGCGCCCGCACGGCCCGTCGTCGCCGATGCCCACGCCATTCGCACCGATCTGCCGCGACCGCCATCGCTTGTTGGCCGGCAGATCTCCGAGGTCGGGCCGATGCCCTTCGCGCGTGTGGATGATGTGATAGCCCAGCGGCCGCAGCACCGCCAGCGCGCGCGCGATCGGCTTGATCGGCGCCTGCACCAGCGACAGGTCATAGCCCATCACGTCGACGTACCCGCCCTTGCCGCAGAAGTCGGTCTGCATGTCGATGACGATGAGCGCGGTGTTGTCGGGCCGCAGCGCGCCGTTGTAGGGCCAGGCATAGGGCTCGGCGGCCACGTGGCGTTCGGTGGTGTTGGCGATGGTGGTGGTCATGGTCGTCATCCTGCGTAGTTGCGTTGCGGCGGCGCAAAGCCGCAACTCGTGCCGTCGGTCACCTTCACCTCGACGCTCCATGGCAGCCTGTAGGTGCCGGCGGCCATGTCGTGCATGTAGGTGTAGGGGCAGTCCTGTGCGCCGCCCTTCACCGCGACATACCCTCGGTGATAGAGCTGGTAGATGTTGTTCTCCACGCCCCAGCCGGTGCGGGCCTCGCGCACGAGGTCGGGGCGCAGCTCGGCTGTGATGATCTCGTCCACGCGGCCACCGCCCTCGACCAGCACCGTGCCGTCGAAGTTGCAGAACATGCCCTCGCCCATCGAGTCGAAGCTGCCATCGCTGCCGCACAGGCACACGCTCGCGGTGTAGGCGAGGTTGCAGAAAGCGTTGGCCTGGTTGGTGATCTTCCACGCATGGCGGATGGGCGCGGTGTAGCCGGCCGTGCGCAGGATGATGTCCGCGCCCTTGTATGCGGCCTCGCGCGCCATCTCGGGAAACATGCCGTCGTGGCAGATGATCAGCGACAGCTTGCTGCCGTTGGGTCCGTCGCACACCGGAATGCCCAGGTTGCCGGGCTCCCACGGCTCGACCGGCACCCACGGGTGCAGCTTGCGGTAGTAGAGCCTGATCTCGCCGTGGTCGTCGATGATCAGGCCGCTGTTGTAGGGATTGCCGCCGGGGTTCGCTTCCATGATGGAGAAGCAGCCCCAGATGCGATGTTCGAAGCAGGCATTCTTGAAGGCCGCGACTTCAGGGCCATCGAGCGTGCACATGATCTCGGGGTTGGTGTCCATCGAGAGTCCGTGCAGCGCGTACTCCGGGAACACCACGAGGTCCATGGTCGACTGGTTGCGGCGGGCCTTGCCCACCATCTCGCAGATGCGCTGCGCCTGCGCGGCGAGGTCGGCCGGCGTCTTCACGCTCGGCAGCTGCAATTGCACCAGACCGACGACGACGCCGTGCGCCGATTTGTTGAGGCCTCCGAGACCGCTCATGACGTTCAACTCCTTGTCGACGAGAGTTCGCCGGGGCTGCCGACGGCCGCGCTACCCGGCTTGCAGGTGAACACCAGAATCACCAGCGTGAGCACATACGGCACGGTGTTGAAGAGGTGGTAGCCCCAGCCGATGCCGATGGATTGCAGAGCCGGGCCAATGGCGCCCGCGCCGCCGAAGAGCAGCGCCGCACCCACGCAGCGCAGCGGGCTCCAGCGCGCGAAGATCACGAGCGCCACCGCAATCAGGCCCTGGCCGCTGGAGATGCCTTCGTTCCAGCTGCCCGGGTAGAACAGCGTGAGCGACGCACCGCCGAGCCCGGCGATGAAGCCGCCCGCCGTGGTCGCCGCGATGCGCAGGCCCGAGACCGAGTAGCCGAGCGCGCGCGTGGCCTGCGCCGAGTCACCGGCCATGCGCACCAGCAGCCCGGCACGCGTGCGCGCGAAGCCCCACCACAGCAGCACTGCGAGCGCGACGCCAATGGGCACCAGCGCATTGAGCTGCAGCGCCGAGCGCACGACAGTGTTGTCGCTCCAGAAGCCCAGCGGGATCGCGGGAATCTGCGGCGCCTGCGGCTGGATGAGCGGCTTGCCCAGATAGAACGCGAGCCCCGTGCCGAGCAGCATCAGAGCGATGCCGGTCGCCACGTCGTTCACGCGGTCGAGCGAGCACAGCAGGCCGTGCAGCAGCGCGAGCGCCGCACCGGCCACCGCGCCGATCAGCACGCCGAGCCATGCGGAGTCGGTGAGGTAGGCACCGCCGAAGGCCGCCATGGCCGACAGCACCAGCACGCCTTCGAGCCCGAGGTTGATGCGCCCCGATTTCTCGGTGAGGCATTCGCCCAGGCTCACGAAAAGGAATGGAGCACCGACGCGCAGCGCGCCGCCGACGATGCCGGCAACCAGCGCGATCCATTGGTCGGCCGTCATGTGTAGCTCCTTGCCTCGGGCAGCATGCGGTCGCCGAACTTCTTCCAGTTGACCGTGCGCAGGCCCTCGCTCGCGAGGATCAGCACGAAGGCGATACCCTGCAGCACCAGCACCGACGCATCGGGCAGGCCGAGTCGCCGCTGCAGCAAGCTGCCCGCCGCGCCGAAGCCGCCGAACAGGATCGCCACCGGCACGATGGCCACCGGGTTGTGCCGCGCGATGAAGGACACGAGGATGCCCGCGTAGCCATACCCCGCGATCAACGAGGCGTTGGCATTGGTGTGCACTGCTGCAACCTCGACCGCACCCGCCAGCCCCGCGCACGCGCCGCCGAGTCCGCAGGCCGAAAGAATGAGCCGCGTGGCCGGCAGCCCCACGAGTTGCGCGGTGCGCGGATTGCCACCGACCACGCGCACCGAGAAGCCCGAAGCCGTGGCGCGCAGCCACCAGCCGAGCCCCAGGCAGGCCACGACGCCGATCACCAGGCCCCAGTGCACGTCGGAACCACCGATGCCGCCTATCAGCATCCCGTCGTTCAATGCATAGGTCGACGGCTTGTTCAGGCTCGCCGGGTCGCGCAGCGGCCCTTCGACCAGGTGCTTGAAGATGCCGATGGCGATGTAGGCCAGCAGCAGGCTGCTGATGGTTTCGTTGATGCCGCGAAACTGCCGCAGCCAGCCCGCGAGAACGATCCACACCGCACCGGCGATGGCGCCTGCGATGCACACGATCACCGTGCCGATGACATTGCCGGGCAGCGGCACCGCATGCGCCAGTGCCGCACAGGCCAGCCCACCCAACACCAGCGCACCCTCGCCACCGATGATGATGAGCCCCGCGCGCGCGGGCAGCGCCACGCACAGCGCGGTGAGCATCAGCGGCGCAGCGCGCTGCAGCGTGTTCTGCCACGAGAACCAGTCGCCGAACGCGCCCTTGAACAGCGTGGCCCAGACCTCCACCGGATCGACGCCCGCGAAGGCCACCAGCAGGCCGAACACCAGCAGTGCCGCCGCGATGGCGAACACCGGCAGTGCGAATTCCTTGAGCGCGTGGCGCATGGCGATGCTTGTTGCCGCGCGGCTCAGACCTGGCCGACGACGCCTTCGACGAGGTAGTTCATCTTCTCGAGCTCCAGGTCGGTCTGCTTGAGCACCTTGCCGGCCGGCACCACGACCGCACCCTTGTTGTCCTTGATGCCGTCCTTGAAGATGTCGAAAGTGCCCGCGATCATCTTCGCCTTGATGTCGTCGGCCTGCTTCTTCGCGGCGTCCGGCACCATGGGACCGTAGGCCGACATCTTCACGTAGCCCTCCTTCAAACCGCCGCGCAGGAAGTTGGGATGCGGCTTGCCGGTTTGCGCGGCTTCGATGGCGGTCTTGTAGGCAGTGAGCCAGTTCCACTCGGCGCCGGTGAGGTACGCATTGGGTGCCAGCTTGGCCTGGCTCGCGTGGTAGCCGCAGACCATCTTGCCGCGCTTGGCTGCCGTCTCGACCACCACCTTGGGGCCGTCGACGTGCATGGTAAACACATCGCAGCCCTGGTCGGCCAGGCTGTTGGTGGCTTCGGCTTCTTTCACCGCCATTGACCAGTCGCCCGTGAAGATCACGCTGCAGGTGATGTTCGGCTTGACCGAGCGCGCGCCGAGCGTGAAGGCGTTGATGTTGCGCAGCACCTGCGGAATGGGCTTGGCGGCGACGAAGGCGATCTTGTTGCTCTTCGTCATGTGCGCGGCAATCACGCCGTTCAGGAACTGGCACTCGTCGATGTAGCCGAAGAAGCTGCCGACGTTCTTCGGGTGCTTGCCTTCGGTCCAGAGGCCGCCGCAGTGCGAGAAGCGCACGTCGGGGTTCTTGGGCGCGACCGCGAGGATGTGCGGGTCGAAGTAGCCGAACGAAGTGGGAAACAGCAGCTTGGCGCCGTCCTGCGAAATCATGCCGGCCATGGTCTTCTGCACGGCGGCGGTCTCGGGTACGTTCTCTTCCTCGACCACCTTGATGCCGGGCAGCTTCTTGATCTCGGCGGCGGCCATGGCGTGCGCCTGGTTGTAGCCGTAGTCGTCGCGTGCGCCGACGTAGATCACGCCCACGGTGAGCGGCTTGGGCTTGGCCTGTGCGCTGGCAAGGGCGCTCCAGCTTCCGAGGCTGCCTGCCGCGCCAAGTGCGGCCAGGGTCTTGAGGGAATCGCGGCGATTGAATTGG
The DNA here is from genome assembly GCF_900111625.1 of Variovorax sp. OV084. Taxonomy (NCBI): domain Bacteria; kingdom Pseudomonadati; phylum Pseudomonadota; class Betaproteobacteria; order Burkholderiales; family Comamonadaceae; genus Variovorax; species Variovorax sp. OV084. The sequence continues at coordinate 60,371 of NZ_FOII01000004.1, read as the reverse complement.
CTGGTCATGACGTACTCCGGTCTTGGATTTGAGGTGGGTGCAAAGAATGTGCCCGCGGGTCAGCCGAGCAGGCTCACGTGGGCGGCGACTACGCGCCAGCCATCGGCCGTGCGCAACCAGGTCTGGCTCTGGCGGCCGGTCTGGCGGCTGCCTTCGCGGCGGAACTCGACGTTGGCGGTCGCGAAGTCGCGGCCGTAGGTGGTGATGACGGTGCGCAGCAGTTCGCGCGGCGGGCTCTGCTGGGGCAGCGATGCGCGGAATGCGCTGATGTCGGCGTGGCCGTAGTGGTTCTCGGAGAAGCCGTAGCGCAGCGTGTGCGGGCTGTTCCAGAAGAGCTCGTCGAGCACCGCGCGGTCGTTGCCGACCAGTGCCGCCTCGTAGCGCGCGAACACTGCGCTCACTTCAGCGATCACATCGGGGATGTTGATCTCGGGAGTCACCGGCGAACCTCCCGCTGGAAAATGTCGAGGCTGAGCTTCTTCATGGCGACGAAGCTCTCGGTGCTCAGCGTCTCGACGGTGCGCGGGCGTGCGTCGCCATAGCGCAGGATCTCTGCAACCTTGGTGGGCCGCTTGGTCAGCAGCAGCACTTCGTCGGCGAGGTACACCGCCTCTTCGAGGTCGTGCGACACCAGCAGCATGGTGGTGCCGGTCTGCATGAACACCTCCTGCAGCTTCTCGCGGATGAAAAGCGTCATCTCGAAGTCCAGCGCCGAGAAGGGCTCGTCGAGAAACAGCACCTCGGGGTTGGGCGCGAGCGCACGCATGATCGACGCGGTCTGCTGCTGGCCGCCCGAGAGTTCGTACGGAAAGCGCTTCAGGTCGAACTTCACGTCGAAGGACGCCACCAGTTCTTCCATGCGCCGGTCGACCTCGGCCTTGCTGCGCCCTTCGAGCTTCAGCGGATAGGCGATGTTGTCGATGGTGCGCATCCACGGGAACATCGCCTCGCGGTAGTTCTGGAACACGTAGCCGATCTTGGTGTCCTTGCGCTGCTTGCCGTCGAACAGGATCTCGCCCGAATCGATGGGAATGAGCCCCGCGATCATGTTGATGAGCGTGGACTTGCCGCAGCCGTTCGGCCCGAACACCGAGACGATGGCGTGCTTGGGAATGTCGAGGTCGAAGTTCTCGTACAGCGGCCAGCCCGCGAAATACTTGGTGAGGCCGCGGATGGTGATGTGCGTGCCTGCCGGGCCGGGCTTGAAGGCCGGCCTGGGCACGTCGGCGTATACCGGGCCGTTGACGACGATGTCTTGCGTGACTTTCATCTTCCGCTCCAGTGCACGATGCGGCGTTCGGCAATGAGGAAGAGGATGTTCAGCGCATAGCCCAGCGCACCCGCCGCAAGAATCGCCGCGTACATGCTCTTCACGTTGAGCACCTGCTGCGCATCGATGATGCGGTGGCCGAGCCCCGTGTCGGAGCCGATGAACATCTCGGCCACGATGACGATCACCAGCGCCATCGACACCGCCGAACGCAGGCCGACGAAGCTTGGCTGCAGGCTTTCCCAGATCAGCACGTCCTTGAAGACCTGCCAGCGCGAGGCGCCCATGACGCGCGCCGCCATCACGCGTTGCTTGCGTGCGTTGATGACGCCGTAGGCGCTGTTGAACACCACGATGAGCAGCGCGCCGAAGGCCGCGATGGCCACCTTGTTGACGTCGCTCACGCCGAAGATCAGCAGGAACAGCGGAATGAGCGCGGACGACGGCGTGGAGCGGAAGAAGTCGATCAGGAACTCCACGCTGCGGTACGCCTTCTCGTTGCTGCCGAGCAGCACGCCCAGCGGCACGCCGATGGCCGCCGCGATGACGAAGGCCTGCACAGTGCGCCACACGGTCATGGCGAAGTCGGTGAGCAGCGGGCCGCCGGCCAGGCCGGTGATGAGCGCGGCGATGGTGTCGGCGGGCGTGGGCAGCAATATCGGCTTGATGAAGCCGAGCCGCACCACCAGGTCCCACACGATGAACAGCACCACCGGGCCTATGAAGGGCAGCATGCGGTCGCGCAGCGGCGGCTTGGGCGCGGCAGTGGCCGTGCTGGCCGGCGGGGTCCACGGCGCGGCCGTGGTCGAGCTTGCGTCGGCCATGGTCGTCAGGCCTTGTAGAGGAGCGTATCCACCACGACCTTCTTCTCGAAGATGCCTTTGTCGGTGAACAGGTCGTAGAACTTCTGGAAGTACGCGACGTCGCTGGGCTTGAACTCGTTGTAGAGCATGTACGACGCGAGCGGCACTTCCGCCGTGAGCTTGCCTTCGATGGCTGTGTAGCCCTTCATGAACTGGCGCGCCTCGTCGGGCTTGGTGCGCACCAGCTCCACGCCGCGCGCGTAGGCGGCGATGTACTTCTTCGCAACCTCGGGGTTCTTCTTGATGAACTCGGTGGTGAGGCTGGCCGCCCCGCCGTGCCAGGGCGCCATCGGGTCGCCGAGGATGTACTTGGCGACCACGCCGGCCTCGATGACGCGCGTGGTGCCGTTCATGCGGCCGACGGTGCCGGTGGGCTCCAGCGTGTAGCAGGCGTCGACCTGGCCCGCGACCAGTGCGGCCACGTGCTGGCCGATGGGCAGTTCGCTCACGGTCGCGCCCTTGGCGCCCGCGCGCTCCAGCATGGTCTTGCACAGCGTGACGTTCTGGATGCCGGGGCCCGAGGCAACCTTCTTGCCGGCCAGTTCGGCCATGGTCTTGATGGGGCTGTCCTTGGCGACGATGAATTCGTCGAGCACGTATTTGGCGTTGCTCGGGTTGGTGCAGAAGATCTTGAAGAGGCCCGGCTGCGCGATCTCGCCGATGGCGAGGTTGGCCGAACCTGTGCCGTTGGCGCTGCCGTCGCAGCGGCCGGCGAGCATGCCTTCCATCACCTGCTGCGCGCCGGCGAACTTGAGCGGTTCGACGTCGAGGCCGGCTTCCTTGAAGTAGCCCTTGTCGACCGCCGCGAAGAACGGCAGGCCGGCGGCCACGGGCCAGAAACCGATGCGCAGCTTGGCGGCGCCCTGCGCACGCACGATGGCGGGCGCGGCCAGCACGGCCAGGCCCGCGGCGCCGGCCTGCAGCAGCTGTCGGCGACGCGATGCGGGAGGTTTGTCTTGGGTGCTCATCGGAACTCCTGGTCAGTTGGAACTCGGGGTGGCGCGGCTCGCGACGTATGCGCGCCAACCGCCATGGAGGGTCACGTCCTGCGCGCCGGCCAGCGCGTGGCCCTCGCAGATGAAGCCTTTCACCCAGCTGCCGTCGGCCAGTTCGACGCTGCCGAGGCCCAGGGGCGGTGGGATGAGGGCGAGAAAGCTGCCGACCTGTGCCAGGGGCACGGCCCACACTTCGAGCGCGATGGCGGCACCTTCATTACCTTCGACCACACGCTGCAGGCCGGGCTTGGGCGGCACGGTGCCCGGCAGCGCGTAGAGGCGGTAGAAGGGCGAGGTGGTGGTGGCGCGCAGCAGCGTCGCCCCACGCTCGGTGAGCTGGCTGTTGAGCGGCATGCCCGAGAGATGCGCGCCGACCACGGCGATGGGCAGCGTGCCGGCGTCCGGCGCGGCGAGGCCAGGAATGGCACGCGGCTCGGGCAGCGGCACGCCGGTCGCGCCTTGCGCGAGCCCGGTGGCGTGGTGGTAGCGCTGGCCCAGGTCGGCCAGCGCGAGGTCGCTGCCGCAGGGGCCGATCAGCGTGATGCCGAAGGGCAGGCCGTCCGCGCGCAGGCTGCTGGGCACGGAGAGCGCGGCGTAGTCGAGCAGGTTGACGAAGTTGGTGTACGCGCCGAGGTTGCGGTTGAGCACCACCGGGTCGGCGCGCATCTGCTCGCGGGTGTAGTGCGTGGGCGCAGTGGGCACGAGCAGCACGTCGATGTCGCGCCACATCGGCTCGACCTGCTGCGCAATGGCGCGCAACCGCGTCTGGGCCTCGAACACGTCGGCGGCGCTGTAGTTGCGGCCACTCGCAAGGATGCCGCGCACGGGCTCGATCACGTCGTCGCCGTGCGCATCGAAGAACTCGCGCACCGCGGCGTAGCGTTCGGCGACCAGCGCGCTTTCATAGAGCAGCGCGGCGGCCTCGGCGAGCGGGGCGTAGGAAATGGTGACTGGCGAGCCACCCATGGCCAGCAGGCGCGCGGTCGCGTCGTTGAACGCCCGTTCGGCGGTGGTGTCGCCGAAGAAGCTCAGCTTGTCGGGTACGCCGAAGCGAAAGTGCGCGGGCAGCGGCTTGCGGCTCAGGGTCAGGTCGCGCGAGTACGGGTCGCGCGCGTCGTGGCCGACTGCGGCGAGCAGCACGTCGACCGCGGTGGCGACGGTGCGCGCGAAGATCGAGACGCAGTCGGCGCTCTGCGCGGCGGGCACCACGCCGAAGGTGCTCAGCAGGCCGCGCGAAGGCTTGAGTCCGACGATGTTGTTGAGCCCGGCAGGCACGCGGCCCGAGCCGGCGGTGTCGGTGCCCAGCGCGAAGTCGACCTCGCCGGCCGCCACCACGTAGGCCGAACCCGAACTGGAGCCGCCCGAGACATAGCGCGCGTCGAAGGCGTTGGGTACCTCGCCGTATGGCGAGCGCGTGCCGTTCAGGCCGCAGGCGAACTGGTCGAGGTTGGTCTTGCCAGCCAGGGATGCACCGGCTTCGAGCAGGCGCTGCACCACGGCTGCGTGGACCGTGGGGAGGCGGTCGAAGGCCGGGCAGGCGGCCGTAGTGGGCGCGCCGGCGACGTCGATGTTGTCCTTGACCGCGAAGCTCAGCCCGGCGAGCGGCAGGGCAAAGCCCAGGGCCTTGCCAGCCGCTGCGTCCGCCACGGGGGGCGCGAATTTCGCGATCCAGGCGGCGGCGGGCGATCCGCTTTCTCCGTTTTCTTCATGCACCATCATTAGGCATCCAAACATGTGTACAAGTTGAGATGCAAGCGGCGTGCCAGCGGAAACGCGGTGTGGCGCGGATCTGAAACGTGTCGGGATTGGCTCCCTCTCCCCTCGGGGAGAGGACAGGTGCAGACGATGAGGCGCGGCTCTTATCTAGAGACCGCCGCCCTCTCCCCAAGGGGGAAGAGCGTCATGCAGGTCAGCTCTTCTTCGCGTCGCGGTAGAGCTGCTCGACCTTCGGCAGGTTCGCTTCGAGCTTCGTGATGCGATCCGGCCCACTCCGGTGCGTCGAGAGAAAGTTCAGGCTGCCCTGGTTCTTCGACGCCGCAGCCATCTTCTTCCACAGCGACACCGAAGCCTTCGGGTCATAGCCCGCGCGAGCCGCGAGTTCGAGCCCCACGAGATCGGCCTCGGTCTCGTCGCTGCGGCTGAACTTGAGCGTGAGGAGTTGCGTGCCGGCGCGTGCCGCCAGGTCGCCCACCTGCCCCCAGCCGAGCAGTTGCGCACCGATGGAGAGCGCCGCGCCCGTGCCCGCGCTCTTGGCCATGCGGGCGCGCGCATGCTCGCGCAGCGCGTGGGCCATTTCGTGGCCCATGACCATCGCGACCTCGTCGTCGGTGAGCTTGAGCTGTTCGAGGATGCCGGTGAAGAAGGCGATCTTGCCGCCGGGCATGCAGAAGGCGTTGATCTGCTTGCTGCCGATCAGGTTGACCTCCCACTTCCAGTCGCGGGCGCGCGAGTTCCACGACGTGGCGAAGGGAATGAGGCGCTTGGCGATGGCGCGCAGGCGCTGCAGTTGCGGGTTGCTGTCGCCTGCGAGCGCATTCTTGGCGCGCGCCTGTTCGAGCAACTGGCCGTATTGCTGCACGCCGGCAGCCTCGATCCTGTCGGCGGGCACGAGGTTGCGCGCCACCGAGGCGTTGCCGACATCGACCTGCGCCAGCGCCGGTGCGCTCAGGACCGCGCCGGCGGCGGCCAGAAGAAAGGCCCGCCGGGGATTCCACGTGGAAGCGGCAGAAATGGCGGAAACAGGGCGATCGCAGCGTGTGCACATAGGAGGCGGATCATAGGAACAAATGAAGACAAAGGCCCTGGCCGATGTCCCCCGCCACTCATGGACAATCCGGGGTTCATGTCCGCCTCGCCCGCAGAAACCCCCACCACCCCCTCACCGCCCTGGCGCGACGCGCTGAAGGTCTACCTGGAACCCGCCACCCTGCGCATGCTGGCGCTGGGTTTCTCCGCCGGGCTCCCACTGCTGCTGGTGCTCGGCACGCTGAGTTTCCGACTGCGCGAAGCGGGCATCGACCGCACCACCATCGGCTACCTGAGCTGGGTCGGCCTGGCCTACGGCTTCAAGTGGGTCTGGGCGCCGCTGGTCGACCGGCTACCCCTGCCGCCGCTGACCACGCTGCTGGGACGCCGACGCGGCTGGCTGCTGCTGGCGCAGTGCGTGGTGATCGCCGGGCTGATCGGCATGGCGTTGAACGACCCCCGGCTGGGCCTCACGCCGCTGATCTGGTGCGCGCTGCTGGTGGCCTTCGGCTCGGCCACGCAGGACATCGCCCTCGACGCCTTCCGCATCGAATCGGCCGAAACGCGCAAGCAGGCCGCGCTGGCGGCCGCCTACCAGACCGGCTACCGGCTCGCGATGATCTGGGCCGGCGCGGGCGTGCTGTGGGTCGCGGCCTGGGCCGAGGTGGCACCGGCGGCCGCGGTCACGGGCGCGGCGGCCTACCAGAACGGGGCGTGGAAGACGGCTTACCTGGTGATGGCGGCCTCGATGGCGGTTGGCGTGATCACGGTGCTGCTGTCGCCCGAACCGGTGCCGCGCGTGCTGCCCAAGGCGAAGAATGCCGCCGAATGGCTGCAGAGCGTGCTGGTAGAGCCCTTCGCCGACTTCATCCGCCGCTACAAATGGCAGGCGGTGCTGATCCTTTCGCTGATCGCCATCTACCGCATCAGCGACGTGGTGATGGGCATCATGGCCAACCCCTTCTACGTGGACATGGGCTTCACCAAGGACGAGGTGGCCTCGGTCAGCAAGATCTACGGCGTGATCATGACGCTAGTGGGTGCCTTCGTCGGCGGCGTGCTGTCGATGCGTTTGGGCGTGATGCGGGTGCTGATGCTCGGCGCGGTGCTCAGCGCGGCCAGCAACCTGCTGTTTGCCTGGCTGGCCTCGCGCGGGCACGACCTGACGGCGCTGATCGCCGTGGTCTCGGCCGACAACCTGGCCGGCGGCATCGCCTCGGCGGCCTTCATCGCCTATCTGTCGAGCCTCACGAACATCAGTTATTCGGCCACGCAGTACGCCCTGTTCAGCTCGCTGATGCTGCTGCTGCCGAAGTTCATCGCCGGTTATTCGGGCGTCTTCGTCGACGCCTACGGCTACAGCACCTTCTTCGTCGCCACCGCGCTCTTGGGCGTGCCGGTGCTGGTGCTGGTGGCGCTGGCCTCGCGGATGACGGCCATCACAAGGCCCGCCGACCGTCAATAGGGCCTGGGCCCTATAGGAAACAGCCGACGCTGCGCGCGCCGCGCAACTGGTAGGCTGTGCCGGTATACATTCGTTTCTTTCATTCTCCTTTCCCCCTCGCGCCCTCTTCCTGCGCGCCCATCGTCCGCGAGCCTGCCAGCAAGCCCCTACAAGATCGTGCCGTCCCGAATTCCTCCTCTCCAAATCAGCGCCTACACGGCGACCTCCGCCGTCGGTGTCGGCAAGGACGTGCTGGCCGACGCGCTCGCCCACTCACGCAGCGGACTGCGCGCCAATGACTTCGGCGACGCCCCTCTGCCCACCTGGATCGGCCGCGTCGACGGGCTCGAGGAGATCCGCCTGCCCGAATCGCTCGCCCATTGGGACTGCCGCAACAACCGGCTCGCCTGGCTGGGCCTGCATGCCGACGGCTTCATCGAGGCCGTGGCCGCCGCGCGCGAGAAGTACGGGGCCTCACGCATCGCGCTGATCCTGGGCACCTCGACCGCCAGCATCGGCGAGACCGAGCTGGCCTACACCCAGCTCGACGAACAGGGCATGTTCCCACCCAACCAGCGCCGCGCCGCAGTGCACACGCCGCATTCGCTGGCCATGTTCACGCAGCAGGTGCTGGGTATCAGCGGCCCAAGCGAAACCATTTCCACCGCCTGCTCGTCGAGCGCCAAGGTGTTCGCCTCGGCCGAGCGGCTGATCCGCCTGGGCCTGGCCGACGCGGCCGTGGTCGGCGGGGCCGACACGCTGTGCGGCAGCGTGCTGTTCGGCTTCAACTCACTCGAACTGGTGTCGAGCGAGCCGTGCCGGCCCTTCGACGCCACCCGCAAGGGCATCAGCCTCGGCGAGGCCGCGGGCTTCGCGCTGGTCGAGCGCGTGCAGACCGGCGCCGATGCCGCGCCGCTGCACCTGCTGGGCTACGGCGAGGCCAGCGACGCGCACCACATGTCGACGCCGCACCCCGAGGGCCTGGGCGCCGAACGCGCGCTCGACGAGGCTCTGGCGCGCGCCGGCCTCGCCCCCGAGGCCATCGACTACATCAACATGCACGGCACCGCGAGCCAGAAGAACGACGAGGTCGAGGGCGCGCTGGTGGCGCGCCGCTTCCCGGCGCGCACGCACGCCAGCTCGACCAAAGGCTTCATGGGCCACACGCTGGGCGCGGCGGGCATCGTCGAGGCCGTCATCAGCCTGCTGGCCATCGAGCGCGGCGTGATGCCGGGCACCGTCAACACCCACACGCTGGACGAAGGCTTCGGCCCGCAGATCAGGCTCGAACCGGCGCGCGGCGAGGTGCGCTATGCGCTGACCAATTCATTCGGCTTCGGCGGCAACAACTGTTCGCTGGTGTTCGGCAAGGCGGCATGAGCGACATGAACCAAGCCCCCACGCCCCCGACCCTCTACATCGAAGGCCCCGCCTTCTGGACGCCCACGCTGCCCGGCTGGGAGGCCGCGCGCGCCGCTTTCCGCGGCGAAGGCACGCTGGCCGACCCGCCCGCCAAGCGCCCGTCGCCACAGGTGCTGGCCCCGGCCGAGCGCCGCCGCGCGCCCGATACCGTGGCGCTGGCGCTCGAAGTGGCGGCCGCCGCCCTGGCCGGCTCGGGCCGCAACGCTGCCGACGTGCCCTGCGTGTTCACCTCGGCGCACGGCGACCTGTCGATCAACGACTACATGTGCAGCACGCTCGCGAGCGACCCGAAGATGCTGTCGCCCACCAAGTTCCACAACTCGGTGCACAACGCGGCCGTGGGCTACTGGACCATCGGCACCGGCTGCATGGCGGCCAGCAACGCCGTGTCTGCCTACGAGCACAGCTTTGCCTCGGGCCTGCTCGAAGCTGCGGTGCAATGCGCCTGCGACCAGGAGCCGGTGCTGCTGGTGGGCTACGACGCGCCCACGGTGGGTGCGCTGACCTCCGTCACCGACAGCCGCGGCCTGCTGGCGCTGGCGCTGGTGATCGCCAGCGAACCGACCGAACGGACCGTGGCGGCGCTCGACTGGTCGCTGGCCGGCAGCGAGCCCAACGACAACGCCACTCCGCCGCGCTCGGAGGCCGCGAAGTCACTCGCCGAAATCAACCCCATGGCGCAGGCGTTGCCGCTGTTCGAATCGCTGGCGCACATCGACAATGGCAACGGTTCGGCCCCCATCGACCTGCCGCTGTCTCCCACGCTGTCGCTGCGGCTGCAGCTGAGGCCGCACAGCTGGGGCTGAGTACCGTGCCCCCTGCCCCCGGCGCTATGCTTTTCGCAGCATCGCCGGTTGACAGGGATATTCGAGGTTTACCCAACTTTACGGAGCGTTCAAGCCTGCTTGCTCCCTGTGGACGACCATGAAGCGCATGAGCACCCCCCAACTCCTGATGATCGAAGACGACGCCCGCCTGGCGCAGATGGTGGGCGAATACCTGACGCAGTCGGGCTTCGCGTTCAACCATGCCGGCGACGGCGCCGCCGGGCTCGAGCAGCTGCAGCAGCACGCGCCCGACCTGGTGATCCTCGACCTGATGCTGCCCGACACAGACGGGCTCGAAGTCTGCCGCCGCATCCGCGCGCTGCCCGGCCCGCTGTCGAAGGTGTCGGTGCTGATGCTGACGGCCAAGGGCGACCCGATGGACCGCATCATCGGCCTCGAAATCGGCGCCGACGACTACCTGCCCAAGCCCTTCGAGCCGCGCGAGCTGCTGGCGCGCATCCGCGCCGTGCTGCGCCGCCGCAGCGAGAACGCCACCGAAGCCGAAGCCTCCACGGTGATGCGCTTCGGCACGCTGGAAATCGACCGCAATGCACGCACCGTGTCGGTGGCCGGCGCGCTGGCCGACCTGACCTCCTACCAGTTCGACCTGCTGGTGGCGATGGCCGAGCGCGCGGGCCGCGTGCTCACGCGCGACCAGATCATGGAGGCCGTGCGCGGCCGCGAACTCGAAGCCTTCGACCGTTCCATCGACGTGCACATGGGCCGCATCCGCGCGGCCATAGAAGTCGACGCGAAGAACCCCAAGCGCATCCTCACGGTGCGCGGCGTGGGGTACGTGTTCGCGAAACAGCAAGACTGAGCGGCTGCCGATGCTGCGCAGCCTCTACTCACGCCACCTCTACGTCCGCATCTGGCTCGCGGTGGTGGGCGGCGTCGTCATCCTCACGCTGATGGCCAACTGGATCGTGCGCGAAGCAGCGGAGGCCGAGCGCGAGCGCCTGGCACCGGTGCCGCGCAACGTGGTCGTGCTGGACGCACAGGACAAGCCGATCGGCGCGGGCACCGCCCTGCGCGTACCGGGCCAGGGCCTGGAGTTCGACGTGACGCTCAGCGACGGCAAGGCCATCACGCTGCGCGTGGCGCCGCGCGAGCGGCCCACCGGCTCCGGCGGCTTCGCGCCGTGGCGCACGCCCTTCGGGCTGGGCTGGATGATCGCGCTGGTGGGCGTGGCGGTGGCATTGGGCGTGTACCCGATCGTGCGGCGCATCACGCAGCGGCTGGAATCGCTGCAGCGCGGCGTGCAGCGATGGGGCGAGGGCGATCTCTCGGTGCGGGTGACCGAAGAAGGGCAGGACGAAGTGGCTGATCTCTCAAAACGATTCAACGCGTCGGCAGAACGCATCGAGCAACTGGTGCGCTCGCACAAATCGCTGCTGGCCAACGCCTCGCACGAGCTGCGTTCACCGCTCACACGCATCCGCATGGGCCTGGAGCTGATGGGCGAGCGCCCGAGCCCGGCCGCTCGCGAGGAAATTTCGCGCAACATCGGCGAGCTCGACCAGCTCATCGACGAAATCCTGCTGGCCAGCCGGCTCGACGCCAGCGAGGCAGACATGGGCACCATCGAGGCCGTGGACCTGACCGGCCTGGCGGCCGAAGAGTGCTCGCAGGTGAACGCCGAGCTCGACCTGGCCGAAGGCACCGACAACGCCACGCTCACCGTGCCGGGCGTGTCGCGCCTGCTGCGCCGTGCGATCCGCAACCTGCTGGAAAACGCCCGCCGATACGGCGCCGGCGAAATCGCGGTGGAGCTGGGCAGCGCCAACGGCTATGCCACCGTGCGCGTCAACGACCGCGGCCCTGGCGTGCCCACGGCCCTGCGCGAACGCATCTTCGAGCCCTTCTACCGCCTGCCGGGCGCCAGCGAGCGCAACGGCGGCGTGGGCCTGGGGCTGGCGCTGGTGAAGTCGATCGCCGAACGGCACGGCGGCACGGTGCACTGCGAAGACCGCCCGGGCGGCGGCGCCAGCTTCGTGATCCGGTTGCCGGCCGTAGCGCGCGGGCACTGACCGCCCCACCCTCGCCCGCACGGGGCCGTGGTCAGGTTGGCTCCCAGATGCCAACCTAAAATCCCGCCCCTATGCAGAGATCGCACATCGTTCGGCCCGCGGCCATGTTCTGGGGGCTGGTGGTGTTCATGCCGGTCGGCGTCACCTACCTTTCGGCCATCTTGCTGCTGCTCACCATGCTGGTGGCCGGCGGCTTGCGCGAGCGCTACGCGCGGCTGCGCGCCAACCCTCTGTGGTGGCCGGTGGTGGCCTACCTGGCCTGGACCTTCCTCGTGCTGGCCTTCGGGCGGCACTACCCCGAAACCGGCTCCAACCTGTTCCACGGGGTGCGCATCGGCCTCACGATATTGATGGCGATGGCGCTCACGCGCGAAGAAGCGATATGGGCGCTGCGCGGCTTCCTGCTGGTCGCGGCGCTGAATATCCTGCTGATCGTGGCCTATTACGCCGTCGGCTTTCCGGTCTGGTCGCCGCTGCGCGCGGTGGTCATGGAGGTGGGCAACAAGTCGATCAGCAACGCCCTGCTGTTCAGCGTGGTGGCGTCCACCGCCGCCGTGTGGGGCATTGCACAGATCGCCGCGCACAAGCCGCTGCGTGCCATTCCGGCCTTCGTGCTGCTGCTCGGACTGGGCGTGGTGGTGGCGCTGCCGCTGACTTCGCGTACCTCGGTGCTCGCGTTGCTGCTGGTGATTCCGGTGGTGTGCATCCACCAGTGGCGCAACCACCTGAAGATGCTGGTGAGCGCGCTGGTGCTGGGGGCCGTGGTGCTGGGGGCCGGGCTGTACCAGTTGCCGCAGCTCCAGCACAAGGTCGAGACCGGCGTGCAGGAAATCGAAGAGGCGCAGGCCGGCGCCATCTTCAAGGGCAGCTGGGTGATCCGCTACTACATGTACAAGGACACGGGCCTCATGATCGCCGACCGGCCGCTCACCGGCTGGGGCATCGGCGGCTGGACCGAGCAGTGGCACAAGCGCGGCCCGGCGCTGTTCGCCGACTCGAACATGCCGCACAACGACTTCCTGTGGGTCGGCGCGCAGGGCGGGCTGCCGGCCTTGCTGAGCCTGCTGGTCATCATGGTCGCCGCCGTCTGGCAGGCGTGGAAACGGCCCGACATGGCGGGCCGTTATGCGCTGGCAGCTACGTTGATCGCGCTGATCGCGTCGAGCGTGAATTCGGCCATGCGTGACGCGCAGATCGGCCTGGCGCTGCTGTTCATCGCGATGGTCTACCTGCGGCTGGCGCAGGAGAAGCAAGACCCGGATCCGTGGCGCGACCTGCTGCCGTCGCGTTGGCGCAAGAAAGAAACCGCCCCTCAGGCTGCTGCCTGAAGGGCGGTTGCGTCGGCTCGGCTCAGTGCCGCGCCGACACCGTCTCGCCGGCCTTCAGCCGGTACACCGTGCCGCAATACGGGCACTTGGCCTCGCCGGTGCGCGCCACGTCGAGGTACACCTTCGGGTGGCTGTTCCAGAGCTTCATGTCGGCCTTGGGGCTGGGGCAGAACACGCCGCCCTGATGGTTGAGCTCCTTGGCCAGGAGTTCGACGACTGCATTGGTGGACATGGGTTCTCTCAGACTTTCGTGAGCCAGTGGGCGTACTTGGGGTTCTTGCCGTTCACGATGTCGAAGAAGGCAGACTGGATTTTCTCGGTGATCGGGCCACGGGCGCCGCCGTCGCCGCGGTTGCCGATCTCGACACGGTCGAGTTCGCGGATGGGCGTTACTTCAGCAGCGGTGCCGGTGAAGAAGGCCTCGTCGGCGATGTAGACCTCGTCGCGCGTGATGCGCTTTTGCACCAGTTCCAGGCCCAGGTCCTTGCACACGTGCAGGATGGTGTTGCGCGTGATGCCGTTGAGCGCGCCGGCCGACAGGTCAGGCGTGTACACCACGCCGCCCTTGACCACGAAGATGTTCTCGCCCGCGCCTTCCGACACGAAGCCGCTCGCGTCGAGCAGCAGCGCCTCGTCGTAGCCGTCGTCCAGCGCTTCCATGTTGGCCAGGATCGAGTTGGTGTAGTTGCTCACCGTCTTGGCCTGCGTCATCGTGATGTTGACGTGGTGGCGGGTGTAGCTGGAGGTTTTCACGCGAATGCCGCGCTTCATGCCTTCTTCGCCCAGGTAGGCGCCCCAGGACCAGGCCGCGACCATGGCGTGGATCTTGTTGCCCTTGGGGCTCACGCCGAGCTTTTCGGAGCCGATCCAGATCAGCGGGCGCAGGTAGCAGCTTTCGAGCTTGTTCTCGCGCACCACCTGTTTCTGGGCCTCGTTGAGCTGTTCGGGCGTGAACGGGATCTTCATGCGCAGGATCTTGGCGCTGTTGAACAGGCGCTCGGTGTGCTCTGCCAGGCGGAAGATCGACGTGCCGCCGTCCGCCGTCTTGTAGGCGCGCACGCCCTCGAAGGCGCCGCAACCGTAGTGCAGCGTGTGGCTCAGCACGTGGATCTTGGCGTCGCGCCAGTCCACGAGTTCGCCGTCCATCCAGATCTTGCCGTCACGGTCGTCCAGCGAGGGGGGGATCGAGCTCATTTCCTGATTCCTTTGTTTGGGAAGCGGTGTGGGGGTGGGGTGCGACGGGGGAAGTCGCAAAAGCTTTCGATTTTACGGCCGGGGCCGGAACGGGGTGCCCGACAATGGCCGGTTGTGCAAACCAGTGGAAAAAGGGTTTCCGTGTCCGTATTCAAGAACGTCATCGTCTATCGCATCGAACCTGCCTGGTCCCAAACACTGGCCGAGGCGGAAGAAGGGCTCGGCAAGCAGCGCTTCGAGCCTTGCGGCCCCTCGCAGGAAAAGTCCGCCGGCTGGGTCGAGCCCCGCGGCGAAGCCAACGGCCCGTTGGTCGAATCCATCGACGGCCAGTGGCTGGTCGAATACATGATCGAGAGCAAGACCGTGCCCGGCTCCGTGGTGCGCCGCAAGCTCGACGAGCGCTGCGCGCAGATCGAAGCCACCACCGGCCGCAAGCCCGGCAAGAAGGAAAAGAAGGAGCTCAAGGAAGACATCACCCTGGAGCTGCTGCCCATGGCCTTCACGCGCAGTGCGCGCGTGGCGGTGTGGATCGACAAGGCCGAGAACCGCCTCGTGATCAACAGCGGCAACGCCGCACGCGCCGACGAAGTGGTCACCAGCCTCGTGAAGTCGCTCGACGGCTTTGCCGTGGCCCTCATCAACACGCAGATCGAGCCCGCAGCCGCCATGGCCAACTGGCTGCTGACGCAGGAGCCGCCGGCCGGCTTCACCATCGACCGCGAGTGCGAGCTCAAGGCCTCCGACGACTCCAAGGCCGTGGTGCGCTACGCCAAGCACCCGCTGGACATCGACGAGGTGAAGCAGCACATCACCGACGGCAAGCGCCCGACGCGGCTCGCGCTGACGTGGGACGACCGCGTGTCCTTCGAGCTGACGCACGGCATGCTGATCCGCAAGATCACCTTCCTCGAAGGCACGGGCGACGGCGCCGCAGGCGGCAAGAAGGAAGACAACTTCGACGCAGACGTGGCAATTGCCACGGGCGAACTGGGCCAGCTGGTGCCGGCGCTGCTGGATGCACTGGGTGGCGAGGCGGCGTTCTCGGCGGCATTGCCCGACGAAGCGCAGAAGCCCGCTGTGGCAGCCGCACCGACGACGACCGTGCCTGCCGATGCGCCCGAGGAAGAAGACGCGCCGTTCTAAGGCCGCTATGGCTCAGGCGACCAGGTAGGTCTGCGCCAGCCGCACCCAGCATGCGGCTCCAAGCGGCAGCACCTGGTCGTTGAAGTCATACCCGGGGTTGTGCACCATGCAGCCCCCGAACTCGCCCTCCCCGTTGCCGAGCAGCAGATAGCAGCCCGGCAACGCATCGAGCATCCACGCGAAGTCCTCGCTGCCCGCGAAGCCCCGGGGCACTTTCGTGATGACGTTCTCCTCGCCCACCAGCTCGGTGCAGACCTGCGCCATCAGCTGCGTCTCGGCCGCGGTGTTGACCACCGGCGGCACCAGCTGGCGGTAGTCGATCTCGGCCTCCACGCCGTGCGCCTGCGCGGTGAGGCTCACGATCTCGCGGATGCGCTGCTCGACCAGCGCGCGCGTCTCGGGCAGTGCCGCGCGCACGTTCAGGCCCAGCGACACCGACTGCGGAATCACGTTGTGCGTGGCGCCGCCGCGAATGAAGCCGACCGACACCACCGCCGTGTCGTCAGGCGCCACGTTGCGCGCCACCACGGTCTGCAGCGCCGTCACCACCGCCGCAGCTGCCGCGACGGGATCGCGCGCGCGGTGCGGCATGGCACCGTGTCCACCCACGCCCTTGATCGTGACGTCGGCCACGTCGGACGACAGCGTGACCGGGCCTTCGACCGCCAGCACGGTGCCCACCGGCACGCCCGGCGCGTTGTGCAGCGCGTACACCGCATCGCAGGGGAAGCGCTCGAACAGGCCGTCCGCGATCATCGCGCGCGCGCCGCAGAGGTTTTCTTCATCGGGCTGGAAGATCAGGTTCAGCGTGCCGTCGAAGTTACGCGCCGTCGCCAGCGCCTTGGCCGCGGCCAGCAGAATCGCCGTGTGGCCGTCGTGCCCGCAGGCATGCATGCGGCCCGGGTTTCGGCTCGCATACGGCAGGCCAGTGGCCTCGATGATGGGCAGCGCGTCCATGTCGGCGCGGATGCCGAGGCGGCGCGTGCCGCTGCCGAGCTTGAGCTGCGCTACGATGCCGGTCTTGCCGATGCCGGTGTGCACCTCGTAGCCCCAGCTGCGCAGCAGGTTGGCAACGAGTTCGCTGGTCGCGCTCACCTCGAAGCCGAGCTCCGGGTTGGCGTGGATCTGGCGGCGGATGTCGACGAAGGCCTTCGTGTCGACGTCGGCCTGGGGGAGCAGGCGCGACAGGAGCTTCGTGGTCTGGGGGCTGAGTTCGCGGGTCATGTGAAAGGGTTCGCTCTCGGTGAAGTTCTTCGATCAATCGGCCTTGCGTTCGCGCAGGCTCAGCAGCGCGCACAGGCTTAGCACGCCGCAGACCATCATGTAGAAGGCCGGCGACATCGGGTTGTCCGTCTTCGCGAGCAGCCAGGTGACGATGAACTGCGAGGAGCCGCCGAACACCGTCACGCCCACGCTGTAGATCACCGAGATGCCGCTGGCGCGCACGCCGGCCGGCAGCATCTCGAGCAGCATCAGGAACATCGGCGTGGTGCCGATGTTCACGCTCGCGGTCAGCAGCGCCGACAGCGCCAGCACCAGCGGCACGCTCGGGTAGTGGCTGATGATCCAGAACACCGGGTAGACGGCGACAACGCTGAACAGCAGCGAGCCGATCACCAGCGGCTTGCGGTTCGGCAGCCTGTCGGCCAATCGCCCCGCCACCAGCGACACCACGAACAGCGTGATGCCCGTGACGCAGCCCGACAGCAGCGACAGCGACGGCGGCATGTGCAGCACGCGGATCATGTAGGTGGGCATGAAGAACACCACGAGGTACATCGTCGCCGTGCCCGCCGTGGTGGCGAGGATGCCCTTGAGCACCAGGCCGCCGTGGTTACGCATCAGCCGCCCGATGGGGCTGGACTCGTGGCTTTCGGCAACGTGCGTTTCCTCCAGTTGCGAGCGGATGTACAGCCCCACCGGCGCGATCAGCAGGCCGAGCAGGAACGGCAGGCGCCAGCCCCAGCTTTCGAGCGACGCCTGCGGCAATGCGGCGTACAGCGCGGCGCCCGTGAGCGCGCCCAGCAGCGCAGACACGCCCTGGCTCGCGAGCTGCCAGCTCACGCGGAAGCCCCGGCCTTTGATGCCTCCAGCCTCCATCAGCATCGACGTGGCCGCGCCCACCTCGCCGCCCAGCGAGAAGCCCTGCAGCAGCCGGCCCGCGACGATCATCAGCGAGCCGAACACGCCGGCCGATGCATAGCTGGGCGCGAACGCGATGCACAGCGTGCCGAGCACCATGAGGCCGATGGTCAGCGTCATCGCGGCCTTGCGGCCCTTGCGGTCGGCGTAGTTGCCGATGATCACGCCGCCCAGCGGCCGCATCACGAAGCCGATGCCGAAGGTGGCCACGGCCAGCAGCAGCGAGCCATACGGGCTGTCGGAGGGGAAGAACAGCTTGCCGATCAGCAGCGCGAAGAAGCTGTAGACGGTGAAGTCGTACATCTCCAGCGCATTGCCCAGCGAGCAGGCGGCGATCAGGCGGAACTGGCTCTGCCTTCCCTTGCCTTGCACGGCAGTAGCGGTGGCTGGTGAAGGGCCCCGGATCGGGCTTGCGGGCAATGCGGCTTCGCTCATCTAATGTCACTCCACGAACAGGTTGCGGGGGCCGGATCGGCCTCTGGCGGCGGAGTATTCAGGCAAAGCGCTGCGGCAAAGAATCACATATTTTCATGCTGATAACCAAACGGCATCCCCGTCATAAACAGGCACCGGAAGCCATCGGGACAACCCTCAGGACGCCTTATTTCGGGAGATCGGCACCACGATGAAGCTGCAACAGTTGCGCGTTCTGCTGGCGGTGGCACAGCACGGCAGCATCCATGAGGCGTCGCGCAGCCTGCACACCACGCAGCCCGCGCTGTCGAAGACCATTTCGGAACTGGAGCGCGAACTCGGCGTGACGCTGATGTCGCGTTCCACGCGCGGCGTGAGCCTCACCCCCTACGGCGTGGCGCTGGTCAAGCGCGCGAGCCTTGTCGAGCAGGAACTGCGGCATGCGCTCGAAGACATCGAAGCGATCCGCGGGCACGACGAGGCGCAGCTCAACATCGGCTTCACCGCGGTGGCATCGAGCGGACCGCTGCCCGATGCGATGGCTTCGTTCCGCCAGCGCTTTCCCAACGTGGCGATGCGCGGCTTCGAGCTGCGGCCGCAGCAGATCTTCGAAGGCCTGCGCGAGGGCCGGCTCGACCTGGGACTGGTTTCCACCTGCAACGGGCCGGGCACCAGCGCCCTCCAGTGGGAGCCGCTTTTCTCAGTGGCGATGCATTTATCGGTGCGTGCCGGCCATCCGCTGCGGCGCGTGCGCAAGCTGCAGCCGCTGCTCGACGCCGACTGGTTGGTGCTCGACCCAGTCGACGACGCCGGCAGCCCGCTGGTGAGCACGATGCGCCTGCACGGCCTGGAGATGCCCAGGCGCATGGTGCACAGCGCCTCGAACCTGCTGGGCCTGCAGCTGGCCACGCAGACCGACCTGATCAGCATGTGGTCGGATTTCGTCTTCCACGGCGCGGGGCCGCTGCGGCTGCAGCCCGGCCTGCTGGAAAAGCTGTCGATCACCGATGCGCTGCCGGACTTCGACGTGTTCCTGGTCTACCGCTCGGCCGACCTCATGACGCACGTGTGCACCGAATTCGTGAAGGAGGCGCGCCACCATGCGAAAGCGAATCCGCCTTGGCGGCAGCCAAGGCGCAAGGCGGGCGCGAGCTGATCAGGCCGCGGGGGTCTGCGCGCTGTCGTCTTCGGGCGCCGTTTCGGGCCGCGTCATCGTCCAGCTCTGCAGCTTGCCGCCGTTGAACACGGTATCGACATACGAGCCGCCGCCATCGGTCCAGCGGTAGTGCTCGGGCTGCTCGTCCTTGGGCGAGCGCAGCTCGCCGAGGGCGCGCGTCATCGCGATCACGTGCATCAGCGTCACGCCCGGCTTGAGCTTGGCATTGAGCATCACGGCGCTGGCCACATAGCCCACCGGCCGTTCGGCCGCACGCTTGAGCACCTGCATCGCGCGGTTGAAGTGCAGCAGCAAGAACATCACGATCGCGCCGCCGGCCAGGGCAACACCGCCCCAACCGCCGCTGCGCCAGGCCAGCCCCAGGAGAAGGATGGCACCCACGGGCACCAGAAGTTTCTTGAAATCCATGGCGCGCATTGTCGCCGCCCCGGGGCGGGCGCCGAAGTAGCGGCCCTGACTACCCCTGGGCGCGCTGGACGGTACTCACCCCGAAAAGCGCATGGCACGCGAGCGCCACGCGGCACATTTCGCTTCACGGGCACAGCAAGCCCGGGCCACCGAAAAGCGTATGACCATCCCGCGTTCCGTCACCTTCGTTCGTCTCACCCTCGTCGGCACGGCGATCAGCAGCATGGACGGCCGCGAACAGTTTCAGGGAGAGGCAACCCGGGTCGCAGGCTCGCAAGGCACCGGCATGGCGAACGCCACCGGCAGCCGCAGCGGCGACCCGGGATGCCAGTACACGATGAACCCGGCCACGTTGGGCAGCGGCCAATGCGTACCCAGCAGCGGACCGGCGTTCACGACACACATCGGGGGATAGGGAGGGTAGCCCGGCGCGTCACAGGCGCGCCGGGCATTTTTTTCCCGACGGTCAATCGAGGCGGCGGACCACGTCCATCGCCTCTTCGATGCGTTCGACGGCGTGGATCGTCAAACCTTCGATCTCTTTCGTACCCTTGCGCGGCGCATTCGCCTTGGGCACCACGGCCACGCTGAAACCGAGCTTGGCCGCTTCACGCAAACGCTCCTGCCCGCGCGGCGCGGGCCGCACCTCGCCGGCCAGCCCCACTTCGCCGAAAGCGATGAAGCCCTTGGGCAGTGGCTTGCCGCGCAGGCTCGACGTAATGGCGAGCATCACGGCCAGGTCGGCCGCAGGTTCGCTGATGCGCACGCCGCCCACCGCATTGACGAACACGTCCTGGTCCATGCAGGCCACGCCCGCGTGGCGGTGCAACACGGCCAGCAGCATGGCGAGGCGGTCGCGGTCCAGGCCCACCGACAGGCGACGCGGGCTGGGCCCGCCGTTGTCGACCAGCGCCTGGATTTCCACCAGCATCGGCCGCGTGCCTTCGAGCGTGACAAGCACCACGCTGCCGGGCACCGGCTCGGGGTGCTGGCTCAGGAAGATCGCGCTCGGATTGGTCACGCCCTTCAGGCCGCGCTCGGTCATGGCGAACACGCCGATCTCGTTGACCGCACCGAAGCGGTTCTTGATGGCGCGCACGAGGCGAAAGCTCGAATGCGTGTCGCCCTCGAAGTACAGCACCGTGTCGACCATGTGCTCGAGAACACGCGGGCCGGCAAGCGCGCCCTCTTTAGTCACATGCCCCACCAGCACCACGGCCGTGCCGCTGGTCTTGGCAAAGCGCGTGAGGTGCGCCGCGCATTCGCGCACCTGCGCCACCGAGCCGGGGGCTGAGGTGAGTTGATCGGAATACACCGTCTGGATCGAGTCGATCACCGCGATGGCCGGGCGCGTGGCGTCGAGCGTGGCGATGATTTTCTCGAGCTGGATCTCGGCCAGCACCTGCACCTGCGAGTGATCGAGGCCAAGCCGCCTGGAGCGCAGCGCCACCTGCGAGCCGCTTTCCTCACCCGTGACGTACAGCGCGTTCTGCCCCGCGCGCTGCAACGCATCGACCGCCTGCAGCAGCAGCGTCGATTTGCCGATGCCCGGGTCGCCGCCGATCAGCGTGACGCCGCCCGAGACGATGCCGCCGCCCAGCACGCGATCGAGCTCGTCGATGCCGGTGGGGGTACGCGCGATGTCGGTCGCCTCGATTTCGGAAAGGGTCGCGAGCTCCGACGCGCCCGCGAGTGACGCGAACTGCGTGCCGAAACGGTTGTTGGCTGGCCCGTTGCCCGCGCCCGCGACCTGCTCGATGAGTGTGTTCCAGGCGCCGCAGCTCGGGCATTTGCCGAGCCACTTGGGGCTGGTGCCGCCGCATTCGCTGCAGACGAAAAGTGTTTTGTCCTTGGCCATGCGGCGAGTTTAGGTGTCCGCACAAACCCTGATACCCGGCGCCTTGGAAAGAAACGGCCAATCATTTAACATGTTAAGTAATTTCGGAAGAGACAAGCCTTGAGCACGACATTCACGCACCGCAATTTGCCGCGCCTGCTGCTGCAGGCCCGCGAAGCCGTGATGGCCCACACCCGGCCCAGCCTGCGCGAGCACGCGCTGTCCGACCAGCAATGGCGCGTGCTGCGCGTGCTGGGCGAGCACGGCGCAGTCGACACCGGCCGGGTCGCGCGCGAAGCCTTCATCCTCGGCCCCAGCCTCACCGGCGTGCTCGCGCGCATGGAACGCGACAACCTCATCACCCGCGCCCGCGATCCAGCCGACCAGCGCCGCACCGTGGTCGAGGCCACGCCGCACGGCATGAAGCTCGTGAAGCGGCTGTCGACCAGCATCGAGTCGCACTACGAGTGGATGGAGAAGTCGCTCGGCAAGGCCAAGCTCACGCAGCTCTACGGGCTGCTCGACGAACTGATCGCACTGGAGCAACCCTCGCCATGAGCCATTTCCTGCCCACAGGCACGGTGTACGGCACCTTGCTGAACTTCCGCGCCGAAGTGGACGCGCTCGCACCGCAGATGACGCAGGCGCCCTACAAGGCGCCGCCGAAAGCACCCGTGCTCTACGTGAAGACGGCCAACACCTGGAGCCCGCACGGCAGCGACATCGCCGTGCCGGCTGCGGTGCCCGAAGTGGAAATCGGCGCAAGCATCGGCATGGTGATCGGCGCCGAGGGCGACGTCGAAGGCTTCGTGCTGATGAACGACCTGTCGATACCGCATGCGAGCTTCTTCCGCCCACCGGTGAAGTTCAAGTGCGTCGACGGCTTCCTGGGCATCGGCCCCGTGCTGCGCGACGCACAGGAGGTCGCCGACCCGGCGAGCTTCCGCGTCGAGGTGCGCATCAACGGCGACTTGAAGCAGTCCATCGACTTCTCGCAGCTCGTGCGGCCGGCGCAGCAGTTGCTCGCCGACGTCGGCGACTTCATGACGCTCGCTCACGGCGACGTGCTGATGCTCGGCTGCGGTCCCGGCCGCCCGCTGGCCCGCGCCGGCGATCGCATCGACATCTCCGCGCCGGGGTTCGAGACATTGAGCAACACGCTGGTGAAGGAAGCCGCATGAAGCACGCACGCGTCATCTTCGAAGGCCGCGAGCACACCGGCACGAGCCACGAATTCAACGGCCAGCAAGACGCTGCCGTGCGCCTGGACGACGGCCGCATCGTGCCGCAGGACCAGCTCACCTGGCTGCCCCCGCTCGCGCCAACTGCACGCCCCCGCACCATCCTCGCGCTCGGTCTCAACTACGCCGACCACGCGAAGGAACTCGAATTCAAGGCCCCCGAAGAACCGCTGGTGTTCGTCAAGGGCCAGAGCACGCTCATCGGCCACCGCCAGCACACGCACCGCCCGGCCGACGTGAAGTTCATGCACTACGAATGCGAGCTCGCCATCGTCGTCGGCAAGACCGCGAAGAACGTGAAGCGCGACGATGCCTACGACTTCATCGGCGGCTACACGGTGGCCAACGACTATGCCATCCGCGACTACCTCGAGAACTGGTATCGCCCCAACCTGCGCGTGAAGAATCGCGACACCTGCACGCCACTGGGCCCGTGGTTCGTCGACGCCGCCGACGTGCCCGACCCCATGGCGCTCGCGCTGCGCACCACCGTCAACGGCACCGTCACGCAGCAAGGCAGCACGCGCGACATGATCTTCGACGCGCCCTTCCTCATCGAGTACTTCAGCCGCTTCATGACGCTGTCGCCGGGCGACCTGATCCTCACCGGCACACCTGACGGCGTGGTCGATTGCCAGCCGGGCGACGTCGTCGTCACCGAGATCGAGCGCATCGGCGCGCTTCAGAACACCATTCAAGGAAAAGCATGAGAGTCGATCACCTGATCGCCGGCAAGAGCGTGGCCGGCACGGACTACTTCGAAACCGTCAACCCCGCCACGCAGGAAGTGCTGGCCGAGGTCGCCTCGGGCGGCGAGGCCGAAGTGAACGCGGCCGTGGCTGCCGCGAAGGAAGCCTTCCCGAAGTGGGCCGGCATGCCCACGCCCGAGCGCGCGAAGCTGATCCGCAAGCTCGGCGACCTGATCGCCAAGCACGTGCCCGAGATCGCGCAGACCGAAACCAGCGACTGCGGCCAGGTGATCGCGCAGACCGGCAAGCAGCTCATTCCACGCGCGGCCGACAACTTCTACTACTTCGCCGAGATGTGCACGCGCGTGGACGGCCACACCTACCCCACGCCCACGCACCTGAACTACACGCTGTTCCATCCGGTGGGCGTGTGCGCGCTCATCAGCCCGTGGAACGTGCCCTTCATGACGGCCACGTGGAAGGTCGCGCCCTGCCTGGCCTTCGGCAACACGGCCGTGCTGAAGATGAGCGAACTCTCCCCGCTGACGGCCGCGCGCCTGGGCGAGCTGGCGCTCGAAGCCGGCATTCCGCCCGGCGTGCTGAACCTCGTGCACGGCTATGGCAAGGAAGCGGGCGAACCGCTGGTGGCGCACCCCGACGTGCGCGCCATTTCGTTCACAGGCTCCACCGCCACGGGCAACCGCATCGTGAAGAGCGCGGGCCTGAAGAAGTTCAGCATGGAGCTGGGCGGCAAGAGCCCCTTCGTGATCTTCGAGGACGCCGACCTCGACCGCGCGCTCGACGCGGCCGTGTTCATGATCTTCAGCAACAACGGCGAACGCTGCACGGCCGGTTCGCGCATCCTGGTGCAGCAGTCGATCTACGCCGACTTCGCGGCGAAGTTCGCCGAGCGCGCCAAGCGCATCACCGTGGGCGACCCGCTCGACGAGAAGACCATCGTCGGCCCGATGATCTCGCAGGCCCACCTGGCCAAGGTGCGCAGCTACATCGAGCTGGGCCCGAAGGAAGGCGCAACGCTGCTGTGCGGCGGCCTCGAAGCGCCGAGCAACCTGCCCGATCGCGTGAAGAAGGGCAACTACGTGGTGCCCACCGTATTCGCCGACGTCGACAACCGCATGAAGATCGCGCAGGACGAAATCTTCGGCCCGGTGGCCTGCCTGATTCCGTTCAAGGACGAGGCAGATGCGATCCGCCTGGCCAACGACATCCAGTACGGCCTGAGCAGCTACGTGTGGACCGAGAACATCGGCAAGGCGCACCGCGTGGCCGCCGCCGTGGAAGCCGGCATGTGCTTCGTCAACAGCCAGAACGTGCGAGACCTGCGCCAGCCCTTTGGCGGCACCAAGGCCTCGGGCACGGGACGTGAAGGCGGCACCTGGAGCTATGAAGTGTTCTGCGAGCCGAAGAACGTGGCGGTGTCGCTGGGCTCGCATCACATTCCGCACTGGGGCGTGGCGTGAGCACACGCCGCCGCACGCTGCTGCAAGGCGCGGCCGCATTCGCGGCCCTGCCCTTGCTGGCGCGTGCACAGGGCACATGGCCCAACAAGCCGATCCGCGTGATCGTGCCCTTCACGCCCGGCGGCACCACCGACTTCGTGGCGCGCCTCGTCGGCGTCGAGCTGTCGAAGACGCTGGGCCAACCCGTCATCGTCGACAACAAGCCCGGCGCAGGCACGGTGATCGGCGTCGATGCAGCGGCCAAGGCCGCGCCCGACGGCTACACCTTCGTCTGCGTGGCCAACAGCTTCACGGCCAACCAGACGCTGATCCGCAAGCTGCCCTACGACACGCAGAAAGACCTGCGCCCGGTCGCTCTCATGGGCATGTCGGAACACGTGCTCGCCACGCATCCGGCCAGCAGCCTGAAGACGCTCGCCGACCTGCGCAACCAGGCCAAGGCGAAACCCGGCACGCTGAGCTTCGCCTCCTTCGGCAACGGCACCTCGGCCCACCTGTCGGGCGAAATGCTCAAGCTGCAGATGGGCCTGGACATCGTGCACGTGCCCTACAAGGGCCAGGGCCCGGCGCTGACCGACCTGCTCGGCGGACAGGTGACGATGATGTTCGGCAACTGGCCCGAGTTCCGCAGCCACATCCAGAACGGCAAGCTCGTCGCGCTGGGCATGGCGACAGCGCAGCGCTCGCAGTACGCACCGGCCATACCCACACTGGCGGAACAGGGTGTGCCCATCGAGTCCAATTCGTGGAACGGCTTGCTGGCGCCCGCCGGCACGCCCGACGCCGTGGTGCAGCGCATGAACGCCGAAGTGAACCGCGCGCTGGCGGGGCCGGTGGTGACGGAGGCCTTCCACAAGGGAGGCATCGCGTCGCTGTCGGGCACGCCGGAACGCTTTGCGGCTTTCATACAGAGCGAGATTGCGAAGTACGGCGACGTGATCCGTAAGGCCAACATCCAGGTGGAGGGCTGAACGATGAGCCTCTATGCGATGCAGAAATTTTTGTTCGCGCTGAATCGCGAGCAGGAAGTGCAGCGGCGCTATGCCGAAGGTGGCGAGACGCGCGCTACGCTGCTGGGCGCCTATGACTTCACCGATGAAGAGCGCGAGGCCATCGACACCGGCGACATCGGCAAGCTCTATGTGCTCGGCTGCAATGGCCAGCTGCTGATGCACTTCGCACCGCTGCTCGGCATCCCGTGGGCCGACTACCTCGAAGCCATGCGCGAAGGCGTGCGCAAGTACGGCCCCGTGCGCGCCGGCATCTACGCCATGACAACCGGAACCGACGAGAAGGTGGCAGGCGTATGAGCCTCGTATTCGCAGGCGTGTGCAGCCACGCCCCCGGCATCACCGGCCGCGCGCATCTCGCCGACCCGGCGGTGAAGGACGAGTTCCACGCACAGTTCCACCGCTTCGGCGAAGCGATGCGCGCAACGAAACCCGACGCGGTGATCGTGATCGCCGCCGAGCACTTCGCGAACTTCTTCATGAACAACATGCCGGCCTATGCAATTGGCATGGCCGACAGCTACGAGGGCCCGATCGAAGACCCGAAGTGGCTGGGCATCGAGAAGCACAGGATTCCCGGCGACGCGGCACTCTCGCAGCGCCTGATCCGCGAAGTGATGCAAACGGTGGACGTGGCCTACGCGGAAGAATGGAAGTTCGACCACGGCATCATGGTGCCGCTGAACTTCCTCACGCCGGAGTTCGACACCAAGGTCATCCCCGTGAACATCAACTGCCAGGGCCCGCCGCTCACGCCGCTGCATCGCGCCTGGGCTTTCGGCGAAGCGCTGCGCCGCGCCTGCGACAAGGCGCCCGAGCGCATCGCGCTGGTGGGAACGGGCGGCATCTCGCACTGGCCCGCCACGCCCGATTCGGGCAAGGTCAATGCCGCGTGGGACGCCGAGTTCATGAAGCGCTGGTGCGCCAACGACCGCGAGGGCCTGCTCTCGCAGGACGACTACGGCGACGAGGCCACCTACCGCGAAGCGGGCCAGGGCGGCTTCGAGATCCGCACCTTCATCAGCGTGGCCGCGGCCGCGCGCGGCAAGGGCGAGATTCTTCACATGAAGGCCATCCCGATCTTCGCCGTGACGTGCACTGCCGCAACGATGTCGGTGGAATGAACGGAGAGCACCCATGCCCCATCTCGTGATCCTCTACACGCCCAACATCGAGGCCGAGACCGACATGTCGGCGCTGTGCCGCACGCTGGCCGACACCATGCTGAAGCAGCGCGACGAGGCCGACAAGCCGGTGTTCCCCATCGGCGGCACGCGCGTGCTGGCCTACCCTGCCGCGCACTACGCGGTGGCCGACGGCAAGGCCGACTACGCCTTTGTCTACCTCAACATCCGCATGGCCGCGGGGCGCTCGGAGGCGGTGAAGAAGAAAGCCGGCGACGAACTGTTGGCCGACGTGCGCGCGCATTTCACGCCGATCTTCGAGAAGCGCCACATCGGCATCACGCTGCAGATCGACGAAAGCCCGGGGCAGGTGTACGACGGCAAGCACAGCAACCTGCATCCCCTGTTCAACAAGACCTGAACGAAGCCAGCCCATGCTCTCCCAAGCCACCATCGCCCAACTGGCCGCCGAGCTGCACGAAAGCGAAAAGTCGCGCGTGCAGGTCGAGCACTTCTCCAAGCGCTTTCCAGAGATGACCATCGAGGACGGCTACGCCATCTCGCGCGAATGGGTGAAGAAAAAGATCGCCGAAGGGCGCGTCGCGCGCGGCCACAAGATCGGCCTCACCTCGCGCGCCATGCAGCAGTCCAGCCAGATCGACGAGCCCGACTACGGCACGCTGCTCGACGACATGTTCTTCGAGCAGGGCGGCGACATCCCGTTCAAGCGCTTCATCGCGCCGCGCATCGAGGTGGAGCTGGCCTTCATCCTCGGCAAGAAGCTGCAGGGGCCGAACGTGACCATCTTCGACGTGCTGGCCGCCACCGACTACGTGGTGCCCGCCATCGAGATCATCGACGCGCGCATAGAGCAGTTCGACCGCCACACCAAGGCGCCGCGCAAGGTGTTCGACACCATCTCCGACAACGCGGCCAATGCCGGCATCGTGATGGGCGGCCGGCCGGTGAAGCCCGATGCGGTGGACCTGCGCTGGGTGAGCGCGCTGCTCTACAAGAACGGCGTGATCGAGGAATCGGGCGTGGCCGCGGCCGTGCTCAACCATCCGGCCACCGGCGTGGCGTGGCTCGCGAACAAGCTGGCGCCGTGGGAAGAATGCCTGGAGGCCGGCGAAGTGGTGCTGGCCGGCTCGTTCACGCGGCCCACCACTGCCGTACCGGGCGACACCTTCCACGCCGACTACGGCCCTCTCGGCGCCATCTCGTTCCGCCTTGTCTGAAAGAAGAAAGACACCATGCAAACACCCATCAATACCTTCAAGCAGGCCCTTCAAGCGGGCAAGCCCCAGATCGGCCTCTGGGTCGGACTGGCCGACGGCTACGTGGCCGAGATCCTCGCCGGCACCGGCTACGACTGGCTGCTGGTCGACGGCGAGCACGCGCCCAACGACGTGCGCTCGGTGCTCGCCCAACTGCAGGGCATCTCCAGCGCGTGGTCTGCGCAGGCCGAGTCGGGGCGCACGCACCCCATCGTGCGCATTCCGGTCGGCGACACCACGCTGATCAAGCAGTACCTCGACATCGGCGCGCAGACGCTGCTGGTGCCGATGGTCGACACGGCCGAGCAGGCCGCGCGGCTGGTGCAGGGCATGCGCTACCCGCCCGAAGGCATCCGCGGCATGGGCAGCGCGCTGGCACGTGCCTCGCGCTGGCAGGCCTACCCCAACTACCTGCACGAAGCCAACGCGCAGACCTGCCTGCTGGTGCAGGCCGAAACGGTGGAGGCGATGAAGAACCTCGACGCCATCGCGGCCACGCCGGGCGTGGACGGCGTGTTCATCGGGCCGGCCGACCTGTCGGCCTCGATGGGCTTCGTGGGCCAGCCCAACCACCCCGAGGTGCAGGCCGTGATCGCCGACGCCATCGCACGCATCCGCAAGGCCGGCAAGGCGCCGGGCATCCTGTCGACCACCGAAGAGCAGGCGCGCAAATGGCTCGCGGCCGGCGCGCTGTTCGTGGCGGTGGGCGTGGACACCATCGTGCTGGCGGCGGCGGCAAAGCAGCTGCTCGCAAAGTACAAGGCCGCACCGGGCGTGGCCTCGCCCAACGGCTACTGATTTCCTTCACACCGGAGCACCCTTGATGCAACGCATGACTTTGGCGGCCATGGCCGCGACAGCCACCTTTTTCCTCGCCGCCTGTGCACCCATGGGCGCCGGCAAGCAAGGCCCCACCGCCCAGCAGGAAGCCAACCGCCAGACCGTGCTCGCCTTCTATGAGAAGGGCCTGAACCAGAAGGATGCCGATGCGGCCCTGCAATACGTGGGCAACCGCTACGTGCAGCACAACCCCACGGCGGCCGACGGCCCCGAGGGCTTTCGCAAGTTCATCGGGTTCCTGCGCGAGAAGTTCCCGAACTCGAAGAGCGAGATCAAGCGCAGCTTCGTCGACGGCGACTACGTGATCCTGCATGTGAACGCAGTGCGCGAGCCCGGCACGCGCGGCAGCGCCATCGTCGACATCTTCAAGCTGGAGAACGGAAAGATCGTCGAGCACTGGGACGTGGTGCAGCCCGTGCCCGAGACCGCCGCGAACAAGAACGGCATGTTCTGACCCGTCCGTAATCCAGCCAGCAGCCAACGCCAGCCTGATGACCACGCCCACCGACCCCACCAAGCGCTTTCGCTCCGCCACCATTCGCGAGGGCACGATCCGCGCGACCACGCGCAGCTTTCTCCATGCGCTGGGCCAGGACGACGAGGACATCGCGCGCCCGCACATCGGCGTGTTCCATACGGGCGGCGAGATGAGCCCGTGCAACCTCAACCTGCGCGACCAGGCGCAGCATGCCAAGACCGGCATCTACGCCGGCGGCGGCACACCGCACGAATGCCCCGTGGTGTCGATCAGCGACGGGCTGACGATGGCGCATTCGGGCATGCGCTTCTCGCTGATCTCGCGCGAGCTGATCGCCGACAGCGTGGAAGCCTCCACGCGCGGCCACCAGTGGGACGGCATCTTCGCCATCGGCGCGTGTGACAAGAACCTGCCAGGGCTGATGATGGGCATGGTCCGCTGCAACGTGCCGAGCGTGTTCGTGCACGGCGGCTCGGCATTGCCGGGCCAGATGCCGGGGCCACATCCAGAAGTACGGGGCCGCGACCTGAACGTGGTCGACACCTACGAGACCATCGGCAAGGTGCTGGCCGGCACCGCCACACACGACGAACTCGACGCAATGAGCCGCGCCTGCCTGCCCACGGCCGGCGCATGCGCGGGGCAGTTCACGGCCAACACGATGGGCATGGTGTCGGAAGCGCTGGGCCTGGCGCCCATCGGCTCCAGCATGGTGCCGGCCGTGTTCAGCGAACGCGCGCCGCTGATGCGCCGC
Source organism: Variovorax sp. OV084 (assembly GCF_900111625.1). Lineage (NCBI taxonomy): Bacteria > Pseudomonadati > Pseudomonadota > Betaproteobacteria > Burkholderiales > Comamonadaceae > Variovorax > Variovorax sp. OV084. Next base: position 30,238 of record NZ_FOII01000004.1, on the reverse strand, counting down.
GCCGCAAAGATGCTGATGAAGGCGGTGATGGGTGACAACCCGCTGCCACGCGACATCGTCACTCGCAAGGCGCTGGAAAACGCCTGCGCCGTGGTGTCGGCCACTGGCGGCTCGACCAACGCGGCGCTGCATCTGCCGGCGATTGCGCACGAGGCGGGCATCAAGTTCCACCTCGACGACGTGGCCGAGGTTTTCGCGCGCACGCCGCTCATCGCCGACCTGCGTCCGGGCGGCCAGTACCTGGCGCGCGACGTGTTCTACATCGGCGGTGCGGGCGTCATCCTGCGCACGCTGCTGGAGCAGGGCTTCCTGCATGGCGACGCGCTCACCTTCACCGGCCGCACGATGGCCGAGGAACTGACCAGTGCCCTTGCACCCGACGGCCGCGTGGTGCGCGAGGCCGGCAACCCGATCACGCGCGACGGCGGGCTGGCGGTGCTCAAGGGCAACCTCTGCCCCGACGGCGCCCTGCTCAAGACGGCGGGGCTCAAGGGCCTGGTGTTTCGCGGCCCGGCGCGCGTCTTCAATTCCGAGGAAGAAGCGCAGACCGCTGTGCAGAACCGGCTGTACGAGGCCGGCGACGTGATCGTGATCCGCAACGAAGGCCCCAGGGGCAGCCCCGGCATGCGCGAGATGCTGGGCATCACCGCCCTGCTCTACGGCCAGGGCATGGGCGACAAGGTGGCGCTGCTGACCGACGGGCGCTTCTCGGGCGCGACGCGCGGTTTGTGCATCGGTTATGCCGGGCCTGAAGCAGCGGACGGAGGCCCGATTGCGGCGCTGCGCGACGGCGACGTGATCGCCATCGACGCGCGGGCTGACGCACGCTCGATCACGGTCGAACTCACGGCTGAAGAAATCACGGCGCGGCTCGCCGGACGTGAGGTAAACGTGGGGGTCGCCCGAGGTGGCTTGCTGGAAAAATACGCGCTCACCGTGCGCCCTGCCCACCAGGGCGCCGTGACCCACTCGGGCGCGGTCACCTGGCTGCGCGACGAGTCTTGATCCTCCATAACCAACGTCCGGAGAGAGACACCATGAGCTTCACGCGCCGCCAGATCCTGCAGACCACCAGCGCCTCGGCCTTGATGGCCAGCCTTGGCCAGAACGTTTTCGCGCAAGCGATGAACATCGAGACCGCAACCATCGTCACCGGCTTCGCGGCCGGCGGCACGTCGGACACCACCTGCCGGCGCCTGGCGACGAGGCTCAGCCCGGACTACGCGAAGACCGTGGTGGTCGAGAACCGCACCGGCGCGGGCGGCCAGATTGCCGTGAGCTACGTGAAGAGCCGCCCGGCCGACGGCAGCACCATCCTGCAGACGCCGACCTCGATCCTCACGATCTACCCGCACATCTACAAGAAGCTGCCGTACGACCCGATGGTCGACATCACGCCGGTGAGCCTGGCCTGCATCTTCGACTTCGGCTTTGCCGTGGGCCCGGCCGTGCCGGCCAGCGTGAAGAGCGTGCCCGAGTTCCTGGCCTGGGCCAAGGCCAACCCGGCCGGCGCCAACTTCGGCTCGCCGGCTGCCGGCTCCACGCCGCACTTCATCGGTGCGCTGCTGGGCCAGAAGGGCGGCGTCGAACTGAAGCACGCGGCGTATCGCGGCACGCAGCCGGCCATGCTCGACCTGCTGGGCAGCAACATCTCGGCGGTGTCGGGGCCCATCGGCGACATCACGCAGCATCTGCTGTCGGGCAAGGTGCGCATCCTGGGCGTGTCGGGCTCCAAGCGCAGCCGCTTCGCGCCCGACGTGCCGACCTTCGGCGAGCAGGGCATCAAGGACATGGCCCACAGCGAATGGTTCGCCTTCTTCCTGCCGGCCAAGGCCTCGCCCGAACTGGTGGCGAAGCTGAACACGGCCATGAAGAACGCGCTGGCGCAGAAGGACGTGATCGACGGCCTCGGCACCTTCGGACTGGAGGCGATGTCTTCCACGCCGGCCGAGCTGACCGAACTGCTCAAGAAAGACACCGCCAAGTGGGCGCTGATCGTCAAGGAAGTCGGCTTCACCGCGGAAGGTTGAAACACATGAAGGAACTGCCATGAACACACTCGCCACTCCAGCACCCTCGGCGCTGGTCCATCCCTCGATCCACCCCGACGAGCGCGCCGCGCGCGAAGAGCTCGCGGCCTGCTATCGCGTGTTCGCGATGCTGGGCTGGGTCGAGATGATCTACAACCACATCACGGTGCGGCTGCCCGACAGCGTGACGGGTGGCGAGAAGCAGTTCCTCATCAACCCCTTCGGCCTGCACTACAGCGAGGTCACGGCCAGCAATCTCGTAAAGATCGACTTGCAGGGCAAGGTGCTCGACGGCTCGACCTACCCGGTGAACCCGGCCGGCTTCACGGTGCACGCCGCCATTCACGACGGCTTGCCCGGCGCGCACTGCGTGATGCACACGCACACGACCGCCGGCGTGGCCGTGGCCTGCCTGCAGGGCGGGCTGCAGCAGACCAATTTCTATACCGCGCAACTGCACGGCATGGTGGCGTACCACGACTTCGAGGGCATCACGATCCATGCAGACGAAGGCCCGCGCCTGCTCAAGAGCATCGGCGACCGCAATGCGGTGATCCTGCGCAACCACGGCCTGCTGGCCTGGGGGCAGACGCTGCCGCAGACTTTTGCGATTTTGTGGACACTGCAGCGCGCCTGCGAAATCCAGATGGCGACCTTCTCGATGGGCCAGGCGATTCCGGTGAGCGAGGAGATCGCGCAGCGCTGCACGCGCGACGCGCTGCAGTTCAGCCCCGAGCACGGCGCCGGGCAGGATGTGTTCAATGCACTCGTCCGCCAGGTGGACCGCATCGACCCTACGTACCGCAACTGAACCTGAAGCGACGGACCCCCATGAAGATTTGTATTTACGGCGCCGGCGCGATCGGCGGATGGATCGGCGTCGGCCTCGCGCAGGCGGGCCAACGGCTGAACGTGGTGGCGCGCGGTGCCACGCTCGAGGCATTGCAGCGCGACGGCCTGTCGCTCATGCGCGGCAGCACGGGTGGAGAGGTGCGCACGCGCGTGCCCGTCAACGCCGTGGCCGACCCCGAGGCGCTCGGCGTGCAGGACCTGGTGGTCATCGCCGTGAAGGCACCGGCCCTGGCCGCCGTGGCCGAACGCATCGGGCCGCTGATCGGCGCCGACACCATCGTGCTGGTCGCGATGAACGGCGTGCCGTGGTGGTTCCTCGAAGGCGGCTTCGGCGGCGAGATCACGGGCCACAGGCTCGCGGCGGTGGACCCCGAAGGCGCCATTGCCCGCGCCATTCCGTCGCGCAACGTGATCGGCTGCGTGGTGCACGCGAGCTGCTCGCTCGACGGGCCGGGCGTGGTGCGGCATCACTTCGGCAACGGGCTGATCGTTGGCGAGCCTTCGGGCGAGGCCACGCCGCGCGTGCAGAAGCTGGTCGAGCTGCTGAAGAGCACCGGCATCGACACCACGCTGTCGCCGCAGATCCAGAAGGACGTGTGGTTCAAGCTGTGGGGCAACATGACGGTGAACCCGATCAGCGCGCTCACCGGCTGCACCACCGACCTGATCATGGGCGACGACTACGTGCGCGGCTTCATCTCGGCGGTGATGCTGGAGGCCAAGGAGATCGGGCGGCGCATCGGCATCGAGATCACGCAGAGCCCGGAAGACCGGCACGCCATCACCATGAAGCTCGGGGCGTTCAAGACCTCGATGCTGCAGGACGTGGAAGCCGGGCGTTCGGTGGAGCTCGATGCGCTTGTAACGGTGGTGCGCGAACTGGGCGAGCTGACGGCGGTGGCAACGCCGTTCACCGACGCGCTGCTGGGGCTGGCACGCCTGAGAACGCGGCAGCTCGGGCTTTACTGAGCGCCGGCGCAGCGCACCGGGATCCAAGGTCAGGCGGCGCACAGGTTCGGTCCGCAGACTGCAAATGCAGCGTCTGCAGAACCCTGTACACCCTTTTTTCTTCTTGGGCTATCCTCTCGCCATTCGAATGCACGTAGCGATTTCTTACACACCAACAAGGCTATATGCGTGCTTGAGCGAAGGGGGAGACAGATAGATGCGCTTGATCTTCATCGAACTTCTGGTGGCCTTGGTGCTGCTGCCCATCAGCGGCCTGTTCTGGTGGTGGGCCTTCGGCATGGGCGGCCTGGCTGTGGCCGGCTTTCTGCTGGTTGGCGGCGGCGCTCTGTATCTTGTCTTGCGGGGCGTGCGCTCGGCCAAGAACCAGCTCCGCCACCCCGGCGACGACCGTGAGCAATAGGCCCTGAGCCTTTTCGCCTGACACATTCGCATTCAATTTGGCAGGGAATTGGTGCAATTTGTTTTTTCGATCTCACCTGCCACGGCGTCGGCACGGCCGGATCTGAATTCTTTTTTCTGATTTGCCCGGCCTCGCGATGAGCCAGGCACAGTTTCATTGATTGAAATCTGAAACATCCTTCGGCTCCCGAATGATGCAAATAAAAAACACTACAAAAGTGTCAATCAGGCTGTCGCAAATCGCATTTCCCCTGAATTGAATCGGCAATTAGCCTGAAATCATTCATCGATTTCCTGGGCAGATTTCGCACGGTCTTGGTGCTCCTGGCCCCGGCGGAGGGCAAGGAATTCGAAAGTAATTCAAAAATCCTACCGCCAGTTCACCTTGGGCAGCGGCCGACTAGGTACCCTCCCGCGTCATTGCTCGACGCTCAAACTGGACGAACTGAAGCTCATAGCCCACGATTTGTCGGCTACGTCCTACTCAGTTGACAATTGCTTACAAAGTAGAACGCAATGTCAAAAACCCTATGCGAGTGGCCTCTGTGGTTCGAGAGCCACGATTTCCCGTATCAATGGGGTAATTAATAAGTTGCATTTTCCATTTCGGCTGACGGCATCCTGACCAGCCGTTTGCCCCCTCGATTCCCAATGAAAAAGGGCCTCCGGAAGGGGAAGCAAGGGATAACCCTGCCCCCGGCGTGGTCGCACCACGAATGGACACGCCTTTTGCGTCTACTCCACGAAATAGGGCTGCTGCGAAGGCAGCGACAATTTCTTTTTCATTGCTCTCCCGATAAATCTCCGGTCAAGCCGGAAAAGCGTCTTGGTAATAAAAAGAATTACCGGCGCAAATCGGGCTCGGGCTTTGCATATGAATCGCAGTTGTTGAAAAAACCAAGTTCGCAATGGAGTTCCATTTGACACGCTACCTGTACCTGATGGGGTGGAGTGCCGCCTTGGCCGGCGCGTTGATGCTTCAGGGCTGCGCACCGGGCTTTGGCTCCGTGGTGGCTTACGAGCCCGATCAGAGTCCGGCGCCATCTCTTGCTGCCGACGGCACGCCGCAGGAGGCGCTCGTCCCCATCTCGCCGAGCCTCATCCGCGCGATGGCCGAGGCGCAGCCGGCGGCGATTCCGCCCGACGTGAAGGCCCTGTTCGGCGAAGCCCCGGTCTACACGATCGGCCCGGGCGACGTCGTGGGCGTCATCGTCTACGACCACCCCGAGCTGCTGCCCAACGCCGGCGCCGTGATTTCCCAGCAGACGGACCCCACGGGCATCAGCGTGGCGCCGGGCTTCATCGTCGGCGCCAACGGGCAGATCAGTTTTCCGTACATCGGCCGGGTCCAGATGCAGGGCCTGACCGAGATCGAGGCGTCCGACGTGATCGCCAAGCGCATCGCGCGCTACATCAAGGACCCGCAGGTGACGGTGCGCATCCAGTCCTTCAGAAGCCGCCGTGCATTCGTGGAAGGCGAAGTGCGCACGCCGGGGCTGCAGCTCTTCACCGACGTTCCGATGACGCTGTCCGAAGCGCTCAACCGGGCCGGCGGCATCACGTCCAGCGGCGACCGTTCGTTCATCACGCTGACACGCGGCGACAAGACCACGCTCATCGACCTGCCCAAGCTGCAGGACCTGGGCAGCAACGCCAGCAAGATCCCGCTGCAGAACGGCGACGTGGTGCAGGTGCGCAACCGCGACGAGAGCAAGGTGTTCGTGATGGGCGAAGTCGCCAAGCCCTCGGCGCTGACCATGCACAACGGCAGGCTCACCCTCAACGAGGCGCTGGGCGAGGCCGGCAGCGCAAGCCTGGGCACGGCGAACACGGGGCAGATCTACGTCGTGCGCAACAACGCCAACAACACGAAGGGCTCGCCGTCGGTCTTCCACCTGAATGCGAAGAACCCCGCCGCGCTGGCGCTGGCCGAGCGCTTTCCGCTGCAGCCGCGCGACGTGGTCTACATCGACTCGGTGCCGCTGGCCACCTGGAGCCGGGTGGCCAGCCTGATCCTGCCGGCGACCCAGGCGCTCTACTACAGCGACCAGGTCTACATGAACCACCGATGAGATCCGTACTGACAGTCTGCATCGGCAACATCTGCCGAAGCCCGATGGCGGAAGGCCTGCTTGCCGCGGGATTGCCGCATCTGCGCGTGTTCTCCGCGGGCACCGGCGCGCTCGTCGGCAAGCCGGCCGACCCGATGGCGCAGGCGCTCATGCGAAAGCGCGGCATCGACATCTCGGACCACGTCGCGCAGCAGGTGAGCCAGATGCTGTGCCGGCAGGCCGACTTGATCCTGGTGATGGACCGGGAGCAGCGCCGCCATCTCGAATCGACCTACCCCTTCGTGCGCGGCAAGGTCTTCCGCATTGCCGAGTTCTCGGTCGCGCAGGACGTGCCCGACCCGTATGGAAAAGACGAGGCGGCGTTCGAGCACGCCCTGGCCCTGATCGATGCCGGCGTCCGGACATGGATCGACCGCATTCTGAAAATCACAAAACCCGAGCAGCAACCTACATGAACGCACCCCCGCAAGCCGCGCCGATGCCGATGCAAGCGCTGGAAGAGGATGGCGACGGCATCAACCTGGCCGAGTACCTGGACATCCTGATCGACCACCGCTGGCTCGTCGCGGCCATCGTTGCCGTGACCGTGCTCCTGGGCGCGGCCTATGCCTTCCTCGGCAAGCCCCTCTACGAAGCCAACGTCGCGGTGCAGGTGGAAGATTCCGGCAACTCCGCAGGCAGCTTCCTGGGCGATGCCGCCTCCTCGCTGCTGAGCGTGAAGACGCCGGCCGCGGGCGAGATCGAAATCCTTCGCTCGCGCGCCATCCTCGGCAAGGCCGTGGAGAACACCAAGCTCTACATCAGCGCACGGCCGCGGTATGCCCCCATCGTGGGCAGCTGGCTTGCTCGCCGCGCCACCGAGCTGTCGGACCCTGGCTTCATGGGGCTTTCGGGCTACGTGACGGGCACCGAGAGCATCCTCGTTCCGAGGTTCGACGTTCCCCCGGATTTCGAGGAAAAGCCGTTCACGCTGACCCTCGGGGCCGATGGCCAGTACGAACTGAGCAACCCCGACATCGATACGCCGATGAAGGGCTCCATCGGCACCTTGCTGGTAGCGAACGTTCCCGGCGTTCCGAACGGAAGCGTGAGCCTGCTGGTCAGCAGCATCAACGCGAAGCCGGGCGCGCAGTTCCAGCTCGTGCGGTCTTCGACCCAGCTCACGCTCCTGGCGCTGCAGGACAACCTGAAGGTCGTGGAAAAGGGCAAGCAGTCGGGCGTGCTCGATGTCAGCTGGAGAAGCGGCGACGCAGAAAAGCTGACGCAGCTGCTCAACGAAATCGGTCGCCTCTACGTTCGCCAGAACATGGAGCGCAAGGCCGCCGAGGCCGAGAAGACACTGGGCTTCCTGGACGGCGCGCTGCCCCAGTTCAAGAAGCAGCTGGAGCAGTCCGAAGACATCTACAACCGCTACAGAAACCAGAACGGCACGGTCAGTCTCGACGACGAGGCAAAGAACGCGCTGACCCAGACCATCGACCTGCAGTCCAAGCTGCTCGAGGCCGAACAGAAGCGGCGCGAGCTCACGGCGCGCTTCACGAGCGAGCATCCCGCCGTCCAGACGCTGGACACCCAGGTCGCCGCATGGAAGAGCGCGCTCGCAACCGTCGATGCACGCATCCGCAAGATGCCGGAGCTGCAGCAGAACACCGTTCGCATGCAGCGCGACATCAAGGTGAACACCGACCTGTACGTATCGCTTCTCAACAGCTCGCTGCAGATGCGGCTGGCCAAGGAAGGCAAGGTGGGCAACGTGCGCCTGCTGGACGACGCCATCGTTCCGGAAGAACCGGTGTGGCCCAAGCGGCCCCTGGTCATCGCGCTGGCTGTGATCCTGGGGCTGGCTGCCGGCATCGGCGCCGCGATTGCAAGGAACTCGTTCTTCGGCGGCATCCGCAATCCGGGAGAAATCGAAAGCCACACCGGGCTCAACGTCTACAGCAGCATTCCGCTGAGCGCCGCCCAGCGCACGGTCGAGAGGAACATCGAGAACAAGGTCGTCGGCAAGCACGTCCTGGCGCACCTGTTCCCCGAAGACCCCGCGGTGGAAAGCCTGCGCAGCCTTCGCACCGCGCTGCAGTTCGCCATGCTGGAAGCGACCAACAACCGCCTTCTCATCTCCGGCGCGACGCCTGGCGTGGGCAAGACCTTCATCTCGGTCAACTTCGCGGCGATCACCGCGGCAACCGGCAAGAAGGTTCTGCTGATCGACGCGGACTTGCGCAAGGGCCGCGTGAATCAATTCCTCTCGATCCAGCGGTCTTCCGGCCTGTCCGAATTGATCGCCGGCACGCTCGACCTCGAGAAAGCGATTCGCCCGTCGGCCCTGCCGAATCTGGACATCATTACCACGGGTGTGCTTCCGCCCAATCCGGCCGAGCTGCTGACGAGCGATTCCTTTGCCCAGGTACTGGAAAAGTTATCTCCGCTATACGACCTCGTCATCATCGACACGGCCCCCGTTCTCGTTGCCGCGGATACCGCATCGGTCGCCCCGCTTGCGAGCACTTTGCTACTCGTTGCACGCGCCGAAAAGACCCAGCTCGGCGAATTGAATGAGAGCGTCAGAAGACTTGCGCATGCAGGTCGCACGGTAAATGGCGTAATTCTGAATGCTATTGATCTAACCCGCCGCCACGCCGGCAGCGGGAGTTACAAATATGGCGCTTACAAGCATTTACAATATACATACAATACCAACAGGGATTCCACCTAGACCGTGAAAATTGGAGTTAAATTCAAAATCATGAGCCGGGATTTCGCCCTGACTCATTGATTAAATACTCAATTAGTATTCGGAGTAATAAGGCACTACAAATGGCAATTAGTCCATTCGTATTGCCTTCATCGAGTCATTTGGCCGCGCAATAGTTTCTGCATTGCAGATCCTACGAGGCATTTGTGCGGGTCGTCTCGGCCAAAAAACCAAGGCCATAACAGAGGACATGCAGGCTTTTGCCTGCGTGAGGAAAGGTGCGTCAAAAATGAAATCATTTCGACGAGAAATCTTGTCGCGCTTCAAATCCGGGCGGGGAAATCCCATGGGAAATCTCCACCCTGAAGAATCGCTGGTACCGCAAGGCTGGAATATTTCGGACGCAAGCGGCGAAATGTCCCGAGGCGGCTCGCAAACCGGAATTCATCATCCGGCCGTACTGCGGATCGGGAAAAGGTCGGTAGACATTGCCGCCGCGCTGTTCTTTTTTGCGGCATTCGGCTGGCTCTTCGTGCTGATCGGCCTCTTCGTGCTGATCAGCTCCGGATCTCCGGTCCTGTATTACCAGTCGCGCTACGGAAAAGACGGGCGAATATTCAGGTTCTACAAGTTCCGCTCGATGATCGCCAACTCGGCCCAGGTGCTCGAGGAACATCTGAAAAGCAATCCGGAGGCACGCCGCCAATGGGATGAATACCAAAAGCTGGACGACGATCCACGGATCACGCGTTTCGGCAAATTCATCCGCAAGACCAGCCTGGACGAACTGCCGCAATTCTGGAACGTGCTGACGGGCGACATGAGCCTCATCGGCCCCCGCCCCTGCATGCTCGAGCAGAAGGAGCTCTACGGCCAGAACTGGTCGCACTACTGCGCTGTCCGCCCGGGGATCACGGGCCTGTGGCAGGTCAGCGGTCGCAATCAGCTGACCTACAACGCACGCGTTGCGTTGGACGTGAGGTATGTCGAGACCCTTTCCGTCGGGAAGGACGTGGACATCTTCTTCAGAACCATCTGGGTGGTTGCTGCCGGTCACGGGTCCCGATGAATTTCATCGGTCCCGGATGATCGGCTCCGGCCGGGCCGGCCGGACAGATTTTCCTTCGCTTTCGAAATGATTGGATTGGAATCCACATGCGGATGAGCCACGCCATTCCGGGACCGGCGGTGAGAAGAAGAAGCACGCGCCGCTTCAATCAATTCTCGATTGCCGGAATACTGATCGTGCTCGTGTACACGATCATCTACGCGTATTTCAGGGAAATGCTTCCCGAGAAATGGAGCGTGGACTCGGCAAAGATCATCGAGATCCTCAATTACGGCGGCACGGGCGACATGGACAACTCGTTTGCTGTCACCGCCGCGCTGTTCGCCGTTATCGGGGTCGACAACCTGGACGTTTTCACATGCGGCGTGAGCGTCATATTTTTGTTTTTCGCGACTCACGACGTTCGCAAGGCCGGCGACTTTTTCGCCAGGCTGCTGCTGATTGCGCCTTGCATCATGCTGAACATGTTTGCGCCGTCCAAGGAGACGGTCGTGCTCATCATGACCATGTTCATCACCGTTTCGACCATCTATTTTCGAACGTCGAAAGTACTTACCGTCGGCGCCTTCCTTTTTCTTTACGCGATCTACGGGGTCTTCGTACGGCAATATTATTTGCTGATTGTCGGTGTGTTTTTCATGGTCTATTACCTGTGGCGGCGCCCTCTTAAATATCATATTCTGGCCGCCATCGTGGTCGTCGGAGCGATCATGGCGGCGCCTTCCAGTATTTTGCAGACGCTTCAATCGCCGCGAGATACCTCGAATGCCTACGCGGAACAGATCGGTAGCGACAACAGAACGGCTTTTACCAATATTGCGTCTCCCGCCAGTGGCCCCGGATTCCTGGTCAATTACGTCTATGCCGCGACGGTGCTGATCACGCCGGTTCTTTATTTTCAGACTGCAAGCGACGCGTTCATGCAATTGATGATCGCAGCCATGCTGATCATTTTGTACAGAGCCCGGCGAAAGTCCAAACGCGACCCGGATCGATTCGAGCCGAGGTTTTTCGGCAGCCTTTTCATAGCGCACATTCTTGTGCAATTGATATTCGAACCAGATCTCGGCAGCTTCACCAGGCATTTGACCTCCGTAATGCTCTACCTCATTGCCATCAAAGTTTCCGAGAACAAAGCAGTCTCCAGATGAAAAAAATCCTGATTTGTGCGGTGCCGTACAGCGACAACCTGGGTGACGGGGTCATCGCGGCGTCGCTGGCTCACATCGCCGGCATGAAATATCCGGAGGCGAAGGTGGAGTTCCTCGACATCGCCGGCCGCGTCGCGTTCGACGAATCGAATCTGCGTGGCGGAGGCGCGTTCGAAATCTTCCAGAAGATGCCGGCCCTGCTGCGATCGGCAATCGTTTTCGCGTATTGCCTCAAGAACTACCTCCTGGGCTGGCGCAGGCAATGGAGCGTCGCGGTCAACGATGCGGATCTGGTCCTCATCGGCGGTGGCCAGCTGTTCTGCGACGTGGCGCTGAACTTTCCCGCCAAGCTGTTTCTGCTGAGCAGGTTGCTTCGCGGCAAGAAGGTCGCGGTGGTCTCGGTTGGCGTCACGGCCAAATGGTCGTTCTGGGGGAAATTTCTGGTCAAGAAATTCCTCAGGAACGCCGCCCCCGTTTTCTACGCGACGCGCGATGTGGACTCGGCGAACAACCTGCACGCGTTCTTCGACATCCCGCGCAGCGAGATCAAGGTCGTTCCCGACCCCGCGCTGGTTTGCGCGAGCGCCTTTTCGGAAGAGCTCTCCCCGGACAAGAAGTGGGACGTGGGAATCTGCGTCAGCAGCCTCGATGCGCTGGTGATGAATTCCGAATATGGCGACACGCGCACCAGCGGGTCCGCAGAATTCTTCTCGGGCCTGGCCGAAGCATTGCAGGCGGAAGGCGCGCGGGTGCTGTATTTCACGAACGGCGCGGCGGAGGACAACAAGATCCTTGCCGAGATTTCTTCTTCGCGGGCAGCCGCGCCGGGCTTCTCGTTCGTCGTTCCGAAGCGCCCCGACGATCTTGTTGCGTTGATCAGCGCCTGCTCTTGCATTGCAGCGCACAGGCTGCACGCAAACATCGTCGCCTACAGCCTGAACATTCCCTCCATCGGGATGAATTGGGACAAGAAGGTCGAGTCCTTTTTCCAGCTGACGGACCGAACCCAGTATTTGTTCGGCCTGTCGCCACGCCGGGAAGAGCTGAAGGCCTCCGTACTGAATCTGCTCAACGAAAAAAATGCCGACCGCAGAAGACTCGACGAATTGAAGACCGAAGTCATCGCCGGAACCCACGCATTGATCTGAGGAGCGAATCTCCATGAAAGTACTGCACGTTGCCGAAACGCTCAAGGGCGGGTTGGAAACCTATCTTCGGATCGTTTCGAATTTCCAGAAGAACTCTCCGGAAATCAGCCAGGTGAAATTCATACTGCCCGGAACGGTCGATTGGCTGAACCCCGAGAGCGCACACGTAGTGCCCACCGCCCGCAGCCCCCTGTCCCTGGTTGGCTACGCCGCGCGCGTGAAGAAGATCATCGAGTCGGAGCGCCCTTCCGTGCTCCACCTGCACAGCTCGATTGCCGGGGGCATCGTCCGGGTCATGGCCATGCTCGGGCAGATACCCAGCGAAGTGAAGATCGTCTATTGCTCCCACGGCTGGGCCTTCGATCAGGCTGCGTCCCGCTACAAGAAGTCGGCCTACCGCTGGATCGAGCGACTGCTTTCCTCGCGCAGCGACGCCATCATCTGCATCAGCCGCCATGAGGTCAGGATCGCGTCGAAATCCGGCATCAGGCGATGCACATGCATTCCCAACGGGATCGACTCCGTCAGCCCCAGGCTGCCGAGTCAATTTCTTCCTGATGAAGTCGAACGCAGCCAGCGAAAAGTCCTGTTCGTCGGCCGCCTGGACCGGCAAAAGGGAATCGACGTCCTGCTCGACTCGTACAACAGGGTGAAGCCGAATTTCAAGCTGATCGTCGTCGGCGATGCCGTGCGGAATGACCTTTTTCTTCCCAAGTCCGATCGGGTCGAGTTCAAGGGCTGGCTGGAAAAAGACGAGCTGGACGCCGTCTACCAGGACTGCGACGCCATCATCGTTCCGTCGAGATGGGAAGGCTTCGGGCTCGTTGCAGTCGAAGCCATGGCGAGGAGCAAGGCGGTTTTTGCATCCGCTGTGGGCGGCCTCGTCGACATCGTTGAAGACGACAGGAGCGGCCGGCTCTTTTCCCTGGAGCAGATGGACCAGATGCTGCGGGAAATCGACGGCATCCCCAATGAGACCCTGCGGCAGATGGGACAGACCGGGCGAAAGATCTTCGAAGAGAAGTTCACTTCGCAGCGAATGAACACCGCCATCGTCGATCTGTACAAGGAGTCGGTCCTGCCATGAAGATTTCTGGATTCTTTGCCCGAGGCCTCGTCGGGCTGCTGGGCACCCTGCTGTTCATTGCAGCGTCGATCAGCACGGCCAATGCCCGAGGCATCGACGGCCTGACCTCGGAGTACCCGGTTGCGCTGAGCGTGCAGATCGATCCCGCGACCATCACGGACGACGACCTGCATGAAATACGTGCGGCCGGTTTCGAATTCGTGCGGTTCGGCGTGCGGCCTCCGCTGAAAAGCGTCAACCCCAATTTGATCGACTACCCGGGCCTGATCCAGCGCGTGCGCAAGGCCAGGCTCGAAGCCATCGTCACTTTGTTTGGTGGCCGCGAGATCTGGGGACACGAGCCCTCGGACCTGCGTGGTGGCAGCCGCAGCAAGGAAACCATGTTCGCGGACTTTGCGAGCGACTTCATGAAGGCGCACACCACAGATGTCGCCGTCTGGGAGATATGGAACGAGCCGGACAACAAGACATTCCTGCAGCCCAACCTTCTTTCGAACTTCGGGACCGCCTCGTCGGAGCTGTGCAACAAGCTGGCGCAGCAAAAGATCCAGCCGAACATCGTCATCGGATACGGCTTCGCGAAGCTGCCCTTCGCCGGAGGCAAGGTTCCTTCGGAGCTGGAAGATGCCTTTGTCTCGGCCGCCAGGACCGACTGCCTGACGGACATCTCGATTCATCCATACCGCTCGGTTCCCGAAACGGCGCTGGCCGACTACCAGAAGCTGCGTGCGCAACTGGACCAGCGGCAACTGAAGAAGACCGGCATCGTCGCTTCGGAATGGGGTTATGCCTCGTACATGCCGGTTCGCGACCGCAACGCACAGGCTTCGCTGATCTTCAGGGAGTACCTGATCAATGCCGCCGCGGGCATCAAGCTGCTGAACCTCTACGCGTGGCGCGACAGGGGACAGTCTTACTTTTCGAAGGAAGACAACTTCGGAATCAAGTCCAAAGCCGGAGAAAAGAAAGAGGCCTACTCCGCGCTGACCGAGTTTCTCAAGATCGCCAGGCACTCCCAGAAGGTGTCGTACCAGGATGCCAAGGGCATGAGCCAGCTCGTGCTGCGTCGCGGCGAGTCTTTGCTGCATGTGGTCTGGACGCAGGGCCCGGAACAAACCGTGTCGGTCCCCGCAGGCAGCGGAAGGAAATGCACGCGCGTCGACTTCTTCCCCCAGATGCGTGAAGGCAGTTGCGGAAGTCCGTCGGGCGGGAGCTTTTCTGTCAAGGCGACTGCCAATCCCGTTTTGCTGTCCATATCGGACTGAACGGGATGAAGCATCTGTCCGGACTCAGAAAACGTCTTGGTGGTCCGATCTACGCCGTTGCAGACCAATGCATATACAGCGCGAGCCAACTGCTGCTGAGCTTTGCGCTGGCCCGCGTGCTTTCGCCTTCGGATTTCGGCGTTGCCTCCGCATTCCTTGCGGTGAGCAGCTTTCAATACATCCTGCACATGGCCATGGTGCATGAGCCCTTGCTGATCAAGCGCTACTACGCGCATCGATCCGCGGCGTGGCTCTCATGGGCCCTGGTGGTTCTTTTTTCTCTTCTGGGGTACGCGGCCTGGCAAGTGGCGGCTTTTCCCGGGCAGCTGCACTGGGTGGGCGTGGCCTTGATCGTCGGCTACGAGATCTTCTGGATCTCACGCAGCCTCCTGCTCACTGGGCGGCGGTACGGGATTCTGTGCGTTACCGGTGTGCTGGTCGGCGTGGGATATGTCGCCATCCTGAAAGCCGAAAAGCCCGCGACGTGGATGGAAGCCCTGCTGCTGATTTCCATCATCCAGGTCCCGTTTCTTTTTCTGGTGCTCAGGAATGCGGGGAACGTGATGCTTCCGCTCCCGGCAGCGAAGAATGCGCAAGGGCTGACGGTCGGCGAATCGATGGCTTATGGCTGGAAAGCCAGCCTCTCCCAGTTCATGAGCTGGATCATGACGGGAGGGGCCATCCTGCTGCTTGGGTCCTCGGCAGACTCCGAGCAGGGTGGCTTGCTCAAGATCTACATCACCTTCCTGCTGCCGATGCAGTACGTGCTGTCGGCGCTTGGCTACTACCTGCTTCCGCAACTGGCGGCGAACTGGAATTCCGAAGGACGAAAAAAAGCCTTCCGCGATTTCATCAAGTTCGTGCTGCTCGGGTTCGTGATTGCCGAAGGGGTCGGCGTCTTGCTGGGCCTGCTGGGGCCCCGCCTCGTCGTTCTGGCATTCGGTCCGAACTACAAGGGAATGGATTTTTCCCCCTTCTTCTATGCGCCCGCGATCTTCGGGCTGACCATGTGCCTGCGGACAGGCTTCAGGGCGGCCGCGCGGCCAGGTGCCCTCTTGCTGTGCTCGATCGTCGGCGCCGTGGTGTTCGCCATTCTGATGTTCGCGGCAGCGCCGCCCATCTCCTACATCCAGACCATCCGCGCCATGACATGGGGCTTCGCCTGCATGGCCGCTTTGATGATCGGCTGGTTGTTCTATTTCATGCGAGCGACAACGACAGGGGAGAGTGCCTGAAAACGGGCAAGCAGGCCTTGGAGATCTTTATGAGCAACCCTTTGCTTCGCAGCGTAAGCATCGACGAGCGCCTTCGGTTCCTGAGGGATGGCGTGGTGTGCCTGCGCAAGATCATCTCGCCCGAATGGATCCAACTGGCCCAGGACGGCATCGAGCAGCAGCGCCGCGCTCCTTCGCCCTACGCGACCGTGGTGGATGCCGACCCGCTCTATCTGCTGATCGACCAGATGCCTTCGATGAAGAACGGCATGCTCCAGCGCGTGGTGTTCGAGTCAGGCGCCGGCGAGATCGCCAAGCAGCTGACCGTGACGAGACGGCTGCGCTGGATTTACGACCAGCTGTTCTACAAGGGCCGCGGCCCTGCCGCCGAGACGCCCTGGCACCAGGACACGTCCTATGGACTGGCCGACAGCCACCGCATCGTGCGCGTGTGGATGCCGGTCGACCACATGCCGCGCGAGACCGCCATCGAGGTGGTGCGCGGCTCGCACCTCTGGAAAACGCACTACGGGCTGAGCGGCAGCAAGATCGAGGTGCTGGACGATGAATTCGAACTGCCGGACATCGAAGCCAATCGCAGCGCCTTCGACATCGTGGGCTACGAGGTGGACCCGGGCGACGTGGTGGTCTTCAACTACCGGGCGCTGCACCATGCCGGCCCCGGCGTGAACTTCAACGAGAAGCGCAGGGCCTTTGCCATCCTCTACGCCGACGACGAACTCAGGCTGAGGCATCGTCCGTCCTTGTTGCCCGGGCCGTTGGACACCGCGGGCCTCGCGTGGCGCGACGGACAGAAGACGGGCGATTTTCCTGAGGTGTTTCGCGCCGTGTGAACTCAGTGCTTCTTCAGCAGAACGCGCACCGCCTCGGGCAAGGAGTTGACCTGCGGCATGAAGTGATCGAGCAGCGCGCCGAGGATCACTGCGCTCGCGACCGCGCCCAGCAGCGGCTTCCACGTGAGCCGCACGGCGGCCATGAGCCAGCCTTCGCGCGCCACGCGCACCGCGGCGCGTGCCGACACGTACGAGAAGGCGACTTCGATGGCCACGGCCAGAAGAGCGTCCCAGCTGAAGTACAGCAGCACGAGCGAGCCGGCGCCGAACAGGATGGCCACGCAGATCAGGAAGATGGCGACCACCGGCACGACGATGATCGCGCCTTCGTCCGCGGAGCCGGCGACTTCGAGCGCGCCGCTCGCCACGTCGGACAGGGCACTGCCATCGCCGCCTCCACCACCGCCATGGGCATCGCCGACGCTCACGTGGCTCTGGGAGCCGCCGCCGCGTCCGCTGCCGAAGTCAACGTCGGGCGCATCGACATCGAAGTCCGTCTTGCGGCCCTCGACCAGCCGCCTCGCCCACCAGCGCAGCACCAGCAGATAGCTCAGGTACCCCACGCCCAGCGTGAGGAAGTAGCGCACCGCCAGCGAATCGACATGCAGCAGGTGCATCTGCAGCGCCGACACGCCCCACATCAGCAACAGCGTGAAGGTGCCGATCAGGATGCCGTGCGTGCGCAGGCTGTAGTCGCGATGCAGGTCGCGTTCGACCTGCGTTTCCCACAGGCGCACGGAGCGCCAGTTGGAAAGGATCTTCATTGACCTTCGACGGGAGCGAAGGGTACGCGCTGCGCCACGGCGCACATCAGTTCATAGCCGACGGTGCCCGCGGCTCGCGCGACCTCGTCGATGGGGAGCACGGCGCCCGTCTTGGCCGACTTGCCCCACAGCGTGACCTCGCTGCCGAACTTGGCGTCGGGCACGTTCGTGAGGTCGACAGTGATCATGTCCATGCTCACGCGGCCGACCATGCGGGTGCGCACGCCGTTCACCAGCACCGGCGTGCCGGTGTTGCAGTGGCGCGGATAGCCGTCGGCATAGCCGACCGCCGCCACGCCGATGGTGAGCGGCCCCTCGGCCGTGAAGTTGGAGCCGTAGCCGATGGTGTCGCCGGCCTTCAGCGTCTGCACCGAGATGAGCTGGGTCGACAGCGTCATGGTGGGCTGCAGCTGCCAGTGCGCCGAATCGTGTTCGGGAAAGTCGGGCGCGCTGCCGTACAGCAGGATGCCGGGGCGCACCCAGTCGCCACGCGTCTGGTCGGCGTGGCGCAGGGTGGCGGCGCTGTTGGCGATGGAGCGTTCGCCCGGCAGGTCGCGGGTGACGCGCTCGAAGGTCTCGAACTGGTGGCCGATGCCGCGCGCGCCGTCGGCGTCGCTGAAGTGGGTCATGAGCGAGATCTCGTCGACCTGCGTGAGCGCGTTGAGACGGGTCCAGGCGGAGCCGAAGCGCTCGGGCGTGAAGCCCAGGCGGTTCATGCCCGAATTCATCTTCAGGAACACGCGCTGCGGCTTCAGGGTCTTGTGGGCGGCGAGCATGTCGATCTGCTCGTCGCAATGCACGGTGTGCCAGAGGTCCAGCCGCGAGCACAGCTCCAGGTCGCGGGCGTCGAACACGCCTTCCAGCAGCAGCACCGGGCCGCGCCAGCCGAGGGCGCGCACGCGCTCGGCTTCGGCCAGATCGAGCAGCGCGAAGCCGTCGGCGCCGCGCAATCCCTCATAGACCCGCTCGATGCCATGGCCATAGGCGTTGGCCTTGACGACGGCCCAGACGCGGGCTTCAAGGGCCGAGCGGCGCGCCCGGTCGAGGTTGTGACGCAGGGCGTCGGTATGGACAGTTGCGAGTATGGGACGCGGCATGGGTGGTTCCGGGAGAGACTCGGGGACAATGCAGACCACGTTTTAGCATCTTCGGGAATGAGGTCGAACACCGTGGGGACGCCGGATTCCGCGTCGCACCCCCGTGCTATAACCGCCCATTCGCCCGCAACGCGACACTTTTTCACTACCGCCAGCAGACCCTCTGGCCAGCCAGCCCATCGATGAAGCGCGGTTTCTACACGATCATGTCGGCCCAGTTCTTTTCGTCGCTGGCCGACCAAGCGCTTTTCGTTGTTGCCGTCGATCTCATGCGAAGTTCGGGCGCGCCTGAATGGCAGCGCGCGGCACTGGTGCCGATCTTCGCGGTCTTCTATGTGGTGCTGGCGCCGCTGGTGGGGGCCTTTGCCGACGCCCTGCCCAAGGGCAAGGTGATGTTCATCAGCAATGCCATCAAGGTGGTGGGCTGCCTGATGATGCTGTTCGGCTCGCACCCGCTGCTGTCCTATTCGATCGTGGGGCTGGGCGCTGCGGCGTATTCGCCGGCCAAGTACGGCATCCTGACGGAGCTGCTGCCGGCGTCCCAGCTGGTCAAGGCCAACGGCTGGATCGAGGGGCTGACCATCGCGTCGATCCTGCTGGGCATCGTGCTCGGCGGCACGCTGGTGGGGCATGCCATTTCCAGCAAGCTGCTGGCCTTCGATCTCCCGTTCATCGACACCGGCATCGACACGCCGGCCGAGGCCGCAATCGCGGTGCTGATCTTCGTCTACGTGCTGGCGGCCTGGTTCAACACGCGCATTCCGCACACCGGCGTCGAGATGCGCCCGCTGCGCTCCAACCCCGAGCACGGCATGGCACGCAACATCGCCGCGCTGCTGCCCGACTTCTGGCATTGCAACGCCCGCCTGTGGCGCGACCGCCTCGGCCAGATCTCGCTGGCCACCACCACGCTGTTCTGGGGCGCTGGCGGCAACCTCAAGTACATCGTGCTGGCCTGGGCCTCGCTGGCGCTGGGCTACAACACCACGCAGGCCTCGGCGCTGACGGGTGTGGTGACCATCGGCACGGCCGTGGGCGCCATCGTGGCCTCGATGCGCATGCGGCTGGACATGGCCACGCGCGTGATCCCCATGGGCATCGCGATGGGGCTGATGGTGATCTGCATGAACTTCATCAGCAACGTGTGGCTGGCGGTGCCGTTCCTGATTCTGCTGGGTGGCCTGGGCGGCTTCCTGGTGGTGCCGATGAATGCGCTGCTGCAGCACCGCGGCCACAACCTGATGGGCGCGGGCCGCTCCATCGCGGTGCAGAACTTCAACGAGCAGGCCTGCATTCTTCTGCTGGGCGGCTTCTACAGCGTGTGCACGGGGCTGGGCCTCTCGGCTTACGGCGCGATCAGCGCATTCGGTCTCGTCGTGGCGGGCTGCATGTGGCTCATCAAGCGCTGGCACGAGAACAACCTCAAGAAGTACCCTGAAGAGGTCGAGCACCTCTTGGCCATCGCCCGTAGCGACAAGCATCACTGACATCGCGCGCCCGCGTTGGTGAAACGGCCGGCGCGCCCGGCGCTCCACCCTTTTCCAACGCCACCATGCCCGCGCTCGCCCTGATCTTCAACGCCTTCGTCTGGGGCGTTTCGTGGTTTCCCTTCCGCCAGATCGCAGGCCATGGCATGCATCCGTTGTGGGCCACCTGCCTCATCTACCTGGCCATCGCGACGGTGATGGGCCTCATGCGCCGGCACGCGTGGAAAGGCTTCGCGGCCTTTCCGATGCTGGCGGTGCTGGGCTTCGCGGCCGGCTTCACCAACGTGGGTTTCAACTGGGCCGTGACGCAGGGCGACGTGGTGCGCGTGGTGCTGCTGTTCTATCTGATGCCGCTGTGGAGTGTGCTGCTGGGCTGGCTGCTGCTGGGTGAGCGGCCGACCGGCGGCGCGCTCGCGCGCGTGGCGCTGGCGCTGACCGGCGTGGTGGTGGTGCTGAAGGCGCCGGGCGCCGACTGGCCGGTGCCGTCGAGCCCGCCCGACTGGCTGGGCGTGGCGGCGGGCTTCGGCTTTGCCGTTACCAACATCGCGCTGCGCCATCTGCGGCAGGCCCCGGGCGAGTCGCGCGCACTGGCAATGTTCTGCGGCTGCGCCATCGTGGCCGGCATCACGGCGCTGGGCGGCACCGCGCTCGGCGCGTTCGATTCGCCGCTGCACGCCTCGCCGGGCTGGCTCGGCTGGGCGGTGCCGCTGGGCATAGCGTTCGTCTTCGCCAATGTGTGCCTGCAGTACGGCGCGGCCCGGCTCGCGGCCGCCGCAACCTCGGTAATCATGCTGTCGGAGGTGCTGTTCGCGAGCGTGTCGTCGGTGGCGCTGGGTGCGGCCGACATGAGCCCGCGCATCCTCGCTGGCGGCGCGCTGATCGTGCTGGGCGCCGTCTGGGCAGCGTTTGCACGAACGCCCGCGCGGCGCGATGATCGCGCCTCTTCTCCCATCTGAGGAACAACAGCATGACCAGCGTCTACGACTTCGAGGCCAACCAGATCGACGGCAAGCCGGTGAAGCTCTCCGCCTTCAAGGGCAAGGTGCTGCTGATCGTCAACACCGCCAGCAAATGCGGCTTCACGCCGCAGTTCGCGGGGCTGGAGGCGCTGCATGAGAAGTACGCCGACCAGGGGCTCACGGTGCTGGGCTTTCCGTCGAACCAGTTCGGCGCGCAAGACCCGGGCAGCAACGAGGAAATCGGCGCCTTCTGCACCAAGAACTATGGCGTGAGCTTCCCGATGATGGAGAAGATCGACGTGAACGGCAGCAACGCCGCGCCGCTCTACCAGTGGCTCACCAAGGAAAAGCCGGGCCTGCTGGGCAGCACGGCCATCAAGTGGAACTTCACCAAGTTCCTGATCGGGCGCGACGGCAGCGTGCTCAAGCGCTATGCGCCGCTGGACACGCCAGCCTCGCTCACGCGCGACGTCGAGGCTGCGCTGGCGGCAGGCTGAAGCCCCCCTGCCCTGACCGCTCAGAACCTGAAGTCGGCCGTCTTCGAGCCCCCGCCCACCGTCACGCTCTGGGTCTTGGCGCCTTCGCCGGGCATGGCCGCATCGATCACGTAGCGCCCGTTCGGCAGGTCGACCAGGCAGACCGGGCCGCTGGCGCGGAACGCCAGTGCGGCGGCGTTGTTGGCGTCACCGCCCTTGATCGTCACGTCGACATTGGCCAGGTAGGCGCCATCGGCGCGCGCGAACAGCAATGCCAGCGGATGGTCTTTCATGGCGGCGCGCATGGCCGTCGATTCGTCGGAGCCGATACCACCGCACACATAGCGCGCCGGGCCCGCGCCCTGCCAGGGCGGCATGGCGCCTTGCGCCTGCGCGGCCACCGCACCGGCCGCGCAGGTGCAGGCCAGCAGCACGCGCCGCAGCGTGGAAGGAATAAGGGATGCGACAACATGGGACATGGCACTGGCTCCTTGCAGATTCGGTGCAGCCATGATGCGCCGCGAACCGGCTTCGCGGGAGTCGGACCAACGCCCTCCTGCTTGTGCGATCAGGCCTTGTCAGACAGCGCCGCGTCCAGCAGTTCGACCCAGTGCCGCACCGGCGTGTCGCCGCTGCCGCTTTGCAGGTGCGTGATGCAGCCGATGTTGGCCGACGCGATGGTGGTGGGCTGCAGCTGCTTCAGGTGGCCGAGCTTGCGGTCGCGCAGCGGATAGGCCAGCTCGGGCTGCAGCACCGAGTAGGTGCCGGCCGAGCCGCAGCACAGGTGCGATTCGTTCATTGCCACGCGAATGTCGAAGCCGAGCGCGCGCAGGTGCGTCTCGACGCCGCCGCGCAGCTTCTGGCCGTGCTGCAGCGTGCACGGCGGGTGATAGGCCACCACGCCCGCAGGCGCCTTCACGCGGGCCTTGAGCGCGGGCACGAGATCGGGCAGCAGCTCGCCCAGGTCGCGCGTGAGCTCGCTGATGCGCGCGGCCTTCAGCGCATAGGCAGCGTCGTGCTGGAGGATGTGGCCGTACTCGAGCACGGTGACGCCGCAGCCCGACGCGTTCATGACGATGGCTTCGACTCCACCTTCGTCAGGACGGCGCTCCACCAAGGGCCACCACGCGTCGATGTTGGCGCGCATCTGCGCCTTACCGCCGTCCTGGTCGTTCAGGTGGAACTTCACCGCGCCGCAGCAGCCGGCCGCCGGCGCAATCACCGCCTGGATGCCGGCTGCGTCGAGCACGCGCGCGGTGGCGCTGTTGATGTTGGGCATCATCGACGGCTGCACGCAGCCCGCGAGCATCAGCACCTTGCGTGCATGCGTGGCAGTGGGCCATGCGCCGGCTTCCTGCTTCGCGGGCACCTTGGCTTTCAGCGCCTCGGGCAACAGGCCGCGCACCGACTGGCCGAGCTTCATCGCGGGGCCGAAGAGCGGCGACGACAGGCCCTCCTTCAGCAGCCAGCGCTGTGCCGATTCCATCGCGGGGCGCGGCACCTTCTGGTCGACGATCTTGCGGCCGATGTCGACGAGGTTGCCGTACTGCACGCCGCTCGGGCAGGTGCTTTCGCAGTTGCGGCAGGTGAGGCAGCGGTCGAGGTGCAGCTGCGTGCTGCGCGTGGGCTCCTTGCCCTCGAGCACCTGCTTGATGAGGTAGATGCGCCCGCGCGGACCGTCCAGCTCGTCACCGAGCAGCTGGTAGGTCGGGCAGGTGGCGGTGCAGAAGCCGCAGTGCACGCACTTGCGCAGAATGGCTTCGGCTTCGCGGCCTTCGTCGGTACCGCGAAATTCGGGGGCGAGCTCGGTTTGCATGTCTGTCGGTTCTTGTTGTTTTACATGAGGGCGAGCAGGCGGCCGCGGTTGAAGATGCCGTGAGGATCGAACTCGCGCATCAGCGCGCGATGGATGCGTTCGACAGGAGAGCTCAGTACATCGAAGCGCGGGACACTGCCTTGTTGCGTGCCTAGGTCGGGCAGACGGAACAGCGTGGCATGGCCACCCGCCGCGCGTGCGATCTCGCGGATGCGCGCGGCCTGTTCGGGCGCAGCCTTGTACCAGCGCTGGCCGCCGTGCCATTCGATCAGCGGCGCGGCGCCGTCGAGCGAGAGCATGGGCGCGGTCTGCGGCACCGACAGGCGCCACAGCGCATCCGTGCCTTCGTTCGTGGCGAACCACGGCAGTTGCTGGTCGCGCAGCGATTGCCAGTCGGCGGCGGCGCGCGCGTTGTCCTTGCGCTCGCCGCCGAGGTGCGTGCATGCCGCTTCCACCGCGGCGACCGCACCGCGCAAACGCAGATAGAGCGTGCCCTGCCCTTCGTATTCGAGCCAGCAACTCGCGTTGAGCGGCAGCGGCCGGCCGCCCCACTCATTGAGCAGCCGCAACGCATCGGTCTGGTTGCAAGCGAACTCGAGCGTGGCTTCGGCGGGCGCCACGGGCAGCACCTTGAGACTCACCTCGGCGATCACGCCCAGCGTGCCGAGCGAGCCGGCCAGCACGCGTGAGACGTCGTAGCCCGCGACGTTCTTCATCACCTGGCCGCCGAAGGTCAGCACCTCGCCGCGGCCGTTGACGATCGTGGCGCCGAGCACGTAGTCGCGCACCGCGCCGACGCTGGCGCGCGCCGGGCCGCTGAGGCCTGCGGCGACCATGCCACCGACGGTGCCGTTGCTGCCGAAGCACGGCGGCTCGAACGGCAGGCACTGGCCCTTCTCCGCCAGCGCCGCTTCGAGTTCGGCGAGCGGCGTACCGGCGCGCGCGGTGACGACCAGCTCGCTGGGCTCATAACTGGTGATGCCAGCGAGCGAACGCGTGTCGAGCAGCTCGCCTTGCGGCGGCTCGCCGTAGAAATCCTTGGTGCCGCCGCCGCGAATGCACAGCGGCGTGGCGTCGGCAGTGGCGGCGCGGATGCGCTCGACGATCTGGTGGAGTGCGGTGTCCATCGCCATCAGAACCTCGGCAGATCGGGATGCGACAGCTTGCCCCCGCGCACCACCTGCTTGCCGTACTCGGCGCAGCGCTGCAGCGTGGGAATCACCTTGCCGGGGTTCAGCATGCCCTCGGGATCGAAGGCGCGCTTGACGCCGAACATCTGCTCGTTCTCCGCGGCAGTGAACTGCACGCACATGCTGTTGAGCTTTTCCACGCCCACGCCATGCTCGCCCGACACGGTGCCGCCCATCGCGACGCTGGTCTCCAGGATGTCGGCGCCGAACAGCTCGCAGCGGTGCAGCTCGTCGGGGTCGTTGGCGTCGAACAGCACCAGCGGATGCAGGTTGCCGTCGCCCGCGTGGAACACGTTGCAGCAGCGCAGGTTGTATTTCTTCTCCATCTCCTGAATGGCCAGCAGGATGTCGGCCAGGCGCTTGCGCGGAATGGTCGAGTCGAGGCACATGTAGTCGGGGCTGATGCGGCCCGAGGCGGGGAACGCGTTCTTGCGCCCGCTCCAGAACTTCATGCGCTCTTCTTCGCTGCTGCTCACTGCGATGGCGGTCGCGCCGCAGCCACGCAGCACGGCGGTCATGCGGCCGATTTCTTCTTCCACTTCCTCGGGCGTGCCGTCGGATTCGCACAGCAGGATGGCGGCGGCATCGAGGTCGTAGCCGGCGCGCACGAAGTCTTCGACGGCGGCGGTCATGGGCTTGTCCATCATCTCCAGCCCTGCCGGGATGATGCCGGCCGCGATCACCGCGGCCACTGCGTCGCCGGCTTTGCGCACGTCGTCGAAGCTGGCCATGATGCAGCGCGCGAGCTGCGGCTTGGGCACGAGCTTGACGGTGACTTCGGTGGTCACGGCCAGCATGCCTTCGCTGCCGATGACGAGCGCGAGCAGGTCGAGCCCCGGCGCGTCGAGCGCCTCGCCGCCGAATTCGATGGGCTCGCCTTCGGCGGTGAAGCCGCGCACGCGCAGCACGTTGTGCAGCGTCAGGCCGTACTTCAGGCAATGCACGCCGCCCGAGTTCTCGGCGACGTTGCCACCGATGGTGCAGGCGATCTGGCTCGACGGATCGGGCGCGTAGTAGAGGTTGAAGGGCGCGGCCGCCTCGCTGATGGCCAGGTTGCGCACGCCGCACTGCACGATGGCCGTGCGGCTGACCGGATCGATCTTCAGGATGCGGTTGAACTTGGCGAGCGACATGGTCACGCCCATGGTGTGCGGCATGGCGCCGCCCGAGAGCCCGGTACCCGCCCCGCGCGCCACCACGGGCACGCCGAGCTGGTGGCAGGTCTTGAGCACGGCGGCCACCTGCGCCTCGGTTTCGGGCAAGGCCACCACGAGCGGGCGGGCGCGGTAGGCGGTGAGGCCGTCGCACTCGTAGGGGGTGGTGTCTTCTGCGTGCCAGATCAGGGCGTGGGCTGGCAGATGAGCCTGCAGCGCTCGCACCACCTGGGACTGGCGCTCTGTTTTCTGTAGCGAATCGTTTTGCGTGGGGGTGAGCGGCGCGTTCATGCGGCGACCTCTTTTCTTCTGCTCGCGGGATGTCTCGGTTTTACCCGCACTCTACGGACATTGCGGCAGGCCCGGGTTGATGGATTTTTGCCGGGCGCTTGAAAGAACTTCGCGGGTTCAGCGCAGGCTCTGTTCGAGCCAGTCGGCAAAGGCCGCGCATTCCCAGCGCTCGAGCGTGCCCGGCTGCCAGCAGATGTAGTGCCGGTGCGGCGACAGCACAGCCTGGTCGGACAGCGCCACCAGCCGGCCCGATTCGAACCACGCCGCGCCCATCTTCTGCCGTACCAGCGCCACGCCAAAGCCGCTGGCCGCGGCGTCGTACACAAGCCCCAGGTCGTTGAACTGCGAGCCGATGTTGGGCTCGGGCTGGTCGAGCCCGCAGCTCGCGAACCAGGTGCCCCAGGGTTCGAGCGGGCTGCGGATCAGCCGTGCGCTGGCAATCTCCGCCGCAGTGCGAAAACCGGTGAAGGGGCCGAACTCGTTGAGGTAGCTCGGGCTGCAGGCGGGCACGACCTGCTCCTCGAGCAGGAGCCGGTGCTCGCAGTCGGCGTACCCGCCGGGGCCGTAGCGCACTTCGAGGTCAGCCTGCTCGGCCGTGACGTCGAGCAGCGGGATCGACACCTGCAGCACCAGTTCGATGTCTGGATAGATGTTGCGGAACAGCTCCAGCCTCGGCATGAGGAACTGGCGGCTGAAGGTCGGCGTGACGGCGATGCGCAGGCGCGTGGCGCGTTGGGCGGCGTTGGCGCCGAGCGGCGTGGCCTGCAGCGCAGCAAGCCCCGTGCGCACGTTCGCGAGGTAGGCTGCACCGTCGGCCGTGAGGCTGAAGTCGCTGCGGCCGAAGAGCTTGAAGCCGATGTGCGATTCGAGCTGCCGGATGCGGTGGCTCACCGCACTGGGCGTGACGCACAACTCATCGGCTGCGCGGCCCGCGTGGCGCAGCCGGGCCACTGCCTCGAAGGTCAGCAGGCACTGGATGGGTGGGATGTGTTGCAGGGCCATGCGGTTCTTGTGCTTTTGTTCAGGGCGCGTGCGAATGACACCGGGTACTCCCCTGCGCGAATGTCCCCCGTCGGCGTGATCGCGCGCCCTGAACAAACCACGTCACAACTCACCCTAGTCCTCAAAGAAGCTGACCGGCAGTCCAGGCGTATCGACCCGCATGGAAATCACCGTGCCCGAGGCGGGAAGTCGCTCGATCTCGGCAGCAGGCCGACCCTTGCGGCCGCTGGTGACGAACAACGTCTTCAGGTCGTCGCCGCCGAAGCAGGGCATGGTCGGGCATTGAACAGGCACGGGAACAGAGGCCACGATTTCGCCCGAAGGTGCAAAGCGCAGCAGCTGCGCGCCTTCGAACATGGCAACCCAGTAGTGGCCTTGCGCGTCGATGGTGGCGCCGTCGGGGCGGCCTTGGTAGCCCATCGGTGCTTCGGGCGTCCAGCCTTCTGGCTTGGCGTCGAACTGGTGGAACACGCGGGCGTGCGAGAGCGAGTTGCCCTCGGCGTCCCAGTCCCACGCGCACACCACGTGCGCGGCGGTGTCGGCCCAGTAGAGGGTGCGGGCATCGGGCGAGAAGGCGAGGCCGTTGGCGGTGGTGGACTCGTTGGCCATCTGCGTCAGCGTGGGCGAGACGCCGGTGTCGGGGCGTGCATCGAAGCAATAGAGCGCGGCATTGGCGCGGTCCTTGGCTTCGTTGAGCGAACCGCCCCAGAAGCGGCCCAGCGCATCGCACTTGCCGTCGTTGAAGCGCATGGTGCGCACGTCGTGCTCCACGCGCGCCATCGCGACCAGTTCGCCGCCCCACTCGCGCGCGCGGTAGATGCCGTCGCGCAGCGCAATCACGAGGCCGCCACTGCGCGCGGGCGCCATGCAGCCGGGCTCGGTGGACAGCGGCCATCGCTCGACCCTGGCATTGGCGGAGCCGATGTCGCCGCGGGTGCGCAGCACGGCGCGGCCGGGAATGTCGAGCCAATAGAGCGAGCGCTCCTGGGGATGCCAGAACGGCGACTCGCCGAGTTCGCAGAGGCTGTCTTCGAGGGAGGTCCACATGGTGTCGCGATTGTGCCCCCGGCCATCGCGGCAAAGGGCAAAAAAAAGCCCGCTGGCGCCGGAGCGCTTGCGGGCTGAACATCCAAAGGAGACCTCGCTTGAAAAACTCGTTACGAAGAATTGTTCTTGTAAAAGGTGGTGGTCGTTTCAGTGGCGGGGCTGCCCGAAGGCAACCCGGCCAGAGCAGATCAGCGGTTGTAAGCCGTTTCGCCGTGCGACGAGATGTCGAGGCCTTCGCGCTCTTCCTCTTCCGACACACGCAGGCCGAGGGTCAGGTCGGCGATCTTGTAGGCGATGAAGGCAACCACGCCAGACCACACGACGGTGAGCGCCACGCTCTTGATCTGGATCCAGACCTGTGCGCCCATCGCGAAGGTGTCGGGCGTTGCGCCGCCGGTGCCGCCGAGGCCCTTGGCCGCGAACACGCCGGTCAGGATGGCACCCAGGATACCGCCCACGCCGTGCACGCCGAACACGTCGAACGCGTCGTCGGCACCGAGCATGCGCTTCAGGCCGCCCACGCCCCACAGGCAGATCAGGCCGGCCAGCAGGCCCAGCACGATCGAACCCATCGGGCCGATGAAACCGGCGGCAGGCGTGACAGCCACGAGGCCGGCAACGGCACCGGACGCAGCGCCCAGCATCGAGGCCTTGCCCTTGTGCAGGCTTTCACCCAGGATCCACGACAGGGCCGCGGCAGCGGTGGCGAGCACCGTGTTGATGAAGGCCAGGCCGGCGACGGCGTTGGCAGCACCAGCCGAGCCGGCGTTGAAGCCGAACCAGCCGACCCACAGCAGCGAAGCGCCGACCATGGTGAGCGTGAGCGAGTGAGGCGTGAATGCTTCCTTGCCGTAGCCGACGCGCTTGCCGACCATGTAGGCGCCGACCAGGCCAGCCACACCGGCGTTGATGTGCACCACGGTGCCGCCAGCGAAGTCGAGTGCGCCGTCCTTGCCCAGCAGGCCGCCGCCCCACACGATGTGGGCGATCGGCACGTAGCTGAAGGTGAACCACAGCACCGAGAACAGCAGCACGGCCGAGAACTTGGCACGCTCCGCGAACGCGCCGACGATCAGCGCCACGGTGATGGCCGCGAAAGTGCCCTGGAAGGCGACGAACACGTATTCGGGAATCGTGGTCAGCGCGCCGAAGGTCTCCTGCGTGATGCCCTTCATGAAGATCTTGTCGAATCCTCCGAAGAAGTTGCCGTCACCGGAGAAGGCCAGGCTGTAGCCGTAGATGGCCCACAGGATGCTGATCAGCGAGAAGATCACGAAGACCTGCATCAGCACCGACAGCATGTTCTTCGAGCGGCCCAGGCCACCGTAGAACAGCGCGAGGCCGGGAATGGTCATCAGGATCACGAGAAGCGTCGAAGTCAGCATCCAGGCGGTGTCGCCGGAGTCGATCTTCGGAGCGGGTGCGGCGGCGGGCGCCGCGGGAGCTGCGTCGGCGGCAGCGGCCGGAGCTGCTGCGGCTGCAGGCGCGGCAGCGGGGGCCGATGCCGACGCGGCCGGTGCTTCGGCCGTGGCCGCAGCGGGAGTTTGCGCGAAGCCGGCAGTACCGGCAGCCAACACGCTCAAGCCGAGCGCAAGAGAGACAAGCAGTTTTTTCATAATCGTTGTTCTTTCGGGCCTGGACTCGATCAGAGGGCTTCGCGGCCCGTTTCGCCGGTGCGGATGCGCACGACTTGTTCGAGGTTGTAGACAAAAATCTTGCCGTCGCCGATCTTGCCGGTGCGTGCCGCGCCTTCGACAGCCTCGATCACGCGATCGACCAGGTCGTCGGAGACGGCCGCTTCGATCTTGACCTTGGGCAGGAAGTCGACCACGTACTCCGCGCCGCGGTAGAGCTCGGTGTGCCCCTTCTGGCGACCGAAGCCCTTGACCTCAGTGACGGTAATCCCCTGCACGCCGATGGCCGACAGTGCTTCGCGCACCTCATCGAGCTTGAACGGTTTGATGATGGCTGTGACCAGCTTCATGAGTTTTCTCCTTCGGATGGAAATGGAATGGCGCGGCAGCTTGGGCCGCACCTCGTTGTTGTATGGATTACAGCGTCTTCGTCAGCGTGAGGATGAAGCGCGCCTTGTTCGGCGAGTAGGTCGTCTGGCCGAAGGTGCCGAAGCCGAGGTCGACGCCCGGGTTGGC